>JAGBVI010000063.1 GCA_017630395.1 Paludibacteraceae bacterium
CGAGAGTTTCAATGCAAAAGTAAAGGCTTTTAGAAATCAATTCCGAGGTGTCAGCGACATACCTTTCTTCCTCTTTAGACTAAAAACTATTTTTGCCTAATTTTTTTACATCTCCACCGAAAATTTACGGTGATCCAAAAGAAGTCTGAAAGAAAAAATAGTAAGAAAAAGGTAGATCTTTAGCAAACAAAAAAGCCTCCCTAAAATTAGGAAGGCTCTATTCTACTTTACCTAAGAATCAAAGTTTGTTAATCATTTTAGCCAACTTAGACTTCAAGTTTGCAGCTTTGTTTTTATGGATAACATTTCTCTTAGCCAATTTATCCAACATAGAAGAAACGATAGGCAATTGTTTAACTGCTTCCTCTTTCTCTTTCATAGCACGCAACTTACGAACTGCATTACGAGTTGTTTTTGCGTAATATCTATTTTGCAATCTTCTTTTCTCAGTCTGTCTGATTCTTTTGATAGATGATTTGTGATTTGCCATTTCAATATGTCTTTTTAATTATTAGTAGCCTCTAGGGGAATCGAACCCCTCTTTAAAGAATGAAAATCTTTTGTCCTAACCGATAGACGAAGAGGCCAGCCTTGCAGCGATTCTTTCGTTTCGTTTGCGAGTGCAAAGGTAATGCAATTTTTTTATCTACCAAATATTTTTTCAATTTTTTTTACTTTGATAGCGAGATTTTTCTCCTAAGTACCCTCCATGATGCCTTTTGGCGTACTCTTTATTCGTGAATTTTATGCGTTTCATGGTCCCTACAACCAAAACATCTCCTATCACTGTCATTATTGTTGTAGATGTTGTTGGCGTTAATCCTAACGTACAAACCTCAGAAGGATTACCTGTATATAATAGTGCATCTGCTTCTTTTGCTAAAACACTCTCTGCATTTCCTGTTATTACTATAATCTTTATATCAGAATATAATCCTCTCGCCAATCCTATTAATTCTATAATTTCTCTTGTCTTTCCTGAATTGGAGATAAGCAACATTATATCATTAGGTTGCAACAAGCCCAAATCTCCATGCTGTGCTTCGCTCGGATGAAGAAATACAGATGGTGTCCCGGTTGAACTAAATGTTGTTGCAATATTCAAAGCAATCTGACCAGCCTTCCCCATTCCACTGGTTACTAATTTCCCCTTTTTATCATGAACTTGCTCTACGATCAAGTCTATAGCCTTTTCATACTCATCAGTAACCGGAATATTCATCACAGCTTCTGATTCATATTTTAATATATCTTTTACCAAATCTTTCATATCACAATATACTTTTTAGCAATCCAACAATTCAGACAACGTCAACAAGCTACATTTTATAGTTTTTTAGTAGTTGCTTAAATTTTATTTCGAGCATATTTGAGAGCGATTTTTAATATTATTTACAGTTAATAGCTCTCTACCTTCCAAAAATAGTGAAAATAGGCTGAAAAACGTCTCTAAGATACAAAAAAAATAAAGAGTAAAATTCAAAAACTGCTTAATAATAAAATTTAAACAGTTTCTTAATTCTAAAAAATCTTTCCGAGCTCTCCAATACATTATGCCTACATAACTATATTGACTCTTTCACAATTTTCGTTTCACTCTTAAATATCATCTAAACCAAACGCCTCCCAAAATTATCTCAACCTAATTCACAGAACTTACCTATATCAATAGAAGTACCATTTATGACGATTAATTATTATCTCGTTTCCCAAAGCCTCCTCGACCCTCTCGTCTCCCAAGTGACTTTTTATTTCGACTATCAAATCGTTTCTCACTTCTATTATTCTCACTTGCCACACCTCTTCTTGAAAATTTGTCGCGCGGTTCTTTCTTTTCGTTTCTCTCTCCTCTACTATTTCTCTTTGCAAATTCCTCATGCCTACGACGATGATATTCACTCAATTCATCCTCTTGCAAACTCTCCCTTTCCCAATAGTCACGCCTACTACGAAGATAAACCCCATTCCATGAATTATTCTCCTCCTTATTTTGCTCCCTCTGTTTATCTTCTCTCTCTTTCAAATAGTCGTTTCTCCTACCCTTAAACATCTCATATTTCCTAAACTCACACTCCAAACTACCATTTAGGAGATGATATTTTTCCGAAGGACGCAAACCTATTTTATCCGTAGCTTCATTAGACACTGTTATCATCCAAACCGACATATCAGTAAAGTCTTTCTTTAACTTTGTTCCCATCTCTTCATATAAAGTAGCAAGACTATTCATTCGCAACCGCTCACCATATGGAGGATTAAACAGTATAAATGTATCCTCTTGAGGTCTATCCACGGATTGAAACGGCTTATGGGATAAAGTTATATATTTAGACAATCCGGCACTCTTTACATTCCGTTCCGCTATTCTTAAAGCTTGCGATGAAATGTCAGAAGCATAAGCCTTAAAACGGAATTCTCTTTCATTAGAATCGTCATTATAGAGATTTTGCAAAAGTTCCTCATCAAAATCAGCCCATTTTTCGAATGCAAAACCTTTTCGATAAACTCCAGGAGCAATATTCAAAGCCATCAAAACAGCTTCTATCGCAATTGTCCCAGACCCACACATAGGATCCATAAAATCTGATTGACCATTCCAACCGGACAATTTTAGTAAGCCTGCTGCCATTACTTCATTCAAAGGAGCCTCCGTCTGCTCCTCTTTATATCCTCTGATGTGTAGAGAATCACCGGAACTATCTAAAGAAAGAGTACAATGTTCTTGAGCAACATGAATATTTAATTGCAAATCAGGGTTAGTCACTCGAACAGAAGGACGCTCACCATCTTTCTCCATAAAATAATCTACAATTGCATCCTTAATTTTATAGGCAAGAAATTTTGAATGCTTAAATGTATCGGAATAAACAACAGAATCAATGGCAAAAGTTTTTTTAGTATCCAAAAATTGAGACCAATCAAAGGCTTTAATTTTTTGATACACCTCCTCTGTATCTGAAGCGTCAAATTGATAAATCGGCTTTAAGATCCGCAATGCTGTTCGACAACAAAAATTAGCCTTATACAACATCTCTTTATCGCCAAAAAACCGAACACCTCTCCGAATAATTTCAATTTGACTTGCGCCTAACTCTTCCAGTTCTTTCGCCAAAACCTCTTCCAATCCTTGAAAAGTTTTGGCAATCATTTCAAAACTATTTGCCATTTCAATATTTAATGTATATTTGTACCGGTGCAAAGATAATAAAAGTTGTTTAATTTTTATCGGAATGATTTCATTATGATTCATTCTTTATTGATTAGCCCCATTACAATGAAAGATGTTTTCTTATCTACATTGATTTCTAATAAAAAAAAAACCACAACTGGCTCTTCACAGAGTGGTTGTGGCAAACTAATATAAAGTATAAATGTTTCCTGAGAACGAAATTAAAATCATTTTTACTCCGTTATTGATGCAAAAGTAGTGCAAATGATTAAATGCAGAGTTTAATTATGTTTCAAATAATGGTAAAAATTGTTACATTAGTAAAATCTTTCGATAAAATCGCACTTTTTTGCATCAAATTATGATTAAATTTGCAGTGTAATTAGATAAAAATAGCATATGAAGAAATTAGTTTTTGCCACTAACAACGAACACAAGGTGGAAGAAATTAGAAATAAATTAGGTGGAATATTTGAAATTTCCACACTTAAAGAGATAGGTTGCACAGAAGAAATTCCAGAAGATTCTGGAACATTAGAAGGCAATGCTCTACAAAAGGCTCATTACCTCTACAATAACTATGGATGCAATTGCTTTGCCGATGATACCGGATTAGAGGTTGAGATTTTGAATAACGAACCGGGAGTTTACTCTGCAAGATATGCCGGAGAAGCAAAAGATTCTGAAGCCAACATGGATAAATTGCTTAATAACTTAAAGGATAAATCAAATCGAAATGCCCGCTTTCGCACTGTAATAGCTCTAATCATTGATGGTAAAGAATACCTTTTTGAGGGTGTTGCCAAGGGTACAATCCTTACAGAACGTCATGGTAGTAAAGGATTTGGGTATGACCCTATTTTCCAACCAGATGGTTATAATCTATCTTTTGCAGAACTCTCTATGGATGAAAAAAATAGAATCAGTCACCGCGGCAAGGCCGTAGAAAAATTAATAGAATTTTTATCAAAACATGAAAATATCAAGTAAAATGAAGAGAAAGTATGTTATCATATTATTTTTGCTACTCCTGCAAATTCCAATTTTTTCTCAAAAAATGGGGAGTTGGAAGGCATTCTTTTCTTATAGCAATTGTGAACAAATCGTTCAAACAGAGGAATTGATATATTGTGTTAGTAAGGGCTCCCTCTTCTATATTGACAAAGAATTAGAGAGTATCAAAGCGCTTACCAAAATAGATGGATTGAATGATGGTATTGTTAAACAAATTGGATATAGCGATGATTACAACACACTTATAATCGCATACGACAATTGCAATATCGACTTACTTAAAAATGGTAGCATTACTAATATTTCCGACCTAAAGAGAAAAGATATTTCAGGAAAAAATGTTAATAGAATTTTTGTAGAAGGGAAATATGCCTATTTGGCTTGCGATTTTGGAATTTTGGTTATTAATATACCTAAAGCAGAGGTAGCAGACACCTACATAATAGGTAAAAATGGAGAGTACGAAGCTATTACGGAAGTAAAAATTAAGAATGATACAATCTATGCACTTACACCTTCCGGAATAAAAAGGGGAAACTTAACCAATGGAAATTTAGCTGATTTTTCTCAATGGGAGAGTTTATCAATTCCTACGCTTGATGGAAAAAAAATCAGTCGACTTTGTTCATACGCTAATCAACTTATTGCGGTATGCAATAACAATATTTTCACACTAAACGGAAGTGATTGTACGTTACTAAAAAGTGCAGATTCTCTTCCGGTTATTTCAGATGCCGAAAGTTTAATTGTATGGGCAAACGACACTCTATACGACTATGATAAAAATTTACAAATTACCTTCTCTACTCCATTACCACAAGTGAATGACATGGTATATAATAGAGACAAAGATGAGTATTGGGTCACCATAGAAGAGTATAATGGAAATTCTTATTTAACTAAACTTGTTAATGGGAAAATGACCGACAAGTACCTCCCCATCGGGCCTAAATCTGCAAGCGTTGCTTTTGTAAAGTTTTCTCAAGACAAAATAGTTGTTGGTAGTGGTGGACCTTTTGATATTATGGCTTTAAATACTCCCGGATTACTTCAAATCTACGATGATAACGTTTGGTACACAACAGAAGATGGCGATTTCCCAGAGGGAACCAAAATAGACAAAGTGCCTTTTGTGGATGTATTAGATGCAATTGTGGACCCTACAGACCCTCGTCGTGTATATGTGTGCGGTTGGAGATCCTTATTCGAATTTTATGATAATAAGCCTAAACATCATTTTTGGACTGATATTGAAGAGTTGACTCCAACCGGAAACAGCATTTTGCTTGATGGACTATTCTTTGACAAAGAAAATAACCTTTGGATGGCCAATATGCTTTCGTTATCTCCTATCACGATAATGAAAAATGATGGTAATTGGGAATCTCTTTACTATCCGGAATTAGAACTTAAAGAGACCATTAAAGAGACGTTTATCAGCGATAAAGGCTACCTATTTGCTCTTTGTCCCCGCTCCGGACAGGGCGTATTTATTGCCGATCTCAATGAAACTCCTTTTGATGAAAGGGATGACAAACATAAGTTTTTCGTTTCATTTACTGATAAAGATGGGAATAACATCGCACCCAACACCTACAGATGCATAGCAGAAGACCAAAATAATGTTATTTGGATTGGAACCGGAAATGGACCAATATTAATTCAAAATCAAGGGGATATTTTTAATCCCGATTTCCGCGTCAGTCGCGTAAAAATAACGAGAGAAGACAACAAAAATTATGCAGATTACCTATTGGCTGACGAACAAATAAATGCTATTGTAGTGGATGGCGGTAATCGTAAATGGGTGGGAACAACCTCTTCCGGTCTGTATCTTCTTTCTGATGATGGAACAGAAACTCTGGAACATTTTACCACAGAAAACAGCCCTTTATCATCCAATTACATCATGGACTTGGCTCTAAGCAAAGAGACCGGAGAATTGATGATTGCAACCTCTACGGGATTATTTTCATTTATGACAGATGCAACAGAAGGAAAAGAGAGCTACTCTGATGTATATGCCTACCCGAATCCGGTAAGAGAAACTTTTGACGGTGTAATATCGGTAATTGGGTTGATGGAGAATAGTTTGGTAAGAATTACTGATTCGGAAGGGAAAGTGGTGCATGAAGACTACTCCAACGGAGGAACATTTACGTGGAATGGAAGAGATAAAAATGGAAGGAAAGTATCCACAGGGGTCTATTTTGTCTTTGCTGCCATGGAAGACGGGGCTTCTAAAATGGTAACAAAAATTGCAATTATCAAATAATAATCATGGTAATAAAAGATTTATCTACAATAAGAGAAACTGCAAAGGAGTTTATTGCTCAAATGGGCAATAACAAATTATTCTTCTTCTATGGTGGAATGGGAGTCGGAAAAACCACCTTTATCCGAGCTATTTGCGAAGAATTAGGGGTTACAGAATCTGTAAATAGTCCTACTTTTGCCATCGTTAATGAGTACACCGACAGAAATGGAGAATCTATTTTCCACTTCGATTTTTACCGAATAGAAAAAGAAGAAGAGGCCTATGATTTTGGCTACGAAGATTACTTCTTTAGCGGGAATCTTTGTTTTGTTGAATGGCCAGAAAAAATTGAGAACTTAATTCCCGACAACGGAGTTTTGGTCTATATCAACGAAGAGGATGATGGTGTGCGAAGTATCTCATTAAAACAAAAGCTATGAATATTGGTATTGACGCTAAACGAGCATATTGCAACTACCGAGGCTTGGGAAACTATAGCAGGGATACAATCCGTATCTTGACAAACTATTTCCCTGAGGAAAAGTTTTATCTCTTTACACCTCAAATTAGAGATATTATAGTTTCTGCCCTACAATCAAACTCGACAGTGATACGCCCACAAGGGCTCTATTCACACTCCCCTTTTTCTTCATTGTGGCGAACATCCTCTATTTGCAAAGACATAAAACATGCCGAAATAGATTTGTATCACGGACTAAGTCACGAACTCCCTTACGGCATAAGAAAAACAGGTGCCAAAACGGTTGTTACCATGCATGATGTCATTTTCTTAAAAAATCCGGAACTCTTCCCTTTTTTCGACAGACATTTATTCAAAAAGAAATATTTGCATGGATGCGAAATGGCCGACCGGATTATTGCAATCAGTCAGCAAACCCAATCTGATTTAATTGAATACATCGGAGTGGAAGCTGATAAAATTGACATTGTTTATCAAGGTTGTAACCCCATATTTCGCCATCCAATAGAGGAAAAAGTATTAGAACAAGTTAAAAAAGAGTACCATCTTCCCTCTGAATATATGTTGATTGTATGCGCCATCGAAAGGAGAAAAAATCACGAATTGATTCTTAAAGCGATGAGAAATCCCAAAATTGAACTCCCTCTCGTTATCGTGGGACGAGGCGAAGAGTACAAAAAAGAGTTAATAGAGATGGCAGAAAAATGGAAGATAAAAAAACGACTAATCTTCTTAGATGCAGTAAAAACAGAGGCGCTACCTGCTCTCTATAAATTGGCAACACTATTTGTATATCCGTCTCTATTTGAAGGATTTGGAATACCCATACTGGAAGCTTTAACCATTGGCACACCAGTCATCACATCAAAAGGAAGTTGCTTTAAAGAGACCGGAGGAGATGCGGCGTTATATGTTTCTTGCGATGATGAAGAAGAATTAAGTTCAACAATATTACAAGTTTTAGAAAATAAGAATTTACAAGAAAAAATGATACAAGACGGCTATAAACATGCTCAATTCTTTTCCGATGAAGCTATTGCTCAAAATTTGATGAATGTTTATAAAAAAGTCTTATCATGCTAATTTCAACCACCTATCTTTAAAGGAACAAAATGAAAGAACGCATATCCAATGCCCTAAAGGCTTTAAATATAGAAAAATTAAATGAGATGCAAGAGATGTCTTTGCGGGCCAACGAATCCGGTAGAAATGTTTTGTTATTATCGCCTACCGGTTCTGGCAAAACATTAGCATTTCTCCTTCCTCTTTTGCGACAATTAAAAGTCGATGCAAACGAATCCCAAGCCCTGGTTTTAGCACCATCGCGCGAGTTGGCACTACAAATAGAACAGGTTTTCAAAGGAATGAATTCACCATTTCATTGCGCCTGTTGCTACGGAGGTCACTCCATCGAAATGGAGGCAAGGAATCTCTCTAATAAACCACAACTAATAATCGGTACTCCCGGACGCATTTTAGATCATATAAGAAGAGAAAACATAGTTCCTCAATCCATCTTATTCTTGACAATTGATGAATTTGATAAATCATTGGAATTAGGATTTCAAGATGAGATGGAAGAAATCATCAAGCATCTTACCTCTATAAAGAAAAAGATGTTACTTTCTGCTACTCGATCAGAAGAGATTCCGGACTTTGTTAAATTACACCATCCAATAGTTCTTGATTTCCTCAAAGAAGAAGAGATAAAAGAGAGCGGATTAACACTCTACCGCGTTAATTCACCTCAAAAAGATAAGTTGGACAGTCTGTTACTTCTTATCAAAAATCTTGATGGAGAATCTACATTGGTGTTCTGTAACTATAGAGAATCTGCTGAGAGAATCTTTAATTTTCTAAAGAAAAATGGAGCTGATTGTAAGGTTTATCACGGCGGAATGGAGCAAATTGAGAGAGAAAAATCATTGTTTCAATTTAGGAATAAAAGTATTAACATACTAATATCCACAGATTTAGCAGCAAGAGGATTAGACATAACGGATGTCAAGCATATTATTCATTACCACATCCCCGTCAATCAAGAAGCCTATACTCATAGAAATGGGAGGACAGCCAGGATGTTTGCATCCGGAAATGCCTATCTTTTGCTACATGCCGAAGAGAAATTGCCGGACTACATAGCAAATTCAGACTTACAACCCTTCACCTTAGAAGGGGAAAAAAGAAATATTGCACCTTCCGAATGGTCCACTCTATATATTGGTAAAGGGAAAAAGAATAAAATCAGTAAAGGCGATTTAGTTGGATTTTTCATCAAAAAAGGAGAACTTGAAAAGGAGGATATAGGAATGATTGAAGTGAAAGAAAATTTTTCTTTTGCGTCAATTAAACGTACAAAAATAGTCTCCCTAATCAAAAAGATAAAAGACGAAAAAATAAAAGGAATTAAAACTATATTTGAAATAGCAAAATAAAAGAGTATGAACCCTTATTTATTAGCACTTATCGGCACCGGATTTACATTTATATGTACAAGTATAGGAGCCTCCTCAGTATTTTTTATAAAAAAAGGAGCTCACCCAGACTTACAAAAAGTATTTATGGGATTTGCAGCCGGAATCATGATTGCTGCATCAATTTGGTCGTTATTAATTCCGGCAATAGAAATGGCTGAAGAGAATGGGAACACAGCATGGATACCTGCCGCAGGAGGATTTTTATTGGGAGGTTGTTTCTTATGGTTATTAGACACACTTCTACCCCATCTCCACCCTGGAAGTTCCTCTCCGGAAGGTATTAATTCTTCCCTAAAAAGAAGTACCATGTTGTTTATAGCAGTTACACTGCACAATATTCCGGAAGGAATGGCCGTAGGATTAACTTTTGGAATGGCAAGCGACACAATAGCCACCACTATTGCAAGTGCACTAGCCTTAGGAATTGGAATAGGTCTACAAAACATACCAGAAGGAGCAGCAATCTCTCTGCCGTTGAAAGAAGAAGGATTTTCAAGCAAAAAAGCATTCATATATGGCACCTTATCGGGTGTTGTAGAACCGATATCCGGCATTTTAGGTGTATTCCTAATCGGCTCTCTGATAAGCGTAATGCCATGGCTACTCTCCTTTGCCGCCGGTGCCATGATTTACGTTGTGGCAGAAGAACTCATACCAGAAGCGAACAAAACAGAACATTCAAACTTAGGAACAATAGGCGTAATGATCGGTTTTGTAATCATGATGACGTTAGACATAGCTCTTGCCTAAACATATATATCCCTTAACGAGTAGCTTATATAGAACCACTCATTAAGGGATATTTTATGTGTTATAAAAAAATCAACTCCTATTTCATTACCTTCCGACAAATAATAAATTCTGCACTCTCAATTTTCAAGATATAAACACCGGATGAAAGAGGTAACTTGGCTGGAATCACGTAAGAACCAGGATTTATATCCATTTTATCCATCCAAATAATTCGCCCGGAGAGATCTATCAACGAAAGATTAATTGTAGTTGAATAACATGTTGATAAATAGATAGACGATTGTTCTGTAAGAGGATTAGGAGATAGCTCCATCTTGATTAAATCCATATAACTTTCTTGTAAGAACGTTTCTTCTCCAATAATCACAATCTTTCCCTTCTTAACAGCTCCTTGTTCATTACCAATCGTTTCGATAGAATACTCATACTCCCCTACATTGTCATCTGCAATACCACTAAAAGTAACAGAGGAATCCTCTCTACTGATTATTACACTAATTCCATTCGGTACACCCTTTACAGATACCGTTTCTGCATTTGTCCAATTATAGTAAAACCCAACTATTTCTTCTCCTTGTTTAAGAGTCTGAGAAGATGAACCGGCACCATGTTTTATCAATTCAGCCGGAGGTAACAAAGTCGGTGTTTCAATCTCACCCTCCTCCGCTACCACTTTTTCACTTAAATTCCCATTTGGACCAACAGCATAGACTTTATAAGTATATTGAATATTTGCATTTGCAGTTATATCTTCATACGAAACAGCCTTGATAATCGTTAACACATAATCATCACGTTCCACAACATAACCTATCGCATCATCAACAGCAGTCCACTTCAATTTATTACCATCCAAAACAACCTTTTTCGGAGCTTGAGGCGCAATGGTTAGTGGGATAGGATTCCAGATGTCAGAACCATTCGCAAAGATCTTTTCTTGAGTATAAAAATTATTTACCTCCTCGCTCTTCAAGACTTTCGACCAACTTACACGTCCGCTTAAATTAGCCGGGCTACCATCTAAATTCATCGTATTATACTCTGCAAAATAGCCAGTCAAATGGTTATCACTTGCATCGTTATTAGGATCTGTTGACCAAACAGTCCACCCTTCTTCTTTTATATGCGAATCACTCTTGCAATTAATTAAAACGGTAGAACCTTTATCCTTCCAAGGACGTAAAAAATAGTACGAGTTGTTCGCCACATCCCTTGCCCTTGAAATCGTACACTCATTCAAAATTAATCCATAAGGAATAGTTTCACCCATATCGTTAGTATAACTTCTTCCCGCGGTTGCCGGAGCAGAAATATAATACCCTCCATTCAAACAATAAAATTCACACTTGTCATACAAAACTGTAGAATTACCAAAGATATAATCTGTTGCACCCTGAATAAAGCAATTCAAAAAATACTGACGAGAAGAAGGAGAGTGAGAATAATGAGTATCTTGAAAACTTAACAACCTACAATTCTTAAAACATTGCCTATCTGAAGCAGTACGAAGGGCAACAGCTTGAGAACCTTTTCCGAACGAGTTCTCGAACGTAACATACTCTGCATACATTCCGGCACCTTCTGCCTGAAAAGTGGCCGAATTCATCGTTCCAACACCCACTTTACCATTGTAATCATTCCCAATATCGTCCCAACTGACAATAACCTTTTCTGCATCCTGTCCATAAAAATGAATATTGGTTTTATTGGATGACAGCTTTACTTTTTCAACATACTTCCCATTTTTAATAAAGATCGTAATAGGATGTTCACTATTGGCAGGAGCAGCATCTATAGCCGCTTGTATCGAAGTAAAATCCCCTGAACCATCTTTGGCAACAACAAAATCATAAATTTTATCATACGCAATCTTATCAATAATATTTATTTCACCACCTTTAACAGCTTTTTGCCCTCCCTGTGTTATAGAGACAGAGAAAGGAAATTTACCCAACTCTGTAGGAGTTCCAAATATAGAAATTGTTTTATTTTTTGTATCAACAAGAGCTTCCACACCTTGTGGCAATCCCTCTACAGAAGCATGTTCACCATTCTCCCAACTATATCCGAACGAAACGATTGCAGAACCCAAAACAATTGTTTGCGAAGAACTACCTGCTCCTGTCTTTGTTATAATAGGCTGCGAAGTATTCGTCTCTATCGAAGGATAGACCTCACTTATTGCATCAGCAGAAGTAACTCCCCCCCTCATAATATCTTCAACAATACCATTGAGATAAATTTCAAGATTAGTATAACCACTAACGTGAAGTCCATTACCATCTGAAGAGTTGTTTATATCCAAACCAAATTGCACCTCCCAACTATCCGGCATTCCATCATTGTCTGTATCAAGTTGAGCAGGAGCAGAATTCAATATAGGCCAACCTCCCACATCTGCAGGAGAGTCAATTATACCCAAACCACCAAGCACAGACCCCTTATAGGTATATACCCCATTTTTTGTTTCATTAACAATACGAGAATCCACAGCATCCCGTTTCAACGAAGCACCAGCATATTGTAACACCTTCTCAAAGGCATTTTCAGCACTATGCGTAGAAACATCAGCCACCGAAAATTCCGTGTAAGCTTTAATTCGCTCCACAGTCATCTCTGAATTATTCTTATTGTCGATATTTATTCCATTCCAATCCCAATCACTCCCTTTCTCCGACATAAAATTCCCATTGACATAAAATGTTCCATAAACACCTTTCTCTTGAGAATTAGAACCATCATCGGCAGAAGGTTGAAAGATTCTATACTTTATCGAAGAACTTGTAGCGGGACCGGATTTATAATAATTATTGATAAAATTATACGAACCACCTTCACCCGCATAACCACTATTGATACTACCCCAATTGTAAAATACATTGTTTCTTATATCAACCAATTCCAAATCCGGACGTGCAGTATATCTACTGCCACACAAACGTGGATTTCGGCTACTATGATGAGCTACTAAATTGTGATGAAAAGAAGCACCCTGACCACCCCATATTCCACCATAACCATGATAACCTTTAGGATGTAAAGATCCTCTCAAACTTTCTGCAATCAAACACCATTGCATAGTAAAATTGGTATTCCCATAAAAAGAAGCACATTCATCTGTACACCAACTCATAGAACAGTGGTCTATGATGATATTCTTCCT
Organism: Paludibacteraceae bacterium; assembly: GCA_017630395.1. Lineage (GTDB taxonomy): Bacteria > Bacteroidota > Bacteroidia > Bacteroidales > Paludibacteraceae > UBA1181. The sequence continues at coordinate 13,315 of JAGBVI010000063.1, forward strand.
ATTTCTACCCCAAATAGCATCTCTATCAATCGTTCCATCACTATCCGGCTTATCCACACCCATGCGAAATCTTAAGAACCTAATAATTACATTATCGGCTGCCACAGTTACTCCATAATTTTTTAAACAGATTCCATCACCAGGAGCTGTTTGACCGGCAATCGTTAGATTACCATTACTTATTTTTAACTCAGACTGTAGCTCAATAATTCCTGATACATCAAAAACTATGGTTCGTGCACACGATTGGGCAACAGCATACCGTAAAGTACCCTCCTTATTTCCATCTTCCAATGTTGTTACATGGTAAACAACACCACCACGACCTCCTGTCGTAGTTAATCGGGCAAACCCTTCTGCACCGGGGAAAGCCGGGGTTTGAGCATCTATTGTTTTCAATGAAAATAGGCATAGTATTAACACTGACAAATAGGTATAAAATCGTCGCATATAATAAATCAATAAAGTTTCGTTACTTTTGTTACTCAAGTCGAACAAACAATTATTTAGGTAACTCTACAAACTAAAATTCATAGAAATTACCTAAACTTTGAAAAGAGCCTCTCAATAATTAAACGTACTTCCACCCAAAAATTCCCGAAGCAGAGAGGTTAATGGAATCTCCTCTTCGTGCACAACTGAAAATTGGTTTAAGAAATTCTTCAGACGAGAAACCTCTTGATATACAGGAGAATTTTCAGGAACATTGGAAAGTAACGGCTGAACAAATTTTTTCAGTACACACAATTCAAATATCAAAGCCGAATTGAATGTCATATCAGCATTCTCTTGGTAAGGAAAAATCCATTTTTGCTCTCCTTCCATAACCTTTGCCCATCGACTAATCGTTTCTATAGCCGAGTATCCACGATACTTATAATCACGAATAATCCTTCTCAATAATCGATTATCTGTTGTAGGAATCCAATTATGGTTATCCACAGAAATTGTAGTTAAAGCCGAAACATAAATTCTAAAGATTTTATTCTTATCAATTTTTTCTGTCAACATTGGATTTAAAGCATGAATTCCCTCAATAACTAACATTCCGTTCTCTCCTAATTTCAATTTTTCACCTCTATATTCACGCTCACCAGTTTCAAAATTGTAATAAGGAATCTCTACCTCTTCTCCATTCATCAATTGATTCACTTGCTTATTGAACAACTCTAAATCTACTGCATAAATAGATTCAAAATCATATTCTCCGTTTTCATCTCTTGGAGTTTGTGTTCGCGGAACAAAATAGTTATCCATAGACAACGGAATCGGATGAATACCATTGATAGCAAGTTGCACACTCAATCGTTTACTAAATGTTGTTTTCCCGGAAGAAGATGGTCCGGCAATAAGTGCCAATTTAACTTCCTCTCGTCCACAAACAGCATCTGCTATTTTTATTATTTTTTTCTCCTGAAGGGCTTCTGCTACTTTGATGATGGAGGATATTTTTTCTTTTTGCTTTACAATTGCATTCATCTCCCCAATATTTCCTAAGCCCATAATTCCATTCCACTCAGTATATTCGCTGAAAGAATCGAACAACTTTTCTTGATTGAAGAAATCTTCCAATCTATCCGGAGTGATTCTGTTGGGAACTTGCAAAAACAATCCATCATGATATAGTTTAATATCAAAAATTTTGATATATCCTGTAGAAGGCACCAAAGGACCTAAAAATCTATCCCATTCTCCATCTAATTCATAAATTTTAGTGTAAAATTGGCCTAATGATTGCAATAATTTAGAGACATCATACGCTTTCTTTTTTTCAAAATAATTTATCGCCTCATCAGAAGGAACACTCTTCATCAAAAAAGGTATATCTTGCTCAATTGTACGATACATTTTTTGTTTGATATTTTCCACATCTTGTTCCGTTACTTCCCTATTTAAGCCAAGCAACTTACAATAATAGCCTTTTGATATTGGGTGTTCTATACGAAGTTCCACTCCCTCATATAATTCATGTACAGCCTTGCAAAGGATAAAAGATAAAGAACGTACATAAGCTCTCATACCCGAAGGTGTATCATAGCTAATGAAAGAGACCCTTTTAGGATTATATACCTTAAATTTTAAATCTCTTGTAACATTATTTACTTTGGCAACAATAGCTGGATATTTCAATTGCAACTGCATATCCTTATAAATATCCAACAACTGAGTTCCTATCGGATAAGACTTTATTTCTTGTGTATTTTCACAAAATATTTCTACTGTATTTTCCATGACAACCTATATTTATGGTTTTAAATTTTATTTCAACTGATTAGAGGAATTTTGATATTTTTAAATCCATTTCGCACCTCCTGCATTAAGCAAAATGCGCTTCAAAATCACCTCTAATTAATTGATATTCAAGACTAATTATTTAGCAAGAGGAGATAAAAAATAATCTACCTCCCTACGGATAGGATAGCTTCCTCTAATTTTTTCAAAATTCTTTGGATTTGTCCTAAGCAACATATCGTCAGACAATATATCATATGAAGATTTTATAGCCTCCGCCAACGTAACACATTCACCTCTATTATCTACATCTGGCAGAGCCTCAACTCTCCAATGATCCAATCCTAAATTAAAAAAACGACTTATAGCCTGCACACATTGTGTGGTTGCATTCGCCTTGCCATCTGCAGAATATCCAGCAATATGAGGCGTAGCAATATCTACCAAGTTCAACAACTCTAAATCGACGTTAGGTTCATTTTCCCAACAATCAAGAACGCACTTATCAATCTTTCTCTCCCTTATTGCAGACTTTAGAGCTATAGTATCAATAACCTCTCCTCTCGCTGCATTTATCAAAGTGATTCCAGGCTTGATGTTGGCAAAAAATTTATCATCTGCCATGTGATAGGTTTTGTATTTTCCCGACCTTGACAATAGAGTATGGAAAGAAATTATATCGCACTCACAACAAATCTCTTGCAAAGAAGAAAATCCGGCTACACCTTCTTTTTCAACTCTCGGCGGGTCATTATGTAGAACTGTCATACCCAATCTTTTACAAATGGCAGAAACAGCCTTCCCAACATTCCCGACTCCTACCAAGCCAATTTTCTTATCACGTACTCCTTCACCATAAAGGCTAACCAATGCTGCTGCAATATATTGAGCAACCGAATTGGCATTGCAACCGGGCGAACTTACCCATGTTATCCCCCGTTCTTTACAATAGGCATCATCAATATGGTCATAACCAATTGTTGCTGTAGCAATAAATTGAACACTACTACTCTCTAATAACTTTTCATTACACTTTGTTCGAGTCCGAATAATGAGAGCATCAGCATCACGAACAGCCTCAGCCGTAATCAACTCAGATGAAAGATATTTAACTTGCGCTACATCCTCTAACACTCCTTTTATAAAAGGAATCTTATCATCAATTACAACTTTCAATTTATTTTTAATTTGTTATTTGTAAACCGTATTTTTGAACAAAACTCTTAAACTCTTTTATCAAAATGCTCTTTTTAGAACCAAGTTTTTCTGCCACACCATCTTCCAACTTAGATAGTTTTGCCCCATCTTCGTACGAAAAATTTCCTGCATTTTTTAAAATTTCAATTGCTTCTTTATACTCCTCGTTATACAATGAGACATAGGCTTGAACAAAATCTATTCCTGCCGTTCTTAAAGCATCGTCACCTCTCATAGGCTTAAGTGATTGAAGTTTTTCCAACGACTCTTCAGCCTCTTCCTTGGCTTCATCAAAAGCAGATTGAACCTCCGAAAACTCTTTCTTTCCAATCAATTCACCCAAATTCAACATATTCGTTTCTGTTTTGGATGTTTCCCTTATAATTGTTTCACAGTAATCTGCCGGAGTAGTACATGCCAAAAATAAAAATGGTAAAATCAAACCAATTACACTTCTTAATTTCATATCTTAAAATTTAGTGAGAGAAGAACTAAGCAAAACTACTTTACTCAATTACACCCTCGGAGTTACACATAATACAACTTCTATAAATTGTGAATTTTAGAAATCGTCTAATTTCGTTTTTTAACAACTTATCGCTAAAAGCTCCGCAATAAATTGCCTAAATATAAGAAAAAAATATTTCACTTCATTAAGAAGCTGTTTAAATTTTATTATTAAAAAATATTTTATAGTTTCACTCTCATATTTTCGGCATCTTTGAGATTCTTTTAGGTGGTTCAATAAATTCATTTCGAGGAATTTTTGAATTTATTTCGAGTAAATTGCTGAGCGAAAGGAAGGAGCAGTGTGAGCACTGTGACCGACTGACAAGCAGCAATTTGCCAAAAGAAATCAAAAATTACCGAAAAGTTTATCAATCTGCGATTTACACGTTTTAAATTTTAAACGGTGAATTTATAGTACTCACCTTAAACCTATTTTTATTCTCCTTTTTTGATAATAGTCCACTATTTTCTGCAAAAGAAGATTAAAAATAGATTTAAAAATCTCTCTCAAATATGCTCGAAATAAAATTTAAACAACTTCTAAGATAATCTCTATATCATCCGAAATTAATTTATGGTAAAAAAACGTACTTTGGTGGGAGGCTCCTTGTGTACTATTGTTCTTTTGATAATAATAGAAATATTGGTGTTGCTGAGTTGTATAAGTGAAATTTTTTTAATGGTTAATGAGCTTATTTTCTGATTTCGTAAGAAATGATTACCTTTGCACTTGCGTTTGAAGGGGGGGTGAAATTTTTAAGCTGATTGAAAAACTTTTATAAACGCAAATAATTGACGAATGTATCATTTGAGAAGTTCAAAAAAAATAGATTGAAGACGTGAAGAAATATTTGGACCATAAAATTTTTGCAATGATTTCTGAAGTTGCGGACGAATTGAACGTTGAATGTTATGTAATTGGAGGATTTGTTCGTGATTTATTTTTACAGAGAAAATCTGAAGATATTGATGTTGTTGTTATTGGAAGTGGTATTGAATTAGCAGAAAAATTGTCCAAGAAAATTAAGGGGAGTAAACTCTCTGTTTTTAAAAATTTTGGTACTGCACAAATTAAGTGGAAAAATCTTGAAGTTGAATTTGTCGGTGCTAGAAAAGAGTCGTACCGTGCAGATTCTCGTAAACCTATTGTTGAAGACGGAACACTGGAGGATGACCAGAATAGGAGAGATTTTACTATTAATGCTTTGGCTTTATGTCTTAATAAAGAGCGTTTTGGTGAGTTGATAGATCCTTTTAATGGAATTTCTGACATCAAAAATAAAATCATAAAAACACCATTAAATCCGGATGTGACTTTTAATGACGATCCTTTGAGAATGATGCGTTGCATACGATTTTCTGCTCAGTTGCAATTTTATATTGAGGAAAATACGTTTGAAGCTATTTCGCGTGTGAAGGAGCGTATCTCCATAATATCCAAAGAGCGAATTGTTGACGAACTCAATAAGATTATGGCGTCAAAGGTTCCGTCTATCGGGTTTGAACTGCTGAAGAGATCCGGTTTGTTGGAACTTATTATGCCGGATTTGTATAAGCTTTGTGGGATAGAAGAGAAGGGAGGCCGAGCTCATAAGGATAATTTTTTGCATACAATGCAGGTGCTAGATTCTGTTGCAAGTAAAAGTGATAATTTATGGTTGCGTTGGGCTGCCTTGTTCCATGATATTGGTAAACCTATATCCAAACGGTGGGATAATCGTGTTGGTTGGACTTTCCATAATCATGATTTTGTGGGTGCTAAAATGATTCCTAAAATATTTAATCAAATGAAGTTCCCTCAAAATGAAAAGATGAAATATGTGCAAAAAATGGTGGCTTTGCATATGCGACCAATTGCGTTGGTAGAAGAGGAGGTGACTGATTCTGCTGTTCGTAGATTGTTGTTTGATGCCGGGGACGATATTGAAGATTTGATGTTGTTATGCGATGCAGATATTACTTCTAAAAATTTGGAGAAAGTGCGCCGTTATCAGGATAATTATCGTATTGTTCGAAATAAACTGACTGAAATTGAGCAAAAAGATAAAATACGTAATTTTCAACCTCCTGTTTCCGGTGAGGAGATAATGAAGGTGTTTGATTTAACTCCTTGTCGTGAAATTGGTGTGATAAAAAATGCTATAAAAGATGCTGTCTTGGATGGTGAAATTGCTAACGAGCATGATGCTGCTTATCAGTATATGCTTAAAATAGCTGCTGAGTTGGGGTTGCATCCAAAAAATGTGTAATTAAAACTATTTAATAATGGATATTGAACATATAATCGAGCACGGAACTGTTTTTAGAAAGTTGAAGTCCAATAGTGACTCTGCAACTGATAAAAGAAAGACAAAGGCTAAGAAAACAACCTATATAAAGGGAGCTCATGGTTCCGGTTCAGCTAAAATGAAAGCTGAATATCGTAGAAAAAGAGCTAATAGAAATAAAGGGTAATTATTATTTTTAATGGGTTATTGGGATGTTAAAAATTTAATGTGGATTTGAATGAAAAATATCATATATAAACTATTCTTATTATTTGCCTTCTTGGGTGTAACATATAGTGTTTCAGCGCAATCGGCGTATAATGGTTGTCCTGATTTTATGGATATCAGTGCTTCTTATGTTGAAACGTACGTTGGAGAGACTGATAATCCTTTTGAAAAAGATAGTTTTGCATCTGAACGTCATAACTTGATTGTTGAACAGGGTGTAGATCAAAATACCGGTGGACAATTGTCTTTTATTCCGAATGGAGAGGTGAAGTCGGTTAGAATTGGAAATGATGATATTGGAGGTGAATCGGAAGCGTTAGTTTATCATTTTACGGTAGATCCTGAAAATACATTGTTATTTGTGAATTTTGCTGTTGTTTTGGAGGACCCTGGTCATGATTTTGAATTTCAACCTCGATTTGTTGTTCGTGTAACCGACAAGGAAGGACGATTGGTGAGTGAATGTTCAGAGTATGATGTTTCTGCAGCAGCCGGAATCGAAGGATTTCAAGATTATTCCGGTCGCTACACCATGGTAAGATGGCGTGATTGGAGTAAATTTGGATTAGATTTGTCTCCATATGCAGGAGAAGAGGTTCAGGTGCAATTTATCACCTACGACTGCTTTCTATATGGTCACTTTGGATATGCTTATTTTACGGCTCATTGTGCTCCCAACAAAATTGCAATAGAGAATTGTTCTGCGGAAGGCTTTTCTATTTCTGCTCCCGAAGGATTTGCAAAATATAAGTGGGATAATGGAGATACCACGCAAACTTCCTTCCGAAAAGCAGGCGAAAATGCAACCAATATCTATTGCGAAATAACTTCTGTGACCGGATGTACGTTTACTCAAAGTGCATATATTGATAATAGTGGAAATGATGGAAATTCATTTTATATAGATACGATATGTCAGGGGCAACCGTATAAAAAACATAATTTTGATTTGCCACCTCAATACAATGTTGGTACAACGAATTATTATATCACTTGTTTTGATCCAGCCTCTTGTGCTGAAACAGGAACGTCCCGACTTCAATTGACTGTTTTGCAATCCTATTTCGATATTGAAGCAACTTTGTGTGAAGGAGAAGATTATAAAGAAAATGGTTTTAATATTATTCAACCTCCGGTAGGAGTTTTGTTTGATACCTTGCGTTACTATTCTGAATCAATGGGATGCGATAGTATGGTTTGTTTAAAATTAACTATCAGTCAATCTCTAAATCTTCCTAATTCCATTATAGGGAATATAACACCTTGTACCAATGAAATGGAAACATACTTCATAGAGGGGGATGATAATCTAACTAAGTTTGTTTGGGAATTTTCAGATAATGTAAAGTTATTGAGCGGAAATAATTCTCCGCAAATTAAAGTTTATTTTACTGATGATAAACCTGCTGAAATAATTTTAAAAGGGGTTAACGGATGTGGTACCGGTGCTGTTCCATTCGAGGTGAGACCAAGAATCTCTTATACAAATCATATCAAAGATACGATATGCGTAAATCAAGTATATGATAAGTATGGGTTTTTGTTGGGTGAAATGAAAAATACAGGAAAATTCAGTTTTACCAATAGGGAAAAGACAACTTTTGGTTGTGATAGTATAGTAGTATTGTCATTGGTGGTCTTAAATAATCCGACTCTATCTGTGGAGGTTATTCCTGATAAATCCCTCTATTGTTCTTCCGAACGAGTATTGTTAAATGCAAAGGGGGATGGTGATTATATCATTCATGGTTGTGATTCATTAAAAGTTACTTTAGGAGATATTTACTGCTCTGATGGAACAATTGTTAAGTCTAAAGATTACGTAAGTAGCGGGAAACAGGGTGTCGGCGTTGTCTATCATGTGGACTATGAAACTGGGATTGCCTATGTGATGGATAAATCAGATAAATATAGAGATAATTCTTTGGTATGGAGTGAAGAATTGGTAGATATAGAAAATTTGAAAAATCATTCTAAAGCGAGGGAAATTTTAGAAGATATAGATGGTTTTTCAAACACCATGATAATCAGAAACTCTGGAGATAAAAATGCATATCCGTTGGCATGGGATATAGATGTAGAAGAGGGTTGGTATTTGCCTTCTATTGGAGAGTTAAGGTGGTTATTTGCAGCTCTTAATGAGGTTAATCCTTCTTTGAAATTGATAGGTGGACAAACAATGCGAATGGGGGAGAATGAAGGAGATTTTATCTATTATTCATCAACAGAATATTCTGATTCTTATGTGCTATGTATAGATGAAACAGTTAATATAATTGGTTATTTCAAAGGTAATAAAGTTGCTAGTGTTCGTCAGACTCGTACCGTGAAGTTAAACAACATAGAACAACCCAAATATAAAATTGGAGATGTTATTACATGTGAAGATGGAAAAAAAGGAGTTGTTTACTACCTTGCACCGGATGGTATGTCTGGAGAAATTGTACTTTTGTATGATATGACAGGTAGAACATATTGGAGTAGAAATTTTACAGATATACCAGAGTTAGAAAATAGAGGTCGTGGTAATATATATGGAATGTATTTGGATGCTATAACAAGTTTGGACGGAAAAAAATCTACAGAAATAATTCAAGATTTTGCTAAACAAACTTCTACTTGGCATCCTGCTGCTGGAAATATGAAATATTTTGGTTATTATTTGCCGACAGTTGGGCAAATGAATCGCATTTTTGCGCATTCTTCAATCATAGATCAAGTGGCAATAGCCAATGGTGGAGATGAATTGTCATTTAAGGATTATTGGACCAGTGATGAATTTAATGAAGAGTATGGTTGGTATTTTTCGATGATATATGGTTATCCCGATATTGACAAAAAGGATCAAAATATGCTTATTCGTCCTATTAGATATTTTGTGGTTTGTGAACCGGAAATTGAGTATCTCGAATCAAATTTAACATACAAATGGAGTAGTGGCGAAGTTTCTCCGTATTTAAATGTGATGCCGGAGACAACGACAAACTTTAGCGTAACTGTAACAACTAATGAGGGTTGTAGTACAACCTCATCAAAAACACTTGTTGTTCAACAGGCAGAAAAGGTTGTTTATGATCGTACAATTTGTAGTGGCGAGGTTTATCAAGATGACTATTTTAATGAGTCGGAAAGCGGTTATTATGAAAAGATAATTGAAAATGATGAATGTAATCAAATTATTGGACTAAATTTAAAAGTTATTGATAGTGAGGGAATTACTAAAATTGTAGATAACTCTTGTCAGGGTGGAACATACACTAAACATGGATTTTCTTTTACACCTACTGTAGTTGGAGTCATATATGATACCCTCTATTTGAAGAATCAAGCGGGTTGTGATAGCATTATTGCGTTGGAATTGAATGTGTTGCCAATGTCAAGAGATACAATTTTTGCAAAGGTTTGTCAGAACGAAGCTTACGATCAAAATGATTTCTCCATTCCTCCATTTCAGCCGGCAGGAACAAATTATTTTGAACGCATAGAGTCTAACAACAATCAGTGTCCGTATATATTGACACTTGCTTTGAGTGTTGATTCTCTCTACCAAATTTCGATTGTTGATTCGGCTTGTCAAGCATCACCTTACAAGAAAAACGGATTTGATGTTATTCCGGAGAGTGTCGGTTATAATAATTATTATCTCAACCTAAAATCTACTGCCGGTTGTGATAGTACCGTAGCCTTAAACCTAAGAGTGTTGGAGCGTTTTGAGACAATTTACAACGATACAATAATTTTAGGCGAAAAGTATCAGAGCAAGGACTTTGATTTGCCGGAACAATTGGAGATGGGTACTCATCAATTTAAGAATATTTATACATCTCAAACGGGTTGTGATAGTATAATTGTATTAAATTTGACAGTCTTAAATGATGAAGGAATTTTTATTCCTAATTCATTTACTCCATTAGATGCCAATGGAAAGAACGACCACTTTATGGAAGGTTATGAGTTATATATATATGACAGATATGGCTTGTTGATGTGTCATACCACCGATGGATGGGATGGAAAATATCGAGGTGAATATGCCGATCCAGGAGTCTATGTTTATACTCTCATATACAAAAGCGGAAAAGAAAAACATGGAGTTGTGGAAATCTTAAAGTGAGTTTTATAAATTCATTGCTTAAATTAATAACGAATATGTGGGTTGATGAACTTTTCGGAAGTTATAACCCCCTCCTTAAATGTGTAAAGAAGTATGAAGAAGATATTGCAAATAGTTCTATTTTTATTGATTGGAGGACTTTCTCTTTTGTCTTGTCAAAATGAGGGTAAAGTTTCTAGTAGTGAACCTAAAAAAGAAGGAGGTTTAAGTGCTTTTTTGAATAATACTGATATGTGGAATTATCTCTATGAAAATCAGTTTGTTTCAGATATAGATTCATCTATTTTTACATTCAAAAATTTCAGAGCCTATAAAAATGGCAAGCAAGTTACCGAAGATTTGCAGGTGGATGATATGACCATTTCATCGGCATCGCTTTCCGGAATATCATTATCGGGCTCCAAAGCCTATTTGATAGTTGTGAAAGATGGTGTGAGTGATGGAATTATTGATATGTCTGACCCCAATAAAATTGAACAGTACAAAGTACTTGTTGAGGAAAAAAAATAGGGTAGGATACAAGAGTTTTGAAAGCGGGAGTCATACATGAATACGACCCCCGTTGTTTTTTAGCGTTGTTTTCCCCATCTTGCTTGTTTTATTTTTCCAAATGAGCGAACAACCGGCTGATGATTTAATATTTTCTTGTCAAATGTGTTGTTCTTTGCCGTAGGAATTCTATTTCCTGTATTCCTAAAGTGTGTTGGTGGGGGATTAAAATCCGGTGCAGAAAAGGGTATCGGTCCAAAATCTCCCGGCATAGAGGGAGGGAAGTTGTTGTAGTTATAAAGTGCATTGTCCCCAGCCAAAATCACTTGCGCCAATTCGTTATTTTCACAATTTAAGTACACTAGATTAGGACAATTAGATAGATCTAAAACTTGAAGATTGTTATCATTGCACATCACTTGAGTTAGAGCATAACGGTTACTTAAGTCGATGTAAGACAAGTTGTTCCATGCGCAATCTATCTTTATCAAATTAGGAACATCATCTACATTAAGATTGTATAATTGGTTGCCGGAACAATCGAGATAGGACAAATTTCCACAGCCTAATAATAGCAATTGTGCCATATTATTATTGGCACATAGTATGGTTTGTAACCCTCTTAGGTCGGTAATAGATAAATCGGTGATGTTGTTATTTTCGCAATTTAAATAGACCAATCCATTCACTCCAAACAAAGAGAGATTGGGAAGTTGATTGAATGAACAATCTAAATTTTCCAAAGAAGAACAATTTTGTACATTCAGTGTGGTAAGACGATTATTATTGCAAAAAAGTTCTTTTAAGAGGTTACAATTGCTGATATCGAGTTCTTGTAAATCGTTGTCACTCACATCTGCCATTTGCAGATTATGGCAATCATTGACTTTTAAAGAAAGCAGATAATTATTGGAGAGATTTAATTCTCTTAACTCTTGAAATCCTGAAAGGTCAAGTTCTCCTGTTAAGTTTTTTTTATGCCAGCGAATCGAAATGAAGTGATTGCCATCCCATGTTATATCCGGCCAAATTGATGGGTCAGAAAGATTCGATATACCTAAATGCTCTGCATTGGTAATCCCTTTTGCATTGCTCTCTTTTAAAAAATTTTGTAACGCAGAAAGTTCATTTATTTGTCCGTGCAAAATCATCGAAAAGAGTACTGAAATGATAGATAATAGAATTTTATTCATAGCTCAAATTTTTATTGATAAACAATCAGTTAATGAATTTAGTTGGTTAAAATGCTGTTTAATTTTATTAAAGGCTGGTTCTGTATGTCGTTTAGGATAAAAAATTAAGCGTCTATGTTCACACACGGACGCTTTTAAAATTAATCACATAAAACGAACTGAAATTATTTAATCGGCACATGTTTTTCTTTCAAAAGGTAAACCTCAGATTTACTTTAAAACCTTGGTTTCATCCTTGATTCGTAAATAAAACAAAGTAGAAATAATTTAGTTCAATAATGTATGATTTTTTTTTTAGGTTTATAAAATTACCCAACAGAATTCTTTATTCATTGTAATAAACATAATCGAGAATTATGGGTAGTATCTCTTTGTCGATTCCTTTTTCCAATAAATAGGGGATGTCTTCAGAAAAAGCGGCATTAAAATCGGAGTGATTATCTTTCATTGCGATAAAACTTTTCCTGTAGCGAGCCAAAGCCTCTTTTCTATTTCCTTCACATAGAGCTACGTGACCCATATTCAGCCAATCTTGTCCATCTCTTTCCGACTCAAGAATCTTGTTGTAATATTTTTCTGCTTGCGACAATTTTCCGACAACAAACGAACACCAAGCAATAGGTCGCCATACCTTCCGACTATCAGAGGATAGATATTCGATTTTAAAAAAGTTTTGGAGCGCATCATTGTAGCGTTTCAATTCCAATAAACAATACCCAATATTCAAGGAGATCAGCAAGTCATCGGGAGAAAGCATTTCGGCATGCGTATAAAATTCCAATGCTTTTTCCGGTTCTTTCAAAGAACGATAACAAACACCAATTCTCTGTAAAGTCCATAGATTATCGGGGTGAATAATGTCGGAGCGTAAGTATAAATCCAGTGCTGTAGTAAAATCTTTTTTGCATTGATAACAATAAGCACATTTTTGCAAGATTTCCACATCGTTAGGCTTTTTCTTGAGCATTAGAGAGAAAAGTTCTATCGCCTCATCGTGAAAATTTTTCTTAAAGTAGGTTTGAGCCAATGAACTAACAATCTCTTCTGAATCTTCCAAGCGATTAAAATAGTAGGAATGATACAAATGCAATTTCGACTTAAAAGGGTCTATAAAATCAGATTTATAATTATTAAGTTTGAAAAAGCGATATAAATCTTGCATGTATTGCTTACAAACAATGTCTGCTTTGTTGTTTTTTGCCAACAAATTATCTTCTTTGCTCAATTCTTCAAGTTGTTGCGACTCCATATTTAGATTGGAAGTGAACATCTCTCGATATTGAAGAGGCATCTGTACCAGCCCGAAAGCCAAAGAGTATTTATCGGAGTTGCAGAGCATCTGACTCTTTCCAATGGATGAGAATAATGTGAGCATTTCAGGATTTTTATGAAATTCCTCTTTGCAACAAGATTCGGAATAAGGTAAAAACCAAGTGTGAATGGAGCGGAAGAAACGATAATCTTTCATGTTGGAAAAAGTGCTCATAAATACATCTGCGCCCTCCATTTGAAGTTCCGAAAACTCTTGCATTTTATCCGTAATAGAACTATCTTCTATTAAATTTTTCCATTCAGGATTTTGGTCCATTAGGTTAAAATCGTCCATCTTAAAGTCCCCTAATTTTAATTTTTCTTGAATCATAGGACTAATTTTGGCAATTTGAGGAATAAAATCCTCTTGCATTTTTTTTGTAATTGTTTCGGTCTCTTTACTTCTAACCACTTGTAGGAATATAGATTTAAGACGTTTAGTCATGCCCTTTGTATTAAAGAAGGCAATGGACTTTTCCTGCAATGACTGGTAGAGTTGAATTCTGAAGTTATGAATATAAGCAGCAAGAATGAATCCTATCATAGCCCTAATAGCCACCTCTTCGTTTAAGTCTTTACTGAATGAAAGTAGTAATAAAAACTTTTTTTCGTCAAAAGTTCTCATCAAACTCAATGTAATAGCCGATACCACCAAACATTTATCAGAATAGGTGATAGTCATGGAATTAGCAATCGTTTGAGCTAATTCAAAATCAGTGGTTTCATACCTGTCAAGCAACCAAAAAAGATTAAAGAAAGACTCCATGAGCTCTTTGTGTCGAAGTAAAAGATCAAGGTTTTCTTGTTGATTTATGTTGGCATTAGCTATGAAATCACCATAATTTTCGAGAAGAGTTAAAGCCTCAGTGTCATATTTGACTTTTTGATATTGAGAATATTTTTTGAGTTGATAAGCATAATTATTAGGGTTTTGCAGATAGAGAGTTTCGCGAACATCATCTGCAATGGAAAGCATATCCAGTTTGATTTGCTGGTGAATTTTAGCTTGTTCAGGATCCTCCACACCCGAAGCTACATATTGTAACATATATCGATAGGTACTTTCAACCTGACTTTTTTTATCGAGAAAAGAGGATTGCATTGAAGAAAGAATCGAAATCAAAACAGTTAATTTATCAAATGCCTCTTTTAGGCGATTATCTACAACTGCACGACAGATATCGCGATATGTTATTTCTATTTCTTTATTGGTCATATTTATAAGTTCTTAAAGGTAATTTTTACAAATAAATCAGAGTGATTTTACTTTTGAAAGTTGTTTCGGTTGTTTTTGAATATATCTATTTATTTAGTTTATATTCAGAAAATTACATAGTTTATTTTATTCTCTTGTAATATGAACAATCAAAACAAAAAAGTTTCACAAATTGCTTCTATCTAATTGATAGAAATTACCATAAAATGTAAATTTATAATTACTAATTAACTTTATACCCCCTATACAACATTTCAATAAACAATCAGTTGTTCGATTAAGGAAGCAAATGCAAAGATAGTTTTGTTTTTTTATGTTACCTAAATATAATTTCAAGAAAATCAGAAAAAAGAAGTATTTCTTATGTATGTATGTTGCGCACTCGCAATTTTTTGAGTATCTTCGCCCACAAATAGGAATCGATGAAAAATATTCGTAATTTTTGTATAATAGCACATATTGATCATGGGAAGAGTACCCTTGCAGATCGTTTGTTAGAGTTGACACAGACTGTAGTAGGAAAAGATATGCAGGCGCAGGTGCTTGATGACATGGATCTTGAAAGAGAGAGAGGTATCACTATAAAGAGTCATGCTATCCAGATGGATTATCATTATCAAGGAGAGAAATATACGCTCAATTTGATTGATACTCCTGGACACGTTGATTTTTCGTATGAAGTATCCAGATCGATAGCGGCGTGTGAGGGAGCTTTGTTGATTGTAGATGCGTCGCAAGGTATTCAAGCACAGACTATTTCTAATCTCTACATGGCGTTGGAGCAAGATTTGGAAATTATTCCGATAATGAATAAAATTGATTTGCCGGGGGCGATGCCGGATGAGGTGGAAGACCAAATTGTAGATTTGTTAGGTTGTTCTCGTGAATCAATTATTCGTGCAAGTGGAAAGACGGGTGAGGGTGTTAGTGATATTTTAGCAGCTATTGTAGAGCGTATAAAGCCGCCTGTGGGAGATCCTGATGCGCCGTTGCAATGTTTGATATTTGATTCTGTGTTTAATCCATTTCGTGGAATTATTGCCTATTTTAAGATTGTAAATGGTACCATCAATTCCGGAGATATGGTGAAGTTTGTGGCGACAGAGAAAGAGTATTTGGCGGATGAAATTGGTATCTTGCGTTTGGATATGGTGCCTCAAAAGAGTCTTTCAGCAGGTAATGTTGGTTATATCATCTCTGGAATAAAAACCTCAAAAGAGGTGAAAGTGGGAGATACCATTACGCATGTAAAAGCACCATGCGAAAGTGCTATTGATGGGTTTGAAGAGGTAAAGCCAATGGTATTTGCAGGTGTGTATCCAATTGAAACAGAGGATTTTGAAGATTTAAGAGCATCGATGGAGAAACTTCAGTTGAATGATGCTTCTTTAACTTTTCAAGCAGAGTCTTCGCTCGCTTTAGGATTCGGTTTTAGATGTGGATTTTTAGGCATGCTCCATATGGAAATTATCCAAGAACGTTTGGATAGAGAGTTCAATATGGATGTGATCACAACGGTTCCTAACGTTCGTTATAAGGTTTATACCAAGAAGGGCGAAGAGGTGGAGGTGCATAATCCATCCGGGTTGCCGGATCCTACGTTGATTGAGAAAATTGAAGAACCATATATCAGAGCTTCTGTTATTACCTCCACAGAATTTATCGGAGCCATCATGTCTTTGTGTTTAGGGAAACGAGGTGAATTGGTTCGTCAAGATTATATATCCGGAAATAGGGTTGAGTTGATTTATGATATGCCGTTAGGAGAGATTGTCTTCGATTTTTATGATCGTCTGAAAAGTATTTCCAAAGGTTATGCTTCGTTTGATTATCACCCTCACGGAATGAGAGAGTCACGTTTGATAAAGTTGGACGTGTTGTTGAATGGAGAACCTGTGGATGCTTTGTCAACATTGACACACATTGATAATGCCTATACATTAGGAAAGCGGATGTGTGAAAAATTGAAAGAGTTAATTCCTCGTCAACAGTTTGATGTGGCTATTCAGGCTGCAATTGGGTCTAAAATCATAGCAAGAGAGACCGTTAAGGCAGTAAGAAAAGATGTTACGGCTAAATGTTATGGTGGTGATATTTCTCGAAAACGTAAGTTGTTAGAGAAACAGAAGAAGGGAAAGAAAAGAATGAAGCAAATTGGAACAGTTGAGGTGCCACAAAAGGCCTTCTTAGAAGTTCTTAAGCTGGATTAAATTGTTTTAGGTGACTCTTTGAGTCGCCTTTATAAAGTATAATGTTTTTTTATAGTTAAAATGAGAAATGTTTTAAAATTTTTGAGTCCTATTTTTTTTGTATTAGGATTTAGTTTAAATGCCCAAGATTTTGTAAGAGTTAATCAAGTTGGTTATCTTACAAAATCTCCTAAGGTGGCATTGATTGCTAGTTTGAATGCTTCTGATTTTCAAGTAAAGGAGGCAAAAACGGATAAATTGGTCTATTCTGGTAAGTTGGGTGAGGGGAAATTTTGGAGCCTCTCTAATGAAACAATTCAAGTGGCTGATTTTTCTACTTTGAATGCAGAAGGAGAGTATTATGTGGAAATTAATGGAGAAAAGTCCTATCCTTTTGAGATAAAGAGCGATGGATTGTTTCATGATTTGTCTGTATGGACAATCAAAGCATTTTATTTATGGCGTTCTTCCATTGCAATAGATTCTGCTTATGCAACCTTTAAGAATTACAATTTTGCTCGAGAGATTGGTCATCCTGATACAATGGTGTTTATCCATCAATCGGCGGCTACAGAGAAGAGAAGAACCGAATCAGTTATATCCTCTCCGAAAGGATGGTATGATGCCGGAGATTACAACAAGTATGTTGTAAATGCTGGAATTACTTTGCATAATATGTTGTTGGCTTATGAATTATTTCCGGATTATTATGATACATTGAAATTGAATATCCCGGAAAGTGGTAATGAGGTGCCGGATTTGTTAAATGAAATTCGTTGGGAGGTGGATTGGTTGTTGACCATGCAAGATCCTTATGACGGCGGTGTTTATCATAAACTTACTACTAAACATTTTTGTGGAATGGTGCAACCTGTTGATGATAAATTAGATCGGTATGTGGTGAAAAAATCAACGGCAGCGACATTGGATTTTGTGGCAGAAATGGCTATGGTCTCCAGAGTTTATAAGAATGTGGACAAAGAGTTATCTAAAAAAGCACTGAAGGCAGCTGAAAAGGCATGGAATTGGGCAAAATCTAATGCTGCAATTTTGTTTGCAAATCCGGAAGGAATTAGAACCGGCTCTTATGCTGATATGAATGTGGAGGATGAATGGTTTTGGGCGGCATCTGAAATGTTTATTACAACGAAAGAAGAAAAATATTACCAAGAGTTGGATTTCTTTCAAAAATTTGAAAGCCCTAATTGGAGTAAGGTGAATACTTTGGGCTTGATATCTCTTAGAGTGCATTTGGATGATTTGTCGGAGTGTGCCGACAAGAACGTAATATCTAGAAAGTTTTACACTTTGGCAAATGGATTGTATAATCAATATAAATTTGCGGGAGGTAAAATTTCATTGAAAAAATTTGAGTGGGGAAGTAATGGAGAGATTGCTGAGATTGGTACAATTTTAGGTGTCGCTTATTTGAAAGAAAAAGATACGAAGTTTGCTGAAGGTATGTTGTCTCATTTTAATTACATTTTGGGATGTAATCCAACTGAGTACTCTTTCGTAACAATGTTTGGTGATAAGTATCCGGAGAAACTACATGATAGAAGAATGACAAGTGATAACTATAATTATCCATTGCCGGGTTATGTTTGTGGTGGTGCCAACCCTAATCAAATATCGGACTGTGGAAGAAATAATTATCCTTCTTTGGCTCCTGCAAGATGTTATTTGGATGAACAGTGTAGTTATTCTACCAATGAAATTGCCATAAATTGGAATGCTCCTATGGTTTTATTAACGGGAATGGTAAATAATATTTATAGTGCAAAATGAGAAAATTAGAAGTTACAGAGCTGAATCGAATTTCTGCAGAGGAATTTAAAATTGTGAATAAATTGCCTTTGGTGGTAGTGTTAGATAATGTTAGGAGTCTGCATAACGTCGGTTCTGTATTTAGAACTTCTGATGCTTTCTTGGTGGAGAAAATAGTATTGTGTGGAATTACCTCTTGTCCTCCTAATGCCGAAATTCATAAAACGGCATTAGGGGCAGAGTATTCCGTAGAGTGGGAATATTTTGAAAATACATTGGAAGCAGTAGAACTTCTAAAAAATAAGGGGTATTACATCTATTCGATTGAGCAAGTTGAAAATAGTACAATGTTGGATGAAATCATTTTGGATGAAAATCATCAGCAAAAATATGCAGTAATTCTTGGTAATGAAGTGCATGGTGTTGCTCAAGATGTGGTTGATGCCTCTGACGATTGTATAGAAATCCCTCAATTTGGCACAAAACATTCTCTTAATGTCTCTGTCTCTGCCGGATTAATTATTTGGAAATTCTTTGAATTGTTAAAGTAATTATGCCCATTTCAAAGCAATCAATTTATTTATGTTATTTTTTTTGTTGGCTTAATTTCTTATGTATTAAATAAATAGGATTTTAATCTAAAATTAAGCAAAAAAAAGTGACGATAAAGTTTGTAGAATCAAAATAAAGCAGTATCTTTGCATCGTCAAAATGAGATAAAAACGGCTTCGTAGCTCAACTGTATAGAGCATCTGACTACGGATCAGAAGGTTACAGGTTAGAATCCTGTCGAGGTCACTAAAAGGAGTACGATAGTGCTCCTTTTTTTTATCTTTTTATATTGCTATTCTTGAGAATTGAGAATAAAATCCATTTAATGGAAGTTGTTTAATAACTTATGTTTAAAGTGTTTAAAATGAAAATGTATCTTAAATTTATCTCTTTTGCTGTGATGGGTTGTATGTGCATCTCTTGTCAATCCACAAACAGTGAAAGAAAAAAAGATGAAAGTATGAATGTTGTGGAAAATCAAATTAAATGTGTTGTGGCAGTTGACTCCATTACGCAAGTAGGAGAGAGTCCGATATGGGACTATAAGTATAATCGCTTGTTGTGGATAGATACGCAAGGTTCTCTATTTATTTATACTCCTCAGGATGGAAAGAATAGGGAGGTAAAATTGGATAGAATGATAGGAACTGTGGTGCCCTACAAAGAAGATACTGTTTTGGTGGGATTGCAAGATGGTATATATGAAATGTCTTTGACTACTAAAGAATTGAAGTTTATTGCAGATCCGGAGGGTCGTGATGCTGGAAATCGTTATAATGATGGGAAATGTGATGCAGAAGGTCGACTTTGGATTGGGTCTATGGATAAAGATTGTACCCCTTTGAAAGCTGGTTTTTTTCTTGTGAATCCGGATGCAAGTTCAAAATCAATCTTAAAAGAGGTTACTATTTCCAACGGTGTAATTTGGTCGCCAGACAATTCTAAAATGTTTTATCAAGATACTCCAACCAGAAACATTACTGCATTTGATTTCGATAAAGAGAGGGGGGGAATTTCTAATCGTCAAGAAATTATTCATCTTCCTGACTCTCTAGGAACTCCTGATGGTAATACTATTGATGAAGAGGGTATGGTTTGGGTGGCAAATTGGGATGCTGCGTGTGTAACCAGATGGAATCCTTATACCGGTGAGTTGTTGCAAAGGATAGATGTTCCGGCATTGAATGTCACTGCTGTTGCATTTGGTGGTGAAAATTTAGAAGATTTGTATATCACAACTGCTTCGTTATATATGCCGGAAGATAAAGCTTCCAATTATCCGCAAGCCGGAAAATTATTTGTTGTTAAACCTGGAGTGAGAGGAATAAAGTGCAATTATTGGAAGTATGGTGATAAGTAAGTTGGTAGGATAAATTTTTTTGAAGATAATTAAAGAGTCGTTGCATGCGACTCTTTTTTTTTGAAAAATCCGCTAATTATATGAAATTTTCTCTATATTTATAGAATCTTATTACTTTTGTATTAGATTGGTACATTTACGGCTAATTTTCAGAATTTCTTTTGGTATAAAGTAAACAAGACGATTAATATAATGGCTAAGAAAATAAAAGAAGAAGTACTAAACCTTGAAAATATTCTTTTCAAGTGCAGAGACATACTAAGACAAGCAAAGAACTCCGGCTCGTTCTTTGAAAAACGTGACATGATGCTTACACTCGTATTCCTTCGTTTTATTGGAGAGAAATATGAGGATGGGGTGATTGCGCTTCGTCAACGACTCATTGAGGAAGGCTTAGACCCGGACAATGAGGAAATTATCAAGGCTTTCTTCGATGATGCAACATTTGCTGATGGGACATTCGATTTGCCCAAAGAAGCTCGCTGGTCAACTATCATCAATACCGCAGCACCACAATTGAATGTGGCTCTTGATACAGCACTAAGAAGTATAGGTGAAACCAATCCAACATTGAAAGGATGTTTTGTAGAAGGTACATTCACACAACGCAATCTTGGTGCCAACGATATGAAGAAAATTATCGACGAGGTTAACAAAATTAGCCACAAGACTTTTGGTGAAGAGAAAGATCTGATTGGTCGCGTGTATGAGTACTTTCTGAAGGAGTTTGCCGTTAATGCCACTAAGGAGGAAGGTGAGTTCTACACACCACATGACGTGGTGCAGTTGATAGCTACTGTTATTGAACCATTTGATGGTACACTTTACGACCCTTGTTGTGGCTCTGGCGGTATGTTTATACAGAGCACCGACTTAGTGAAAGCCAAACAGGGCGACATCAGTTGTATCAATGTGTATGGACAAGAGAAGGAGGCTGCCACCTATCGTCTGGCAAAGATGAACCTCGCTTTGCGTGGCATCAGTCATAATCTGGGTTCGGAAAGTGATTCTACTTTTACCAATGATTTGCACAAAGGAATATATTTCGACTATATTATGGCCAACCCACCTTTCAACTTGAAAGGTTGGTATAATGAGAACCTAAAGAACGATTCGCGATGGACGGATTACGCAACTCCTCCGGAAAGCAATGCCAACTATGCATGGATATTACACATGCTTTCACACTTAAAACCTCTTTCAGGTGTGGCAGGATTTCTGTTAGCTAATGGTGCTCTTGGAGATACCGATTCGCTCGAAATACGCAAAAAGTTAATTGAGAATGACAAGGTGGAAGCCATTATCATTCTGCCAAGAGAACTGTTTATCACTACTGATATTAGTGTAACTTTCTGGATTCTCAATCAAAATAAGAAAGGCGGTAAATATCATGGTCGCCAATTGAGAAACCGTGAGCACGAAATCCTCTTTATGGACTTACGTCAATGGAATGAGAATCCGGTCAAGGGCGAACAGAAGAAAAAAGTCCAACTTATCACTGAGCAGATTCAACGTGTGGCAGATACTTACCATCAATGGCAATCCGAGGGTACAGACGGTAAGAATTTTGCTGAGCCGGAATTGTACCGCAGTGTTGACATGGAGGAGATTAAAGCAAATAACTGGACGTTGGTTCCAAGTAAGTATATAGAGTTTATCGACCACGATCTGGAGATAGACTATCCTAAGGAGATGGCTCGCATCCAGCAGGAAATGAAAGAACTGATGCAACGAGAAAAAGATTCACAAATAATGCTTGCGGAAGCTTTTAAAGGGATTGGTTATGAAATCGAATAAGGATAGAGCTATGAAAGAGAACAAAAATACAGAAATGCCGTCATTTGTATATCGAGACGGTATGACTGCCGACAAAGAATATGTAGAATGGTTGTCGGACTTGAAACGACGCTACAAACAAAGTCAGTTGAGGACTGCCGTCAAGGCGAATAGTGAGGTTCTGGAGTATTATTGGAACCTTGGGCGCGATATTGTAGCCAAGGAAGCTGAGAGCAAATGGGGTAGCGGATTCTTTAATCAGTTGAGTCTTGATATGAGGGAGATGTTTCCTGACGAAAAAGGCTTTTCTTCGGCAAATTTACGCTATATGAAGCGTTGGTATGAGTTTTATTATCAAAGGATTGTAAATCTTCAACAACCTGTTGAAGAAATTGAAAAGAAATGTCTTCAACAACCTGTTGAAGATTTGAAGATGCCTGATTCTTTTGGTTTTATCCCTTGGGGACATCATATCTATATCTTCACCAAGAGTCAATCACTTGACGAAGCTCTTTTTTATATTAACAAGGTTACTGCAGAGGGTTGGAGCCGTGCTCTTTTGGAACATCATGTGACCGCTCACCTCTTCCAATCACAAGGTTCGGCTATTACCAATTTCGAAGCAACGCTACCTTCTACTCAAGTAGAAGAGGCAACGCAATTATTGAAGAAGGAATATGACCTGAGTTTCATAACAGTCGAGGAAGTAAAAAAAGAAAAAGATTTGGAAAATGCTTTGGCAAAGAACGTGACAGAATTCCTGTTGGAACTTGGCCAAGGTTTTGCTTATATTGGTCGTCAGAAAGAATTGCGCATAGATGAAGAGACTGTTTTCTTCCCAGACTTGTTGTTTTATCACATTCCACAACGTCGCTATGTCATTGTAGAGTTGAAAGCAGTTAAGTTTATGCCTGAATTTGCCGGCAAACTGAATTTCTATGTTACGGCAGCAGATAAGTTGCTTCGTGGTAAAGATGATAACCCCTCTGTTGGGTTGTTGATTTGCAAGACAGCCAAGAAAACCATTGTAGAATGGTCATTGCAAGATATACAAAAACCTTTGGGAGTTGCTTCTTATCAGTTGCAAGAGGTTGTTGAACGTACTATTGCAGAATTGGAAAATTTGAAAAAGGATGATGTTGAAGAATTCCAAAGGAACAATGTAAACCTCTTAAATCAAAACCCTATAGACGCACAAAATGTCGCAGGAAAGGTCACTGAAAAGGTCACTGAAAAGGTCACTGAAAAGGTCACTGAAAGACAGGTAGTGATTCTTGAAGAAATAGGGAAGAACACATACATAACCGCTCAGCAATTGTCTGATATTTTGGGTATTTCATTAAGAAAGACAAAAGAGAACCTGTCCAAGCTCAAAGAGCGTGGCATTATCCGTCGCGTTGGACCCAACAAAGGCGGACATTGGGAAATTATTAAGGAGAAATAGCCTATGAAATTGAAGAAATATAAATTGGGAGAACTGATAGAATTGGTTGAAGAGACTAATTCTCAGGGGAAGTATGGACCAAAAGATGTAAGGGGAATGACAATCACAAAAGAAATTATCCCTACAAAGGCTGATGTGGCAAGTGCTGACTTGCGTAAATTTCTGGTTGTTCATCCAGATGAATTTGTCTTCAATCCAAGAACACATGGCAAGAAAATAGGTTTTGGATACAACAACACAAAGGTGTGTTTCCTTATCAGTTGGAATAACATTGCATTTCGAGTTAAGTCTGATGCCATTAATATCGTTATCCCAACTTATCTCTTCTTGCATTTCAACAGAAAAGAATGGGATCGAGAAGCATGTTTTTGTTCTTGGGGAAGTTCGACCGAAGTGTTTTCTTGGAATGCTATTTGTGACATGAAACTTACTCTTCCCTCCATTGAACAGCAACGCAAATACGTTAATATTTATTTAGCTCTCCAAAACAATCTTGCTACCTATCAAAGCAAAGTGGAAGATTTGAAGATGGTTTGTGATGGGTATATTGAGGAGTTGAGGAGAAAATTCGGAGCGGAACCTATAGGTCCTTATATAAGAAGTATTGATGTGAGAAATACAAATCTTTCTGTAACATTAACTCAGGGAGTTGATGTGAATATGCAGTTTATCACCGCAAAAAGAGAAGCTGAAGATCAAGAGGGAACAAAAATTGTGAGAACAGGGCAATTCGCTTTTAATAAAGTGGTAAAAAGTAATGGAACTAAACTGCCAATTGCTTTGCGAGAAGGTCCCGATTGTGTTATCTCTAGTTCGTATGAGGTATTTGAGGTGGTAGATAAAGAGAAGTTATTACCAGAATATTTGATGCTATGGTTATCTCGTTCAGAAACACATCGCCAATGTGGTTATAAATCATATGGAACGACAAGGGATGTTTTCCCTTTTGAAGATTTATGCAAATTACAATTTCCAATACCAAATATAGAAACACAAAATAACATTGCAAATATTTACAAATGTTACATTGAACGTCAACGCATTGCAGAAGCACTCAAAGAACAAATTAAAAATATATGCCCGGTGTTGATTCGGGGAAGTTTAACATAAATGCTCGCAAAATCTCTCGCAGATGTCGCAGATTACACAGATTTTATTATTATTTTTCTGCGAAATCCGCGCAATCCGCGAGCAATAAAAAATCTCTCGCAGATAACGCAGATTACACAGATTTATTTATCTTTCTGCGTAATCCGCGAAATCCGCGAGAGAAAAAAAAGTAAAACGAAATCAGTGAGAAAAAAACGAGAAATATGAACGAAAATGACATAACATACATAATCAGAGGAGCAATCTTCAAAGTGTACAATGAACTCGGTCCCGGTCTTTTGGAATCTGTCTATGAAGCAGCATTGCTGTATCAACTTCGCAAAGACGGATTACAAGTAGAAAGCCAGAAAAAACTGGATGTATATTACGATGGACATCTACTTCCGGTTGATTTCAGACTTGATATTATAGTAGAAGACAAGGTAATAATTGAATTGAAGTCAGTTGAAATGTTGAAAGATGTACATAAGAAGCAATTGCTTACCTACCTGAAAATATCAGGCAGAAAAGTGGGATTGCTTGTAAACTTCAATACATCCGACATTACAAAAGATATTGTAAGAATAGTAAATGGATTATAAAACCTCTCGCAGATAATAATCTCTAGCAGATAACGCAGAGGACGCAGATTTTTTTATTATCTTTTCTGCGAAATCCGCGTAATCAGCGAGAAAATAAAAAAATCTCTCGCAGATAACGCAGATTACACAGATTTATTTCTTATCTTTCTGCGTAAACAGTGCAATCCGCGAGTAATAAAAAAATCTCTCGCAGATGTCGCAGATTACACAGATTTTATTATTATTTTTCTGCGAAATCCGCGTAATCAGCGAGAAAATAAAAAAACGCAATCAGCGAGAAAAAACGATAGTATGATTAAAGATCAAAATATTATACAGAACAGAGATAACCAGTTTTCTGAAATCGTCTTAATGATTCGGCGAACAAAGTCCACTGTGATAAGCATGGCCAATACATCTCTTATTGACTTATATTGGCAAGTGGGTAAGTATATTTCAAATAAAATAGCAGTTTCGGAATGGGGCGATGGTGTTGTTAAACAATTGGCAACTTACATCGAAAAAAACAGCCCTGATACAAAGGGGTTTTCTGATAAGAATCTCTGGCGAATGAAGCAATTTTATGAGACATATTGCACTGCAGATGAAAAACTCTCAGCAGTGCTGAGACAAATTAGCTGGACTAATAATATCACAATTATGAGTCGTGCAAAAACAGAGGAAGAACGTTCGTTTTATATAATGTTGTGTAAAGACGAAAAGTATCGTCTACACTTGCCAGATAAGGCACTATTGCAACAAAAATTACGTGATATTTACGATTCTGAAGAAGAAAAATAATCAAAATTATGGCAAAATTCAAAAACATCAACGGTCACTTCGTGGAAAGCGATTACGAGAATGCTCTCATTGCTTTCCTTGAAAAAGAAGGATGGCAATATCTTTTTGGTGATTCTATAAAAAGAGCTAATAGGAAGGAAGTACTCAATATGGAAGACTTGCTTCAGTTCTTAAAGGATAACAACAAGAACGTAAAGGACGAGGAACTGCAACGAATAGCAGATAACGTCAGATTGGTAGGTGCTGATACTGATTTTGCCACACTACACAAAGTATATAAATGGATGATTGATGGTATATCTGCTGTCAATAAAAAAGGTGAACCTGTTACTGTTAGATTGATAGATTTCGAGAAGATAGATAATAACATCTTCCGAGTAGTTAACCAATTCACGGTTGACTATATCAACAATGGGGTAACTAAAACGCGTCGTCCTGATGTGTTGCTATATGTGAACGGAATACCCGTCTGCGTGATAGAACTGAAAAATCCAGCCGATGCTAAAGCAACCATCAATGACGCCTGGGAACAAATAAATATCCGCTATTGGCGAGATATTCCAAGTCTATTGCACTATTGTCCACTGGCTTGTATCAGCGATGGTGTGAAGACACGATTAGGTACAGTACGAACACCCTACGAACACTTCTATGCTTGGCGACGTGTAGAGAATGGAGATAAAGTGAGTACCATGCCTTTTGATGAATTAGAAACCATGGTGAAGGGTGTTTATCGTCCGGCAAGATTTTTGGAGATTCTTAGAGATTATGTCTATTTTCAAGATACTAATTATGATAGTGATGAGAAAGAAGTTGTTTGTCGCTATCCTCAGTTCTTTGCAACACGTTTGTTAAGAGAAAGTGTTATTAAATCAGTTAAGACAAAGAGTGGTAAAGGAGGTACCTATTTTGGTGCAACAGGTTGCGGTAAGACCTACACGATGGCATTTCTTGCTCGTCAACTCTCGATGCGATGTGCCGCTGAGATAGGTTCTCCTACGATTCTGATGATTGTTGACCGAGAAGACCTCCAGAAGCAAGGTGCAAAACTTTTTACGAAAAGTACAGAGTTTTTGGGATTGGGAGAGGTTTCTATAGTGCCAAGCAGAAAAAAACTACGTGAAGAACTTAGTCTAAGAGATAGTGGCGGTTTCTTCATTTGTACTATCCAAAAATTCTGCGACCGAAAAGAGGACCCAATAGGACTCATCAATGAACGTAGCAATATTATCTGCTTTAGCGACGAAGCTCATAGAACACAAATTGAAGGCTCAAAACGTATTCAATTCAGCGAGGATGCTGATGAGAATATGAAAGCCATGATATCAAAGCCATACGCGAAAGTGTTACGTGAAGCCTTGCCTAATGCGACATTTGTGGGCTTTACTGGAACTCCTATTGCAGAGACTTATCAGACTTTTGGAGATGAAATAGACCGTTACACGATGGATCAGGCTGTAGCCGACAAGATTACGGTACCAATTAAGTACCATCCACGCATCGCCAAAGTGTTGCTGAATGCAGAAAAAGCCAAGGAAATTGAAGCATATTACGCAAAATGTGCAGATGAGGGCTCGACCAAAGAGGATATTGCAAAGAGCAAGAAAGCCATGAGTTCGTTAGAGATGATACTTGGAGAGCCTGACCGACTTGAAAAACTTGCTATTGATATACATGACCATTACGTATCTTCCGTCGCAAATGATCCGGATAGAGTGCAAAAGGCGATGATAGTTTGTTCAAACAGAAAGATCGCCTACGACCTGCTGTTAAAGTTCAAGGCACATTATCCAGAATGGTTTGAAGAACGAAAAACACCGGAAGGTGTTACTGTATCTGCTGAAAAACTAAAAGAATTAAAAGAGATGCCTACTATCGCAATGGTGGCAAGTGTAGGAAGTAATGACGAAGCAGACATGTACAACTATCTTGGTGGCGTAAAAAATGACAAACGTTCGGAAGAGTTGGATGCTGCTTTCAAACAGGAACATTCCAATTTCCGTGTTGTAATCGTTGTGGATATGTGGATTACAGGTTTTGATGTGGAATGTCTTACTTACATGTATAACGACAAACCATTACAGAAGCATTCTCTTATCCAAACCATCAGTCGTGCCAACCGAAAATATCAGGGTAAGGAATATGGCTTAATTGTTGACTATATAGGCATACGAGATCAAATGATGGAAGCCCGGAAAATGTACGGAGGAGACAACTCGGTGGCTTTAACAGAAGATGATATAGAACAAGCAACACTCATTTTCCGAGAGTATATGGAGATTCTGAAGGTGCTGTTCAAGGGCTATGATTTAACACCATTCTTAAATATTGAAACTGATTCGGCAACAAGATATACCTTGTTGGCTAAGGCTGCAGAATATGTATTCTCTTCAAATGAAAGTTTCAACACTGTCAATAAAGACGGAAAGAAAACTAAAAAAGTTTCCTTCAAGACCTACTTTTTGCAGAATGTAAAGAGGATGCGAAAAGCATACGATCTTTGTCAGCCATCGGGAGAACTACATGAAGAGGAATCAGCACTGGCACAATGTTTCATGGCTATAGCCGGTATGGTTTATAAGATGAATGGAACTGACGCTCCCGATACAGATACAATGAATCGTAGGGTGGCAAAGATGGTGGAAGAGGCCTTGAAGTATAACAATGTGGAGAGCATTTTGGAAGAAGGTGAGGAAATGGATATTTTCGGACCGGAATTCACAGAAAGACTTGAAGAGATTAAGATGCCTGCTTCTAAACTGGAAACTCTGATAAAACTTCTTCGCAAGCAGATTACAGAATATGGAAAAACCAATCAAGTTGCTGCAAAGAAATTTCAAGAAATGTTGGAGGCTACCATTCAGGAGTACCACGACAGAAGGAAATTCCTCTCAGAGGAAGAAGCCGGCGAAACGCAGGAAGCCACAGCAGAAAGTATCATAATGAATGCAACAGAGCAAGCCTTAAACATTTTAAAAGGTATGCAGGCAGACCGAGAAAGCTTCCGCAAATTAGGTCTTACTTTCGAAGAAAAAGCTTTTTATGATATTCTCATACATTTGAGAGACAAGAACAATTTTGTTTATGGAGAAGATAAGGAGGTGGATGGTATTGTAATTAACGATAAATGTAAGAGTCTTGCTTGTAAGATTCGAGACATCATTGATACAAAATCGTCATTTGCTGATTGGCTCAATAATCAGCGTGTTCGCGACCAACTGAAACAGGATATTAAGATTTGTCTTGTTAAGAATGGCTATCCTCCTCAGTACACTCCTGAGGTCTTCCGAGAAGTAATGGACCAAGTGGAAAATTTTAAAGAAAATGAGCCTACATTCTCTATGAAACTTTATGAGCTATCGGATGATGATTATGAAACTAAAAGAGTTGCTGATGATTGGGAGGTATAATTTTAAAAAAAACAAAGACTGATTCAATGGAGAAATCGAATCAGTCTTTTTTTTATTATTACCTTTCCTTTTATTCCGGACTTACTATTGAGGCGATAACTCTCTTCTCATCTGAGTTAAAATCCATTTTGATTTCGTCTCCCTCTTTCAAAGCACCTTGCAGTAATAATTCAGCCAAATTATCTTCGATATGTTTTTGAAGAGAACGTTTTAGAGGTCTTGCTCCATATTGAATGTCGTAACCAGATTCGGCAATAAACTTCTTGGCTTCATCAGTTAAAGTCAGTTTATAGCCCATATCTTCAACACGTTTCTTTACGTCAGTTAACTCCAATTCAATAATTTTGAAAATCGATTCCAACTGCAATTGAGAGAACATGATAACATCATCTATTCTATTCAAAAATTCGGGTGAAAAAGTTTTGTTTAAGGCCTTTTGAATAACCCCATGCGCATATTCAGAGTCCATGTTTTTTGAATTAACAAAGCCAATTCCACCACCAAAATCTTTGAGTTGACGAGTTCCAACGTTAGAAGTCATGATGATAATAGTGTTTTTGAAGTCCACTTTTCTGCCTAGACTATCCGTCAATTGCCCTTCATCCATAACTTGTAGCAATAAGTTATAGACATCAGAGTGCGCCTTTTCAATCTCATCAAGCAGTACGATAGAGTAGGGTTTGCGTCGAACCCGTTCGGTTAGTTGTCCACCCTCTTCATAACCAACATATCCCGGAGGAGCACCAATCAAGCGAGAGACCGAGAATTTCTCCATATATTCACTCATATCGATACGAATCAGAGCATCAACAGAATCAAACATCTCTTTGGCCAAAATTTTAGCAAGATGAGTTTTTCCTACACCGGTAGGACCTAAAAATAAGAATGAGCCAATAGGTTTGTTAGGATCTTTCAACCCAATTCTATTTCTTTGAATAGAGCGCACCACCTTTTCTACCGCATCATCCTGACCAATGACTTTAGATTTAAGCAGATCTTTCATCTTAAGAAGGCGAGTACCTTCAGCTTGAGCCACACGTTGAATAGGGATACCGGTCATCATAGAAATAACATGCATCACGCTATCTTCATCAATAATCTGACGTCTGTTTTTCATCTCTTCTTCCCACTCTTTTTTTGCCAAATCAAGTTGTAATGTAAGATTCTTCTCGTCATCTCTATAATTTGCAGCTATTTCAAAATTTTGAGCGTTTACAGCATTGATTTTTGCATCTTTTACCTCTTCTATCTTCTTTTCTAACAATAAGATAGCATCAGGAACATTTACATCCACCAAATGAGTGCGAGCTCCTGCTTCATCCAAAGCATCAATAGCTTTATCAGGAAAAACCCTGTCGGTAATGTAACGTTCTGTATATTTTACGCAAGCTTCAATAGCCTCTTCGGTAAAAGTAACATTATGATGGTCTTCGTATCTTGATTTGATGTTTTTTAAGATCTGTAATGTGTCTTCAGAAGAAGTTGGTTCAACCAAGACCTTTTGAAAACGGCGCTCCAAGGCTCCATCTTTTTCAATATGTTGGCGATACTCATCTAATGTGGTAGCGCCAATACATTGGATTTCACCACGAGCCAAAGCAGGCTTTAATATATTGGCAGCATCCAATGAGCCGGGAGAACTTCCAGCGCCGACAATGGTGTGAATTTCGTCTATGAATAATATTACATTCGGATTGTTGGCCAACTCATTGATTATCGCTTTAATACGTTCTTCAAATTGTCCCCTATACTTTGTCCCGGCAACAACAGAAGCCATATCCAAAGAAATAATTCGTTTTCCATAAAGATTACGCGAAATTTTTTTCTCAATGATACGAAGTGCTAATCCTTCTACAATAGCAGATTTTCCTACACCTGGATCTCCAATAAGTATAGGGTTGTTTTTTTTGCGTCGACTTAAAATTTGAGAGACTCGTTCAATCTCTTTTTCCCTGCCTACAATAGGGTCTAATCGTCCCTCTTCTGCAGCTTTGGTTAAGTCTGTACCAAAATTATCTAATACAGGTGTTAAACTGCTTTCTCCTGCAATAGGATTGGCTTGATTAAAAATCGGATTAGACGATTTATATTCAGGAGAATCCTCATCATTAACGAAACTACTGAGCGGACTTTCTGTTCGTTTGATGACAGAGAGTAGTTGTGTGTATGATACATTTTCTGCCAACAAAGATTCTGCTGCTATATTTGTATTTTCTTTCATAATTGCTAATAATAAATGGTCTGTATCCATAACATCGCAACGCATGGAACGGGCCTCTAAGTTAACCAATTTCAATATTTTTTCTGTAGATTTTATCAGAGGTAGATCTTGATGTGAGTATCCTGAATTTTGAGAATCACATCTTAATCGACTCTCTAAGGCATTTTTAACCTTTTTAATATCAACTCTCAATGAATTTAATGCAGACATAGCGGGGCCCTCTCCATCTCGAAAAATTCCCAATAACAGATGTTCCGGTCCAACGTAATTGTTGCCCAATCTTTCCGCTTCCTCTCTGCTGTATGTTAAAACATCTTTTACCCTTTGCGAAAATTCTCTTGTATGCATATTAAAATAATTTTAATTCCTAATACTTTGGAAAACTCTATAAATTAAGGCAATCTAAATAAATGCACCTTGTGTTTTATAGTTTTACCAAAATTAAGATCAGGTTTTCTCGTTATAAGATATAAATCACTTTGTGCGAAAAATATATAATTCCATTCCCGACTTAATTTCGTTGCAAATATACAATAATTAAATGTTAGAATGTTGTAAAAAAAATATATAAAAGGTAATTGTTGAAAAAAAAGAACTAATATAAACTCACTTCAAAGTTATTTCGACAGGCTTTTTCAAAAGCTACCTTTCTAAATAAATTTTCTCAAGTCAAAAATGCTCTCAATGCTCTAATTTTTATTGATTAAAAAGAGGAATTCTAAGATTTTTCCCTACTTAAAAGCAAAAATAGCATTTAAAATTCATACTTTCCATTTTTTTTTGTAATTTAGTGCACTTTTTAGAAACATAGAGAAATTGTTCAAGATATATTCCGAAAAAGTAAGGGGTAGGTTTGTGGGCAAGTACCTTATTATCAGTAAAATAATGAGGTGGTTTCGATGAGAAATGTTTAAAAGTACATAATAAAGTTGACAAAAAATTATTAACAGATATAAAATGGTTGATCAGGACAGAATCATCAAAATTGATATTGATGAAGAAATGAGATCTTCGTACATCGATTATTCGATGTCTGTGATAGTATCTCGTGCTTTACCGGATGTAAGAGACGGTTTTAAACCGGTTCATCGTCGTGTGTTATTTGGAATGGATAAGTTGGGTTTGGTATCATCTAAACCAACAAAGAAATCAGCAAGAATTGTAGGAGAGGTATTAGGAAAGTATCATCCACATGGAGATTCTTCTGTGTATGGAACATTGGTTCGTATGGCACAAAAGTGGTCTTTACGTTATCCTTTGGTGGAAGGTCAAGGTAACTTCGGGTCAATAGATGGAGACTCTCCGGCAGCAATGCGTTACACCGAAGCTCGTTTAGAGGCTATTACAGAAGATATTTTGGTGGATTTGGATAAAGAAACAGTTGATTTTCAAGATAACTTTGATGGAGAACATCAAGAGCCGACTGTTATGCCGACCAGAATTCCTCAATTATTGGTGAATGGAGCATCCGGAATTGCTGTTGGTATGGCAACCAATATGCCTCCTCATAATTTGTCAGATGCCGTAGATGCAATTGTTGCATACGTTGACAATAATGATATCGACATTGAAGATTTAATCAAAATAATAAAAGCTCCGGATTTCCCAACCGGAGGTACTATTTATGGCTATTCCGGTGTTCGTGATGCCTATTTGACCGGTCGTGGCCGTATCGTTATTCGTGCTAAAGCGGAAATAGAAGCAGATGGTAATCATGAAAAAATCATTGTTCGAGAACTTCCGTATCAAGTAAACAGAAAAGAGTTGATTCAAAATATTGCTAACCTGGTAAATGAGAAGAGATTAGAGGGTATTTCTTATGTAAATGACGGTTCGGATCGCAAAGAAAAAATGCGTATCGAAATAGTTGTAAAGAAAGATGCTAATGCAAAGGTTGTTTTGAATAAATTGTATAAGTTTACAGCTCTTCAAACTTCATTTAGTGTAAATAATATTGCGTTAGTCAAGGGCCGACCAAAATTATTGAACCTAAAAGAGTTGATAAGTTGTTTTGTGGAACATCGTCATGAGGTGGTTACTCGTCGTACTCAATTTGAGTTGAAAAAGGCTGAAAAACGTGCTCATATTTTGCAAGCATTAATTGTGGCTTGTGACAATATTGATGAAGTAATCCGTATAATTCGAGCTTCTGATACAACAGAGGATGCTTTAAATAACTTGATGAAACGCTTTGGTTTCGATGAGGTGCAAGCAAAAGCCATCGTAGAAATGCGTTTGATTCAATTAAGAAAACTAGCTATTGAAGACCTTCGTAATGAATATGAAGAGTTGATGAAGATGATCAACTATTATAAGGAGGTATTGGCAAGTTATGAGTTGAGAATGGGTATCATCAAAGATGAGATGATGGAGATTAAGGAAAAGTATGGAGATCAACGTAGAACCGATATTATTCCTACTTCAGAGGAATTTAATCCGGAAGATTTCTATGCTGATGATGAAATGGTAATAACTATCTCTCATTTGGGTTACATTAAGAGAACTCCATTGTCTGAATTTAAGGCGCAAAATAGAGGCGGGGTAGGTTCTAAGGGTAGTAGCACTCGAGACCAGGATTTTATCGAATTTATTTATCCTGCAACTATGCACAATACAATGATGTTCTTTACCCAAAAAGGTCGTTGTTATTGGTTGAAAGTTTATGAAATAGAAGAGGGTAATAAAACTACTAAGGGTAGAGCAATTCAAAACTTATTGAATATTGATTCGGATGATAAAGTTAATGCATGTATCAATGTTAAAACTTTGACAGATAAGGAGTACATTGAATCTCATAATTTGATTTTCTGTACAAAGAATGGAATTGTTAAAAAAACCTGCTTGGAGGCTTATTCTCGTCCTCGTCAAAATGGTGTTAATGCAATTACTATTCGTGAAGATGACAAGGTAATTGATGTTTGTTTGACCAATGGAAATAGCGAGATTATTTTGGCAAATAAGTATGGTCGTGCAATCAGATTCAATGAAACAAAAGTTAGAACCATGGGACGTACGGCTACAGGTGTTAAGGGTATGACTCTTAATGGAGGGGACGATGAAATAGTGGGAATGATTGCTATCGAAGATATGGAGAAAGAAAATATTATGGTAGTTTCTGACCAAGGTTATGGAAAACGTTCTAATATAGATGATTATCGTATCACCAATCGTGGAGGTAAGGGTGTTAAAACCATGAACATTACTGACAAAACCGGTTTGTTGGTGGCAATAAAGAATGTTACTGATGAGAATGATTTGATGATCATTAATAAATCGGGTGTGGTTATTCGTTTGAAAGTAACTGATGCTCGTGTTATGGGTCGTGCAACTCAAGGTGTTCGATTAATCAATTTAGGAAAACGAAATGATCAAATAGCATCTGTTTGTAAGGTATTGACTTCTAATGAAGAGGAAGAATTAGAGATAGAAGAGGGTGAAGTTGTGGGTGAAAATGTCGTGGAAATTAATACTAACGATGAGACAGAAGAATTAATAAATGATAATGAATAAAATTAAAAACAATAAGTTATGAGAAAAATCGTAATGACTGCGTTAATGCTTGCTATTGCAACATGCGCATTTTCACAAAAGAAAAATGTTTCAGGAGCTGAGGGAAAACTCTATGAACCGGTTGATTTGCCAGGTGCAAAGGCTCAAATCGAATTGGCTATGGCTGATCCTTCTACTGCAAACCAAGCAAAAACATATTGGGTTGCAGGTCAAGTTTACTTCAAAATTTATGAAGATGAATTTAAAAAGAAGGCGATGAATGCAAGCTACGACCAAAATATTATGGATGAAAATCTTTTGAAATCGGTTGATGCTTATATCAAATGTGCAGACTTAGATGTAAAACCTAATGAGAAAGGTAAGATTAAACCTAAATATCAAAAGGAAATCAAAAGTATGTTGAAACAATATACAAATTACCTAGTTAGCGATGGATTAGAGAATTTTAATAAAAAGAATTATGAGTCTGCTGTAAACTTGTGGGGTAAATATTTGGATATGCCTAAAGTGCCTGTTATGCAAAGTGAAAATCTTAAGGCAGATACAATGTATAACGAAATTAAATTTTATACTGTTCACGCCGCAAGTAGCATACCTAGTAAAAAGCAAGAGGCTATCAAGTTTATGGAAGAATTGAAAAATGATGGCTACAAAGCTGAAACTATGTATGAGTGGCTTTATGAAGCCTATAAAAATGCCGGTGAAACTGATAAATTTGTTAAAACTTTACAAGAGGGTATCGAAAAATTTCCTTCTAACAAGTTTTTGATGGGTTCTTTGATTAACTATTATTTGGAATCAAAGAAAGAGAATGAAGCGTTGAATTACTTAGATGCTGCAATCGCAAAAGATCCTCAAAATCCTCAATACTACTTGGTGAAAGGTGAAATGTTCTTGAAACAAGCTAAATTTGCTGAGGCTGTTTCTATTTGTGAGAAAGCTACAGGAATCGATCCTAACAGCTTTGACGCTCAATATTATACAGGTTTTGCTTACATCAAAAAGGCTGAAGGAATGGATAACGCTGCCAATAATATCAAAAATCAAAAGAAATATTTGGCTGAGAAGAAAAAAGTGAAAGCTGAATTTGGTAAGGCTGTTCCTTTCTTGGAAAATGCAAGAAAAATCAAACCGGAAGATGTGACCAACTTAAATCTTTTGAAAACTGCATATTATCGTGTTGGTAATGGTGCTAAGTATAAAGAAATTGAAAATGTTATCAAGAAATTAAATAACTAAGAATTATTATTTTGAGATAATTTCTACATCTTTAATAGGCATAAAATGATATTTTTTTCATTTTATGCCTATTTTTTTTTGTTATATAAAGAAAAAATTCTACCTTTCCAAAGTATTGTTGCTCCTTAGAAGCCGTTTAAATTTATTTTGAGTTTTTTTTTTCTCTTATTTTCGGCATCTTTGAGATTTTTTTTAACCTATTTTTATAGTTCTTTTTTTGATGATAGTCCACTATTTCTATAAAAGGATAATAAAAAATAAATTTAAAAATCTCTCGCTCTCAAATAAGTTCGGAATAAAATTTAAATAACTTCTTGAAGATTTTAATTTTTACTGAGCGATATCAAATTAGACGGTTTATATTAAGGCAACTTCTATAAATTACGTTATTATTGTCATAATTTTTTGAGGTGCTTTTGAAGTTTATGAATATGCCTAATCTAAGTAAAATACTCTTCAAACCCATCTCTACCTTATTTATAGAACTTAACTTAAAAGTAATTTAGAGAAGTTACCATAATCTTGACATAAAAACGAAGTGGATTCTATAATAGTTAATAATTATTATTAGAATTAAGGTAATATAGGGAACGTTTTGAAATACAAATAATCTGGTTATATGAATAAAAAATTAACTATAATAGTCATTGGACATAACTCTTGGCATTTCTTGCAAAAAAATTTTTCCTCGTTGGAATTTTTGAAAGAAGAACAAGATGTTGAAGTTTTGTATGTAGATAATGCTTCAACAGATGAGACGCGTGTTGCGGTTTCTTATTCCTATCCAAACATAAAAATGATATGTTATCCTATAAATAGAGGTGTTGCAGCTGCTAGAAATATAGGAATGGTTAATGCAGCCAGTGAATATATTATGTTTCTTGATAGCGATACAGAGATGAATAAAGAAGCCTACTACGAAATGATGAAATTTATGGATGAAAATCCGGATGTAGGAGTCTGTGGATGCAAATTGTACGGACAAGATGGAGTCGCTCAAAATAGTTGTAAGAAATATCCTACTAGAAAAAGTTTTTTGAAAAGTATTGCAAGATTTTTGGGTAAAAAAATAGGATTGAATCTCTATCCGAATGCTTACATAGAAAATAATTACGATATGGAAAAGCTCGCTCCCTTTGATGTTGATTACGTAATTGGAGCTTGTCAGTTAATTAGAAAAAAAGCACAAACAAAAGTTGGATTTTTGGATGAAAAAATTTTCTATGGTCCGGAAGACGCTGATTTTTGTATGCGTATAAAACGAGCAGGATATAGAGTCGTTTACCTCCCTAATGTATCAATTTCTCATGCTTACATTAGACCATCAACCAATAAATTATTTTCAAAATTAACTTGGAAACAAATTTGTGGAATGTTCTACTTCTTTAATAAAGTAGATAAATATAAATAAGTTTTAGAGTCGGATTTTTATTAATGGTTAGAGCTATATTGCGGTGAAGAGTGTAACAGTTATTATACCCACATTAAATGGTGAAGAGAAAATAGAATTGATACTGAAATCGTTAAAAGAACAGACGAAACAACCATTAGAAATAATAATAGTTGATTCGAGTTCGACTGATAAAACGGTTGAGTTGGCTCGAAAAGAAGGTGCAAAAATTATCTCTATTGCTCGTGATAGTTTTAATCATGGTGAAACACGTAACTTAGCAGCTAAAGAGTCGAAGGGAGATTTTCTACTGTATATGACGCAAGATGCTATTCCTTATGATATTTATACAATAGAGAACTTACTTTCTGGAATAACAGAAAATAAAGAAGTTGTTGCTTCGTTCGCACAACAAATAGCAAATCCATATTCTACAGAAAGAGAAAAACTAATCAGAGCTTATAATTATCCGTCAGAAAGTAAGATAAAAAGCATGGATGATGCTTCTGAATTAGGTATAAAAACCTATTTTCTCTCTGATGTATGTGCAATGTATGAAAAACAAACTTTTTTTAAATTAAACGGTTTTGAAGCTCCTATTGAAACGAATGAGGATATGCATATTGCATCGAAAATTTTAAGAATGGGTAAAAAAATTCGATACGAAGCAAATGCAAAAGTTTATCATTCTCATGATAGCAGTTTTAAAGAAATTTTTATTAGAAATTATTTGATTGGGAAATTTTTGAAAAAATACAAAGATGATTTTCCTCATTCTGCAACTAATAAAGAGGGGATGAATTTAGTAAAAAAAGTAACTTCTCAATTGTTTCAAAAAGGGTTAATAGGAGAGTGTATCTTGTTTTGGATAGAATGCGGAATCAAACTGTTTGGAAATTTAGCAGGTAAATTAACCTCCGTTCGATGATTTTAATCTGTTGATCCAGAGAAACTACGTATTCACGTTGACGAAAGATTTGATAATAGCTTGATTTCCTTTTAATTACAATTCGTTGAACTCACATTATTTTATTATCATAATTACATAAAATAAAACCTATAAAATAAGGCAATTTCTGTAAATTAGATTTTATTCATTTTAATCTAATTTATTGAAATTGCCTAAATATTGAATTCTAATTGTTGTTAACAATTAGATAGCTCTAGTCATTCATAGAAATCAAGAACTCTTCATTTGTACGAGTGTTTTCCAACCTTTCTTTGAAGAATTCCATAGCTTCAACGGTTGTCATATCAGACAGATAGCGACGTAGAACCCACATACGTTTAACCGTTTCATCATTATGTAAAAGATTATCTTTTCTAGTACTAGAAGCCATTATATCCACTGCCGGATAGATACGTTTATTTGCTAATTGGCGAGACAATTGAAGCTCCATGTTACCGGTTCCTTTAAACTCTTCAAAAATTACGTCATCCATTTTTGAGCCGGTGTCAGTCAAAG
The DNA here is from genome assembly GCA_017630395.1 of Paludibacteraceae bacterium. GTDB lineage: Bacteria > Bacteroidota > Bacteroidia > Bacteroidales > Paludibacteraceae > UBA1181. Next base: position 52,866 of record JAGBVI010000063.1, read on the forward strand.
CTGTTGCAATAATCGTTAAGCTACCTCCATTCTCGATATTTCTGGCAGCTCCGAAAAACCTTTTTGGTTTATGCAACGCATTCGCATCCACACCGCCGGAAAGGACTTTACCGGAAGCAGGAGAAACCGTATTGTAAGCTCTTGCTAAACGAGTGATAGAATCCAAAAGAATAACAACATCATGTCCGCATTCCACCATTCTTTTTGCTTTTTCTAAAACGATACTGGCTATCTTAACATGTCTTTCTGCTGGTTCATCAAATGTAGAAGCAATTACCTCCGCATTAACACTTCTAGACATATCGGTAACCTCTTCCGGACGCTCATCAATTAGCAAAATGATCATATAAACTTCCGGATGATTTTCAGCGATAGCATTAGCAATATCTTTTAATAGAACTGTTTTACCTGTTTTAGGTTGAGCAACAATTAAACCACGCTGACCTTTACCGATAGGAGAGAACAAATCTACTGTACGAACAGAGAGATTGCAAGTTTTTCCTCCGGTCAAATTGAATTTTTCATCCGGGAATAAAGGAGTTAAGTGGTCAAAAGGTACGCGATCTCTAATGAATTCTGGAGATCTACCATTGACTTTGATAACCTCGACCAAAGGGAAAAATTTCTCACCCTCTTTTGGCGGTCTGATAGTACATTCGATAACATCACCATTTTTTAGACCGTTAGAATGAATTTGGGCTGCGCTCAGATATATATCGTCCGGAGAATTCAAGTAATTATAATCAGCAGAGCGCAAAAAACCAAACCCTTCTTGCATGATTTCTAATACCCCTTGTCCTGTGATTAAGCCATCAAAATCATAGGATTTAGGTTTAGGCGGTTGCTGAGGTTGTGGTTGAGGTTGATTTTGCTGTCTGTTATTGTTGTAATTATTATTGTTGTTTTGAGGTTGATTATTGAATTCTCTATGATTACGACCTTGATTTTGAGAAGCCATCATTTCATCTTGATTTTGATTTTGTGGCATCTCAGTTGCCTGCATAGGTTCCGGAGTTTTGATACCTTTCTTTTTATTAAGAATCATTCTTGCCAATGCAGCAGCTGGGTTTCCTCCTGCAGGAATCTCATAATTTCTTGGAATAGGTCTGTTGTTATTGCGACCAATATTCAAATTATCGGCATTATCATTCCTTTGCAAAACATCTTGCTTGGGACTTTCTTTTATATTAGATTGATTGTCAGTGTTTTCCTCCTTATTATCCTCCTTATTAATTTCAGAAACAAACTTTTCCTCAACTTTTACTTCGTAATTTGTTTCAGGAATTGAATTTTCAGGAGAGTCGGTAGATACAAACAAATCGCCAATTTCACTCTCAGTTTCAGGCATAGATTGCTTAATAATCAAATCAATCAAATCGCCTTTTCGATAAGAATCCACTCGCTTAATACCAAGTTCTCTTGCAATAACTCTCAAATCTGAAACAGTCTTCTTCTCTAACTGTTCTTTTTCAATATTCGCCATAAACTACTGTTATTCAAACATACGACAAAGCAACCATTTGCTTTGGTATGAAATTAATATGTTACTAGGGTATTTACACAGATTAACAATGACTTTGTAATTAGTCTTTGGTAGTAAAAACGATGCAAAGTTAATATAATTTTTTATTTTACGATTAAAATTAAAAAAAAATTAATCCAATTATTTTGAACTAATTTAGGGATGGTCCTATAAATTAGGTCAAGATGATTTTGATGGGCATTTTATTTTGCTTGTTTCTATTCAAAAGCATCCTAAACTGAATTTATGAGCTGTAAATAGAAATCGTAATTAATAGAAGTTGCCCTATATAATAAGATAAAGATGATTTAAAGGGTAATTATTTCTTCCATGAGACAGATTTGCACCCTTTAAAAGCGTCTGTCTCAACCATTATTGAATATTCTGAATTGTCAATTACTATGTCAAGATTTGGGCAATTATAGAAAGCTTTTTCTTCAATTTTAGTAACACTTGAAGGTATTTCAATGTTCGTTAAATTGTTGCAATTTGAAAATGCTTCAGGTCTGATTTTTGTAATACCATCAGGAATTTCAACTGTTATCAAATTGCTACAACCCTGAAAAGTATATGCCTCTATACTTGATACGCCGGGTGGAATTACTATGTTGGTTAAATTATCGCAATTTTCGAATGCATATTCCTCGATTTTAGTAACATTGGGAGAAATTAATATGCCGGTTAAACTATCGCAATTATAGAAAGCATAAGTGCCGATATTGGTAACACTTGACGGGATTGAATATTCACCATTAAGTCCTCCGGGAGCTTGAATTAATATTGTTTTCTGTTTATCATACAAAACCCCGTTAAAAGATGTGTAATTAGGGTTCTCTGGAGCCACGTTAATCGCTTTTAATCGACTACAATTAAAAAAAACGTTTTCTTCAATCGAAATTACATTTTCCGAAATAGCTATGTTGGTTAGATTGCTACAATACTCGAATGCCCCTTTTTTAATCACAGTAACACTTTTCGGGATTGATATATCGGTTAAATTTTCACAAAATGCAAAGGCTCTAGATTCAATGCAAGTAATTCTATTTGGGAGGGTTACGCTTGTTAATTCTTTACAATTATAGAATAGGTCATATCCAATCTTAGTAACTTTCTCCGGTATTACGATGTTTTTTAATTTACTGCAAAAATAGAATGCTCTATCTTCAATTGTTGTAACACTTTCCGGAATGTTAATATTAGTCAGATTATAGCAATTTTCAAATGCATTATCAGCAATATAAACAACCCCATGTGGAATTACTACATGGGTTAAGTAGTCACAGCCGCTAAATGCATTGCTTCCAATACCTATGACGTCGTATATTGTACCCTCAATTTTTATTTTGGAAGGTATAATAACAGAAGAATCTCCAATACAACCATTTTTGAGTTCTGCTGCAAGTTCTGCTGCAGAGTTGGATGTAATTTTGAATATTAAAGGAGTCTCAGATTGGTCTATAATATTCTCTTCATTACCAGATATCGTATCTTCAAAAACAATCTCTTTCACTTCCTCTACTTTGAAACTGACTTTTTCTCCGTTATTCAATTTTACAATCATATTTGTTGCAGCAATTGTAGATACCCCGGATATTAATATTAATGCAATAAATAATTTACTTTTCATAAACTTGAAAATTATATCTTGTTACTGTATAAAACTTCTTTATACGCAAAAGTAAATTTTTTAATTGTTTAAATCAAATTTATTTTCTAATATTTTTATGTTAGAGGTAGGTGTTTGATAATCAATGCTGTGAGATTACAATAAAATATTAACTTGTTAAAATTTATTACAGAATTTATAAAATATTAAAATTTAAGCATTAGATATATCCCCGATATTGATTATATTTGCAATAAAATAGAAAAATGGCAAATAAGAAAAAAGAGACAATAGAAGAAGAGGGAAGAAACTTGCGTTTTTTTTCTGCATGGAAAGAAAGATTTTCTTCGGATGAACGTTACCGAATTGTATTAGGGATAGTGGTACTTTTTGTGTCATTATTTCTACTCTCTGCTTTTATCTCTTTTTTATTTCAAGGAGCAGCAGACCAAAGTATTGTGGAGTCGAAAGGAGAGATTGATGTAATAGAATTGAATCAAGAGGTTCGCAATACAAGTGGTTTGTCAGGAGCTTCCATAGCAGAGTATTTCATCAATCACACTTTTGGAATTCCATGTTTTTTGATGTTGTTTTTTTTGTTTGGAATAGGAATTAATCTGTTAAAATTTTGCAAGGTAAAACTTGTTAAGCTATTTTTAAATTGCACTTTTTTAATGATATGGTTTTCTCTATTCCTCGGATTCTTTTTTGTTGATAGTTATGATTCCACCTTTTTGTACTTAGGGGGCGAGCATGGATACTTTTTAGGAGAGTGGTTGCGAGCTCAGATTGGTTGGTTTGGAACAGGGTTGTTGCTCTTTTCATCTCTGTTTATCTTTTTGATTTTTGCTGTAAAATCTACTCTTCCTTTCCTTAGAAAAGTGAAAGGTAAGTTTACGTTCAAAAATGAGAACGAGGTTACACCAGAAGGGGACGAGGCTAAAGAGGAATTGGACAATGAATCCTCAATTCAGCCAGCTGTTAGCGATGTGGATACAATTCCTATGGAAGTGATAGCGCAAAATCCTAATAGTGCAGAAGAGCAAGATCCTAAAGCAATTGAATTTGAGATAGAAACCAATATAATAAATAAGGAGGAAACAACAGTTGGAACAGAGGTTGGAGCAGATAATTTTGTGATAGAAGTTCCTCAAACACCAACAGTAAAAGAGAGTGTAACTGCAGAAAATCAGACAATTGGTGATTCTGCAACAGGAGGGGATGAAGTAGATTTTGAAATAGAAATGAAAGAGGATGAGGTCTATGAAGGTGAGGAAACAGAATTGTATGACCCGACCAAAGATTTGGAATATTACAAAAAACCAACTTTAGATCTATTCAATGTAGTTGCAAATAATGTGCAAAATATTGATTATGAAGAACAAAACAAAAATAAGGATAAGATTGTAAGTGTATTAAAAGATTTTGGGGTAGAAATTACTGCGATAAAAGCGACTGTAGGTCCTACCGTTACGCTTTATGAAGTTACTCCTGCACCGGGAATCAAAATATCAAAAATTAAGAATTTGAATGCAGATATTGCGATGGCTATTTCTGCGATTGGAATTCGTATAATAGCACCGATACCGGGGAAAGGTACAATTGGTATTGAGGTGCCTAATTCAAAGCCTGTAGTTGTGCCAATGGCGGATATTATAGGAAGTAAAAAATTCCAAGAATCAAAATTTGAATTACCAATTGCATTGGGTAAAACAATTACCAATGATGTTTACATGGTGGATTTATGTAAGATGCCTCACGTTTTGGTTGCCGGAGCAACAGGACAAGGAAAGTCTGTTGGTCTTAATGCTATCATAACCTCTTTACTATACAAAAAACATCCGGCAGAATTAAAGTTTGTAATGGTCGATCCAAAGATGGTAGAGTTTAGTATGTATGAACCTATCGAAAAACATTTCCTTGCCAAAATGCCGGATGCAACGGATGCTATTATTACAGACGTGTCCAAGGTAGTCTTAACTTTAAATTCTCTATGCGTTGAGATGGATGCTCGTTATGAATTGTTGAAAGAGGCAAGGGTAAGACAAATAAAAGAGTATAATGAGAAATTTATCAACCGTAGATTAAATCCGAATTTGGGTCATCGATATTTACCTTATATTGTTGTTGTTATTGATGAGTTTGCAGATTTGATTATGCAAGTAGGAAAAGAGGTGGAAACACCAATTGCACGTATTGCTCAAAAGGCGAGAGCGGTGGGAATTCACATGATATTGGCAACTCAAAGGCCGTCTGCCAATGTGATTACCGGTGTAATTAAGGCCAATTTCCCAGCGAGATTTGCTTTTAAAGTTGCCTCTTTATTAGAGTCGAGAGTAATATTGGATAATTCAGGAGCAGAGCAGTTGATAGGAAGAGGAGATATGTTGGTATCTCAAGGAAATGATTTTGAACGTGTTCAGTGTGCATTCGTAGATACTCCTGAAGTTGAACAAATTACAGATTATATATCTAAACAGCAAGGTTATACAAGTGCATTTTTATTGCCGGAGTATGTGAGTGATGAAGATGGTGGAGAAAAAGCAAATGTTGATTTGTCGAAAAAAGATGCTATGTTTAATGAAGCTGCAGAATTAGTGGTTGCTCACCAACAAGGATCTACTTCTATGATTCAACGTAAATTCTCTATTGGATACAATAGGGCTGGTAGAATTATGGATCAGTTAGAGGCTGCAGGTATTGTAGGACCTGCGGAAGGTAGTAAACCACGACAAGTATTGGTTAGTGATATGGCTCACTTAGATTCCATATTAAGTTCTTTATAGATGTTTTTTTGCGTGAGTGAATGATTCAACAACATTAAATTTAGAAAAGATGAAGAAAATTGTATATTTATTTTTAGCCTTATTAATGCCTATTTGCTCTTTTGCTCAAGAAGAGGCAGTAGATCCAAAGGCGAAAGCAATTTTGGGAAAGGCTGTAGATGCTTTTGATTCTAAAAAAGGAATTTCAGCTGATTTTTTAATCGAAATAAAAGATAGTAGAAACGGGAAGGAAGAGACAATTCCCGGAATACTTTTGCTTAAGGGTGATAAGTTTAAATTATCCTTGAGAAATGTAGATACCTATTTTGACGGAAAAACACAATCTGTTTTTATGTCTAATGAAAAGGAAGTTACTATTAGTATTCCTGAAAAGGAAGATTTGAAAGATATTAATCCTATTCTATTAATGAAATCGTATCAAATGGATTATAAAATGCGTTATTTAGGTTCTAAAAAAGAGGCAGGATTGATGGTTGAGGAGGTTGAATTGTACCCCAATGATTTAAAAAGTCAGTATTCAATTATTAGGTTAAAAATTTCAAAAGATAAATTACAATTAAAGTCAATTTTGTTAAAAGGTAAAAGTGGTATTGATACAAAACTATCTATTCAAAATTTAGAGCACAAGGAGCTTTATGATACAATGTTTGTTTTCGACGAAAAGAAATTTCCTGATGTAGAGATTATTGATTTAAGGTAATTTTAATAAAATTCAGTCGGGATGATTCTAAGGGCTTTTGTTCGATAGTTTATATTAATACCTCTATATGACAAGGTGAGGTGTGAAGTTGAATTGGTTTCTGCATATCCTTGATGAGAAACAGAACTAGGAAGAATGAGCGGTGCAGATATCCTATTGGGCGAATATAGAGTTTTAAGATACATTTTTAAAGTAAATTAATTTCGAAAACTAGAATAATATTAAGAAAATGGAAAAAGTACGATGCTTAATCATAGGCTCTGGTCCAGCCGGTTATACAGCTGCCATTTATGCAGCAAGGGCAAATTTGTCTCCTGTATTATATGAGGGAGTACTGCCGGGAGGACAATTGACTACAACAACAGAAATAGAAAATTTTCCAGGTTATCCGGAGGGAATTTCCGGAGCTGAAATGATGGAGGATTTGAGAAAACAGGCTATTCGTTTTGGTACAGATGTGAGGTTCGGAATTGTAACTAAAGCAGAACTGATTCCGAATAAAAGCATTATTACTATTGATGGAGAAAAGGAAGTAGAAGCCACAACAGTAATCATTTCTACAGGAGCTTCTGCCAAATATTTAGGTTTGCCGGATGAAGCCAAATATGCAGGTATGGGAGTTTCTGCTTGTGCCACTTGCGATGGGTTCTTTTATAGAAATAAAGAGGTGATTGTTGTTGGAGGAGGAGATACTGCTTGCGAAGATGCAATGTATTTATCGCGTTTGTGTAAAAAGGTATATCTTGCGGTTAGAAAAGATAAATTAAGAGCCTCTAAAGTTATGCAATCGCGTGTTTTTAATAACGATAAAATTGAGATTCTTTTCAAACATGAAGTGATAGGACTATTTGGAGAGAATGGTGTAGAAGGAGCAAATTTACTTAAAAATAGAGGTGAAGTTAATCAAGAGGAGTATTCAATTCCGGTAGATGGGCTATTCCTTGCGATTGGACATCATCCTAATTCTGATTTGTTCAAAGAATATTTGAACTTAGACGAACAGGGTTACATTGTAACGTTAGGATGTACACCTCAAACCAACATTTCTAGTGTCTTTGCTGCAGGAGATGTAGCAGATCCTCGTTACAGACAGGCAATTACAGCGGCTGCAAGCGGATGTAAAGCAGCCATTGAGGCAGAAAGATATTTGATTGAGGAAGGTTTATAGAATTTTTAAAGAGAACTTTTTAATATATTGATTATTAGTGTTATAATTTGTATATTGGAGTTCTCTTCTTATATATAATAGTTTGAGAATATAATTCATGTCTATGTGTTATTATTATGTTCGCAGTTGATTGACGTAATAAAGAACGTAAAGGAATATGAAAATTATTCTTTGGTATGATTTTCTTAAATTAGGTTGAGATACTATGGTTTGATTGAGTTCTTGTTTGGTTTATAAATAGGATGAAATGAAAATTTTGAAATTATTTATAGTTATTTTGATTGTTATAGGGAAGGGGTGTTGGGTGGCTTCTCTTGCCGATAGTTATCGTAACCAAGTTTTTACTCCTTTGATAAATTCTGCTCAAGTTTATCTAAATGATAATCAATTGGATCTACCTATTATGGAAATAAACTCTTCAGACGTTATTACGGTATCATTTGATTGGCTTTCTCTGGAATATGAACATTTAGCCTATCGAATAGAGCATTGCAATTGGGATTGGGCTCCATCTGGTTTAGATGAGATGGATTATGTGCAAGGGATAAATGAAGTAATAATTGAAGATTATTACACTTCATCCAATACAACTACAGACTATACAAATTACTCTTTTACATTACCTAATGATAATGTTCAACTTTTATTATCTGGAAATTATGTGGTAAAGATCTTCAATACGGATGAACCTGAAAAAATATTGATGACACAATGTTTCTCAATCGAGGAGCCTAAAATTTCCCTAAATGGCGAGGTGAGTGGTAAAAGTATATATGGGGTGAATAGTCTTTACCAGCGTTTGATGTTTGAGATAACCTTTGATGATGGATTTAGTGCCACAAGTGATGAATTAAAAATTGTTATCAGACAAAATGATAGGAGAGATAATGAAGTAAAAAATATCTCACCGACCTATATTCTCCCCAATTCTTTAAAGTATGAGGACGAGCGATTATTAAATTTTGAGGGAGGTGTGGAGTATAAAAAATTGGATTTTTCACATCGTTTTCGGTATAGTGGTGAGATTGAGCGAATATCATTTCATCATCCGTATTATCATGTAGAAGTATTTCCAGGTAAAGCCGAAATCGGGAAAGGGTATGAGTATGATATAGATGTAAATGGAAAGCGAAAAATCAATGCGCAAGATGTTTGGAGCAATGCTGAAATTGACTATTCAATAGTTCATTTTACCTATCCATTGGAAGAACCATGGTTGGACGGGGCAATGTACGTTATAGGAGGTTTTAACGGAAATTATTTGGATGCAACCAACAAAATGACCTACAATTTTGAACGTAAGCAATATGAATTAGCATTGTTGTTAAAAAACGGAGGGTACAACTATCAATACCTATTTTTGCCAGCCGGAAATACAACAGGCACACTTATTCGCTCAATGGGAAGTCATTGGGAAACTGAAAATGAGTATCAAATCTATGTCTATTACAGAAATAAAGGAGGGTATTATGACCAACTGATAGGTTTTTACCAAATAGGTTCTGTTCAACGATAGTGCAATATCTTGTTTGCTACATTTCGACTCGAGAGTAGGGAGGTAAATCGATTGAACAAAATTCGCCTTTCAAATATTTGAAATAGCCGGCCATTGCAACCATTGCTCCATTATCCGTTGTATAAGAAAATTTTGGAATGTAAATATTCCACTTGTAGCGTTGAGCATAATCTTCAAAAGCCGCGCGTAAACCAGAATTAGCGGAAACACCACCTGCTACAGCAACATGTTTAATATTCAGATCCTTGACAGCTTTACGCAATTTAGACATTAGAATTTCTATTATAGTATATTGCAAAGATGCGCAAAGGTCATTTCTGTTGTTTTCAATAAAATTAGGGTCTTTTTTTAGTTCATCTCTCAGAAGATAGAGAAAAGAGGTCTTAAGACCGCTAAAACTATAGTTGTAATCAGCAATATTAGGTTTTGCCAATGTAAAAGCCTTATGATTTCCCTCTTTTGATAGTCTATCAATAATAGGTCCGCCGGGATAAGGCAAGCCCATCACTTTGGCACATTTATCAAAAGCCTCACCAGCAGCATCGTCAATGGTTTGTCCGATAATCTCCATTTCGTCAGGACTTTTAACCAAAACGATTTGAGAATTACCACCCGAAACCAATAGGCAAATAAACGGAAATTCAGGCACTTTTACCTCCTCCTCTTTAGTTTTAATGAAATGAGCTAAGATATGAGCCTGCAAATGATTAACATCAATCAAAGGTATATTTAAAGATAAGGCAAATCCTTTTGCAAAAGAGGTTCCTACCATCAGAGACCCCATTAACCCCGGACCTCTTGTAAAAGCGATGGCAGACAAATCTGTCTTCTCAATTCCAGATTGTTTTAAAGCCTCATGAACTACCGGAATAATATTTTGTTGATGGGCACGAGAGGCCAATTCAGGCACAACACCACCATAAGATTCATGAACTTTTTGTCCTGCAACAACATTGGACAAAAGATAGCCATCGCTAATGACAGCAGCCGATGTATCATCGCATGATGATTCAATTGCAAGTATGTTAATCTTCTTTTTCATTATTCTATTTGCTAAACGACATTTCATTCGTTCATAATCTTTGCAAAAGTAACAAAAAGAGTTGAATAAGACTATAGCGAAGCTCCTATTTTCAAAATTATCTCGACTATAATTATAGAAATTTCTATCAATTTTACGAAGAATTTTCAGTATTGGGCGATGGCGGAATAGTAATTTTGTTATTTTTATTTAAAAATAGCCATATATGGGAGAGTTAGAGCCTATTTTCTTTCTTACAAGTACCTCATGTTAAAGAGATTTTATTTATTTTTGTAAAGGATTTAATGTAAGGATAATATAAAAAGATTTACCTATATAGTTTTAACCATTGTAGCTCTTTTCTTGGCTCTGCTACTCATGGGGTATTTTGCTTTGCAAAACAAAGAAATGCAAAGCAAAGTTGTTCATGTTGTCTCCGAAAGTTTGTCGAAACAAGTGGGTAGTGAAGTTGAGATTGATGAATTGGAGTGGACTTTTCCCAATAGCTTTATTTTGAATAATGTATATATAGAAGATTTGAAAGGGGATACAATGTTGTTTCTTGAAAGAACAAAGGTAACTATAAATCTTATACAACTCTTTTCCTCTAAAGTTTCATTTCGTACGATTCAATTTACTGGTTTGGATGCTAATCTTTCGGTTGATTCATTAGGGGTTTCCAATTTTCAATTTTTTATTGATGCCTTCCGACAAGAGAAAGATGATTCTCTCTCCATTAAGTGGTCTATGGATATTGAATCAATGGCGTTTAACGATTGTGCTTTCACTTTTAGTAATCCATATAAAGAGAAGAAGATAGGACGATTTGATCCTAATAACTTGTCTGTAAGTGAGATTAATGGTAGGGTTTATGTTCGCTCCTTTGAAAAGGATTCCATTTACATCTTATTGGAAGAGTTGTCTATGAAAGAGCAATCTGATTTTGTCATTGATAATGTTTCTGCAACTGTTTCCGGCAATAATGATTACTTAGGAATCGATGAATTGTTGTTTAAAACACCTAATAGTGAAATTAATATCGCTAATGTGCAACTATATCATGATAATTATAACTCATTTAAAGAGCCGTTAGAGAAGTTGAGAACCGAGATTGAAATACTACCATCTAACATAAATGTGAGTGATTTTTCTGCTTTCCGTCCCTCTTTGTCTGCTCTTGATGGAAATCTGTACATCAAAGGGAAAGGATATGGAAAAAGTGATAAGTTTCAGTTAAAAGATTTTGAATTAAGTTATGGAAAATCAACAATAGCATCTGGTGATTTTTATGTCAATAACCTTTATCCGGACCCCAATAATCTACGTTTAGATGCCATTGTTAACAATCTCTCAACTTCGTCTATAGAATTGTCTGAAGTGCTTTCTGCTTCATTGAACAAGCAAATTAAATTCCCCAAATTCTTAGATTCGATAGGCGTTGTAACTTATCAAGGAGAATTGGAAGGTACTATTCAAAATATGTTTTCGGATGGTATAGTTCAGACTAATGCCGGCATTTTAGATGTTATGGTAAAATTGCAAAGTAACAATTTAAACTTTGAAAAGTATAAAATAGAGGGAAATATAGGAACATCTTCCATAAATTTAGGAAAACTGTTGGGGGCGAAGACCGAATTAGGAAAAACAGCATTTCAATTAGATGTACTATTCAATCGGGTCAAAGGGAAAAGTTTTACTTTAGACGCACAAGGAAATATTGATACATTGGAATTTAGAAACTACCAATACAAAAATATCAGTCTAAACGGTAAATTTGACACAGATGGTTTTGATGGTAAGTTAATCGTGAGTGACAAAAATGCAGAACTGTCATTCGAAGGACGTGTAGATACGAAAAAGGATAAACCTATTTCTCATTTCTTTGCAAATGTCTCCAATTTAAATTTGAGTGAAACCAACCTACTCAAAAAACTCCCGAATGCGAAAATCGCATTTGATGTTGAAACAAATGTAGTTGGTCATAATATTGATGAGTTTGAGGGTGCTTTTTCTATTGATAATGTGATTTTTACGCAAGGCGATAAGGAGATTTCATTTAATAATTTTAGTATTTCTGCCGAGGAAAAAGAAAATAATTCTAAAGTCTTAAATATTTATTCGGATTATGTAAATGGTTATGTAAAAGGTATTTATACCTTCTCTGATATAGTAAAGAAACTCTATAATATTGGTCAACATCATCTTAGCTCAATTTTAAAAATGCCTAAAGAGATAAAAGAAAATAGTGCTAATAGGGGAAATGATTTTTCATTTAAGTTGAGTATAGAGAATTTAGAGCCCATCAATGAGGTATATCCGCTCCCTTTTGTAGTATTGGAAGAGTCTGAGCTATCCGGTTTTTTTAATGATAAAAAAAATCAAGTAAAAGTCAGACTTGAATCTCCGAGTTTACAATTGGGAAAAAATACGTTCAAAGATTGTATGGTATTGTTGGAAAATCCTAAGGACGAGATTAAAGCCATTGCTCGAGCCACTTTTACTCCTAAAAATAAAAGACGTTATCCCTATTTTGTGGCATTAAATTCAAAATTGAAACATGATACATTAGATTTGAAAGTCAATTTTAGTAATAGCGACACAATTACCTATAGTGGAGAGTTATCTTCTAAGGCGATATTTAAAGACTATATCAAAGGAGAGGGGCTTACAGCAGATATTTATGTCAATCCGTCAAATGTTATTTTGAACGATACAATTTGGGAGATGCATAAAAGTAAAATCCAGATTGATAAAAAATGGATTGATGTAGATAGTTTTTACTTTAATCATAATTCTCAATTCTTGGTAATTGATGGTGTCAATTCTTCCTCAGAAAAAGATAGCATAAACATTCATTTTAGTGATCTTCAATTAGGATATATTAGTGATATGATAAACAATAAAAATATATCGTTTGACGGTGTGTCCGATGGCGATTTATATCTGTTTAATTTATTTAATACTCCTTTTTTTAAGGGCGATTTATATGTTTATGATGCAGAACTAAATGACTATGTGTTAGGAGATATGTCGGTCAATACCAATTGGGATAAGATAGAAAAAAGTGTTTTGTTTAATGCCAAATTACTCTCGTTATATGATGAACAATTGTCACGTTCTGATATTTTTGGAGGAGTTTATTTAGGAAATGATTCACTTTATATAGAGGGGGATATAAAAAATGTTGATTTAAGATTTTTACGAACTTATCTTAAAAGTGTTTTGCAAAACAATACGGGGACGGTTAGTGGTAACGTCAAAGCTTTTGGAAAATTTGGTCATATTGGTTTAATGGGAACAGCTTATGTTAAAGACTTTGCTTTTGACGTTGGGTATTTAAATACTTCGTACGTTTTGAGTGATTCTGTCTATTTAACTCCAACCACCATACAATTGAATCAAACGCAAGCTTTTGACATTGATGGTAATAGTGCGATTGTTTCGGGATTGATTTTACATGATGGATTTAAGAATTTTAAGTTTGCGGTAGACTTAGATTGTTTAAATTTCTTGGCATTGAACACAAAGGAGGAAGATAATGAAACATTTTTTGGGAAAGCTTATGCTAATGGAAATGCCAAAATATCAGGCGTTCCGGAATTAGTAAATATTGAGATGAATGTTCGTACAATGCCCAATACAATAATTACAATTCCGTTGGAGGGTACATCAACAGCAAATGAGGGATCGTTTATCACTTTTGTTAAAAAAGAAGAGAATCAAACTGCATCGGAAAAGAGGAGGTTGAGACATGAAAAATTAAAGCAATTCAAAGAGCGAAATAGTTCCAAAACTACCATAAATCTATTAATCAACTTGGAGGCTACGTCAGATGCTCAAGTTCATTTGATTATGGATGCTCAGCAAGGGGATTTGATTCGTGCTAATGGTTATGGAAACCTTCAGATGTTATATAATACCAAAGATGATGATTTTAGGATGTATGGAAACTACGAAATTTCAAAAGGAGACTACCTTTTTACTATACAAAGTATCATAAGCCGAAAGTTTGACATCAATAGTGGTAGTACTGTGAGGTGGACAGGAAATCCTTATAATGCTTATATCGATATTCAAGCAAAATATGGGCTAAATGCTTCTTTGACAGATATTATTGAGGATCCTAATTTGCGTTCTACAGCTACAAATGTGAATTGTTTATTGAATTTATCCGGAACAATTAATAGTCCGACTATCAAATTTGATATTGATTTGCCTAACTCGGATGATGACACAAAAAGTAAGTTGAAAAGTGTTATTAACACAGAGGAAGAGATGAATAAAAATATTGCATCGTTGCTTGCTTTGGGGCATTTTTATAATACAGAGGGTTCCATTACAACAACAGCTACCAATGAATTGTCATCTGTTGGTTTTTCGACGCTATCTTCTCAACTTTCTAATTGGTTGTCAAGAATGAGTCAGGATATAAATATTGGACTCAATTATCGACCTTCATCTATAAGCGAAGATGGAACTACTACGTCAAGTGAATTTGATGTGGCTCTTTCTACTCAATTGTTGAACGACCGGTTGCTTTTGAATGGAAATTTTGGGTATAGAGATGAAGTTGCAAACACTTCCAATATCTCTAATAGCATTATTGATTTTGATTTAGAGTATAAACTATCCAAATCAGGAAAATTGAGAACAAAAGGATTCAATAGGTCTAACAATAGTTATTTTAAACAAGCTGCCAATACGCAGGGGATAGGACTGATATACAGAGAAGATTTTGATACCTTTTCCGGATTGATGAAGTCTTATTGGAAAGGGTTGACCAAAATCTTCCGAAAAGAAGATGACGAGGAGGATGAGGAAGAAGATAAAAAGAAGATGAAAGAAAAAGAGGAATAAAAATCTAATCAATAACAATGGATTTTCCAACAAATCCATATTCAACATTTGTCTTACAATCTCTTTTTAGTATAGAATATTGCTCCATGCCGGTACAATGGCAAGTTACAATTTTCTCAATATTATATAAATTCAATTTTTTAGCCAAATTAGTCATAAATTCTTCATTCTCATGTCGTGTGTGGAAACCGCCTATTACATAGCGAAGAGGAAGTGAAAATTCGGAAATCGCCGATTGTATGGTATTGATGATTCCGCGGTGTGCGCAACCATTTACAATCGTCATCCTTCCATCTTGCACTAAGGTTACAAATTGTTCATCTAAAAAATAGTCATGACGATCATCCATCATTTCATCGCCCACAATAAAATGATCAAAATGAGTGTCCGAATGGTCGTATAATTTAATGTTTGGCACAAGGTAGATTCCCTCTGCAAGTTCTATGGTGGTTTCTGATACATTCACCAAGCGCTCTTCCGGTATTTTGACTTTTTGGGGAATTCCAATATACTTGCCATTGGTGTTATATTTATTGAAAGCCACACCTCCTTTTAAATAAATTTTAGCTTTGCTATTTAGTTCTAAAAATCGATTCAATCCACCTGTATGGTCATAGTGGCCATGACTCAAAACAAGAGCATCGACAGATGAAATATCTATATTGAATAGTTTTGCGTTTTCTTCAAAAATATTACTTTGACCAAGATCAAATAAAACTTTAAATCCTTGATTTTCAATGTATATAGAGAATCCTAATTCTCCTTTTACATCCGGTTGATCGACACAATTATCTACTAAAATTTTTAATTTCATAACTTATCCAAATAATTTTTTGATTAAATCGGGTCTTCCCATTTTTTTTAAATCGTTGATAATCTTTTGCCTATTCTCTTTCTTATACCAAAAAAAGAATTTACGTTGTTCTAATTTTTGTTGTTGAGAACGGGGAGTCCATACTTTTTCCAATGTATATGGATGGATACCAGTATAATAGATTTCAGTTGAAAGCGTCATTGGAGTTGGCGTAAAATCTTGAATTTGTTCCAATTTGAAATTAAGATTTTTTGTTATGCATGCCAATTCTGCCATATCTTCTTCCGTACAATTGGGGTGACTTGAGATAAAATAGGGAATAAGTTGCTGGTTAAGACCATGTTTTCGATTGATATAATCAAACTCCCGTTTAAAGGCTTCAAATAGCTTAAAAGTCGGTTTCCTCATACAATACAACACATTATCAGATGTATGTTCCGGTGCAACTTTTAGTCGCCCGGAAGTATGTTGAGCCACAACCATTTTTGTATATTTCGACTTACTTTTATCAACCGATTCTTCGCCCGAAGGAATTAGCATCAAATCATAACGAATACCGCTACCAATAAAGAAATTTTTTATTCCCTGTATGGTAGCAACTTTTTCGTATAAATGAATAAGAGGAGAGTGGTCGGTATTAAGATTTTTGCAAATAGAAGGATGAATACAAGAATATTTTTTGCATTTAGCACAAATTGCTAAATTTTTCCCTTGCATTTTATACATATTTGCAGAAGGTCCCCCTAAATCGCTTAAATAACCTTTAAACTCAGGATGTTGAGTTAATTCTTTTACCTCATCTAAAATAGATTTTTCAGAACGCGAAACAATAAATTTACCTTGATGAGCAGAAATTGCACAAAAAGCGCACCCACCAAAACACCCACGATGAATATTGACCGAAAATTTTATCATATCGTAGGCAGGAATTTGTTTTCCTTTATATTTAGGGTGAGGTTGTTTGGTGAATGGGAGACGATAAGTAGCATCCAAGTCTTCGGTTTCCATTTTGGGATAAGGAGGATTTATAACCACACCTAAATTACCGGAAATCCCTTGAATGATTCTTTGTCCGTTCAATTTATTTGATTCCTCTTCTACGATGCGAAAGTTTTTGGCCTGTTTCATTTTACTCTTTAAACACTCTTCATGAGAGTAAAGCACAATTGATTCTGCATCATTTTTCAACTCGCAAATATCAGAAAGATAGGCCGTTTGAGGTATATTCTTTATCGAAGAAAAAGGTATCCCTTTTTTTAACTGAGAAACCAATTCTTTTAAGGGTAATTCCCCCATACCGTAAACCAAAAGATCTGCTTTAGACTCTTTCAAGATAGAGGGTTTTAACTCATCATCCCAATAATCATAATGAGTAACTCTTCTAAGGGAGGCTTCGATTCCACCAATAACGATTGGTACATCCGGATAAAGATCTTTTAGAATATTTGCATACACAATTGTGGTGCGGTCTGGTCTCATTCCAGACTTTCCTCCCGGGGTATAGGCATCATCAGAACGTAAACGTTTATTAGCTGTATAATGATTCACCATAGAATCCATGCACCCGGCAGAAATAGCAAAAAATAAATTAGGTTTACCTAATTTTTTGAAATCCCTTAAGTCGTCTCGCCAATTAGGTTGTGGAACTAATGCTACTTTTAATCCTTCATGTTCTAAAATACGTCCCACAACAGCACCTGCAAAAGAGGGATGGTCTACATACGCATCACCACTGAAAAGGATGACATCGACACTATCCCAATTTCGTATTTCCAACTCTTTTTTAGTGGTTGGCAAAAAATCCGTTAACTGAATATTTTTCATGTTAGCAAAGATAGTTATTTCGACTATTTTGCCACTTTATTTATTAATGAATTTTTAAGAGCGATAAATTTTTTTTTAAATTAGTTAGGAATATTTAAGACAAAAGATTAATTTAGCATAGAACTTCTCTATGTTGTGTTGGATTGAATCAATCAACTTGACATATATTTTAAGAAGTTGTGAATAACGTAACAAATATTTGAAAATATTTTGATTTATAGGTGACTTTAAAATTTACAAATTTAATTATGAAAGTTGCTTAGAATGAGAGAGGAATCAGTAAAGACAGTTTCTATCAAAGAAATGATTTATAGAAATTGTAATATATTAAAAACAGCTTCATAGAACAGAAATAAAATAATGATACCATCAATAAATACAATAATTATTATATTGTTCGTATTGGTGATGATTGTAGTCATTGACTCAATCTACAGACGATTAAAACCTTTCATTTTTGCAAGGAGAGGAGAGGTTATGGCTGCTATTCGCTTGTTAATGCTTCCGAGCGACA
This sequence comes from Paludibacteraceae bacterium, assembly GCA_017630395.1. Classification (GTDB taxonomy): domain Bacteria; phylum Bacteroidota; class Bacteroidia; order Bacteroidales; family Paludibacteraceae; genus UBA1181. Next base: position 71,194 of record JAGBVI010000063.1, read on the forward strand.
AGTACAAAGTTATAAATTCAGTTCTTTTAAAAGCAAATTGGGGGAATTGCCAAATTGATCATGTTATTGTTTCTTCATTTGGGATATTTGTATTAGAGATTAAAAATTGTAAGGGAACAATTTATGGTGGAGATAATAGTGAAAAATGGACTCGTTTTTTGAAAAATCGCAAATATGAATTGGTTAATCCGATAAAGCAAAATGCCAACCATATTAAAGTGCTGAAGGAGTTTTTAAAGGTAGATTGTCCTTTTTATTCTGTTATTGTTTTTAACAATAAAGCAAAAGTAAGGTCTAATGCGGAAACAGCTTTACTGACTAAACAAAAAGATTTAATAGAAGATATAAAGAGGCAAAATACAATAGTTTTAAGTCGGGACGAGATGGAAGAAATTGCTGACAAAATAAAGCAATACAGTGCCGGTTTTATTGCGAGTACAATGAAACACAACAAAAAAGCAAGAGTTGATATAAAGAGGAGGATTTTTTCGGTTTCTGATGAAATTTGTCCTGAATGTGGTGCAAAATTAACCATTAGAAAAAGTGAGTATGGAGAATTTTTAAGTTGTTCGAATTATCCTAAGTGTAACTATTCTCATAGATTTATCCTATAATCCTTTTTATTTAATATAATATTGATTTATGTTAGTTACTATAAATTTATTTTGTATAATTTTTGAATTTATTTCGAGTAGATTCTAGAGCGAAAGAAAGGAACCGATAGCTTTGACTAATTGATAAACGGTAAGTTGCCGAAATTGAATATAATCAACCTTCAAAATCATCACACCTCAATTGGTAGGACCTCCCATAAAGCTGAGAATTAATTGATTTCACCTTCCAACTATATTCTAATTAGGGAGTTGATAGAAATAATCTCAAAGAATTTATAAATTAATAAATTTTAAGTATAAAGGGAATGGAATACGTCTATATTTATTTTACTTTTGTAGATTGAAGATAGATAAAGTTGATTTAATAGCAGATTGCAGCCCATCTTTGAATGGAGGGAAATGACTGAATGAGGGTTTATTGGCTGAGAATTAGCTTGTAAAATCATTTTAAGTTGTTGATTTTCAGAATAAGAATTCAATATTATAAAAAACGATGAAAAAAGGAATTAAAATTTTAATTGCTGTAGTTGCAAGCATTTTAGGAATATTGTTAATAGTACCTTTAATGCTAAAAGGAAAAATCAAAGATATTGCAGAAACTACAGCCAATGAGATGTTGGAAGCAAAAGTTTCATTAGGAGATGTCTCTATGAATTTTTTTAGTGATTTCCCCAACGCTTCGTTAGGAGTAAAAGATGTTGCCATAGTGGGTATTAATGATTTTTCGGGTGATACATTGGCTAATGTAGGTGAGTTAGATGTGGTTATCAATTTAGCCTCCCTATTTGGCGATTCGTACGAAATTAATGAAGTTGAGTTGAATGATGCAACCCTCAGTGCAAAGTTGTTGGCAAATGGATTAGCCAACTGGGATATTCTGATTTCGTCTGATTCTACCGAAGTGGAGGAAGATACCACAGCATCATCTCCGTTTAAATTGGATTTAGATGATTTCACTGTAAATAATTTATCCGTTAGTTATGATGACCAAATGGATAGCATGTTTGCAGCCGTTAAAGGGTTAGATTTGCAACTAGTTGGAGATATTAGTTTGGATTTACAGACATTAGCTAATATTGAAAAATTTAAAATGGCTATCGGTCAGCTCATCTATAAAGATGCAAAAGGAAGTTTAGGTGCAGATCTTAGAAATGTTTCGATGGATTTTTCAGGTAGTATGAGTGACAAGATATCTAACGTATCCACAACTTTAATTGTGGATTCTTTGTCACTTTTAATGGAGAATATACCTTACCTTTCTAATGTAAAAACAGAAGCAGAAATAGAGTTAGAAGCCGACTTGGAAAATAATAAATTCAAGTTTGGAAAGAACTACCTTAAGTTAAATGAGATTAAAGCTAATTTTGAGGGATTTGTACATGTATTAGAATCTTCAATGGATATGGATTTGAAAATCAATACACCTGATATTGATTTTAAACAAATATTATCTTTAATCCCAATTATCTATAAAGATGATTTTGCATCATTGCAGACAAGTGGAAATGTTAAATTGAATGCGTTTGCAAAAGGTCGTATGGCGGGTGATACTTTACCGGAATTGAATATTGATTTGAATATTGCAGATGCGATGTTTAAGTATCCTGATTTGCCAAGTGCAGTTAAAGATATCAATATTGCTGCCAATGTAAGAAATAATGGAAATATAACTGATTCAACTCAGCTTTCTGTCCCTCAATTGGCTTTCAATATGGCAGGCAATCCATTTAAAGTCTCTTTAGGAGTTAAAACACCTATATCCGATCCGGACTTTAATTTTGCTGCTAATGGTAAGTTGGATTTAGGTAAAATTGCAGAGGTGATTCACCTTGAAGATATTTCGTTAAAGGGTATTTTTGATGCAGCTTTGGCAGCAGATGGAAAGATGTCTTACATTGATAAAGAGGAGTATGAAAAATTTAATATCAAAGGAGATTTGAGTCTTGCCGATTTCGTTTTGGATATGTCTTCTTTGAACTATGATGTCTTAATCAATGAGGCAAAATTAGGATTCAGTTCTCAATTTATTAATTTAAATGCTGGTTTGACATTAGGCGAGAGCGATGTTGCTTTAAAGGGTAAATTGCAAAACTTTATACAATACATTATGCGAGGCGAAACCATTAAAGGTTCGTTAGATGTAAATTCTAAATTGTTGAATGTCTCAGAATTATTAGGCGAAGAAGAGAGTGAAACAGCAGAGGTGGCAGAGGATACAACAACAGGTTCTTCTTCCATTCATATCCCAAGTAATTTAGATTTTGCACTAAATGCAAATATTGCTACTTTATTGTACGATGGAATAGAATTAAAAGATATTATTGCAGCTCTTTCTGTAAAAGATCAGAAGGCAAAGATTAATTCTATCAAGGCCAATACAATGGGAGGAAGTTTAGGTTTAAGTGGAACATTTGATACGCAAGACACTCTTAAACCCGTTGTGGATTTTGATATTGATGTTAAGGATATGATTATTGCAAAAGTATTTACAGATATTACCACAGCTAATAAATTGGTTCCATTATTAGCAGATGCAAACGGTAATTTCTCTATGAATATGGATTTCCACTCTGATATGGATGGCGAATTAAATCCGATTTTAAATAGCATTAATGCAAGCGGAAATTTTATCTCTAAAGAGGTTGGATTAGACTCTGTTGCGGCACTTGAAAAAATTGCTGAATTGGTAAAATATCCGGCACTGAAAAATCCTTCTTTGAAAGATATTAATATCAAATTTTTAATCAAAGATGGTAGAGTGACAGCAGACCCTTTTGAAACATTTATTCAAACGGCTAAATTGAACGTATCTGGTTCTTCTGGTTTGGATCAGACTTTAGACTATGTAACGACAATTACATTGCCAGAATCTATAAAATCATTGGTTCCATTGGCTATTGATGTTAAAATTGGTGGGACATTCAGAAATCCTAAAATTTCCATTGGAGCAGAAAAAACATTGGAAAATCTGAAGGAAACAGCTATTGAAACAGTTACAAAAGTTGTAGATGAAGCTAAAGAAAAAGCTATTGCAGCTGCAAAAGAGAGTAAAGAAAAATTGATTCAAGCTGCCATAAAACAAAAGGAGAATCTTGTTAAGGTAGCAGAAGAATCCGGCAATAAATTGGTTGCAAAAGCGCAACAACAATCGGATAGTTTACAAGCAAAAGCAAATAATCCGATTGCAAAAGCTGCTGCAAAGAAAACGGGCGATGCATTGGTGAAAAAGGCACAAGAGCAATCTAAGAAATTAGTAAATGATGCCACTGCTTCCGGAGATAAGTTGATTAATAATGCACAAAAAGAAGGTGATGAACTTATCAATAAAGCCACTTCTGCAACTGATTCTAAAAATACTAAAGAGTAATTTGCTCTGAATTTGAAAATAGTATCAAAAGAACTGTGTGTTTTACAGCTCAGCTTTCAGAGTTTAAAATACACAGTTCATTTTTTTTAGAGAGTCTTCTAAACATAACAATCTGATTTTTTTTGCATTCAATAATTTATTATTTTTGCAACACGAAAAGATTTGTTTTATCTTGTGTGATGGATAATATTTTAGAGAGAAATTTAAGCAGTTGTTTAAATTTTATATCGAGCATATTTGAGAGCGATTTTTAAGATTATTCTTATTTTTCTTTAGTAGTTTGTAGCACTCTATTCTCAAAAAAAAAGAGTAGTAAAAATAGACTGAAGAGTGCCTCAAAAAGGTCGAAAGAGAGAGAGTAAGAACTCAAAATAAAATACAATAATAAAATTCAAAACAACTTCTAAGGTGAATTAAGATTGGTAAAATGATGGAAATAGGAAAAATAAATAGTGCAACAATCAATTCTATAGATAAAGATTCTGTAACTATCTGTTTGGCAGATGGAACAATTTTGTCTATGGATAAAAAAGAGATGAAAGAAGAGTATGGTGAGAATGCAACTCTTGAAGTGTTCATATACAATGATAGTAAAGTAGGTTTGGTTGCTACTCAAAGAATTCCGTATGCTATTGTTGGAGAATTTGATTTTTTGGAGGTTGTTAAAGTTACAAAAGATGGAGCTCTATTAGACTGGGGAATCAAGAAAAATCTCTTTCTTCCGAGTAGAGAGCAGACAACCCGCTTAATAGAAGGAGAATCTTATTTGGTATATGTTTTGTACGATGATAATACAAAACAAATTATTGGAACAATGCATATAGACGAGTATTTGAGTGATGAACTTCCAACATTCAAGAGAAATGAAGAGGTGGAAATTTTGGTAATCAAAGAGACTCCTTTGGGCTTTAAGGCAATTATTAATGATAAATTTCAAGGTCTCATATATCATAACGAAGTCTTTGAACATGTGTGTCCCGGTATGCGTACACAAGCCTACATCAAAAGTATTCGAGAAGATGGTAAGATAGATTTAGCTCTTCAAAAACAGGGTTATGATGCTATAGAAACAATTGCAGAGCAGTTATTAAAAGAACTTGAACGTCATGGTGGATTTTTGCCGGTGACAGACAAGACAGATTCAGAAACCATTGGAAATAAGTTTGGATGTAGTAAAAAGAACTTTAAAAAGGCAGTTGGTGCACTATATAAGCAAAGACAAATAGATATTGAAGAGAAAGGAATCCGATTATTAGAAGTTGTTTAAATTTAATTTCGAGCCTATTTGAGAGAGATTTTTAAATCTTTTTTAGTCTTCTTTTGCAGAAAATCGTGGACTATTATCAAAAAAGGAGACTAAAAATAGGTTAAAAAGAATCTCAAAGATGCCGAAAATAAAAGAGTGAAACTCTAATTTTTGTTTTTTGCAATAAAATTTAAACAGCTTCTTATAATATCGATAGAATCTTTATAAAATCAGTAGAACCAATGATTGTAAGCTCGTTAGATCTACTGATTTAAGGATTGTTAAAAGGCTTTGAATTTACCATCGTAATTATGTTGAATTACCCTTTAGTTTACAGAACCTAGAAGTTCTTGAAAGACGTACATTCCATTAAATTTGTCACTTAAATCAATAGGTTGTTTGAATAATCCAAATACAGATGAGCCGGAGCCGGACATAGATGCATATATAGCATCATTTTCGTATAAGATGTCTTTAATTTTTGCTATTTCAGGAAATAATTCAAAAACGCTGATTTCAAAATCATTTTTTATATTCCCTTTCCATTGATGTATAGGGTAATTAATCATTGTAGTCAACTTGCATTGAGAAGGTCTCGGAACCACTAAAGAGTAGGCATTTTGAGTAGAAACAAAAACATTCGGTTTTACTAAAACGAAGTAGAGGCCTTGCATAGAGAAAGAAATAGGTTCAATAATATCTCCGATACCGGTTACGTAGGCAGGTCTATTTTCGATAAAAAAAGGACAGTCAGCCCCTAACTTTTTGGCAATACTTTTTAGTTTTTCAATAGATAATTCTAAAGAAAATAGGTCATTGAGAGCTTTTAGCATAAAGGCTGCATCAGAAGAGCCACCTCCAAGTCCGGCACCAAATGGAATCACCTTGTTCATATATATTTTTACAGGCGGCAAATTGTATTCTGACTTCAATAAATTGTAAGCTTTCATTACAAGATTAGATTCGATAGGACCATCGATTTTGAGTCCTTCAATAATCATTTCTGTAGTTCCATCATTGGCCTCTACTACCTCAAGAATCTCTTTGAGAGGTATGGGATAAAACACACTTTCTATATTGTGATAATTATCCGGACGTTTTTCAACGATATTTAGTCCGATATTAATCTTTGCATTTGGAAAAACAACCATAAAAATTATATTTAATATTGTCAAACATCAAAACACTCCCCAAATTACATCAAAAGTATTGGGCAGATGTAATGAAGAGTCCTATTACTCAAAAATATTATCTAATCAGTACCAATAAAAAAGTATGATTAGCCCAATAAAATTTACGGCAAATTTATAATAAGTTATTAGGAAAAAAAATAAAATAAATTTAATAAGTATAGAATAAATTCTAATATTTTGTTTATATTTACGAATCAAAAAATGAAAAGTAGTTGTTATGGAAGATCGTTTAGTTACTGTGGCAATTCACACTTATGAAAAGGCGCAAATTTTAAAATCAGTGCTTGAGATTCATGGAATTGACGCATATATTCATAATGTAAACCAAATTTTGCCGGTAATTTCCGCCGGGGTCAGGGTTCGTATTCGCGAAAGTGATTTACCCAAAGCTTTGGCTGTTATTGAGGATATGAACAATACAGAAGCTGTTTATAAGGCCTTGGAGGAAGTAAATAAACAATCCATGGTGTTGTTACCGATAGATTTTTCAGACTACTCTCTGAAAGCTTGTGAATTTGGTTTTAATTTTGCAGCGATTAATAGGGCAGAAGTCGTTTTATTTCATGCATATTTGCCGCCATCTTTCAGTTCTATGCCCATAGGAGATGTTATTAATTATGACAATCACAAGGATGATGACACAATTAGGAAGATGTTAGAGAAGTCGAAGAGTGAGATTGATAAGTTATGTGTAATAATTGATGAAAAGATTAATTCTGGAGCTTGGCCCAACGTAAAGTATAGAAAAGTATTGAGAGAAGGTGTTCCGGAAGAGCAAATCATAGGTTATGCAGAACGCCATAAACCCTTGTCTATTGTCATGGGAACAAGAGGAAAAGATCAAAAAGATGCCGATTTGATTGGCAGTGTAACTGCAGAGATTATAGAAAGAGCAAGAGTTCCGGTATTTACTATTCCTGAAAATATTATGTTGAATAAGATAGAAGATATTAAAAATATTGCCTATTCAACAAATTTTGAGGATAAAGATTTGATAGCATTTGAAAAGTTGGTCTCATTTTTGAAGCCATACAATTTCAAAATACACTTTATACACTACAACAATAATGACGACAATTGGGCGGAAATTAAGTTGAGTGGAATAAAAGAGTATTTTCAAAAACATTATTCGGATATAGAGTTCGAATATCACTTGCTGGATGGAGAGGATATTTTGTCTGCATACGATAAGTTTATACATGATAATAATATTGACGTAGTATCTATGACAACTCATAGAAGGAATTTATTTTCAAGATTGTTTAACCCAAGTATGGCAAGAAAAATGGTATTCCATACAGATACACCAATGTTGGTTTTTCATGCATAAAACCATAAATATAAAGACTGATGAAAAATATAGGGATGATTATTAGTATGTTTCTTTTGGTAATTTGTTGCACTTGTTCAGCAGAAAACCAGTTGAAATCTGAGAATGGAGAAAATGCAGTAAGGTATTGGGCTCCACAAATACCGGAGTCGGTAACCTTTTGTGGCGAAAATGTTAATCTTAGTAATTACTATCTGCGAGAGCGTTTTGACAGGGAATTATTAAGTTTTAGTTATTGGCATTCGCAAGTTTTTTTGATGATTAAAAGAGCCAATAAGTTTTTTCCGATTATAGAACCTATTTTGAAAGAAAATGGTGTTCCGGAAGATTTTAAATATTTGGCATTGATAGAGAGTAACTTAGATCAGAGAGCCGTATCTCCGGCAAAAGCTGCGGGTATTTGGCAGTTACTACCTACAACAGCGAAAGAGTATGGTTTGATTGTTAATGATGATGTAGATGAGCGTTATAATGTTGAAAAATCAACAAAAGCTGCTTGTGATTTTCTAAAAAGATCTTATGAGAAGACCGGAAATTGGGTGACAGCTGCTGCCGCTTATAATACGGGACTCGCTAGGGTTTTAAAGCAAATTGAACTTCAAAAAACTAGCAATTATTTTGAAATGTTGTTTGGAGAAGAGACCAATCGTTATGTTTTTAGAATAATTTTAGCTAAATTTGTACTCGAAAATCCTAAAGAGTTAGGATTTTTCTTAAAGAAGGAGGATTTGTATTATCCTATGAAGGCTGATATTGTTAAGGTTGATTCTTCAGTCCCTAATTTGACAGATTTTGCTATCGAAAAGGGAATAAACTATCAGTTACTAAAAGATGCTAATCCTTGGTTGAGAACAAATAAGATAATTAATAACGAACGTAAAGAATTATTTATAAAGATTCCAACGCAAGAATATTTGAAAAATCCAGAAAAGGGAGGGAGAGTTCATTTTGAAAATTGGGTTGTGAATCCTTAATACTAACTCGGAAAAAAGTCTTTTATTATGAAACGATTTTATAATTTTATATTTTTAGGTATGTTGATATTTTTCTGTGGAAATGTATCAGCACAAGTGGCTTGCTTTAAATCATTTAGAGAAACCAAAGGTCTTGTTACTCCTAAATCGAATGGATTATATGTATGGGGACCTTGGGAACAGAGTAATGCTTATGTATTATTAGATATGAGCAAAAAGAATATTTTAGTTCACGACGCAATCGGTAATACAACTAAAGAATTTGAGATCTTTGATAAGCCGGAAAATTGGACTCGAAAAAAGAATTACAAAGTAATCAAATTTGAATGCATGGAGAAGGTAACCATGGAAAAATTTTATGTTCGTTTGTACGAATATGATTCTGGAGAATTTAGAGTAACAGTTATGGATCCTAAAAATGCCACCAGATATTCTGTTGTATATATTAATGAAGATGAGGTTCCGGATAATGTAAATTTTTCTGAAACTACAGCTAAAGCAGAATAATATTTGTGCTTTCAATAGGTATGGTTATGGAACTTTCAAACTTCTATGCGTACCAAGAATCCTTTCATAGTCAATGTTTCTTTTAAGACTATGAAGGGAAATTTGCCATGGCGGAATCGATGTAGATGATGCTCAAGTTATCTATCAAGGTGTTAATTCGGTTCCTTTGAAGATTGTAGTGATGCAAGTAAATAAATTCCTTTTAAGAAATACCAAAAAATGCTACAAAAATTTGATAGATTAATTAAGTATTTTCTTTCTATTGTTTTTTTTGTGTTGTGATTTTATTTAAGGATAATAACTTTTGTTATTAGGCTTCTTGTTATGCTTAACAATTAAGACGAAGAGAATAGCTTTGCCACGTGTCTCAAAAAATATTATCTTTGCAGAATAAAGAAAAATAAGAAAATATGAAATACCCTATTGGCGCAGGAGTCTCTTTCTCAGATAGATGAGAAGAAATATGCAAAGAGAATCTCCTCCGACAAACATGTCGTGAAAATCGGGGTCAATTTCTCAGCCGAGGAGAGGAATATCACGTAGTGGAAAGTGGAGGGATGAGTGGCGAACGAGTTTGACAACAATATCACAATCATAAACAAGAATCGTGCTAAAGCCATACTGGAGCAGGCTAAACGTCAAATAAAAGCAACAGGAGGCAAAGTTGAAATCGAATGGCATGTATCAATCGAAATGGGAGCAAAAATTTTTTCAAATAGTATTGGGTGTTTATATTTGTATAAACAAAAATGATTGTAGTTATGAATGAAAAAGAGATTGTTAAATACGAAAAATATTATTCCAAGGAGCAGCTTTTAAAAAAGCTAAAAGATTGTGGTAAAATTGTTGGAAAAAAGTTGTTAAATTATGTTTTGACACTATATTATGCCTTATGGGAAGGTTCTTTGTCTGTAAAAGAAAAGGGTATGATAATTGGGGCTTTAGGTTATTTTATTTTACCTATCGATGTTGTGCCGGATTTTATGCTTCCCATTGGTTATACAGACGATTTAACACTTTTGACTTATGTTTTTACTAAGTTGAAAAGTGCTGTTACACCTGAAATTAAGAACAAAGCAAAATTAAAAGTAGATGAGTTATTGGGAGATTCATCAAGTTGTATTTTAGAATAGAGTTTATATGTTAGAATCTTATCGTGTTATATTAGCATCCAATTCACCTCGAAGAAAAGAGTTATTAGCCGGGGTAGGGATTTCTTTTGAAGTTATGACCATCCCGGGTATAGATGAGTCATTTCCGGATACATTGAAAGGTGGTGACATACCTCTTTTTTTAGCAAGAAAAAAGAGTGATGCTTATCAAGATATTTTGCGAGACAATGTTTTAGTTATTACAGCAGATACAATAGTTTGGCAAGATGGAAAAGTTTTAGGCAAGCCAAAGGATAGAAGAGAGGCAGTTGAAATGATTGCAGAACTTTCTGGTAGAAGTCATACAGTTTATACCGGTGTGTGTGTTAGAAGCGCTACTAAAGAAGAGGCTTTTTATACAGAGTCTAAGGTATTTTTTGATGAGTTAACAGCAGATGAAATAGAGTACTATGTAGATAACTTTAAACCCTATGACAAAGCCGGAGCTTATGGGATTCAGGAGTGGATTGGTTATATCGCAGTAAAAAAAATAGAAGGAAGTTATTTCAACATAATGGGGTTACCTATTCAAAGATTGTACCAAGTGTTGAAACAATTTTAGCCAATATATAGAATTTGCAACAATGTATAAGGGTTAAGATTGATGTGCCATTTTAGGAAGAAGAAGTTCGTTAATATTAACTTTATCCAAAGCATCAATAGCAGCTTCGTAGCCAATTTTCATTATATCAGCCGCTTTTGAGGAATCAAACATTCCAAATTCTTTTGCTTTCATGGTTTCAATTACAATGTCGCAATGTTTCTTCTGTTCGATAGTATTTCCGTTTACGGATAAGTGAAATACACGTTCTGCAACATCCATTAGTCCCATTGCGTTATCAATATTGTTTATAGGATTTACGTGCACACCTATCACTACATCACAATTATACTTTCGTAAAATTTCTGCAGGTAAATTACAAAATATTCCTCCATCTATGTAAAGTTTTCCTTTTATTTTAGTGGGTCTAAAAAAGATAGGAACTGTGGAGGAGGCAATAATGCAATCCAACAAATCTCCGGAAGAGAAATAAACATTCCTACCATTGCTCATATCAGTGGCATTTATGATTGTTGGTATTTTTAAATCTTCAAACTTTTTAGCTTGTAATAACTCTTTTAACGAGTCTCTAAATCCTTTCATGGTAGCGAATCCTCCATATTTAGGTAAATTGAGAGATACCATTTGAAACAAGTTGCAACGCTGAAAAAAGTCGAGTAATTCATCGTAAGAATGACCATCAGCATAAAGAGCAGCAACAATAGACCCTGCACTAACACCTGAAATCATATCTATTGGAATATGACGCTCTTCTAGTGCTTTTAACACACCTAAATGAGCTATACCTTTTGCACCCCCGCCACTTAATGCTAATCCAATTTTTGGTCTGTTTGGCATTGTTATTACATCTTTATTTGCCATCATAATGTGTTTATTTTTATTTGGTCATTTACAGTTTCTGTAAAATTAAACCAAGATACACTCTTTAAAGTTGTTTTAATTTTTACAAAAGTACTAAACAACAATTATATAATCATTTTTTTTATGTTTTTTTAGTAGTTTTCTGAGGTTGTCATTTTTATAGCTTAGTACTTTATACAAAAAATCACAGCATGATTACTCACCATGCTGTGATAAAATTCTATTTTGTGTAATCTATAGACTACATTGCTAACAAAATTATTTTGCTTGTTCCAAAGCCAAAGTTTTTGTAGGTTGGTCGCAAACTTCAGTAGGACCGAAATATTGGATTGGACCAGGATATACATAGCAAGTATCAATAGCCCATTTTTCTCTATTTTCAGCCAATTTTTTGAAAGGAGCACCATCTAATCTAACCAAAGCTTTTTGGATAACAGGTTTCATTGCGCCATGACGTTTTTCCATGTTCATCATCATAGTAACAGGAACACCACCAGCAATCCATTGATCAGCAGGTGCAGTAGTATTTCTTACAGATGACATATAACCGGTTTTCCCGCTTGCAATTAATTGAGTTGCATTGAAACCTAAAGCGTAGCAATAGTCTGCGTCAAAGTTAGAAGGAGCTGCACAGCGACCTTCATAACCGAAGAAGTGTCCTAAACCAGAGAATTTACCAACATATTTTCCTTCTGCTTTCATTGAATCCAATTTAACTTTAACCATCTCAATCAACAATTTTTCAGTCTCAATCAATGATACTTGAACGTTTCCGTGAGGATCACGATCTAAAGTCAATTGTTTTTGAATTCCTTCCGGTAGAGATGCATATACGGCAGCAGATGTTGCAGACAATTTTGAAACAGCACATTTCACATCTGAGCATTCTGCTAATAAGTCGTTCAATTCCTTAATCAAGACTTTCATTTCTGGAATAAACTCAATTAAACCTTCAGGAATCAATACAACACCAAAGTTGTTACCATTTGCAGCACGAGCAGCAACAGTATTTGCGATATTGCTTACAATAGCATCCAAAGTCATCTTTTTCTCTTCAACCTCTTCTGATACAATACAGATATTTGGTTGAGTTTGTAATCCACACTCCAATGCAATGTGAGATGCAGAACGACCCATCAATTTAATAAAGTGCCAATATTTTTTCGCTGAATTGGCATCTCTCATGATGTTTCCAATAACTTCTGAATATACTTTACATGCAGTGTCAAATCCAAAAGAGGTCTCAATCATCTCATTTTTCAAGTCTCCATCAATTGTTTTAGGACAACCGATCACCTGAATTCCACATTTCTTTTGCAAATAGTACTCTGCTAATACACAAGCATTTGTATTTGAATCATCACCACCAATGATAACCAATGCTTTGATATTTAATTTATTGCAGATTTCGATTCCTTTGTCAAATTGTTCTGTTTCTTCCAATTTTGTTCTTCCAGAACCAATGATGTCAAATCCTCCTGTATTACGATATTCATCGATAATATCAGATGTCAATTCCATGTATTTGTGATCAATTAATCCGCTTGGTCCTCCCAAGAATCCATACAACTTGCTATCTTTGTTCAATGACTTCAAACCATCAAACAATCCAGAAATTACATTGTGACCTCCAGGTGCTTGTCCTCCTGACAATATTACACCTACATTTATTGCCGGTGCTTCTGCTTTGCTTGCTGCTGCTTCAAATGTAATTAACGGCATTCCGTATGTGTTAGGGAACAATTTCTTAATCTCTTCTTGGTCTGCTACTGATTGTGTTGCTTTACCTTCTTTTAGAGCTACTCCTCCTTGTAATGCTTTAGGCAACTTTGGTTGATACGCTGCCCTTGCAATTTGCAATGCACTTTTTGTCATTTTATCTGTTTTTTAGAATTAATAATTTTCTTTTTCGCAAAGTTAACTCTTTTTTTCTTTTTCCCTATTTTATAACACCTTTTTTTGCGCTTTTCATATATGTTTCTTTTTCATCTTTCCATCTTTTATTCTTTTTACTTAAAAAATGTTAAATCGTAATATTTTGGAAAATATTTTCTAAAATCATGTTGTGTATTTATGTTTTATAACATATCTTTGCATCGTCAAAATAAATGAAGTTTAATTTAAATATTTATAATAATGGTTTGTATCAATATGTTAATCATTGCGTTGTTGAAAAAATATGCTCCTAAATTTTAATTAACAACAAGCAGAGTAATTTATTTAAGGTTGATACGCATTCGTTACATACTTACTACGAATGCGTTTTGTTTTTTTATGATTCTCTGATTTTTATTTGTAACTTTGTTCCGTATTGGAGTGTATCGTTCTTTTTTCTTGGCGTTTTTTTTAAAATTGACGTGAAAAGATTGGGAAAAAGAATTACTTTTTATGCGGAAATTATCTTGTTTGATTTTTAATGATTATTGAAGTCTTGCGACTTCTTGATATGAATATTATGAAACGTGCTTTATTTATTGATCGGGATGGAACATTGATTGTGGAACCTCCTGTTACTTATCAAGTGGATAATTTAGATCAGTTGGAATTTCTTCCAAAGGTTCTTAGAAATCTCTATTTTATACAGTCCAATTTGTCTTTTGAGTTGGTGATGGTTACAAATCAAGATGGATTGGGAACGGATGTTTACCCTCAGGAAAATTTTGATGTTGTTCAAGGAAAAATGTTGAAAATTTTTGAAAGTGAAGGGGTTACTTTTGATGCAATCCATATTGATAAATCTTTTCCGGAAGATAATCTTCCAACAAGAAAACCTGGTATTGGTATGCTTACGCAATATTTGAATGGGGATTATGATTTGGCTTCTTCGTTTGTTATTGGTGATCGTATTACGGATGTTATTCTTGCAAAGAATTTAGGTTGTAGAGCTATTTTCTTGATGGATAATGAAGAGGCTGTTTCGTTATTGAAGGAGCATCAATTAGAGAATTGTTGTGCTTTGGTTACTAAGGATTGGGATCGTATTTCTGAATTCTTATTTGCCGGAGAGAGAAAGTCTTCTATCAAAAGAACAACAAAAGAAACGGATATTGATGTAACGTTGAATTTAGATGGTAATGGAACTTGTCATATAAATACGGGCCTTGGCTTTTTTGATCACATGTTAGAACAGATTGGAAAGCACTCAGGTTGTGATTTATCCGTGTTTGTTAAAGGAGACTTAAATGTGGATGAGCATCATACAATAGAGGATGTCGCAATTACTTTGGGTGAGGCAATTCGCAAAGCGTTGGGGGATAAACGTGGAGTTGAAAGGTATGGCTATTGCTTGCCTATGGATGATTGTCTATGTAGTGTGGCTCTTGATTTTGGAGGTCGTCCGTGGTTGGTGTGGAATGCTGAATTTAAGCGCGAATTTGTAGGTGATATGCCAACAGAAATGTTTCTACACTTCTTTAAATCGCTAAGTGATGCTGCAATGATGAATTTGAACATTAAGGCAGAGGGAACCAATGAGCATCATAAAATAGAGGGGATATTTAAGGCTTTCGCCAGAGCGATGAAGATGGCTATAAAACGTGATATTTATAAGTATGAGTTACCTTCTACCAAAGGGGTGATATAGTTCTTTAGAATTCCTAGCGTTTTTTTACTTTCTTAATTTTTTAGAATGTAGTTGGGTTTGTTGTAATGGCTGCTTCTAATATTGGCTGAATTTATAGAATCCTCTTTTAGGCAATTTATAGAAATTTATTAAATTGTTTTATACTACATAAATTTGAAAAACTTTTGCAGAGCGCATATCGTTACCAAGTAAAAAACTTGTTGAGATATGCGCTTTAAACGTTGCGATATATTACTATTGTTACTCTTGATTAATTTTTTCCCTCTCGTGCTCCATAGCGAAAGTACGGAGAGGTGGGGTAATGATAGTTTGTTGTCAATCATGGATAATACTCCTTCTTTTGTACTCTTTAAGGATAATTACTTTATTACCGGTTTAAGCAGGATTAAAAAACCATTAGACGATAATTGTGATGTGAAATTTCAGGTAAGTTTTAAGTTGCGCATGACGAAAAGTGTTCTTCCTTTTAAAACGTATCTCTTTTTTACTTATACTCAAAAGTCTATATGGAATATCTATGAGCCATCTTGTCCGTTTGAGGATAATAACTACAATCCTGCCTTTGGACTGGGTAAATATGTCTTTAAAGAGGGGAAGTTATTTTCTCATTTTGCGTTGATGTTTGAGCATGAATCCAACGGAAAGGGGAGAAGTGACTCACGTAGTTGGAATCGGTTGAGTTTTCATTGTATGTTTCCGTTAAATCGTTGTTTGAACTTACAATTTCAATGTTGGATTCCTTTTGTAAAACGGGAAAAGTATAATCGTGATTACTTACAATACCAAGGATTGGCCAGTGTTTCTCTGTTTGCTCGAACACCGAAAGAGAATTTTCAGTTCTCATTTACTGCTGTTAAATGTGGTAATTGGAATTTTAAATTTAATATTGTAGCTGAGGCAGGGTATAAAATTCCTTTTCTTGAAAATACTTTTTTATTCCTCCAATTTTGTTCCGGATATGCAGAGTATATGTTGCGATACAAAGAGGCAAAGAACTCTTTGCGTATTGGATTCTGTTTTAAGCCCTCTTTTTTTAATTTACAATAAAAAAAGACTGCCTTGTAAATAGACAGTCTTCTTGCTTATTTCTTAATATAGTCTTTAAAATTCAGTATTTATTAGTAAATAAAGACTGGAATTGCTTCGGGAGCAAACACAATTTCACCAGCATTTCCTGTTTTTACTTTTATTGAAGAAGCTTCAAATCCTTCATCTTTTCCATTTTCAGACTCTGCAAAGATGATATATTCTGTATTAGGTTCCAATTTAGCAAATGCATATTCCCCTTTATCGTTTGCTCTTGTGTCTTCAATTGTTGTTCCATTGGAACTTTTTAGATAAATGCGGATGCCAATTCCAGGAAGAGGTCTGGTAGCTTCTTCATATCTTGCAATAACACTTCCTATAATTCCGCAATACCCTACATTTTTACCATCTTGGATGTAGATGTCTTCTACTATTGTTGACCCTTCATCTACCACTTCAACATTTCTTACTTCCGCTACTTTTTCGCCTGAACCATAATCGCTGAAGGTATAGATAGTATATTTCCCATCATTTAAGTAGTTGAATTTATAGGTTCCATTGTGATTGGTACTGACTTTATCATCGTATCCATATTCGTTATCTCCATAAACAATGAAAACATCTTCATCGCATGCCAAAACAGTATCTTTTACAAAATAGTAACCTAAGGTACTATCAGATTCGATGGCTCCATCGTCTATTATTTTATATACTTTTCCTACAATGTTGCCGGAACCTCCTTCTCCCTCTTTCTTTTCGCACGAAACGAAAATTAATCCCAAACATATTAGTTTAGTTAACAATAAATAGTACTTCTTCATACTTGTATAATTTTTTTTCTCAAAATTAGAAATTTTTTTCTTACTTAAAAATTTTTTTTAGTATAATTTATAATGGTGGCTTTGGTTACTTGTTCAATAATGGATTATACATCATAATTGCATTATTTTCAGACACTAGTTCCTCTTTTTCTTCTCCGGTCTCTATATTAGTAATTTTGCGCCATATTCTGTTATGACGAGTGTATCCGCCCCACCATTGCTGTTTTATGCAATGGTCTCGTTCAAAAACTTCGTACGATGAATCGTTTTTCTTGTCGCACGTGATGATACCATGTAGATATTCGTTGTCAAGCCAAAGATTTACCTTGAAGTTCTTATCCGTACCATTTTTCAACTGTAAATCTATATAGTTGTAGGCAAGTGTGGCACCGCAGGCAAAAGGCACAGTGCGATTTGAGTCTGGGAACACATCGTAGCTATGTCTCCAACGTTCTGCCACTGTTAGCGGTGTATGCAATGCCATCCAATACAAAAGATTGCCCAATTGACACAATCCGCCGCCAACTCCAGTCCTGACTTTGCCATTATGAATCATCATACCCTCTTTGTACCCCTTGCGTGCAGATGGTCTACCCACAAGTTTCCATATAGAAAAAGTCTCACCCGGACGAATCACAACTCCGTCTATCTTAGCTATGGAAAGTCGTAAGTTTGTTATCTTGTTATGTTGTAAATACATATCAACATCTTTTAACTTACGCAACAACATAGACTTATGTTCAATGACTTTATAAGGACATTCTTCATCTCTCACTTTTGAAAATTTTGTTGATGAGAAGAGCCATTGCACTTTCCTTTTCAGTATGTAATACTCCCTTCCGCAGAGGCGGCGTAAAGTACTCCTTTCAATAGGCTTTTCAACTTCATTCATTATAATGCTTCACTTTTAAATTATATAATCCGATATCGTCAAAAACTAAATCGTAAACTTACTGTAATTTAATGGTTTGTATAACATTAAACCTATAATAATGTCATTTGGGTCTCAATTGATAAAATTACCTTAAACTCTATTCTTTATTACTTTTCAATCAGTTTATCGTGTTTTATCAAAAATCCGATATTCAGACCAAAATTCCAATTGTTTTTAGGATAACTATAGTAATTTCCATATAGTCCTATCGTCAGATACTTTAGTTGAAATACTCCTAATAATTCAGTTAAGAAGTAAGGTCTTGCAAAGGGTGAAAAATCGCCATACTTTACCCCTAATGTAGCAGTGGGTTGTATGATAGAATAGGGGAGGAAGAGGTAGTTTTCTGACCTGATGTGCAAGTATTTATTGATTTTAATTATCGGTTTAATTCCGGCAGCCACATATTTTTCAGCGCAAAATGAAGGATTAAATATCAGTTGCGAGTGTTTTGTAGGTGCAAACTGAGGAGTCATTAATAGGGTCTCCATGTAATTGTCTTCTAAATTATGAGTAGAGAACATACCCTCAGCGTATAAACCTAATGCAAAATGGTTTCCCATGGAAATATAATAGTCGATAAGTCCGCTAACCTGAAACCAATCGTTTCGATTCGTTGCTTTTTGCAATTTAAGAATTGGCAAGTTATTACTATTTATAGGTAAAAAAAAGAATTTTTTCCTTTTCCCGAAAATGTATTGTCCGGTCAGTTTAAATAGAGAACCTGAGGTTGGATATTGTTTGTGAGAAAGAGAGTTATGATTGTATTGTAGGCTGGCAACAGAAAGATTATAGGTGCTTTTATCCATATTTTCTTTTGAATCTGAATAAAGGCCATAATACTTATTAATGACTCTTCCGTAACCATATCCTAAATCCATTTTCCCTTTAAGGTAAAAAGGTAAGCTGAATTTAAATTTTGTATAAAATTCCGTACTATATGCATCGGTAGGTATATCTACCTCGTAGAAAGCCTTTTGTTTTTGTGTATAAGAGGTGCGATTTATATCTGCAATTATTTTCAGACAGAATGGAATTTGATTTGGAAAATCAATTCTTGTCAGCAGATGTACATTGTTATATAAGACACCGATTTGGCCATCTAAAGTGATTTTATATGCGAAGTTATAGATATTTTGGTATTTCAGACTTAAATAGAGTTGATTGGTTGTAGATGATGATATATTTCCTCCCAATCCTAAATTTAGTTTTTCGTTCATTTTAACATTCAAAATCAAGTCGAAGGCGCGATTGGCTTCGTTGTATTCTGCACTTGGTATAATCTCAGCTATTTTTTCGTCTGATAGTAACTTGAAATAGGTCTTTCTGAATGTATTTATGTCGAAGTACTCTCCGTTTTTATGAAAGCTTTTCGAAATATATTTTTTCTGTGCCGGTTGCACTCCTTCTATAATAACATCTTTAAAAATGAGGTCGGTTTGTGCAGCTTTGTATTTTTCTCTTCGTTTTTTTAAATCAATTTTCTCTTCACGACGTTCGACTGAAGCTTTGATTTTATCAATATTTGCAATAGTGGAGTCGTAGCCGATTTGAATTAACTCTTTTGCTCGTTCAAATTGCAGTAATCCAACGTCTTGAAAGTCATAATCAATCACTATTCCATCTTTTTCATTTATATGATATACAGTTCGTTCCATTATGAGGTTTTCTAACAATCCCAACATATCATTTTCTTGAGGTTTGGGAGGGTTTTGACCAACATAATTACCGATTATATAATCAGGAGCAAATTCATCAATCATGATGTCGATAGGGAAGTTGTTATAGATTCCACCATCTAATAGCAGTTTGTCATTGACAGCCATTGGTTTGAAAACAAAAGGGAATGACATGGAAGTACGCACGGCATCACCTAAGTTTCCTGATTTATGGATATAGGGCTTTTTAGCTACAATATCTGCAGCTACACTTCGAAAAGGAATAAAAAGAGAATCGAAGTTCCCTTTGCTGTAGGCAGAGGATTGTGCGTATAGACTTAGCATCGCTTGGTTTATCTGATGAGGAGACAATACGCTGGATGGTAGTTTGATAGTGGAAGAAAGAGAATCTTTTAAGTTGATCCAAAAGGATATAAATTCCGGAGTAGGATCTTCTTGCTTAAAGAAAAATTGGTGATTTTTATCTACTTCGCCCTCTTTCCATAATGAGAATTCATTGGATAAGATTAAGTTCTCTATTTCTTCCGGGGAATAACCTATGGAGTAGAGAGAGCCAATAATCGCTCCCATTGAAGTTCCTGTTATGTAATCAATTGGAATATTATTCTCTTCTAAGGCTTTTAAAACTCCAATATGCGCACACCCCTTTGCACCTCCTCCGCTTAATACTAATCCTACCTTTTGGGCATTCAAAGTAAAAATAGAGAAGATAACGAGCAACAAGCTTATTAGAATTTTTTTTCTTGCCATACTTAATCGTTTAATATGCTCATATATACCCTAATCCGGAATTTTCAAAATAAATTGATTTAACCTAATTATAACAATGTAAAGGTAATCATATTCTCTTAAAATTATTTTATTGATAACTTTTTTTCACAATAAAAAAGAGATAGAGATTTTTTTGTTTTCAATTATCTTCTTTATGGGAACATCTATAATTTGTAATTTTTTATTTCTTTTTTATCAACTTATTGTGGTTGCTTTGGAATTCATTTTACTTATCTTACTTCTATTTGTTTAGTTATAGTATTCTTACCAATCAGTAGTAAAAGGAAATAACCAAAATTAAATGCTCTTAAGAATTACCTCAACCTAATTTTCAAAAATTGCCTTCTGTTTATTTAAGTTGCCATTAAGAAGTTATTTTCAATCCAATTAAAACCGCTTTATAAGTTAGGTTCTATAAATTCGGTCTTGATGATTTTGAAGAGCATTTTGCTTAGGTTGATTATATTCATGAATCTTTTAGTTAAGCCCAATGTGCATGGTAAAACTTGATTTTTCTTTGCCATGGAGGGAAAGGGGAACACGCTGTGAAAGGAACGATGTGGGCATCGTAACAGAAAGAATATAGGTAAGTTAAGTAAAATAAATTCAAAATCCTCCGAAACTGAATTTATGAGCTACAAATATAAAATCGCAATTTATAGAAGTTGCTTTAAATTATTAAACCTCAGTTAGAAAGGTAATCTTTAGGTAACTTCTATTAATTATTTTTACGATAGATAGAAGTTACCTAAGGATTTACAACAAAGATTATTTTTTAGAGATAAACTTCTTTTTCTCTTTGTGGCAAATAACTTGCACAGCCCATTTCCCGGATTGCACGGAAGGTGGGATTCCACCTCCGGGGAATAACCATTGACTTGCCATAAAGAAGTTTTCCAATTTAGGTAAACTTTGTTTTAATTGTTTTATCACATTCTTAGCACTTGGTCGGAACCCTTCATAAGCACCTTTCCATGCGCCTGTGTAACGAATGGTTGTCAGAGGGGTTGCGATATCGCAAACCTCGATAAATTCGCTACTGCCCGGATAGTGTAATTCCAACAATTTTTTCGCATCTTCTTCTATCTTTTGTTTTTCTTTTTGATACTCCTCTTTGGTCAAATCTTTCCATTGTGTGTAGGGAGAGTCGAAACGAAAGATAATGCAAGTTTTGTTTTCCGGAGCCATCGTTTTGTCGAAATTGTAGTTTAGTATTCGATAACAATGGTCTAATTGGGTATTTCCTATTTTTTTATCTTTTGCTAAAACAACCTGAACAGGATAATCAGTTTCTAATTTTTTATTGATTCCGAAAGATACTTGTACAAATGATGTGAATAAAGACCAATTTGAGAATGCTTTTTTAAATTCGTCTGTCACATAATTGCCCTTTAAAAGTTTGTACATGGTTGTATACGTATCGGTTGCACTTATTACATAGTCGGCTTGTAATATTGTTCCATCTACCAACTTTACTCCGATAGCTTTCCCATTTTCAGTTAAGATTTCATCCACCTCTTTTTTTAGTAACATCTCGCCTCCATACTCCTCAAATCTACTTTGCATACGTTTGGCAACTTCCAAGGAGCCCCCCATTGGGTAACCCGCATTTTTTTTTGTGTACCAACTCATAATCAATAAAAATGCATACGCAGCAAAATCAGACTCTCCATATATGTTGATCAGTTTCTTTTCCAAATCTTTATTCTTGAACTTTAGAGAGCGAATATACTCGGCATAACTCTTATTCTTATGTTTTAAAACCATATATAGAGCCGGAAAACAGCTGAAGAAAGATTTGGTATAGTCCCATATACTTCTAAGAGGAGGTGCTAAATCAAAGGGTTTAAGATAGCAACACCAACGGATATCTCTGCACATGCGATGGATAGATTTTTCATCTTCCGGAGAGAGCTTGATTAAGTAATCTTTCCATCTGTCCAAATCGGTATATACAATCATGTCTGTTCCATCTTCCGACAAATTACGATTATGAATATCCATATTTAGGATTTCGACGTCATCGTTGATTACATTGGTCTCTTTGTAGGTTTCATAAAATGTACCATATTTTGATCCCGCCAACCATTGGATACAATAATCAAAACGATAGTTTTTTCTGTACCATGCAGTACACATTCCTCCCGATATGAAATGTTTTTCTATAATTTGCGTGTCAAACCCGTTAAGTTGGGCAAAAATCCCCGCAGATAATCCGGAAACTCCGGCTCCAACTATTATTACTTTCTTTTTTTTCGACATACTATAATAATATAACTTTTGGTATAACCTTTTTTATAACGAAAACAGAATTGAAATATTACTAATAATTAAATTCTTATAACTTTGTTTATTTAGGCAACTTCTATAAATTGCGATTAAAAAATCATCTTCGACTTATTCATAAAAATTACTTTAAACTTTTTAAACAAATTTTCACAAAAGTAATATTATAGTCATATATTTCCAAATAGTTGGTATTATATTCTAATATGATAATTAATTTTTATTCTGTTAATAATTCAATATTGTATATGTATGCGTGATATATATAAATTATATTGATTGGTTATTGATGTTTGTTTGATTGTTTTTTTTCTGTTTTAATATTTTTATTGGTTTTGGGAGGCTATATATTTACTATTATGTTCAAATTTTGGTAAGAATAAAAAGCATTACTTGTTTTCTTCAATTATCTATTTCAGACTTCTTGAACATTGAGTAAATATTATTTGTTTTAGCATTGTTTATAGAACTTACATAAAATAAATTTCATAATAATGAAAAAAAGAGATTTACTAAAACTTCCGCGTCTTCGTTTTTACGGCTCCTTGGTTATTTCACTTTTTTTATCCTGGTTGTATGGTTTTTCTCATGGTTTAAATAATCTTTCTGTCCTATTATTTGTGGGTGTAACCTCTCAAATTGCGTTGTTTTCAAAGACACTATATCAATCATTTAAAATTGGTGTTGTTAGAAAAATTGCTAATGTAGGAGGTTCTGTTGTTATATCTATTTTTTTTACGTGGATTGGAACTTTTTTTCTTATGCTCTCTTTTATGTCGGAAAAGACAGAATTAGCTTGTTTCATTTTTATTAGTTGGCTTGTTACGTTCTATTTGTTAGGTAATTTCTGGGTTGTTATATTACATCGTAGAGAGTTTGATTTGGAATTGCCGGATGTTTTGCCTCGGAATGTTCATGTTGTATTGGATAATGGTGTGATAGTTGAAGTGGAGGCGCAAAATGTGGTTTCCGGTGATCGCATAAAAGTTTATACAGGAGAAGTAGTTCCTTTTGATGGAGAGATAATTGTAGGAACTTCTTTTATCGATGAATCTTTACTTTCCGGAAGGTCATTATTTGTAACAAAGCAGAAGGGAGATACTATTTTTGCAGGTACAACCAATAAAGGAGGGGCTATAGTGTTTGAAGTGCGTATGATGGGTTCTCGTTCGAAGTATGTGAGTTTATTGGAAAAGGTCAAAGAAATCTTAGTCAAAAAGAATGTTTACGAAGATGACTTTGAGCGTATTTCACCTGTTTATGTTGGTGTTGTTGTCTCTTTTTGGCTCATATTGCTTGTATTTTGGATATTTTTTAACCTCTCTACCTCCATCTTCTTAGATCTCTATTTTTTAGTTTCTGTTCTTATCGTTTCTTGTCCTATTTTCTTAAAACTATCTACTCCGGCTATCCTTTTTTATGCCTCGTATCTTTTGAAGCGTATTGGATTTAGTGTAAAAAATGTATTTGCTATCCCAAATATTGCTAAAATTGATGCAATTGTTTTAGATAAAAAATGTTGGGATAGGGGGAGTATGAGTTGTATGCGTGTAGCATGGAATGAAACGGAAGAAAAACAATCTCTATTTTTACCTCTGATTGCTTCGATTTGTCATGAAAAGAAACAATTTTTTTCTCAAATTTTATTAAATTCTTTGGGCGAAGAGGTGCAAACTTCTGAGGTACAATATAAGTTGGAGTACTCTTCTGATTGCGGTGAAATTGTATCTTTTAATAATGAAACCTATCTTTTGGGCACTCGAAAGTTTTTGCTTTCTCAAAACATCTCTCTTCCTAAATCTATGGGTAAGACTGATTTGGAAGTTTATTGGATAGTCAATAATAGAGTTTCTGCAATTTTTTATCTTCCTGAGAGTCGGTTAGGGGCGAAAGAGGAGTGGATGAGTTTGCTTCGTTCGCATGGTATTGAGTTATTTTTGATGTCTGCAGAATCAGAGAGTCATACAAAAAAAATGGCAGAACGCTTGTCGATTATTTCGTTTATTTCCAATGCGGATGCTGAGGATAAATTGGAATTGGTGAAAAATTTACAATCGCAGGGGAAAAGGGTACTTGTTATGGGTGTTTCGCTTGGAGATTTATTGGCATTGGCACAAGCGGATGTGAGTGTCGCTTTTTCTGATTCTTCTCAAATTTCATCAACACTTTCGGACTTAGTGTTGGGTGTTTCCAAAATGAGTCTTTTGGCAGATTTGATTTTGTTTTCTAAGCAGGTGAAGAATCGAATTAAATGGGGAAATTTCTTGGCTTATCTTATCCCTATTCTTGCCATGGTATTGGTCTCAGGACTCTTATACTGGTTTTTTCAGATTATTATTTTAGGCGAAATTGCTTTGGCCTTGTTTGTACTGGGATTCTTATTAGTGTTGATAAATACACTGTATCAGAGCATAAAAAAGTTATAGGAGAGTTCTATAAACATTGTTGAGATGATTTTGAAAAGTAGTCAATCTCTTGCAAATCGGGTAAAAATGATTGAGTAAGGAATTTTCTTACATTGTTAGTGCACTTTTGTCTGCATTAAATTGAGTTGGTGTAACTTGGGTGATTTGGTTCACCAAGTTGGGGTCATTAGGTATCTCAACGACGATGTAATTTTCCGAAAAACCATGCATTTTATCACCTTTTTTCGACTCTTCCCAAAGTATGGATAAGGTTTTGCCGATTTGGGATTGGTAGAATTTCAATCTTTTTTCTTCGGATAGAGAAAGCAAAATTTCACTTCTTCTTTTTTTCTCTTTATATGGAACTTTTCCTGTGATTTTCAAGGCTTGTGTGTTAGCGCGTTCTGAGTAGCTGAATACATGTAGTTGCGCAATGGCTAAACTTTCAATGAATTGCACTGTTTCTGCAAAATCTTCTTCGGTTTCTCCATTGGTTCCAACTATTACATCAATACCAATGAAAGCATTAGGCATTTCATGATTGATTAATTCTATTTTTTTTCGGAATAAGTTTGTATCGTAATGCCTTTTCATTAATGATAACACCTTGTCGCAGCCGGATTGTAGCGGAATATGAAAGTGAGGAACAAATTTACGAGATTGCGCTATATGATGAATAATCTCTTCGCTCAATAAATCGGGTTCAATAGATGAGATGCGATATCGCTCTATTCCTTCTACTGACTCTAGGGCTTGAATCAGTTGCAAAAGTGTTTCTCCCGTTGTTTTTCCAAAATCTCCAATATTTACTCCGGATATAACAATCTCTTTTGCACCTTCTAAGGCTGCTTCTTGAGCTTGTTTTACTGTAGATTCAATAGACCCATTTCTACTTTTTCCTCGTGCAATAGGAACTGTGCAGTAGGAGCAAAAATTATCGCATCCATCCTGAACTTTTAACCAATAGCGAGTTCTATCTCCTCGTGTACAAGAGGGAAAGAACCGGTTGATGTCTTTTCTAGAGGTGTGGAGAATCTGTGTTTCTCTTTTCTTATCCATTTTAGAAAGTAAATCGGGAAGATCAAACTTATTTTGTGTCCCCAAAATTAAATCTACTCCCTCTATCTGCGCAATTTCTTCCGGTTTCAATTGAGCATAACAACCTATTACAACAACATAGGCATTAGGATGTTTGTTAATCATCTGCTTGATGGCTTGCCTATCTTTTTTATCGGCTGTTTCGGTGACAGAACATGTATTGATAATGCATAAATCTGCTGTTTCACCGAATTGGGCTACTTGAAAACCTTGACTTAAGAGTTCTTTCCCAATTGTTGAACTTTCTGCAAAATTTAATTTGCATCCCAAGGTATGAAATGCAACCTTTTTTTCTTTAAATAATTCTTTGTCTGTCATATTGCAAAGATAGTGTTTTTGACTTGTATGGTGAAATGTTTTGTTTTTATTTTTGCTCTTTTTTTCTCTCAAAGAGGGTCCTGCGAAATGAATTTATAGAACCTACCTTGAAATCGCTCTCAAATATGCTCGAAATAAAATTTAAACAAACTTCTAAAGTTATTTTGAGTTTCTCTCTTCTTTGCGAAAACTTAGTAGCACTTTTTAATCTATTTTTATTATTGTCTTTTGATAATAGTTCTCTATTATCAGCAAGGAAATAATATAAATAAATTCAGACAACTTCTATATGTTTGTGTTAACCTCATAAAACTAAAGAAGGATGTCATCACGACATCCCATCTCTCTAACCTTAAATCTAATACCATGAAAAACACAGTGCAAATATATGTTGTATTTTTATGTTATGCAACATATTTTCTAAAATTTATTACTTGTTTAACTAATTTTAAGGGTTAGAATCCCTTATTTACACTATTTATTGGAAATAAATTCAAAAATTCCGCGAAATGGATTTATAGAACCCCTCCTTTAACAATTTTCTTAAATAGAGTCGAAATAAATTAAAACAATTTCTTAAATGTCTTTTATTTATGTTGTTTTTACTATCTTTGCAGAGTGTTTTATAAGGATTTTCTTTAGCTACAAAGTTTGTAAAATAGGTTAAGAATTGTTTGCACTTATCTTTTGTTTTAATTGAATTTCCTTGTGTATTATTAATTTATTTACTGTTTTGTTTTATGAAAAATCGCTATGTAGATTTGAAAATTGATTGGGGTTTTAATTACCTTATGGGTAGAGAGTCGCAAATGCGCTCGTTTTTGAATAGTCTTTTAAGTGAAGACTATGGAGAGATTAAGTCTCTTTCTTTTGAGAATATTGAGGTATTCTCTGAAAGTTTAGATGGTTGTGGTGTTATTTTTGATCTTTTATGTACAACTGATTCTGGAGATAAAATAATTGTTGAACTCCAAAATTGTTTACGTTTATCTTTCAAAGTACAATCGAAATTTTATTTTTTGTTGTTGGCGGAACAAGCTTTAAGTCGGGTACAGTGCTTGGCAAGTAGGAGAATAGACATTACTCATAAAGTTGGTGTATTCTTGCTTGATAAATGTTTTGAGGATGAAAGAAGGCCTATCGTAGTGACCCAAGAGTTTGATAGAATAAAAAAAGTCCCTTTTGAAAGCGGAATGCGAAAGTATTTTATCTTTTTAGAAAACTTTGATATCACAAAGATAGATCTCCTATCGCCTAAAGATTGTTGGTTAGAAGTGATAAAAAATTTAGGATGTAATAAGTCTAAAATCAGTCCGAATGTTTATGAAAAGGCTGATTTAGATCTATTAGAATTGATAGAGCGAGCAAATGTTTGTAATCTTTCTGACGACGAGTATAAACGTTATGAAGCCGAGTTAAGGGCTTCTCAGCTGCTATGATGAAGACTGATTGATGGGTGATTTGAATGGATAAATAACTTCCTCAAATTGAAAATGAAAAAGGAATATTGCAAGAGAATCTCACTATTGAGATAATGATAAAAATATTGTGTTATTTCAGTAAGTAATTGTTAATTTGAAGAGAGAAGTTTTTCATTGGGTAGATGAAAGAGTCGTCAGACTTGGCGACTCTTTTTGCTATGTTATATTGCTAGTTGTGAATGAATATAGTTGTCTGTTTTATCTTGTCAAATTGTTTTTGCAAAAAAGAGGGCAACCCGATTCAAGTTGCCCTCTCTATGGTAATGTGTTTCACTTAATTTTGTATTAGTTGTTTTCCGGACGTAACTTACGAACAACTGCTCCAGCTCTCCACATTTCGCTTTCACGAAGGGCAGTTAATTCTTTTTCTAAGTTTACACGATAATCCGGTTTAGAGTTAGAGTCGATGGAAATTTGTGCTTCATTACCTGTTTTAACAGAGTTGTAAAGCTTTTCCATAACAGGTTTGATTGCATCATGGAAAGGACCCATCCAATCCAAAGCACCTCTTTGTGCTGTTGTAGAACAGTTTGCATACATCCAATCCATTCCGTTTTCTCCAAATAGAGGTCCAAGAGATTGAGTCAACTCTTCAACAGTTTCATTAAATGCTTCAGAAGGGGAGTGACCATTTTCACGTAACACCTCGTATTGAGCTAATAACAAACCTTGGATAGCACCCATCAAAGAACCACGTTCTCCTGTTAAGTCAGAAGTTGCCTCTTTCTCAAATGTTGTTTCAAACAAATAACCAGAACCAACACCGATACCCAAAGAGATAACTTTCTCAAATGCATGACCGCTAGCATCTTGATAGATAGCATAAGAAGAGTTCAAACCTCTACCTTGAACGAACATTCTGCGAAGTGATGTTCCTGAGCCTTTAGGAGCAACCAAGATAACATCTACATCCTTTGGAGGAATAATTCCTGTACGATCGTTCCAAGTAATTGCAAAACCATGAGAAAAATACAATGTTTTTCCCGGCGTCAAATATTTTTTTATCATTGGCCAGCACTCAATTTGCGCTGCATCAGAAAGCAAAAGTTGTATGATAGTTGCTTTTTCACAAGCCTCTTCAATACCAAACAAAGTCTCTCCTGGAATCCATCCATCAGCAACGGCTTTGTCGTAGGTTTTTCCCGGACGTTGACCAACAATCACATTGAATCCATTATCACGAAGGTTCATTGATTGTCCAGGACCTTGTACTCCATAACCAATTACTGCGATAGTTTCATTTTTCAAAACTTCACGAGCTTTCTCTAATGGAAATTCTTCGCGGGTAACTACATTTTCAATTACTCCGCCAAAATTCATTTCTGCCATTTTTATATTAAGTTTAAATTAGTATTCTTAAAATTTTCGCAAATATACAAATTTTTGATTCGATTGAAAATATCGTTTGCTAATTTTTTTTCATCTTTTTTGGGGTTTTGTAAATTATTTATTTAACTTTGACAGAGACATTTTAACCTTGGTGAGAGAGGGTTTATGTTATTTTGTTTTTTTTGTGAATTCTATATATTCACTTTCTAAATTTAAAAATGTAAAAATTGGGGTTATGAACAGATACTTTTTGATTTATTTTGGCAAATTGCTGCTTGTCAGTCGGTCACAGTGCTTACACTGCTTCCTTCTTTCGTACAGCAATTTACTCGAAATAAATTCAAAAATTCCTCGAAATGAATTTATAGAACCCACCTAAAAGAATCTCAAAGATGCCGAAAATAAGAGAGTGAAACTCTAAATTTTTTTTTAAAATAAAATTTAAACAACTTCTGAATATACTCCAAAAACTTTAAACCATTTTATTAACCATTCTCATCATAAAATTGTGGGAGCAAAATTTGATTTAGAATGAAAACATTTAGATTTTTTTTGTTAGTATTTGCAGCTCTATTTTTAGGCGTAAATTTCACAGCTTGCGAAGACGAAGAGGAGACAGAAATCCTCAATGATAGTAATGAACCGGAATCGGTTATCGATGAAAATGTAGAGGATACTCTTCCTCGTGAAAGAAGGTTGACAGAAATGAAAATTGTCAAAAATAATTTGACAGATGATCCAAACTTTAAGCCTTCTTCATCAACTTACAAGTTTAGTTATGACAATATGGGTAGGCTTATTCTTTGTGAAATAATAAATTCAAAAGGTGTAACAACCTCTACCGAAATATATAGTTGGAAAGAAAATTCTATTGTGTGTGAAATTATGGAGAAGGATGGTAATGATAAGCTAATTACTTTTCAATTGGAAAATAATTTAATTAGTAATTTGAATAGCAAATACAAAAATAATGGAGAAAACTACATCCAAGAATTTTCCTTCGCCTACGACTCTATGAACCATCTTGTAAAGCAACATAAAAAATATGGTACGAAAGATTCTTCAACCTATAATTATAAGTGGAGAGACGATAAAATTCAAGAAGAGTCTTTTGAAGATTATTTTGATAGGTATTTCACAAATTATACCTATAGTGAGGAAACTTTTAATGGGTACCTCCCAATATTTGCTGTTGTAAGTTCATTGTCATATATTCACCCGGAATTATTTGGGGTAAAAACAAATTCATTATTGACCAGAGAGAGTTTAAGTTATACAAGTATTCCAGCTCATTCCAACACCGAATATACCTATACAATGAATGCCGAAGGGTATGTGGAGAGTTATTCAGAAAAGACTGTTTTCTATTTTGGTTGTCACGATGATACACCTACTATATATGGTTATACTACCTTTTTAAAGTGGGAATAAGAGGGAAGTGGCCTATAGATGAGTTCGGGTGCGCTGGATTCTCTACACAAATTTACCTATAAGTTTGTTATTAATTAAAAGTATAAGTTATATCTTTGTTTAATTTCTTATCTTTGTTAATATTTTGAATTTGATATTATATGAAAAAATTATTTTTGATTGTTGCTGTATTAGGTGCAACGCTTTCATTATTTTCGCAAAATAGTGAAATAAAGATGGATCCGGCTATTCGGTACGGGGTCTTGGATAATGGGTTGACTTATTACATCAGGCATAATGATGTGGTTCCCGAGAGAGCTGATTTTTATATTGTTCAAAACGTGGGGGCAATTCTTGAGGAGGATAGTCAGAATGGTTTGGCTCACTTTTTGGAACATATGGCTTTCAATGGTACCAAAAATTTCCCGGACAAAAAAATTATCGACTATCTGGAAAGTATTGGAGTGCAGTTTGGTAACAATATTAATGCTTACACCTCGTTAGACGAAACAGTTTATAATCTGAAATCGGTTCCTACTTTTCGTCCCTCTATCGTAGATTCGGCTCTGTTGATTTTGCATGATTGGTCTGGATTTATTTCGTTGGAAGAAGAGGAGATAGACAAAGAAAGAGGGGTAATTAGAGAGGAGTGGAGAACTCGTTTCAATTCAAATCGTCGCTTGTGGAAGGCTTCTTTACCTATCTTATTTGCCAATTCTCGTTATGCAGAGCGTGATGTAATCGGGGATACAGCGGTGATTGCCAATTTTAAATATCAAACTTTAAAAGATTTTTACCATAAGTGGTATCGACCAGATTTACAAGCGATTATTGTTGTTGGCGATGTAAATGTAGATCAAGTGGAACAAAAGGTGAAAGAGTATTGGAAGGATATTCCCAAGAGAGAAAATCCAACTCCTCGTCCGTTGTTCTACTTAATGAAAAATGAAAAGCCTATTGTTTGTATTTTGAAAGATGCTGAAGCGAAAAATTCCCGTATTCAAATTGATTATCGTCATGCGCCAATGAATGATGAAACAAAAGCGAGTCAGTTGGGGTATGTATATACTTTGATACAATCGTTGATTGTTAAAATGTTGAGCGATCGTTTGGATGAGATTGCGATGAAGGCGGATGCTCCTTATGCAGGTGCATACACAGGTTTTGGTGAATTGATTAAAACGTGTGATGCCTTTACATTATTGGCTGTTGCCAAAGAGGGAAAAGAGGAGCAAACCTTGAAAATATTGTTACAAGAGGCAGAGCGTATGGGTAGGTACGGTTTCACGTTGAGTGAGTTTGAACGTGCAAAAGCGGATATGTTGAGTAATTATGAAAAGGCATATAACGAGCGTACCAAAACAAAGAATAATTCGTATGTCAATGAATATGTGCGTAACTTCTTGGATTTTGAACCTATTCCCGGCATTGAATGGGAGTATGATTTTGTAAAGATGATTTTGCCTCAAATTGTCTTGGCTGACATAAATAGTTATGCTGCAATGTTTATAAAGCCAAAGGATATTACCGTTATGCTGACCGGTCCTGAAAAGGAGGATGTTAAATTCCCATCAGAACAACGCACGTTGGAAATCATAGATAGCGTGAAAGTGATGGAGCTAAAACCCTATACAGAGAATGTTTTGTCTGATAATCTACTGAAAAAAACACCTAAAGCCGGTAGTGTAAAATCAACTAAGAGTGTTGCAGATTTTGAGGGTGTTACGGAGTGGACATTGAGTAATGGTATGAAGATTGTTTTAAAACCAACTCAATTGAAAGATGATGAAATATTGGTTTATGGGTATAGCAAAGGGGGGATCTCTTTGGTTTCAGACTCTAGCAAATATGCATCAGCCAATTTGTCTGTTCCTGTGGCGGTGAATAATGGGTATGGCGACTACAATTTGATGGATTTGAATAAGGTGTTGGCCGGAAAATATGTACGTCTAGTTCCTTCTATAGGTGTTTATGA
This sequence comes from Paludibacteraceae bacterium, assembly GCA_017630395.1. Taxonomy (GTDB): domain Bacteria; phylum Bacteroidota; class Bacteroidia; order Bacteroidales; family Paludibacteraceae; genus UBA1181. Next base: position 104,115 of record JAGBVI010000063.1, read on the forward strand.
TGAATCTTTTTCCGGTAATTCTTCAGTGAAAGATTTTGAGACCTTAGCGCAGTTGATTTATCTCTTATTCAAGGGTACAAGAAGTGATGATGAGAGTTTCCAGTCGTTGATGAGCCAGTATCATACATCATTGTTGAATGCCTTAAAAGATCCGGCAAAGGTGTTCCAAGATTCTGTTCAGATTTTAGCAAACAACAAGCATCCGAGAACAATGCCATTCTCATTGGAGCGTTTGGCTATGGTGTCGCAAAAAACGTCGTTAGAGGTGTTTGATGATCGTTTTGAAGACCCTAAGGATTTTACTCTATTTATTGTAGGAAATATTGATGAGAAAACGATAAAACCTATTGTTGAGACCTATTTAGGTGGTATTCCGGTGCAAAAGAGAAGAGCTCTTGAAGAGTGGAAGGATTTGCAAATACGACGTCCGAAGGGAACGGTGAATTCAATTTTCTCACAAAAAATGGAGGTACCTAAATCCTCTAATTTTGTATTGATTTCAGGTGATATGCAGTATAATTTAAGAAATAAATTAATGTTGCAATTGGTGGCAGATGTTTTGGATATTCGTTATTTTGAATCGTTAAGAGAGATGGAGGGTGGCACCTATGGTGTTTCTGTTTCCGGTGCTTTGTCAAGAATTCCTCTTGAATATGCTTCTCTACAAATGAGATTTGATACAGATCCGGAGTTTCAAGCAAAATTAATGCCGTTGATTTTTGAGGGAATTGATAACTTTATTAAAAACGGTCCTTCTGATTCTGATTTTAAGAAGGTCAAGGAGAATTTACGCAACAAGTTTATTGAGAGTAAAAAAGAGAACAATTGGCATTTGAATTCTTTGGTTTCTTACTACAAGGATGGTTGGAATTTAGAGAAGAATTATCTATCTACATTAGATACCATCTCGCAAGAGGATTTACGTCTTCTTTTAGCTAGTTTATACGAGCAAGGAAATGTATTGCAGGTGGTAATGAATGGTGAAAAATAGGATAAATTTGCCATCTGTTGTTTTGTAGTGTTGATTTTTTCAGGCAACTTCTATAAAGTTACAGTTTAAACATCAATAAGTATAAGTTGTGAGGTCAAATTTATAAAGCCTCCATAAAATAAGGCTGCTTCTATTGGTTAGAGGCAGCCTTATCTACAATTATTGTAAGCTAATCATTGTATAAATCATTAATTTGGACGAGATAATTCATCAAAACTTATTAATAAGTCGGTTAAAATATTTTCTTAATATACTTAACATTGTTTTTACAGTATTCAACTAACTTCTCATCTTCTTTTATTTCTTCAAATTCTCCAACCTTTGCAACAATGTTGGGTGTGAATAGTGAAAGAAAACATACTTAGGATGTGGATTTAAGTTGGAAAGGGAAGAGGTGGATAGTTTCTTTAATGCCTCCCCTAAATGAGTTCCTAATCCATTGTTTTTTGCAAAATCATCTGCTTGGTATTCATTTTTTCGAGAAATAAAATTAATGAAGATTCCCAAGAAGGTAGAAATAGGAGTGTAAAGTATTCCGAAAACAATTACTCCAAACTGAAAAGAGGGATGCGAGCTGCCTAATGCCTCTGCAATGTATAAATTGCCATTTTCAGGGGTGCCCAATGCAATCGACAGCAAATAAAACATCACACCGGTGTTGATGATAGATAGAATCAACATCATAAGGGTGTGTTTGTGTTTGTAGTGACCAATCTCATGTGCCAAAACGGCTACAATCTCTTCCGGAGTTAACTTCTCTATCAAGGTATCGTAGAGGACAATTCTTTTCTTTCTGCCTAAGCCACTGAAGTAGGCATTGGCTTTGGTCGTTCTTTTGGAACCATCTATCACGAACAAATTGTCCAATTCAAATCCAACTTTTTGACAGAAATCCTCAATTTTGTTGCGTAGTTCTCCCTCTTCCAACGGAGTTTGTTTATTGAACAAAGGTACAATTAAATTGGAGTAGAACATCATCATGAAAATCGATAACAAAGACATGAAAGCCCAACCGATAATCCAAAAATAACCTCCTGTATATTGGTAAATTAACATCAGTAAAGAGATGATTACTCCTCCCAATAGAGCTGTCATAATCCATTCCTTTAGAATGTCTGTAAAGAAGAGTACAGGTGTCATTTTGTTGAATCCAAATTTCTCCTCAATCTTAAAGGTATGGTAGGCGGAAAAAGGAATGGTAATAAGATCATTGGCAATGTATAATAGTCCAAAAAAGAGTAGGGCTACAACAATTGTATTATCCGAAAATGATCTTACCAAGTTGTCAAAAAATGCAAATCCAAATAGGAAGAACATCAGCAACAGCACAATGAACGAAAATAGGTTAGATACTTGATTGAAATGGTAGTTGGCTGCAAAGTATTGCTTTTGTTGTTCTACTTTTTCGGAGTCGTATAATCCATTCAATTCTTCCGGAATTCCTTTTGAAGATTGTTTTTTGTTCAGATAGTCTAAATAAACTCCCAAAAGGTAGTCGCAAGTAATAATCAAAATAATTATCCAAAATAGAGTAGTGTACATATTTGATATTTTTATTTATTCGACATATAGAACCAATCCTTTTAGGTATTCCCCTTCTGGATGATAAATATTGATAGGGTGGTCTGCCGGCTGTTCCAACTGATGTAGTATGCGAACATTTCTTCCACTCATTGCAGCAGCACTGAAAACGGCCAATCTAAATTGCTCTTTATTGACAGCTTGAGAACAAGAGAAGGTAAATACGATTCCTCCTTTTTTTATTTTTTCAAAAGCCTTGGCATTTAGCTTTTTATAACCTTGTAGTGCGTTACGCAACACGTCTCTATGCTTTGCGAATGCCGGAGGATCTAGAATTATTAAATCGTATTCGTCTTTTTTTATGTCATCCAAAAACTTGAAAGCATCCGTTGCGTATGCCTTGTGTCTTGTATCATTAGGAAAATTCAATTCTACGTTTCTATTCGTCAACTCGATGGCTTTGGAAGAGCTATCCACAGAGTCTACGCGAAGAGCTTCACCTCGCATTGCATAGAAAGAGAATCCTCCTGTGTAACAAAACATATTGAGAACATTTCGATTTTTGGAATATTTCTCTAAAAGGCTGCGATTTTCTCTTTGGTCAATAAAAAATCCTGTCTTTTGTCCCTTTAACCAATCTACATGAAAAAGGAGTCCATTCTCTTTTGCAATACAATCACCACTACATTCTCCAATCAAATATCCATCTTCCACTGCTATATTGGCTTTGTAGGGAAGTGTTGATTCTGATTTGTAGAATACATTTTTTATTTTGCCTTGAAATACATCAACAATAGCTTCTGCAATTTCCATCCGGATAGAGTGCATTCCGACAGAATGAGCTTGCATCACTGCCGTGTCTCCATAGATGTCAACAATTAGTCCGGGTAACCCATCGCCTTCTCCGTGAATCAACCGGAAAGAGTTGTTATCTTCTCTGAGTAGCCCTAGTGATAGTCGTAGTTGATACGCATTAGAAATCTTCTCTTTCCAAAATGTGGTGTTGATTTCTTTATCCTCGAAGGATAAAATTCTTACTGCAATAGAACCAATCTGATAGTGACCTACTGCGCAATAGTTTCCGTTGCAGTCGAATATCTCTATTAAATCACCTTCTGCCGGAGTACCGGAGATTTTTTGAATTGCTCCCGAAAATACCCATGGATGAAATCGTTTCAACGACTCTTCTTTCTTGGGTTTTAGGTATAGTTTTGCTGTTACCATTTTTTCTTTTTTCTTTTGTGCGAATTTACGCCTTTTTTCTGTAGTTACAAAATCTTTTTTTTGGGTATCCTTTGAATCGAATTTCGGAATGTGAAAATTACAAAATGTGATTTGTGAATGGTGGTTTGGTATATGTTTAGGATTTATGAAATTTAGCTTATCTCCATATGAAAAAAAAATCACGATTCCAGTGGTTACTGAAATCGTGACTGTGAAGACTTTTAAAAAACACCTTAGTTATCTGATAATCAAATGCTTCAAAATTAATTTATTATTTGAGTTTAGTTGTATCGTATATATTCCCGGGTCGAAGTTACTAATATTTATTCTTTTTTCACTTGTTTCTAGCAATATTCTGCCTGTTGTATCAAATAATTTGACTTTAGTTACTCCATCGGTGATGAAAATCTCTTCTGACGCAGGGTTAGGGTAGAAGTTAATTTCGTCGCTATCTATACTAGAAAGGAATGTTGTATTAATATCTGCATCTTTTTCCATAATGGTCAGATAATCTACAAAGGCATCACTTTGTCCGTTGTCTGTTTCCATCATTAATTTTAGAGTATGTGGGTTGTTTCCTGATATTTCAACCTCTTTTGATATCTCTTTGGTTGTATTGCTATTCCATGTGTAGGTGCCCACCTTTTCGTCATCAATATAGAGAGATAAATTGGCAGTTGCAGATGCATCTGCGCATCCGGTAAGGGTAATGATGAATGTACCTTCTTCCGGAGCAAAAAATACCGGTGCTGCTGTCATATCTTTGTTGGCATAGTAGGCTATACCATCAAAATTTTCTTCGTACGGACCTACATACTGACCATCTTGTTCCGGCATCTCTTCTGCTTCTATTTTTAAGATGGTATTTTTCTCCATTCTAAATATTTTGCGTTCAATTACAGTAAAGGTAATTTCATCCGATGTAATTGTCTCTCCTGTCTTATCTTTTGCAACTACATATAGGGTGTGTTCTCCTAATTCAGGAGTCGTTATTTCGTAATTGTAGGGCTCGGAAAGGTTATCAGAAAGTAGTTCTCCATCTAAGTAGAGTGAAACATTTTCTATTCCATTCTTTGCCTTAATAGCAGTGGTGATATTTAAAGGAAGGTCAGAATAGTGTTCGCTATTTTTACTTGGATAGGATATTTTGGCTGTAAGATCAGCAACTTCAATGGTCAACTCGTAATCATCCCATGCATCTTTCCATGATTGATAATCTGTATTTATGATACTGCTTCTTACATTGGTATCTTGAGAATCATCTCCGTATAAGAATTTTTTAATAAATTTATCAGCCGCGCTATTTTGTGCGGAAGAGGCTTGACAATGTTCGTGTCCTGAGTCGAAAACATAGCCAAATCGGTCTTCGATACCCATCGCTTTCCATACTTCAAATGCTGCTTGGCAAGATATGTAGCCCGATTCGTCTCCCAACCATTCGTAACCTTTGTTTCCGAATGCTAAGAAAGCTCTTGGGGCAATCATGGCAATCAATTCATGATGGTCGTATGGTATTTTGGACGTTTGTCCGTTAAAGTTAGTCTTGAAACTCGACATGAACCAATCGTAGTTGGTGTTGGAAATTCCCTCAACGCTGGAGCCAATCTTCTCTGATACGCGCCATGAGTTTACTCCTCCACCTCCGGATTCTTGGGCTATGGTTAGTGCAATGCGTTCATCAAATGCTCCGGCATATAGTGCCATCTTTCCGGCGTATGAACATCCTGTTACGGCAATATGGGATAAATCGGCATTAATTTGATCTTTTATTATCTCTAAACCATCAATTAAACGACTGATTCCCCATGACCATGCGCAATAATCTCCTTTGTGGAAATCGTTTGGGTAGAGTTTGAAAAATGGGTCGTTCCGACTTTTTCCATTCCCTCCAAAACCACTATTGTATTCTGCTATTTGTGAATGTGTAAAAGGTATTTGAATGCATTTGGAAAAATATTGTGACCCCATGCTTCCTGTGTTGCCATCCATTCCGATTACAACAGGATGAGGACCATTCCCTGATGGAATTGATATTTTACTGGTTAGGGTTAATGAGTTGCTCCCTACATATATTTTTACGGTTAATGTATTGCCGGAATAACTTGCTTCCAACTTGTCAAATTTTGGCTTTTCACCTATTTCATAATGCTCAATTTCACGCTTTATTTCATTTCTTCTGCATGTCCAATCAGCAAATGTCTCAATTCGTCCGCTTCCGTCAGACCATTCAAAGGGGTCGGGTAGCTTGCTTACTGTTTTACACTGGTTGGCTGATGGCAAGACAGGATCCGGACAATCTATGCCTGTGTTTTCTACATCATACACAAATGGTACGTCGCTGTTTTGTGCCATTGTCATAAATATTACAGCAAAGGCAAAAATTGTTGATAAAATTCTTTTCATGGTTCTTTTTTGTTGTGGCAACTACCATAAATTTAGAATTGCTTTCTTGCAATATCCAAATGCCTAAATTATAGGAGAGCCTAATTTCTTACTTCTTTCTTATATTTAAGAGTTCATTAGGGCATTAATTTATATTGGAATCTAGAGTTTACTTGTTATGACAATTTTATGTAGTAATTTAATGTTTCCTAATGAACTCAATGCAAAAGTAGAGTAAATAAGGCGATAAGAACCTATATTTTTTTTTCAAACAATATAATTTTTTTTGCAAAATTAGTTTGACTAAAGAGTTGTTTTTATGCTTTTTGTTTTTGTAAATATCAGATTATCAAATAGATTTATGTAAGCCGGATTGAAATAGTTTTAAATTTATTTTGTAAGGATAGGTTTAGAAACTGTTTAAATTTTATTATTAAATTGTGTTTGAGTTTTACTTATTCTTTTTCGGCATCTTTGCAAGTTTTTTTATCTATTTTTATTCTTCTTTTTTGATAATAACCTGTCAATCTCTGCAAAAAGAGTGAATTTAAATATATTCAAAACCGATTCACAAATATGCGCGAAATAAAATTTAAAACAACTTCTTGTTTTTTTTAGACTTGGCTATGCTTGGATAGAAATATTAGCAATTTCAGTATAATTTTATTTCTGTTCTAAAATTTAGAAATTTCCTATAATCAACAAAATGAGTTGTTAATTATTGACAAAAATATACAAGTTTAGGTAAGTAGCCAAAAATAGCCATGCTATGTAAGGGTAAAATAAATAGGCAGAAACTTTTTTTACTTGATATGCTTTGTATGTGTATCCAAATACAACTACGTCTAATAGCAGAATGATAACGGTTCCGTATGCCGGATTTTCCAAATAGAAGAAGAAAAAACTCCATGCAAAATTCAATCCCAATTGAAGGAGAAACAGAAGAAGACAGCTGCTTTTTTTTATCTCTTGGGTAAGCAAAATCAGTCCGATGGAAATTCCCATTAATATGTATAATATGCCCCATACTATTGGAAATACATAATCAGGTGGAGTAATTTGAGATTTGGCTAAAAAAGGATACCAATTATTTAGTGCTTCTGTTTGCAGTTGTTGTGATGCAAGCCCTACGCCAACACAAATAATAATAGAGATGAAGATGGTAAGAATATTTTTAAACATGATATAAGATGTTAGTAAATTCTTCTATATAACAGAAGGATTACTATATTGTTCATGTCTGATTTAGGACGTAGAATCGGTTATACCTACTCTCCTATAAAATATAATTACCCAATCTTTTCAAATTTGTACCCCAATTGTTTTAATTCAATAGCAGCTCCAATCCGAAATAAAACTTTACAACTTCTTGCAAAAATATGAAATGCCATGTTGCTTTGTGGTTCAATTTCCTCTTTTCTAATGGTGGTAACTGCAATTTGAGCACAGCGTCTTACCATGTTTTCACGTTCAGTGGCTGCCAGACTATTTAGCGTTAGCCCCAAAACGTTTTGCAGAATATTTTCATCCATATCATCAAACCCACGATCCCCGTAGTAGGTTGAGTACGATTTCCTAGATTCTATTTCCCAATTCTTATCCCATCCATGAGCTATAGCCATTCCAAGGTAGGCTGCCCAAGCTACGGATACCATTGGGTACTCCTTTATGTTGGCAACAGCATCTACCATATATTCCGGTGCAATTTCGTTCCAACGTTTATCAAGGTCTTCTGATGATAATAATACTCCGTCCAAAAAATGATAGGAAGTACATATTTGAAGAAGTTCTTTCTGTAATCTATCTTCAAAATCTTGCAGATACAATTGGTTTGCCATTTTATTTTAATTTTATCTGCAAATATAATAAAATATTTTAAGTTAGAAGTTACAAGATGTAAGAGGTAAAATCGGAAAACGCACCTTTTTAGGTTTTTAAAATATAGGAAAATGCACCAAATTAATAATGAAAAATATAGGAAAACGCACCTTTTAAAGTTTTTAAACTATAGGAAAACGAACCAAATTAGTAGTGAAAAATATAGGAAAACGCACTTTTTTAGGTTTTAAAACTATAGGAAAACGCACCATTTTAGGTTTTGAAATTATAGGAAAACGCACCAAATTAATAATGAAAAATCGGAAAACGCACCTTTTTAGGTTTTGAAATTATAGGAAAATGCACCAAATTAATAGTGAAAACTATAGGAAAACGCACCTTTTTAGGTTTTGAAATTATAGGAAAATGCACCAAATTAATAGTAAAAACTATATAAAAACGCACCTTTTTAGGTTTTGAAATTATAGGAAAACGCACCAAATTAATAGTAAAAAATATAGGGAAACGTACCTTTTTAGGTTTTGAAATTATAGGAAAACGTACCAAATTAATAGTGAAAAATATAGGAAAACGCACCTTTTTAGGTTTTAAAAATATAGGAAAATGCACCAAATTAATAGTGAAAAATGCAGGAAAACGAACCTTTTACAAAAAAATATATTATATTTGTACCTGATAAACAGATAGTAATATGTTGTATAGAAAGATAACAAAAAAAATAGAGGATTATCTTACATCAAATTCGGATAGAATGATGTTGGTTGATGGAGCCCGACAAATTGGTAAGTCCTATATAATTCGTTGGATTGGGAGAGGTATGTTTTCTAACTACATTGAAATCAACATGGAAGAAGATAAGTTAGGGGATAGAATATTTGCCGAAGCTAAGACAACTAAAGATTTTTACATGGCTCTCAGCGTTGTAGCTGGAGAAAAGATGAAGGATAAGTCTAATACGCTTGTCTTTATTGATGAAATACAGGCTTACGACCATCTTCTCACCCTTGTTAAGTTTTTGATGAAGGAGGGCAGGTTTACCTATATAGCCAGCGGCTCTTTGCTTGGCGTGACACTAAAGCAAATACAGTCTTTGCCGATAGGCAGTCTGGAGGTTGTTCACATGTACCCTTTGGACTTTGAGGAGTTCCTGTATGCAAACGGAGTGGGCGAAGGTGCAATTGATGCGATGAGAAAGTGTTTTGAAGACAGTCAGGCTTTGCCAGATGCGATGCACAGCAAAATAATGGACCTCTTTAAGAAGTATCTTCTGGTGGGCGGATTGCCAAGGGCGGTGGAGATATTTGTCGAGAGCCGAAATGTAGAACGTTTCAGGTCTGTGCAGAAAGAGACCCACAATTTATACGCCGTGGATGCTTCTAAGTATGAAGAGCAGCATAATAAGCGATTGAAGATTCGACGCATTTTTGACATGATTCCGTCCAACCTTGAAAATAAGAAGAAGAGGGTTGTGGTGAAGGATATCGAAGACAAGGGCTGGAAGAGAAGTGACGACTATCTTGACGAGTTTGACTATCTAATTTCGGCAGGCATAGCATTGGACGTGAAGGCTATCAGCACTCCGACCTATCCGTTGTCCGAAAACTGCGGAAAGAATTTGCTGAAGCTCTACCTTAACGATGTGGGTATTTTGTCGGGCTTGTTCTACCGCAACAACATATCTGCAATAATGTCTGATGACAAGAGCGTAAACCTCGGCTCGGTTTATGAAACAGTGGTAGCGCAAGAACTGAAGGCGCACGGATATAATTTGTACTATTACGACAACAAGAAAAACGGCGCGGTGGATTATCTGATTGATGATGTGGATAATTTATCAAATATCCCGATAGAGGTGAAGTCTGGAAAGGATTATACCGTCCACAGTGCATTGAATAAGTTTTTGGCTAACGACGAGTACAACGTAAAAAGAGCCTATGTGCTATCCAACGAGCAGAAGGTTTATACAAAGAACGGAATTACTTATATTCCAATCTATTATGTGATGTTCTTTCAGAACGAGTCTAATGTTATAACGCAATTTTTGGACTAATGTCAATGCGAGGCAGCAGGTTAGAGCAGGCTTTTAGTGAGTCTGCTTTTTTAGTTATGGAAAACGCACCTTTTCTGGGTTTGTAAATATTGGAAAACGCACCAAATTAACAATAAAAGACATTGGAAAACGCACCTTTTTTATACTTTAAATTATCGGAAAACGCACCAAATTGACAATAAGAAACATTGGAAAACGATCTTTTTAGTGTTTTGAAATATCTGAAAGACACACCTTGATGATGATAAGTTGCTCTTATTTATTAAATTTGCAAAGTGCTTGTGACTTTTCGACTCAAACTAGTTGGAGATTTCTAGCTTGAGGATACAATATAGATTGTAAAATTTTTTAAAATTATGTAATTATGAATTTGATGAATGATCAATTTAGAAGTTGTTTAAATTTTATTTCGAGCATATTTGAGAGAGATTTTTAAATCTATTTTTAGTCTTCTTTTGCAGAAAATAGTGGACTATTATCAAAAAAGGAGAATAAAAATAGGTTAAAAAGAATCTCAAAGATGC
>JAGBVI010000064.1 GCA_017630395.1 Paludibacteraceae bacterium
GAAAATGATTTGGAAAAGTTTAAGTAGTAAAAAGCATATCTATAAGGAATTAACGGAAAATCGAGAACTATATGCAGAACAATTAAAAAATATATCAGAAGAGGAATTGGCTGATATGTTAGTCAATCCCCTCTCTCTTACATTAAAAAATATAGATTTAGCCGATTTTGAAGAATATGAGTCGGATAAATGTCCAGAAACTATTTTATATGACAAAGAACATGATATTACAATAGATAGATTTGTATATATGAAAATCGTTGATGCAGTCAGAAAGATTCATGGCTTTAAAAGGAATAATCAACTCCCTGCTAATGAAAGAACTAAAATGGATTTAATTGACGATGCCCGTGACGAAGCAATGATGGCTGCTCAAAAACCCTACAAGAGTGTATTACGACCTCTTATTTCAGCTTTAGCTGTTAAAACAGGGCAATTGGGCAGTGATAGCATTTGGAATACAAAAATATATATGTTCTTTGATGCTATAAAGCGAATCAATAAGATTCAAGATGCCACCTTATTATTGCAAGGTGCATATTCTGGATTTGCTAGCCTTAAAGGTGTTGATAAAGATAGACTTGATTGGGCTGGAGAAATATAAAAATATTAAATAAATTAAGATAATATGGAGGAAAATAATATGGCTTTTAATAAGAACGAAGTTGTACTTGAAAAAGTTAGACAGGCAAGTTTTTATAACTTAGAAGACGGAAAGCTTGAGCTTAGAATTACAAGTATCGAAGACCCCACATTAGGTTGTACAGCAGAGGGCGAGGAAGTAACTGACGCTATCGGTTCTCTTATTACAACAATTTACAGAGCTAAGAAGGCAACATTTGGCGGTAGTAACTCCCTTATGTCCTTTGACCTTGCTGCTGCTCAGTATGGTACAAAGAAGGTGGTTGCTGGTGTAACAAAAGATGAAAATGATAACATTATCGCTCCTACTATTACCAACTATGCATATGAGATTCTTGAGGTTAAGGTTACAGGCGAAGGTGACTCAGCTACATACACTGTTCCCACACTTAAGAACGCACCTATCGTAGATAGTATTAAGTACATCTATAGCATTGAGAGTGGTGAAATTGGTACTGCTTACAAGGCTGGTTCTGCCGCAAGCGAGACTGACTTTGTTGTAGCAGTAGATGGCACTATCACCCTTCCTACTTCTGTAAAATCTGGTAAGATATATGTTGAGTATGCATATGAGACCAAGAATGCTGTTCGTGTAGTAAACCGTGCTTCTCAGTTCCCGACTGCTGGTAGACTCGTAATTCTTGCATACTTCAGAGATAAGTGTACTGATAAGGTATATTCTGGTGCTGTAGTTTGTCCTAAGGCAAAGCTTAATCCTGAGTCTGTTGAACTCAATCTTACTTCTACTGGTAAGCATCCTTTCGAGTTCACTATGATGAGAGATTACTGCGATGAGCTTAATGACGAGTTGTTCGAAATTATTCTTAGCGAGTAATATAATAGTCTAAGGATTTTATAACATTTAAATATATAAGAGTAGGGGTTTATCCCCTACTCTATTTATTTAATCGGAGGTAAACAAATGGCAGAAAGTAACAATGCTACTTGCTCAATTTGCGGCAATGGATATCATCTTTGTCTTTCTTGTAAAGATAAAATGGAACTTCATCCTTGGAAGATTCATTGTTGTTCCGCAGATTGTTTTAAGGTATTCCAAGTGGTCAGAGGGTTTTCTACTAAAGTATATACCAAGGACGAATTTAGGTCTAAGTTGAAGAACATTGATTTGAGCAACTTGGAAAATTATAGAGAACATATTAAAGCATTGATTAAAGATGCTTTAAAGGAAGATTCTGTTAAAAATATTGAAACTGTTGAAGAAGTGGTTGAAAATATTAAGACAGAAGAAAATGTAATTACTGAAGATGTTAAAGTATCTGAAGTAATTGCTCCTCGTAAGAGAAATTATAAAGTAAATAAAATTGAAGAAGCAGAATAATTTTTTTGTTCTGTTTTTATTATTTGTGTGAATAGTGATTATAAAAAAATAAATTTTAATTTAAGGAGGTACTATTCACATTTTTACTAAAAGTAATAGTGCCTCTTTTTTTTACTATTTTTCGCAAGTAATAAAAAGAGAATAAAAATAAATAAATGAATGAAAAGAGGAATTATGTATGTATTGTGTAAGTTCAATTAATGGAGAAGGTTATTTCTCTGAAGATATGGTTCATTTTCTTAATTGTGCTCAATCAGCAAGATATATTGAGTGGGGTGCGAAGTTATGGGATTTGCAAGTAAATTCAGAACATAAATTAATTTTTGTATTTTCAAAAGAAGACCATGCTCGTTTCAAAGAACGCTGGGGCAACAAAAATGATAATAAAGTAGAAAATTAAAAGAAAATAATGTATTGAATTAGTGAGGATATTGAAACTATGGAAGAAAATAAAGTTGTTAAAGAGGCTAATAATGATAGATGTTATACGGTTTATATGCATACAAATAAAATAAATGGTCATTTTTATATAGGTATAACACGTCTTAAATTAAATCAACGATTTGGCAAAAATGGTGTGAATTACAAAGAATGTATATATTTTTGGAATGCAATTCAAAAATATGGTTGGGATAATTTTGAACACAATATAGTTGCGAATAATTTAACAAAAGAAGAAGCGTGTAAGTACGAAATAGAGTTAATAAAACATATGAAGGTAGAAAAGCCAAATTGTTGTTATAATATATTGCTTGGTGGTGAACTTGGCAGAACTGGCATTGTAGCGACCGAAGAATATAAAGATAAATTTAGAGGTGAAAAAAATCCAGTGGCAAAAAGTGTTATTTGTATTGAAACAAATAGAATATTTGATACAGTAACAGAAGCTTCAAAATTTTATAATATAGATAGAAGAAATATTATTAGAGCATGTCAGACTGGAAGAACTTGTGGAAAACTCGATGGTAAGAGGTTACATTGGGCGTATTACGATAAAGAAAATAACATATATAATCTCGTAAAGCACAAACCTCACGAGAGAAAAGTTTATTGTGAAACAACTGGGATGTATTTTGCTTCTTTACAAGCAGCCGCAGATTTTTATGATGTTTCCTATGATAGTATTTGGTGGTCTTGTAATCACAATACTATTACTTCGTATGGGTTTAGATGGAGGTATGTAGATGGCTAAAAATGTTGGAAAAATTTTCGAGGAATCTATCAAACAATCAATTCCTGACCATTGTCTTTTAATAAGGCTCAACGATTCTCCACAAGCATTTAAACAAAGTAATTTAACAAGATTCACACCCAAATCTCCATTTGATTATTTGTGTTTTGATACAAAATCAAGAACCCTCTTCTGTTTAGAATTAAAATCTACAAGTAATAAGTATATGGGTTTTGAAGATATTAACAGTAATGAAGAACAAAATAGTATGATTCATAAACATCAAATACTTGGTTTGTTGAAATGTTCAACTTATCCAAATATTGTCTCTGGTTTTCTTTTAAATTTTAGACTACCAGATAGTGAATTAACTTATTTTATAGAGATAAATCAGTTTCAAAAGATGTGTGAGTCTATTAATAAAAAATCGTTTAACATAATGGATTTGATTTTATTTGAAGCAAAAAAAATAGAAGGATTTAAGAAACGAACACGATGGTATTGGAATCTCGATGATTTTTTTGAATCCTTTTATAATAATTAAATATATATAAAGTTAATAAATTTGAATGTAAGAAAGGTATAAAAGAAATATGAAGAATATTAAAACAGGAACCTATTTTCACAAGGACGAAACTTATAACTTTGAATTTGCAACAGACCTCTCTATCGTAGATAAAGCAAAATTTGTAAATTCCGTTGTTGACCTTGTGGTAGATGACCTTGAAAAGAAATATAATTTTATTCTTAGAGATTTAATTGTAGATTACTATACGATTAAATATTTTACGGATATCGACACTACAAAATTCGAAGAGTCTCTTGCTTTTGTAGATGATGTTGAACAATTTTTGGAAGAAACGAATATTGTAGAAATCGTAAAAGCAAATGCTTCCCCCACTCTTTTTGATGAGCTTAATGAGGCAATAGATAAATCTATTGAGTATATTACTGGTATTCATCCTAATCCTCTTAATGAGGCACTTGCTTCTCTTATCTCTGCTCTTGAAAAGAAAGTTAATGAATTTGATATGGGTAGTATGATGGATATGGCTCAGAAGTTTGCTAGTATGACTGACGAGTTTAATCTTGATAATGTTATGAATGCTTATATGAATAGTGATATGCATAAGGCAAATTTAGATGAAATTGCTAAAAGTAAGAAAAGTAAGAAGAATAAGAAGAATGAGATTAAGATTGATGAGAGTTTAGGTGAGGCTGTTAGAGCTGTCGTTGAGGAAAATAAGGCTGAAAAGGCTGAAGTTGTTGAATAATTATGGTTTTTAAGAATGAAAAGCAGTTAAAAGATTTTTTATTGGAAAAATGTAGGGTCGCTATTTCTCAAGCAGAAGAAAAAGTGTATCGAGTAATTGATGGTGCTCTTAAGCAGTATTATAGTGAGTTTTCTCCTGACGAGTATATAAGAACGCAAAAATTACTTCATTCTTTGGTTAAATCTAATGTTAAAAGAGTTGGCAATGGATATGAAGCAGAAGTGTATTTTGATGGAAGTAAATTGAATTATCAAACTGGTGTTATACCTACACAACACGGAACAGGCTATGCCACTTGGGGTGCGGAAGAAGTTTTAGATACTGCTATGCATGGTAGTCACGGTGGATATATTGATGGAATAGCAATTTGGGGAACTAGTAAGGCTGTTCTTGGCGATATATATGTCTTGATAAAAAAGGAATTAATAGCGCAAGGAATTCCCATTAAATAAAATAAATATTTAGAAAGGAGGATGATTTTATGGCAAAAAATAATAGTAGGGAAACATTTCGAAAGGTGATTACATCTGACGAATTAATTGCTCAAATAAATACAGAGAATATTAAATTAATGGAAAGATTTTTGAAGAATTTTGCTACTAAGCGTTCTCCTAAGT
Source organism: Paludibacteraceae bacterium (assembly GCA_017630395.1). Lineage (GTDB taxonomy): Bacteria > Bacteroidota > Bacteroidia > Bacteroidales > Paludibacteraceae > UBA1181. The sequence goes on from JAGBVI010000064.1 coordinate 5,044, forward strand.
CTGTTGTTGTATATAGAAGCAATTTGAACATCTTTTTTGTTTGGAATTTGCTTTACAATGACAATATCCATTTTACTGAAATTAAAAAATATCATCTTATGGATTTCTTCGATTTTGGTGTAACAGAGTTGCAGTGGAGTCCAAACCGATATGCTATGATGCACAGCACCTTATCAAGTTTTAGCACATTTATAGAAACATTCTTCGATGAAAAATATGAATCATTCCGTAATCTTTTGCCCAAGATTGAGAAGCTTCCAAAAGATGTTGTTCGTAAGAAATCTGTATTTACCAAAGAAGAACTAGACAAACTTATGGATTGGCTTGGTGAAATTGATAAACCTCAAGAGCAGTGTTTATTAGCTATTATGATGGCATCTGGTGCAAGAGCAAGCGAATTAGTAAGATTTACTACGACTATGATTGATGAAAATCATACTGCTTTTGAAGGTTTATTTTTAGAAACAACTGAAGAAATGCAAGTTAAAGGTCGTGGAACTCAAGGAAAGAAAATATTAAGATATATTATTAAAGATTTGTTTTTGCCCTATTATAAAAAGTGGTTGCCTATTAGAGAAAAAATCATGAAAGAGAATGGTAAAGAACACGATTATATCTTTATTCGCTCTGATGGTGAGCCAGCTCAAGTGACGACTACTCGTGGTTGGATTGAAAAGTGGGATACTGTTTTGGATAAGCACCTTTATTTCCATTCTATTCGTCATTTTTGGACTACCTACCTTCTATCTCTTGGTTTGGAAAAAGAATTTGTACAAGAATTACAAGATTGGTCAAGCGATACACTTGTAAATCTTTACAATGATGCGACTATGAAAGACCGTAAATGGAAGAATTTAGATAAGTTGGCTCAAGCTATGGAGCAAGAAAAATAAATAATTATAACAAATTAAGTTATAAAAATATTAGAGGAAAGGGAGAGTTGACTTAAAATCAGACTTTTATTTGGTTTAGTCTTCTCTTCCTTTCCCTGCTTTAAAAACAAACAATTAATTAAATTTGAAAATTACAGCACCTTTGTGGTGCGTTTTATAATGCACCTGAAAGGAGTGTGAATATATATGGCTGATTACAGAATAGAACTTGGAGTTCATGTAAGAACCAGTGAAATAAGAAAGCAAATCAGTACTTATAATGCAAATAGTAACAATGCTAAACTTCAATTAGGCGTTAAGCTTAATACGGCAGATTTACAAAAGCAATTACAAGGCTTGAATACTGCGGTTAACGGAAAAAACCTTTTATCTTTAAATACCTCATCTTTAAATACTTCTCTTGATAAAGTAGAGAAGAATATTAATGATATTAAAGCGGCTATGGGCACTCTTGATAAGGGAACTGGAATGAAGTCTTTACTTGCTTCCGTTAATCAAATTAGTGCTGCGTTGGATAAAGCTACCAAACAATTTGCAGAATTAAACGCAAATCTTAACAATTTGTCTGGTAAGAATTTCGGCGTAAACATTGGTCTTAATTTAGGTGGTGGTAATGCCGTATCAAGAAATGCTGCTTATGGTAGTATGGTACGAAATGAGACGCTTCCGCAATTACAACAACAAGTTACAGCGTTAGAAGGTTACTTACAAAAATATTATAAAGTTGCAGACGGCTTTGCTGCCGCTCAAAAATTGGTACAAGGTACTGCCGTTGCCACTGGTCAGAATAACCTTCTTACCTTGGTACCAAAAATGCTTGATACTTCTGGAAGTTTATCAAGCCAGATGACAGCTTATAAGCAATATATTGCGTTAATAAAAGAAGCGGCGGCTGTAAAAGGAATTGATTTAAGTCCAGTTACTTCAGGATTCTCTCAGTCGGCTGACCAGCTTGTCACAAAAGCTCAGAATGTTCAAACGGGAGTAGGTCAACTTGATGATTCACTTCAAAAACTAAAAGGTGTTTTTGGTAGTGGTATTAATGCTGAAAAACTTTCTACTCAACTTGACTCTATAGTTGTGGATTTAAATGAAATTAAAACTGCTTTACAAGGATTATCTCAAAATGCGTCCTTAAATAGTTTAATACAAAGTTTCAACAATCTTTCGACTTCTATTGAAAAGCTAATTGGAAATGCGACACAAGCCAAAGGTGTTCTTGCCGATGGATTAAATTCCTCTGGAGCAAGTGCTGGGACACAGAAAGCGATTCAAGAACAAGAGCATTTAGCGGAAACTACTACACGAGCTGCAAATGCTGTTTCTCAGAGTGGTCAAAAGATAAATCAAGCATTTACCCAAATGGCGAGTGCGGGTAAACTAGACCCTCTTCAATTACAAGATGATATTACTGAAGCGGATAGATTTGCCGCTGCATTAAGTAGACTAAAAAACGTACAAAGTAATCTTGGTAGAATTGAAGTTGGAAAAATAAATACATCGAGCGGTGTTCAACAGTTAAAGACATTAGAAGCACAATTAGAGTCTTTGTCTGCTGAATATAATGAAACTATCGCAGAAATAAATGGTATGGGCGGTGTATCCGCTACACAGCTTACGACTTTCCAAAATCAAGCTAGAACTACTAGTCTTAAATTAGATGAATTAAAAGCCAAAATTATAGATACCAAAGCACAACTCGCTAGTGGTATTCAAGCGAATTTTGGTAATTATGATACGGCGTTAGCTACTCTTGAGGGCAAGTTTAATAGACTTGCGTTAAAGCCGCCTGAGCTTAGTGCTGGGTTAGAGGCTGTAAGACAAGCATTGGCAACCTTAAAGAATGCCGATAGTACAGAAGCAATCATTGCTGCCAATGAAAATTATAAAAGAGTATTAAAAGAAGTTAGTGCTCAAATTAATCTGAATGCGGCAGCAGAACGAAATTCTAACGAAGCTGCTCTTTTAACTCAGCAAAAGCAACAGTTGGCTTTAAAAATGAGTAATTGGCTTAGGGATAATTCTGCTGCTGCTAAACAGTTTGGTGGAGAAATACGAAATTTACAAGCAGCACTTCAGAGTTGTGGAAATACATCTGGTGTTAGACAGGTTGGCGAACAATTTGAAACGGTTACATTAAAGGCTAAAGAAGCTGGTTTAACCTCTTTGACTTTTGGTGACAGACTTAAGAAACAATTTGCTCAGTACTCATCATATTTCTCTGTATACACCATGTTTATGTACACAATTCGTGCCTTAAGAAGCATGTTTACGCAAGTCAAAGAGATTGACTCTGCGATGACAGAACTCAAGAAGGTTACGAATGAAACTGATGCGGCTTATAATAAATTCTTAACTAATGCTGCTACAAGAGCAAAAGAGATTGGTACGACCATTGATGGTTTGGTAAGTTCCACTGCTGATTTTGCAAGATTAGGATATAGTTTTAAAGATTCTCAAAAGCTTGCAGAAGTAGCAAATATATATGCGGTTGTTGGTGATGAAGTTAATGGCGTTGAAGGCGCAACAGAAAGCTTAGTTTCTACAATGGCTGCGTTTAAGGGCGAAATGAATGGTATGAGCAATGGTGACTTTGCCATGAGTATCGCTGATAAATTTAATGAAATAGGCAACAATTTCGCTATTTCATCAGGTGGTATTGGTGAAGCATTAAAGAGGTCTGCTTCTTCTCTTGATGCCGCAAACAATACAATTGACGAGTCGATTGCGTTAATCACAGCAGCAAATACAGTTGTGCAAGACCCAGAAGCTGTCGGTAAAGGTTATGCCGACATTAAAAGTGGCTATATCGGTTAAACTCCTGAGAAGGACAAGACCGAGGAAAGACTTTATAAGTATTTTTGATATACATCAATTAGGAAGGGTGTATATATTTTTAAATCAATATTAAGGAAGTGATATTATACCAGCAAAGGGACAATTAAGTGGTTATTGGGTGAATTGTGAATATTGTGGCAAATTGATTTATAAAACAAAAACAAACTACAATAGACATAAGCATCATTATTGTAGTAATGAATGTCAAAAAAAGAAGCAACATGAAGTAACACATGAAGATAGAGTGTGTGAGATATGTGGAGAATCTTTCCATGTTTCTAAAAAATCTACACAACGTTTTTGCTCAATAGAATGTCAAGGTAAATGGCAATCTACACAATTGGGAGTTGATAATCCAAGATTTACAAGTCAAAAGGTATCTTGTGATTTTTGTGAAAAAGAATATTATATAAAAAAATATAAAATTGGTAGTTTTGAACACAAGTTTTGTTCCAATGATTGTAGACAAGCGTGGTATTCAGAAGTGTTTAGTCAAGATGAAGAATGGAAAGAAAAATCAAGAAAACGAGCAGTTAAAATTCTTGAAAATAAAAAAATAGATACTAACACAAAGCCACAACAAATAATAAATGATTTGTTGGATTATATGAAAACTAATTATATTAATGAGCATGGCTTTAGGTATTATGCCGTTGATAATTATTTAAATGATTATAATTTAGTTATTGAGGTTATGGGAGATTTTTGGCATTGCCATCCATTGAAGTACACAAAAGAAAATATGAAAGATATCCACAAAAAAAGAATTCCAAGAGACAAAGCAAAGCACACCTATTTTAAAAATAATTACAATATCGAAATTTTGTATCTATGGGAAGATGATATTTATAACAATTTAGATGTTTGTGAAAGTTTAATAAATAAATATATAAATAATAATGGAATATTAGAAAACTATCATTCATTTAATTATCATATAGAAGATGATAATTTAATTTTAAATGAAAACATTATAATTCCATATCAAGACATGGTTAATGCCTAATCATTTGGCTATGTCTTTAAAAATACTTATAAAGAATCCGTAGAGACTGTAATACTTAATATGGCAACATATTGAGTTTCGCCACTCATTTCTCTTGATAGGAGATTTGAAGATACAGTCCGAACTCACACTATAATCTAACAATGAAATGTGAGAGTTAGCCAGAAATGACTAACCGCTATGATATATTCATAGTCAGTAGGTTTAAGATACCGAAAGTAACAGATTGACAGCATTTAAAACTATTTCCATGCGTATTCGAGGAGCAAAAACTGAACTCGAAGAGGCTGGTCTTGAAACCGAAGGTATGGTAGAATCCACTGCCAAACTTAGAGAAGAAATCCTTGCTCTCTCAGGCGTGGATATCATGGAAATTGATGGTGAAACATTTAAATCCACATACAAAATCATGGATGAACTTGCCGTTAAATGGGAAGAATTAACAGACATCCAGCAAGCAAGTATTACAGAGTTAATCGCTGGTAAACGACAGGGTAACATAGTTTCCAGCTTAATGACAAACTTTGATACGGCAAGAGACGCACTTGAAACATCTCTTGGTTCTGAAGATTCAATGACAACAGAACACGAGAAATGGCAAAAATCTCTTGAATCTAGTATCAACTCCCTCAAAGCTTCTTGGCAGAGTTTATCTCAGACATTTTTAGACTCTGATTTTTTGAAGAGTTCTATTAGTGTTCTCACATCTTTTGTAGATATTCTTGAAAAATTAATAGATACATTTGGTGTCTTGGGTACAATTGGACTAGGTGTTTTCGGCAAGAATATTTTTGGTCATTTTAAAAATGCAAAAAAGAGTATCGAAGAAACTACTGTTGCTACTCAAGCGGCAACTATTGCAAATCAAGAACATGCTGCTTCTGAAGAAGTTAAGGCAGTAGCCACTAACAATGATACGATAGCTACCGATGCTAATACAACTGCTGAAGTTGCCAACACTACGGCAACTAATAATGACACTGTAGCAGAGAATGCTAATACTATTGCCGAGCAATCTAACACCACAGCCACTAATAATGATACTGTGGCTACTAATGCCAATACCGTAGCAGAAACAGCTAACACCACAGCCACTAATAATGATACTGTGGCTACTAATGCCAATACAACTGCTGAAGTTGCTAATACAACTGCTACTAATGCTGACACTGTAGCAGAAAATGCCAATACTGCGGCTGAAGTTGCTAATACCACAGCTAAGTCTAAATTAACTAAGGTCACAGGTAAACTTGGAACTGGTATTAGTGGACTTATTGGTAAATTAGGTGGATGGCTTAGTGTCCTTTCTATTGCCGTTACTGTTATTGGTGCAGTGACTAATGCCATTAAAAAACAAAGAGAAGAACAAGCGGCTCAACGACAAGAAACAATAGACTCAGCAAATGCGTTCTTAGATGCTTCAAAATCTTTTGAACTTGCATATATTAAATATGCCGATAAAACAAGTTTGACCGCCGAAGAAGAAGCAGACCTTGAATCAGCAATTAAAGGGACTGTTGACGCTCTTGGAGATAAGTCAAGTGCTTTACAAAATGCTGTTAATAGTGGCGATGATTATATTGATTCTCTTAAGAGAATTCAAAACGAAGTATTAAAAACAGAAGAATCCAAAGCGAAAGAAAAATATACAAATGCCAAAGAATCGCTTAAAGAGTCTGCAAATAAATGGTGGACAGGCACAAACGATAATATTGTATATGTTCATGACCCGAAAGCTATAAAAATTGCCGAAAAAATAGATAGCGATTTTTATGGAATGAAAGAAATTTATTATGGAAGTGGTGGCGGAAGTGCGGAAACTCCAGTATTTGAAATTCCTTCTGACGCAGATTGCGATAAGATACTTGATTTTTACAACGATTTACTAGAATACAAAGAAGGTTTGATAGATGCAGGCTTTGAAAATGAAAGCCAAGATATGAAGAGTTTAAACGACTTTTTAAATAGAACAAAAGAAGCTATTGAAACCTATAAATCTGCTAAACTTGATTTAAAAAAAGCTGAGTATTTAGTTGACCATGACCCCCCAAAGACAAGCGAAGATTATATCAAAATGAGAAGAGAAATGATTGAGGGTATTGGCGGAGACTTAAAATATAGAAAAGAAGTCGCTAATATTCTTGATGAGCACTATGGTTCAGTATTCGACCTCTCTTCTGTTGAATTCCAAGCCAGACAATTTGATAAAATAATCAAAGCTTATGGCGATGGTTCAAAAGATGGAACTAATGATATCGGTACAGTAGAAACCTTCCTTAATATGCGTACAGCCGTTAACAATAACGAATGTACTATTGGTCAGTACATGGACGCATTTAATGATGTCAAAGCGTTAGAGAAAAATTATAGCAAAGAAGAAAAAGAATACTTCGAAACTTCTTTGGGTCTTGATACAGATAAGATAAAAGACCAGTATCATGATGCTATGAGAGCGTTTGTAGTGGGTCGAGGTAAACCTTATGACGATTGGGTTTTCGAAGCTATGGAAGACGTTAAGGCAGGCAAGGTGCCTGCCGCTAAAAGTGTTGCTGAATTCATAGAATTTGAAGAATATCTAAGTAGTCTAACTGCAACAGAGCTTCAAGCTCTCGTTAATCTTAAACCTAAGATAGATTGGGAAAATGGTACTATTGATTCCATCATTAAACAAGTCGAAGAAGAAGCAAAGTTAATCGAAGCTATCTCTTTTACTGTTGATTTAGACATCGAAACTGAAAAGTTAGAGAATTTATCTAAAACTGTATCCGAATCTCTTTCTGGTGCTGGATTAGGAACAGAATCCATGTCTCTCGTTGAAGATATGTTCGGTGACTTAGATGGTTATGACCCTACTGCTTTATTTGAACGTACTGCAAATGGTATTCGTTTAAATGCTGAAGAATATAGAAAGTTAAGCGATGAATATAAAAAAGAAAACATAGATGGGCTTGAAGGTAAACTGGATGCTCTTGGTACGAGATATAATCAAACAAGAGAAGAACTTTCTGATTTAACATATGGTTCAGCAGAGTACAATAAGAAGCTTAACGAACTTGATGGTATCGAAGCTCAAATAAATGACACAGAAACTCTCTTGTCTATGTATAAAGGTCTTAATTCTGCATATCAATCATGGCAAAGAGCCGAATCTTCTGGTTCTCAGCGTGATATGTATGAGAACATGATTAAAGGCTTTGAAACTGTTGGTGATGAGATTTCTCGTGGTTGGTTAGATGACGGCACCATAGAATTCCTTAGACTCATTAAAGGTGAAAGTCTTTCTGCGACAGCCACAACAAAAGACTACATGAAGGCATGGAATAGTCTTGATGATACTATTAAGAATACAACTTATAGCGTCCGTGATTTCTTTACTGTAGACGAAGACGGAAACTCTACTAATGGTGGTGTTTATAATTTCTTAGATGCTATCGGTCAGTTAGAAGAAGAAGAATTTGGTGGTAAAGATGTTGTAAAAAGAGATAAAGATGGCAATATCATCGGTTTTGATTTCAAGATTGTTGGTGGAGATAAGGCTATTGCTGATGCTCTTGGAATCAGTGAAGAGCTTGTTCAAATAATGGTTCGTGCTGCTGATGATGCTGGCTTTGTAGTTAGCATGGATGGTACGTATCAGCAGTTGGATACATTAAAAGAAAAAGCTCAAGATGCTGCTAATAAGTTAAAAGATACTTTTGGCAAGACTGATTTTGAGTTCAATCTTAATACTGGCAATGAAAAATCTATTCAAGACCAATATACTGAAGCCTTAAAGATTTGGGCAGAATTTGCAAAGAATAAGAACCAAGATGGCACTGTTAACATGGATGTTGAGGGTGCCGAAGAAGCCTTTACTCTTGTAAGTACATTGCAATCTATGGTTGATAGATTGAGTGAACCTGCTTATATGAAACTTGATGCGACTCAAGTTGAAAAGGATATGAAGACTCCTCTCTCTAAATTGCAAGAGTATGAGCGTCTTACTCAACAAGAGAATCAATTAAAACTTAAAGGCACTGACACTTCTGAAATAGATAAATCACAAGAAGAAATTCTTGATTATTTTGAAGGTCTTGACCCCGAGATTCAAGCGAGTATTGGTATTAAAGGTGATAGCAGAGAAGAAATTCAGCAAAAGTTAGAATCTGGTGAAATAGAGATACCTGCAACTGTTGACTTACAAGTTGAAATGAATGACACATTAAGAGATATGGTCAATGTGGCTCTTTATAATGCTGGTCTTTTGGGTGAAGGTGAAGAAGGAAAGGCGGAATTAAAAAAGAGGGTTGATATTGAGCTTTATGCTGAAAATGTTGATACTGAAGATGTTGACGAAGCAGAAAAAGAAGCGATAGAAGATACTAAAGCAAAGACAAGAAAAAAGAACGTCAAAATTATTGCTAAAACAATTGGTATCGAAGATGTTGACAATTTATCAGAAAAATTAAAAAACCTTGATGACAAAACTATTAAAGCTATTGCCGAGGTACTTGGTCAAGTAGATGTTGAGAAGTTAAAAGACACTATGGCTAAACTTGAGCCTACACAAGTAGAAGCAATTGCTAAAGCCATAGGTCAAGGTGATGTTGATGGCTTAAAAGAATCAATTAGTAGTCTTAGTCCAACATATGTTCAAGCAATTGCAGAAGCCTTTGGCTATACCGATGTTCAAGACCTTTATAATGCTATTGAAAAATTAGACCCTAAAACTGTTGAAGCTGTTGCCAATGCATTAGGAATTACCGATGTTGAAAGTCTTAAAGGCGCTATCGATAATGTACAAGGTAAAGATGTTGAAGTAAAAGCAACAACATCTGGAGAAGGTGCATTAAGTGGTTTAAAGAGTCTTATTGATAGTATAAAGAGTAAGTCAGTCACTATTAAAAGTTTCTTTAAAAAGATTACCTCTGGTGGTTCTACTAGAAATGATAGTAATGGATTTAGTGATGTAAACGGTACTGCTCATGCTAACGGTACAGTTGGCAGAGCATATTCTCGTGGTGATTGGACAATTAAAAATTCTGGCACTGCTCTTGGTGGTGAACTTGGCACCGAAATATTAGTACGTAATGGTAGATGGTTTACCATCGGAGATAATGGCGCTGAATTTTTCCAATACAAAAAGGGTGATATAATTTTTAATCACCGTCAAAGTGAAGAACTTTTGCGCAATGGAAGAGTTGCTTCTAATGGTGGTCGAGGCAAGGCTTTTGCCGAAGGAACCGCTTTTAGTAATGGTTCTACTGGTTTATACGGTTTAAAAAAAGTTATAGGCGAAGCTGTAGAAGCTGTTAAGTCATTTACAAAAAAGACTTCTGAAAAGGCTTCTGAAAAGAAGAATGATAATAAATCTTCTGGCAATAATGAGAGTAGCGGAAGTGGTTCTTCGGGTGGTAATGGTGGCACTGGCAATGCTGATACGCTTGGAAATAAAGGTGGAGATTCGGTTGGTACTTCTGAATCTGAAAAAGACAAATTCGAAGAAACTATCGACTTTGTAGAGATTGCCATTTCTCGAATTGAGAGAGAAATTAACAATCTCGATAGGACGGCAAACAATGTTTATAAGTCTTGGTCTGAAAGAAACACGGCATTAGCAAGCGAGATAAGCAAAGTCAGCGATGAAATTGAGGTTCAACAACAGGGTTATAAGAGATATTTAGCAGAAGCTAATTCTGTTGGTCTTTCTGAGACTTGGGCTAGTAAAGTTCGTAATGGTACTATTGACATATATGACGAAAAGAATTTTGACGAAGATACTGCTAAAAAGATAAAGGAATATCAGCAGTGGTATGAAAAAGCACTCTCATGTAAAGACGCTGTTGATGAACTCAAAGAAACTGAAGCATCTCTTTATAAGCAACGCTTTGATAATGTTCAAGCTCAATATGATGGTATTCTTCAGGGCTATGAGCATACTGAAACTATGCTTAATGAATATATCTCTCAGGCAGAAGCAAAAGGTTATATTGTAAGTGAAAAGTATTATGATGCTTTAATCACTAATGAAAAGCAGAATATTAATAAACTTAAAGACGAGCAAGCTGCTTTAATTGCTGCAAGAGATAAAGCTGTCGATGAAGGTAAAATAATTAAAGGCAGTCAAGCATGGGTCGATATGTGCAATGAAATTGATTCTGTTACGCAAGCTATTGAAGAAGGTAATACTGCTCTTATTGAGTATAACAATTCAATTCGTGATATAGAATGGGAAAAGTTCGATTTAATTCAAGAGCGTATTTCTGACATTACAGCAGAAGCAAACTTTTTAATTGAGTTAATGAGTAATAAAAAGCTCTTTAATGATGATGGTAAGTTAACTGAACAAGGTGCATCTACTATGGGTCTGCATGGTCAGAACTATAATACTTATATGTATCAAGCCGATGACTATGGTAAAGAAGTTGCAAAACTTGATAAGCAAATCGCAAAAGACCCATATGATAAAGAACTTATCAATCGTAGAAGAGAACTTATTGAACTTCAAAGAGAATCTATCCTTAATGCCGAACAAGAAAAGAACGCTATTAAAGACCTTGTAGAAGAAGGAATAAATCTTGAATTGGATGCACTCCAAGAAAAGATAGACCTTCATAACGAAGAACTTGATAGCATGAAAAATCTTTATGAATATCAAGAAAATGTTAAAGAACAGACTGCTGAGATTGCATCTTTACAAAAGCAATTAAGTGCTTATTCTGGAGATAATAGCGAAGAAGCTCAGAAGAAGGTTCAAGAATTAAAGGTATCTCTTGAAGAGGCTGAAAAGGATTTACAAGAGACAGAATGGGACAGATATATCGACCAACAATCTCAACTTCTTGATTCTTTATACACTGAGTATGAAACTATACTCAATAGTCGTCTTGATAATATTGACTTCCTCTTAGAACAAGTTATTGATGGTATTAATGCTGCCGCAGGAACCGATGGTACATTAACTTCTGCTTTAGGTGTCGAAGGTGCTATTGCTCAAGCCATAGTAAACGCTATGGGTGAAAATGGCACAATGAAAGGCATTTTAAATACAGAAGCTACTAAGGTTGGTACTACTCTTTCTAACGCAATGAATAATATTTGGAGTGTTGGTGAAGGCAATGCAAAATCTGTATTAACAGAATATGGCAAAGGATTCCAAAGCAAACAAACTACAACAAATACTGTATTAGGTAATATTAAAGCAGATGTTGCTGCAATGGTTGATGATATCGATAAAGATGCTAAAAAGAAGGTTGAAGCACCTAAAACGCAATCTTCTGCTAAAGTAACTCCAATTAAAAATGCTGGCAAGAATGTTATAACTCAAGCCAACAATAATAATAAAAAGGATTCTAAGGCAAATATTACAGAAGATACTCTTATGGGTGTCGCTGCTTCGATTTGGAACTATCAAAAAGAAAATTACGGTGGCTGGGGTGCTAATCCCACTCGTGAGAAAAGATTAACTGATAAACTTGGCGCTGAAAATGCTAAAAAGGTACAAAGTTATATCAATGCTTATGGTGCTAATGGAAAGCTATATAATTTCTGGATTTCTAAAAATAAGAACCTTGATAAGTACAAATATAATGCCTTTAAGTCTGGTGCTAAAAATATTAGTAAGTCTCAATACGCTTGGACACAAGAAGATGGTCAAGAGCTTATCGTTAGACCTTCTGATGGTGCAATTCTTACTCCCGTTGCAAAAAGAGATAGCGTTCTTAATACACAAGCAAGCGAAAATCTTTGGAATATGACTAACTCCCCTGCTGAGTTTATTAAAGACAATTTGAATTTTAATACTTCTAATGTTCCTAATAACTCTAATGTTCAGAGTAATCTTACTCAGCATTTTGAAAACATTACATTTAATATGCCTAATGTTAAGAACTATGAACAACTTATTTCTGAAATGCAGAGGGATAAGAATTTCGAAAATTTAATTCTTTCAATGACTGTTAACCAAATTGCTGGTAAAAGCAAGCTTGCTAAAGGTAAGGCTATTAGATGATTATAATTAAAGAGGTGGATAGGTTAATTCCTATCCCCTCTTTAATTTAGAGGTGTAAAAATGAATGAAAAAAGCTATAAAAAAAGATTCGATTTTCAACAAAAAATAATTTCTCGTCAATCCGAACAGATTGATGAGTTAAAATCGCAAGTTGAAAAACTTGAACGAAAGATAAAAGAAAAAGATGAAATAATTAATTCTGTCGAACCCATGAGAATGGAACTGACGGAAAGCATTAAAGAGCATAGAAAACTTAAAAATGAATATCGAAGAATAATCGATGAATTAAAAAAAATGAAAGAAATAATGAATGTTACTGTCTATAAAGGACGGTGGCGCATTATTAAATTTTTAATTAAGTAAAAATTTAACTTAGAAAGAAGGTGATGAAATATGAAGGCTTTTGACTTTTCTTATGATGATAAAAATTTAAGTGATTTTGGTTTTATTATTGCTAATTTTGATGAAAAGGGTTTAGAGACTATTGACGGTGCAGAAATTACATTTAACACCATATCAAGTCTTGGTGGTTTAAGAAATTATCTAATTTCAACTCAGTATGATAACTGCCTCGAAATCACAATGCAAATTGCAAAATATTCATGTTCTACTGACATACAAGAAATTTCGTCTACTGAATTTAGAGAAATTTCAAGATGGCTTAATAGGAAGAAATTCTTGAAGTTTAAAATATTAGACGAGAATCATATCGACCTTTATTATATGGCAAGTATTATTAGTATAAACAGAATAGAATTAGATGGTCGTTTAATGGGATTAGAATTAAATATTATCACTAACTCCCCTCACGCTTTTAAAGAACCAAGATTAATCACTATAACCAATACGAAAGTAAATGGGAAACATTCTATTAACGATATTTCTCATGAAGAAGGCTATATTTATCCTCATTTAGAAATCACGATATCGCAAGATGGTGATTTAAATATATATAATGCCATTGAAGATAGAAATACGTATATTAAAAATTGTGTTGCTGGTGAAGTCATTACAATGGATTATCCTATTATAAGTTCTTCTATTTCATCTCATAATATACAAAACGACTTTAATTGGAATTTCTTTAGAGTGGCGAACACTTTTGAGAATAGTAGAAATGATTTGACCATCTCTCTTCCCTGTTCTATCAAAATAGAATATTCTCCTATTGTTAAAGTCGGTTTATAAGAGGTGGTATTATGGCAATTGATATTAAATTTGATTTAGCAAGAAATCCAGAACCACCTACTATAATTTTAGCTAATCGTAATGGCAATAAATTAGGACAATTAAAAGTTAATGAAGACAGTATTGACTTAATTGATAAATTCAATGATGCTTCCGAAATCTCTTTTACAGTCAATAAATATATTGATGGTAAACTTACTCCCTTGTGGGATAAATTGCTTGATTTTAAATTGATTTACTGTAAAGAATGGGATTTATGGTTTGAAGCAACAGTTGAACTTGATGAAGAAACTGAAAGTGTTAAAACTGTATTCTGTACTCAGTTAGGTCAGGCAGAATTGTCTCAAATAATGCTTTATAATGTTGAAATCAATACAGAAGAAGATATTGAAAGAGACGATTATAAAATTAGCATTTTATATGATAAAGAAAATCCCAAAGCTTCTATATTAAATAGAATGTTAGAGAAAGCTCCTCATTATTCTATTGCTTATGTAGACCCTACTATTGCCAAAATACAAAGAACCTTCTCTTTTGATGGGACTTCTATATGTGATGCTTTTAAAGAAGTTGCAGAAGAAATAGGATGTTTGTTTGTATATAATTCTAATTCGGATGAAGATGGAAAAATTCAAAGAACTATATCTGTTTATGATTTACAACAAAATTGTAATGGTTGTGGTCATAGAGGCGATTTTACCGAGCATTGTCCCAAATGTAATAGTACAGATATAAATTGTAATGAAACTGTTTTTAAGGATACCCTTATCTTTGTCACATCTGACGAATTGGCTTCTAAAGGCATTGAATTAAAGACCGATACAGATGCTGTAAAAAATTGCTTTAAACTTGAGGCTGGTGACGATTTAATGACCGCCACCATTCGTAACTGTAATCCAAATGGCACAGATTATATTTGGTATTTTTCAGATGCAGTCAAAGAAGATATGACTGAAGAGTTGGCTGAAAAAATAGAATCATATAGTGCTCAGTATAGTGATTATTATAAAAATTATGAATCTGACATAGACGAAAATTCAATAAGTGAATATAATACTCTCGTAGATAAGTATTCCAAATATAACGAAGATTTACAGAAGATAACTTCTCCAATTGTAGGTTATCCAAATCTGATGAATGCTTATTACAATACTATTGATTTAGCATTATATCTTGAGTCTGGTCTTATGCCTAATGTCGAAATGAGTGAGACAAGTGCAGTTGAGCAAGCATCTTTGTTAAGAACCGCAACCCTCTCTCCTGTTGCTGTAGATACCGATTATGTAGAAGCTATATCTTTGTCAACGGCTAATAGTGCTATTTTGTCTATGGCTAAGATTGTTGTCAAGCCTACATATAAAGTAGAAATAAATACAGCTACTATTTCTGATGTTGAAGATGGAAAACTATGGAAAGGTGATTTTTGTATAACCAACTATTCTGATGAAGATGATACAGCTATCAGCGAAGTCATTATAGTAAAAGTTAATAATGATACAGAAACATTTATAAAACAAAAGATAGACAAATCATTAAATAAAGATAATACAGATGATTTAAGTATATCTGGTTTATTTAAAAAGGATTATGATGAATTTTGTGTTGAATTAAAAAAATATGCATTGAACCCTTTAAAGAGTTTTTATGATGCTTGTGATTCTTGCCTTAATATTTTAATAGACCAAGGAGCAGCAGATAAAAATATAAGTCCAGATTTATATGAAGGTTTATACAAACCTTATTATGATAAGTCTTCTGCTATTACCAAAGAAATAAAGCTTAGAGAAGAAGAAATTGCGGTTATTGAAGGTGTATATGATAAAACTGATGAAAATAATCCAATTTTAATCACCAAAGGATTACAACAATGTATTGAAGAGCATAGAAATAAAATTCAAGATGCCCTTGATTTTGAGAAATATTTAGGCGAAAATTTGTGGCTTGAGTTTTGTGCCTATCGTAGAGAAGATACATATTCAAATGACAATTATATTTCTGATGGATTAAATAATGCAGAGTTGTTTAAAAAAGCATCGGAATTTTATGAAGTTGCCCAAAATGAAATCTATAAATCATCTGAGTTGCAACATTCTATTTCGACAAGTTTAAATAATTTATTAGCTATTGATAAATTTAAGATTTTGGTCGATTCTTTTAATGTTGGTAATTGGATACGAGTTCAAGTTGATGACAAAGTATTTAAGCTTAGACTGCTTGAATATGAGATAGATTTTGGCAACTTTGATAATATCCCTGTTGAATTTTCAGATGTAACTAAAATTAAAAATGGAATTACGGATTTAGAAAGTGTTTTTTCTCAAGCTTCTTCTATGGCTACATCTTATAATACAGTTCAAAGACAAGCAGAGCAAGGAGAAAAAGGTAACAATATAGTCAATCATTGGGTAGAAAAAGGATTAGATGCTACTAATACTAGAATTATTGGTGGAGCAGATAACCAAACACAAAGCTGGGATAAGCATGGAATGCTGTTTAAGAAATATGATTCCATTACCGATACTTATGAAGATACTCAATTAAAAATTATTAATTCTACCCTTGCCATTACCGATGATAATTGGGAAACTGTTAAAACAGCGGTTGGTGCATATTATTATTATCATCCAGCAACAGGAAAATTAACTAAAGCTTATGGTGTTAATGCAGAAACACTTGTAGGCAAATTAATTCTTGGTGAACAACTTGGTATTTATAATGAGAGTGGTAGTTTATCATTTGATAACAAAGGTTTCATTGTCGCTGACAGAAATAATAAAAACTCGTTTAGAGTTGACCCGAATTCTGATGTGTTGGTAGCCATTAATAATGGAATCGAAGATGTATTTTATATTGATAGTAACGGTAAGTTACATATTACTGGTGATGGCGCTGGTTTGGAGATTTCTGAAAGTACTACCATTACAGATTTAAGTTCTAAAATTGACCAAAAGGTTTCGTATGATGATTTGACTACTTCTGGAAAAACAATGATTAATGGAGATAACATTACCACTGGTACACTGAATGCCAACAATGTCAATATAGTTGGCACATTAAAATCTAATAATATTAATATGTCTGGTACATTTACTGTTTATGACCAATCTATGTACAAAGGCGGATATATTGGATATATGCTTGGTGAGTCAGATGAAGGGCAAACTAAAGGCATAGGTGTTTCTAATGGTGAGGGAGATTGCTATGCCGTGGCTACAGATGCTGGTGTTAGATTACAAGCTGGAGATTATTCAATTTTTATAGCTTCAAATGGAGTTGCTGAAATCACGGCAACCAATGTAACTATTAACGGCAATTTGACTGTTAACGGTACTCTTACTCACAATAACACATAAATATAGATATTCCATTTATGAGGTAAATATATGAATGAAAATAATCAATTAATAAAGCCTATCACATTGGAAAGAGAAGAATTAATAGATGGTTTTGCTAAATTAATAAATGGTTCTTCTCTTCCTTTTTTTGTTGTTGAAGATATATTGAAAAATTTCTTAAATGAAGTTCATATTGCAAGTCAGCATCAAATAGAAGTAGATAAACAAAAATATTATAAAAGTATTTCAAAAATGCAAATGCAACTATCCAAAGATATAAGCTTGGAAGGTGATACCAATGAATCAAAATAAAAAGAAAAAGGGGTTTAGCAAAAAGCTGTTAATAGCTGATTATGTAATAGCCGTCATTCTCGTAGCAGTGTTTTTTATTTGTACATATATCAATGGCACTTACACTATGGATACCACAGACAAATTAATTGAAATGGGAACAGATGTATCTACGATTACTATCACTCCTCCATTCGATTTGAATGTATTTGGTATATTTCTTAGTACTTGGATTGTTCAACTTGGTTTGTCTAGTGGTGCTTATTATATGATGGCTAAGAGCGAACATAAGATTGAACTCCCTATGGCACTTGTTAATGACTTGCCACAAGATATAAAAGACCAAGTTGATATGACTCAGATTATTACAACTGTACTCAGTAGTACAGACAATTAAGATTGGAGAAATGAATTATGAATGAAATTTGGTTTAAGTTGATTTTATCTTTAATTCCAGTATTAAGTATAATTATTACTGGGTTTATTGTTCCTCTCATTAAAGAAAAAATTGGTTATGAGAAACTTGTGAAATATGAAGAATGGGCGACCCAAGCTGTACAGGCAGCCGAATTATTATTTAATGAACGAGGCATGGGTAAGACAAAGAAAGAATATGTTGTAAATTTTTTAAATGAAATATTTAATAAAAAGAAGATTGTTATTACGCCCGAACAGATTGAAGTTCTTATCGAATCTGCGGTTAAGCAGATGAAGTTAAGTGAAATAAATTAAGTGAATTATATGTTGTATAGTTTGTGTTTATTAAAACGAGGAGGTAATTATTATGGCATATACAAACAGTAGTTTAATAACTTATAAAAATATTACAAAGAATAGAACAAGTCCAAGATATCATGTGATTGATACAATTACAATCCATTGTTATGTAGGTCAAGTAACTGCAAAGCAAGGATGCGATTATTTTGCGACAACTAATAGACAATGTTCTTCTAACTATGTTGTTGGTTACGATGGCTCTATTGGTTTGAGCGTCGAAGAGAAAGACAGAGCTTGGACTTCTAGTAGTGCTTCAAACGATAATAGAGCGGTTACTATTGAAGTAGCTTGCGACCCTACATATCCTTATGCCGTAACTGACAAAGCAATGACTGCTCTTATTAATTTGGTGGCAGACATTTGTAAGAGAAATAATATTAAGGAGCTTAAGTGGAAGGCTGATAAATCTTTGATTGGTCAAGTAGGTAAGCAGAATATGACCGTTCATCGTTGGTTTGCGGCAACAGCTTGCCCAGGTGATTATTTGTATAATAAGCATTCTTATATTGCAGAGCAAGTGAATAAGAAGCTCAATGCAGTTTCTACTGTAAAATATTCATCAGACATTAAAAGTTTAGTTGATAAGGGAATTATTAATAGTCCTGATTATTGGATGGCACAACAGAATAATTTGAATTATTTGAAGGCATTGTTGAATAAGCTTGCAAAGGCTTCTCAATCAAAGAAGGTTAACTCTTTTGGTAATGTTAGAGATGCTATTAATCATTTGGTTAAGTGCAAAGTAATTGACACTCCTACATATTGGATGAATAATTATAAGAAGATAAAGTATCTTGATAATCTTTTGATTTCAGCAGCTAATCATATTCAATTTGATTATTTGGTTCAAGTAACAGCAAGTTCATTAAACATCCGTAAGGGTGCTGGAACAAATTATGCTGTTGTAGACACTATTACTAATAAAGGTATTTATACTATTGTTGAAGAGTCAAAGGGTTCTGGTTCATCTAAAGGTTGGGGAAAATTAAAATCAGGCGCTGGATGGATTAGCTTGGATTTCGTTAAAAAAATTTAATAACTAATAAAGTTATACATAGAGGAAGTATATCTTACATCTTCCTCTATGTTATTTAAGGACATCTCTGTTTCCAAGAGTGTCTTTTGAGTTTAAATGAAAGGATGGTCGTGGATGTGAGATGGATGAGTTGAAACAATTAGGACAAATAGATTGGTGGTATGTGTTACTTGCTGTTGTAATCTTACTTGTTGTTGTGAGATTTGTATGGTCGTTGCTTGATTGGATTGTCGGAAAACTTGGAATTGAAACTAAAAAATCAAGAGAGAGACGAGAGCAAAAAGAAACACTGGAAGCCACTGCAAAATTGGCAAAAACAACTGCCGAAAATTTAGATAAACTTCAAAAAAAGCATTGTAAAGACGAAGAGGAATTTAGGAACAATCTTAATAATTATATGACAGAGAGTCGTAAAGACCGTAAGGCTCTTCATGAAGAAATGACTAAGTATAATGAAAACAGAATTAAAGATAGAAAGCAAAGTCTTGAAATTCAAAAAGAATTAAAAGATTCTATCTCTGCTAGAGATGTGCAAATTGAGTCTTTAATTGCTGCTAATAAGGAAATGTTAGCAGAAAAAATTAATGAAAAATATAAATATTACATTTCTATTGGAGGTATTCCAGAAGACGAATATGATGAATTTGTATCAATGCATAAAGCCTATAACGGTGTTGGCGGAAATCATCATGGCGATGCAAAATATCAGTATTGCGTTGACCATCTTCCAATAATTCCTGTAGAAACTAAATTGGTTTATCATGATGAATGATAAGGTGGTGATTAAAGATGGCTTTGCAGACTATTACAAATATAGATATTGATTTTTATGATAAAAAATATATTTTAATCAATGCAAAACAATATGATAAAAAATCAAGATTTCTTTCAATAACTTGTTATAATCATGGCGAACTTTATCCCATTAATATCAATGAACATTCTGCCTATATAAGATATAAAAAACCAGATAATAATAGCGTTTTAAATTTTTGCGACATAGACCGTAAGGGGAAGGTTTTAGTAGAACTTACCGAACAAATGCTTGCTTCCGATGGCATATCTTATGTAGATTTGGTGATTGTAAATAAAGGGAGTGCTAGTGTAGATACTGAAACTGGCGAAATTATTACAATAGATAATGCGTCAATTTTGTCTACAATGACATTCTGTATCGATGTATCAGAAACGGCTGTTAATAATTCGGAAATTGAATCTTCATATGAATTTAATGGGCTTAATACAGCGTTGGAAAAGGCTGAGGCTGAATACAAAGAGGTTATTCAGTTGTCAAAATCATACGCAATGGGAAATGCTGGCGGCATTAGAGAAAATGAGGATATCGATAACTCCAAATATTATTATGAACAATCTAAAAGTAATGCTAAAAATACTGAATCTTATATGAATGCGGCTTCAGATAGTGCAACTGCTGCGAGTAATAGTGCTTCTGAAGCAAATACTTCAGCACAAAATGCACAAACATATATGAATCAAGCAAATACATATATGGAGAACGCACAGACAAGTGCCGATGAGTCTGAAGCAAGTGCAAACTCTGCATTAAAAAGCGAAACTAATGCTTCTAAGAGTGCATCTGATGCTCAGAGTAGTATGGCATCTGCATCTTCTTCTGCTACTTCTGCTTTAGAAAGTGCGTCAGAAGCAGAAAATTATGCTCTTCAAACTGAAGCGATAGTCAATAGCTTAAATGGCGCTTTTTTGCCAAAAGCAACTATTCCATTTTCTGAATTGGCAGAATTAAGAACGAGTGGCGTTGTTGGTGTCGGATATTTATATAATATTAGCAATGATTTTACTACGGATGACACATTTAATACGGGTGCTGGTGTTCACTATTCTGCTGGTACGAATGTTTATTACACGGTAGATGGTACTTGGGATTGTTTAACGGGAATGACTGTTGCTGGAGTTAAAGGCGACAATGAAACAATTTATAGAAAAGGTAATGTAAATTTAACTGCTAAAAATGTTGGTGCTATTCCAACTACGGATATAGCAACTGTTGATGAAGTGACAAGTTATTTAGGAATTTAATAAGGAGGTGATTTTCATGGCTTATGTAATTTTAGTTAATAATGATAATTCGCTTTATGGTTCACAAAAAGAGAAGATTATTCAAAGAGAAAAATTATTCAATAAATTATGGTTTTTGGTCGCACCACATTATAACGGATTTGATATGTCTAAATGCACTGTTACAATGCGTTATTTACTTCCAATTAGCAGAGAATTTAGGACTGAAACTTTGATACTTTCAGAAGAAAGATATGAAAACTATTTGAAATATGTTCTTCCTATTGATACTAATTTAACAAAGGAATGGGGAGATATAGAGTTAAATCTTACATTTACACTGTTGGATGATGAAGATGCTACGCAACATGTAAGAAAGACTACGAACTGCATTTTGAAAATTACGCCCATTCCTGATTGGGATAGTATTGTTCCTGACCCTGCTCTTTCGGCTATTGACCAGAGAATAATTAAGCAAGATGCACAGATTAAAGCTCTGAAGAAGTTAGCGAATGCACTTGATAGCAATCAAGTAGATAATCTTATCTATAACGATAAAGAAGAGACCCTTCAGCTTTCTGCGAAAGGTGTTGGCGTTGGAAGTAAAGTTTCTGTTAGAGATATGCTTGATGACGGAACGCCTGTGGTCGATTTAGATTCTAATGTCGATGGTAATCCAGACAATCCAGATAATGAAGACGGAAGCGGCTCTAATAATTGTGATTGTGATTGCGATTGCAATTGCAAAGATAATGAAGATGATTATAATATTGTCGAATTTTAAAAAATAAATATATAGAATTAGAGGACTATGATTTGTCCTCTGGGAAAGGAGGACAAATATGAGTTTATCATTTGAAGATTCTCTCAAAAATAATATAGAAAATCCATCTGTGAAAAATATCGTAGAAATTCCTATGGTTGTAAGTGACATGGGTATTGATGATAATTCTATTATGACACTTGACGTACCCCCTATGATGATGGCGGCTTATTCTGGCGAAGATGGAAATTGGCAACAACATACTGATTACGTAAGATATCATTCATTTTCTGATGATTATATTTCTAATATTGATGACGAAAAGAATATCACTTTACATAAAAAGCAGTTTAATATAACACAAGAAGAAAATTCACAATACATACCATTTGAAATGCCACGTTATTATGATGGATTCGATTTGGTTAATACGGTTCTTTCTATTCATTATAATACTAAAAATGGAAGACACGGTGCATCTAAGCCAGTAAATGTAACCTTTAATGATGAAAAGATTAGATTTGGTTGGTTAGTTGATGCAGGTGCTACGCTTGATGCTGGTACACTTGAGTTTGAAATACATGCTTATGGCACTGTAACAGGAAGTGACGGCATTTCTAAGGGGTATACTTGGAAAACTAAAAGTAATAAAAATTTAAATGTGCTTGAGTCATTATGTGATTGCGAAGATGTAATCAACAATATAGATGATACTTGGATGCAGGAGCTTGTTGCTGATATTGCTGAGAAGGTAGCAGATGAAATTAAAAATGTTGCTGTTGGTGAACAAGTTAAAAAGGCAGAAGACGCTGCCGCTTCCGCAGAACAATCTGCAAACGACGCAAAACAATATGCCGATGATGCGTCTTCCGCTGCAATAGAAGCCGTTAACGAAACTCTCGAAAATTATGCCACAATAAGTTATGTGGATGAAGCGGTTGCTGGAGTAGATGTAACGGAACAGTTAGTTAGTTATGTAAAAACATCTGATTTAGAATCTAACTATTATAATAAGACGGATACTACTCAATTAATGAATAATACTATTGATAGTAAGGGTTATGCTACAACAAGTTATGTTGACAATGCTATTTCTGAGGCAGATATTTCCAGTAAACTCAATGATTATTATAAAAAGTCAGAAACTTATAGTCAATCTGAAATTGACGAAAAGGTTTCTAATGTGACTGTTGATTTAACTGGTTACGCTACTGAAAGTTTTGTAACTGATAAAATTGGAGTTTTAAGTTCTGATGTCGCTACAAATAAAGAGAATATCTCTTCAATTAGTAAAACTCTTGGCGAGTTACAAGAAGATATTGGCAGCATAGACTCGTCTCCTCGTCTCACATATGATGTGGCGTATAATGATACAGAAGATGAAGAAGTTGGAGAAAATGTTTTTGTTCTGTATGAAATTACTGGCGAAGGTACAGAAAACGAAGTAAGAGAAGCAAAAAGAAAGTTTACTATTGTTGGTGGTTCTGGTGGTGGAGGCTCTAGCTCCCTTAAGATTTCATACGTTACTACATCTCCTGTAGTTGCGACTGTAAATGACAAAGTACTTATCACTTATAACTTCTCTGGTACCGATTCTTCTGGAGATATTGTATCGGAAGGTAATTATACATGGAAAATTGGTTCAAAGGTTATTGCTTCTGGCATTGCTACAAGTGGCGAGAATACATTTGACGCTACAAATTTCGCAACAACTACAAGCCAAAAGTTTGTACTGTCAATTACTGATGATGCTGGAAGTTTGGTTACAAAATCTTGGACGGTACAAAAAGTAGATGTTCGTTTAGAATCTACATTCAGTGATGCTTATGCTTATAACATTGGCGCTGTTCCTTTCAACTATACTCCTTATGGTGCGATTGAAAAGGATATTCACTTTATTTTAGATGGCGAGGAGTTAGGGGTTGTTAAAACATCTACATCTGGTATTCCTATGTCTTATATAATTCCTGCTCAGGAACATGGTTCTCACTTATTAGAAGTGTATATGACAACCACTATTAATAATACTTTAATAGAATCAAATCATATATACAAGGATATTATTTGGAGCGATAGTGCAAATAATACTCCTATAATTGGTTGTGCTACGCAGACTATAGATGCTATGCAGTATAATACTGTTAACATAAAATATACAGTAGTAGACCCCAATACAGAAACACCTAAAGTTACTTGGAGTATCGATGGTAAGGTTGTAAGCGAAGAAACATTAACCGAAAAAGATGAATATGGCTATTATACATATTCTTATAAGGCAAATAATGCTGGAACTTTTGTATTTACTATTTCTTGTGGTGAAGCAGAACCAAAGATAATTACGGTAAATGTAGAAGAATTGAATATCAATGTATCTCCTGTAACTGCTGGTTTGGAATTCGACTTTAACCCCGTTGGCTATTCTAATAGTTCGGCAGATAGATTGTGGTCATATAACGATGTGACAATGACTGTTTCTGATAATTTTGACTGGGTTAATGGTGGTTATCAGATTGATGAAAAAGGAGACCAATATTTCTGTATTAAGGCTGGAACAAGTGCGGTTATTAATTACAGTTTGTTTGCGGATGACCCGAAGAAAACTGGTAAGGAATTTAAGGTAATCTTCAGAACAAAGAATATTAGAAAGCGTAATACTTCATTCTTGACCTGTATGGACGGTAATATCGGTCTTGATATGAAGATTGAAAATGCTACTGTATATAATAGCGGCGGTTTATTAAAGTCTGATTATTGTGAAGATACAATTATTGAATATGAATTCAATATTAATAAGGATACAGATATGCCCATTGTCATGTCTTATGAAGATGGTGCTCCTAGTAAGCCTTGTGAATATACAGAAACTTCTTCCTTTAAGCAGTCATCTCCTAAGCCTATTACTATCGGCAGTGCAGATTGCGATACCTTTATTTATAGAATAAAGGCTTATTCAATTTCTCTTACTGATACAGATATTAAGAATAATTTCATTGCTGATGCAAGAAGTGCCGAAGAGATAATTGCGAGATATAATAGAAACCAGATTTATAATGAAGATGGCAAACTTATATCTACATCTGCAAGTGGTGATTTCTCTGTTGATGCATTAATGAAAGCTGCGCCTGATTTGAGATATATTTTCCTTGAAGTACCGCAGTTTACAAACGACAAGGATAATAAGATTGATGATTGTACAGTTTATTTCAGATATCCTGCTGGTACAAGACCTCAAGATAATTGGGATTGTACTGGTGTAAGACATAGAGGTCAAGGTACTTCTAGTAACTTATATGGATATTCAGGTAGAAATATTGACCTTTGTATGGACAGAGATGAATCCTTGTTTACATGGATAAATGAAGAAGGAGAAACCGTAGAATCTTCTACTATCACTTTAACAGATACATCTGTTCCTACTGATTATTTAAATATTAAAGTAAATATTGCATCTTCTGAAAATGCAAACAATGCACAACTTGCTCGTAGATTTAATGAGTATCAACCGTTCTTGCGTTATGCACGAAAGAAAGACAGCAAAGTAAAAGATACAATGGAGTTTTATAACTGCGTTGTCTTTATAAGAGAAACAAGCACAGACCTTGCAACTACTCCTCATAGAGAGTTTAATGATAATGATTGGCATTTTTACGCAATCGGAAATGTGGGCGACAGCAAAAAAAGTGACGACACTCGTGTCAACAATGCAAACGACCCTAAAGAACACGTAATTGAAATTACTGATGCTGATAAGCCTTTGTCTGCTTTCCCTACTGGAAAAGATGGACATGCTATATGTCCTATTTCAGAGTGGAAAGCTGGTAACTCTGCATATGATATCTTGTATTCTACTGAATATGTATATGATGAAGAAGGCGCATTTGAATCATTTGGTGGAACAACATATGAGTTCAGATATGAAATGGAAGATATTACCGAAGAACAGCGTGAAGTAAATATTAATACATGGAGAGACTTGTATAAGTTTATAGCAACTTCAACTGATGAAGAATTTTATGCTAACTTAAAAGATTATTTTGTTGTAGATTCTGCATTGTATTATTATTTATTCACGGAAAGATATACAATGGTCGATAACCGAGGGAAAAATTCTTTTTGGCATTATGGTAAAGTATATATTTCCGAAGCTGAAGCTGCTGAACTTGGTGAAGTAGAAGCAAGCTATTATATTATCGATAATGATGCCGCTTCGATTAATGGTGGATACCGTTACGACCTTACATTCGGGTATGATATGGACACGAGCTTGGGTATTGATAATACTGGTGACTATGTATTCTCTTATGGTAAAGAAGATACAGACTATTATGTAGATGGAGACCCCACTTCTGACTATGTATTCAGAGTTGCAGACAGTGTATTCTTCTGTAGACTTCGTGACTTATTCCCATCTGAAATGCAAGCAATGTTTAAGAACAGAGAAGAGAAGAATGCTTGGAACTCCACTTCTCTTATTAACCAATGGGATAATGCTCAGGCTCAATTCCCCGAAGAACTCTGGAGATTGGATTATGAAAGAAAGTATTATAGAACTTATCTTGGTTTGTCTATCGATAACAGTATAAACGAAGGTGAAGGCAAAGGCGTAGATAAATCTTTCTTAATTGGTAAATTCTTTGGTCGTAAGAAATATGCAAGACGAGCATTTGAAATTAACCAAGAAATTTATTTTGCTACAAAGTATTTTGGTAATAAGGCTCTTTCAGATGTATTCTGGATTAGAGGTAATGTTCCCATTGGTGGCAGTATAAAGCCTAATTATTCTTTAACTTTAGTTCCTTATTCTGATATGTATGTTTGTGTACAGTATACAAGCACTGGTACTCCAATACATAAAAAGGTAAAGGCTGGAGAAACTGTACGCTTCGAAAGTGATGCAGAAAGAATGGACTTTATTTATGTTTATGCAGCAAGCTTTATTCAGGAAGTTGGAGATTTGTCTAGATGTTTTGTTGGAGATAATAACTTCTCAAGTGCAACTCGTCTGCAAAGACTTACAATTGGTAGTACTGATAATGGCTATGAAAATACATTCATGAAAGAGGTTTTGGTTGCTAACAATCCTCTTCTTGAGTATTTAGACCTTAGAAATATTTCTGGTATCAATACAGTAATTAACCTAAGTAGTTGTAGTAATTTGAAGGAGTTGTATGCAGAGGGTACGAATGCAACTGGTGTAATCTTTGCAAACGGTGGTTTATTGCAGACGGCACATCTTCCAAGTTTGACATCTTTATCAATGAAAAATTTGAATTATATTGAAGATTTTGTAGTTGATGGATATGATAATTTACAAACTTTAATTGTTGAAAATGTACCCAACATTAATACTTACGACATTGTTACCAATGCTCCGTCTTTAAAGTTGTTAAGATTAATTAACCTAAATTGGGATTTTATTCCTCGAATTGAAAACGGTGCTATCTTCGATAGATTGTTAACAATTGGCGGTATTGATTCATCTGGTTATGAATCTGATTTGTCTGTGCTCACTGGTATTGCTTCCGTGGCTGTAATTGGACAGTACGATTTGTATAAGTATCACGAAGCATGGTCTGATTTAACTATTGAAGCAACAACCATTAAACCTCAGTTTAAAGTGACATTTGTAAATGAAGATGGTACTGTATTAGATACTCAATACATTGAACAGTTTGAATCTGCTGTTGACCCAATTGAAAGAGAAGAAAATCCAATTTCAACTCCTACAAAAGATAGTACAATCCAATATAATTATACTTTTGCTGGTTGGGATAGCGATTTAACTAACATTGTTGCAGATAGAATTATTACTGCTACATATACAGAATCATTAAGAGAATATACTGTGAAGTATGTTGTAATGGGTGATACTGTTAAAACTGGAAATGGTTTATATGGCGACAACATTATTTATGATGGAAAAATTCCAGTATATACAGCAGAGGAACCATATGCTTTTTATTTATTTAATAGATGGGATAAGAGTGGATTCTTAGATAATAACATTGATGAAAATGGTGTTAAAACAATTAATGCAATCTTTGATAAGTTTACATATACTGCTAATGCATTCAATGGTAAAGAACTTGAAGATTTTTCACCCGTTGAAATTTATGCAATGAATAAGTTAAATGAACTTGGCACTGTTAATATTCAAAATATTATTACTGATAAAGACCCATACACAATTACTATTGGCAACGATGTTGAATATGATGACATCGAATCTGAGTTGTTGATTTCTGAAAAGACTTACTTTGATGGTTCTAAACATATTGACACAGGAATTCAATTGTTTGATGAAGATAAAGATTTTGTTCTCGCAATTGATTATGAGTTCCTATCTGGAAATAAAACGAATGCTGTATTGGCACAATGCTTCCAAGCAAATGGTACTAATGGTTTTAAGTTGTGGTATAGCGCATCCAACGACTTCAATGGTGTTAAATTCACTTGGGGTACAACTTCTAACAACGTTGTCGGTATTGATAAACGTGAAATTATAGTTATTCGTCATAAAAAGGGTGATAATAATTTGACGATTTACAAATCTAATCTTGACGGCAATACAGTATTGAGTACTGAATTGACAAGAACAAAAACAACTGTAGGTACAGGAACTTTAGTATTTGGTTCAGCAAGAGCAGATGATGGTATTTATGAAAATCATGCTACTGGTAATATCCATTGGGCAAAAGTATGGTATAAAGATTTAGGTGATGATGTATGTCAATCATTGGCTATGTGGACACATGAATCGATTACGTTAGAAGCTTGTGGATTTAGAAAGTATTATTTATCCGATAATACATCTAAGAGATGTTCTTTTAGCTTGCTTGCTTCTCACTTATTAGGAAGAACAAAGAAATGGAATTCCACTAATAGTAATCTTAATGGTTGGGCTAATTCGGAATTAAATAAATCTTTAAATACAAGATTATATAATGCTATGCCTACTCAAATTAGAGAGCTGCTTAAGAAGGTAATCGTTTATTCTTCTATTGGTCAAATGTCTTCAGAATTAAATTCTTCTAATTGTTATATTACAATTCCTGCACTTATCGAAGTAGACCCGACTCAGACTTCTGAGCCTTATAATAGCGAGGGTACTTCTATTTCATATTTAAGTACAAATAATTCGAGAAAACGAGCATTTGATGGTGGAGGCTATAATGCTTACTGGCTGCGCTCACCTAACGTTGGTTATCCCAACTATATATGGAGAGTAGAAGCAGATGGTCAAACACAAGGAATTACTAATGCGTCAACTAGTTTGGGCGTATTAATAGAGATATCATTTTAAATTATAGAGGGTTGGATATTCCCAACCCTCTTTTCATGAGGTGTATAACTATGTATTATAAAGTAATTAAAAACGATAAGATAATCGATGTGCTTGATAATCTCGTTTATTTAAAATGGCAGGACAAACATAAAATGATGGTTTTAAGTGACGAGGATGAAGCACAAGCTATTCTCTCTTCTGATAAAAATACCATTTGGCATGAGCATACTTTATACAATGTGCCTGTGACTGGCTTTGATACTGTTGAAATTGTAGAAATCGACGAATATGAATATAGACAGTTAAAGATGTTGAATGGACGAAGTATTGATGACATTATAGACGCTTATACTTTGCTTCTTATTGATGAAGGGGTGATTTAATATGAGACAATTTTATATAGACTCTATAAAGCGATTATATCAAAATGGTATGGTGAGTGAAGAAAAAATTAACTCTTTGTTTTTAAATGGTAAATTAACCAAAGAAGAAAAAAGCTATATTTTAAATGCCCTCTAAGGGACTTTGATACTCTGTATCAGAGTTTTATATATAAAAATATTTTTATAAAAAGGAGGAAACGAACATGGCTGATAAGGCAAAACACGCATTTGGTGCCCTTGAGCGAGTTGACGAATCTATATCTAAAGGTATTATTGATAGCTATGATATTTTATTCGTTAAAGATGCCGATGGTAAGCCGTATGTAGGTTGGGTTGACAAAGATGGCAACAAAGTTATTGTTCAAGAGGATGATGAAGTTGTTGTTGTCAACTCTTTACCTGAATCTGGCGAAGTTGGAAAGATTTATGTCTTTGAGGAAAATGCCTTTGTATGGAATGGCAGTGAATTCACAAACTTGTGTAAACCTACCGATGTGTCTGCTTTGGAATCTCAGATTGCTGAACTTGAAACAGAGATAACAACAAAAGTTGATGCTAAAAAGGTGCAGACTATGATTGAAGAATATGCAGATTCCGTAGTTGAAGTTGTTGAGTTCTAAGAAGGTGCTACGAGTATGAGAGATTTGAAATTTAGAGATAAGGAGGTGACGATGAAAAATGGCTAATGTAGAAAATGGAGCTTTACAAACAGCAATAGATAATGTTGCTGTAGGTGAAACCGTAGTGTTAACAAATGATATTACATTAACTAATAGGGTAACAGTAGCAAATGTAGTAACTATTGACCTTAACGGATTTACTATTGCTAGTAATTTTAATGACAGTTATGGCGCAATTTATGTAGGCACAAAAGGCGTTTTAACCATTGTTGATAATAGTTCTAAACAAACTGGTAGTATTATTAATACAGTTGGAAATGCTATTGGCAATTATGGTTCTGTTATTGTATATGGCGGTACATTTATAGGAAATTATGCTTTATATAATTTCTATTATAGTAATACAATTTATGGTACATCGGTTATTTATGGCGGCACATTTAAATCTACTGATAAGGATTCGCCCTCTATCGCAAACTGCGGAAACTTAACAGTTAACGGTGGCACTATTGAAACACTTGATACAACTAATGTGTTAAATGTTACTGATGGTACTATTAAGAATTTATATGTTGGTACAGCAGATTACAATCCTGAAAAACAAAACACTTCTATTAGTGGCGGTCATATTGCTACATTGACCATAGAAAACGGCAGTGTTAATGAGATTGTTGTTTCAGGCGGCACATTTGATAATGCAGTTGATAGTCAATATTTGGCTGAAGGATTTGAATTTGCTTATGATGAAGGTACTGGAGCTTATGGGGTCGTTACTGATTCCAGTGGAGCAAGCAATAACTTAAAGGTAATTGCCACATCGTCATCTAGAATTAGGGACTTGGTTATAAAGAATGGACAATTGATTTTTATTAGAGATTTAAAAAGAATTGCTTTTGACTTTAATAATACAAGAGTATTTTATAACCAAATTGTAGAGTTAGACACTGAGGCTGATAGATTAGCTTTAGAAAATCCTCTTAATGGCTATTATTTTGTAATTGGCTCTGCTTGTCTTTGGTATTACAAAGATGGATGGACTCAAATTACTGAGAGACCTAAAGAGGTAATATTTATAGGAGTTGAACTTCCCGATTTAGGTCAGGAAGGTAAACTTTATATCGATACCGATGATAAGGAAATTTCTGTTTGGGACGATGAAACCGACACTTATATTGCGGTTTCTAACTATACCGAAGAAGCTTCTGATATAGATATCGAGAAATTATTTAACTAAATTTTTTATTAAAACAATTAACTAACAATTATTAACTAATTTATAACACACCATTTTTAATGGTGTTTTAATTATTTTTTTATTTAAAGGAGAAATGAATTATGGCTACAAAGAAATATGTATCTTTAGAGAAACTTGGTCTTTATGATGAGAAAATTAAGAAGGTAATTACTGATGGTGATGCAGCGTCTCTTGCTTCTGCTAAGTCTTACGCTGATTCTCTTGCTACTAACTATGATGCAGCAGGTTCTGCTTCTACAGTACAGGGCAAGCTCGATGAAGAGGTTATTCGTGCAAAGGCAAAGGAAGATGAACTTGTTGCTGCTAATGCCGCAACTCAGAAGGAAGTTGATGATTTAGAGGTTTATGTTGGTACTCTTCCTCAGGGTACAGCCGCTACATCTGTAGTTGACTATGTAAACGTTAAGACTGCTGGCATTGCTACTGATGCTGCTCTTGGTGAGCTTAACAATCAGGTTACTGGTCTTCAGGGTGTTGTAAATGGCATTACTGCTGACTACCTTAAGGGTGCTGATAAGACTGAACTTTCTGATGCTATTAAGGCTGAGGAAAATCGTGCCAAGGGTGTTGAGTCTGGTCTTGATGGAAGAGTTAAGGCTATTGAGGACGATTACCTTAAGGCTTCTGACGCTGAGACTCTTCAGGGTAACATTGATGCAGTAGCTGAAGATGTTGCTGAAATTGCTGGTGACTACCTTAAGGGCGCTGACAAGACTGAGCTTGAGGGTAAGATTGGTGCTAAGGCTGACCAGACCGCTCTTGATGCTGAGATTGAGAGAGCAACTGGCGTAGAAGAGGGACTTCAGAATCAGATTAATCTGATTATGAACAATCCTGATACAAAGGATGTTATTGACTCTATCACTGAGTTTACTCAGTATATCGCTGACCACGGTGAGATTGCTGATGGTTTCCGCACTGATATTGACAAGAATAAGGACGATATTGCTGCTGAAGTAAAGAGAGCTGGCGAGGCTGAGTCTGCACTTTCTGGTCGTCTTGATACTCTTGAGGCAATTGACCACGATGCTTATGTAGATGCTGACACTGCTCTTAAGAACGAGCTTAATGGCGAGATTGCTAAGAAGGCTGACTCTTCTGCTCTGACTTCTGCTGTTCAGGCTCTTGAGGGCGCTGATTCCGCTATTAAGGGTCGCCTTGATGCAGTTGAGGCACAGCTTGGTGATGGCGAAGGTTCTGTAGCAGACCTTATTGCTGATGCTAAGCAGGAAGCTATCGATGCTGCTGCTGGCGATGCAACTTCTAAGGCTAATGCTGCTGAGACTGCTGCTAAGGGTCACGCTGACGGACTTAACACAGCAATGAATGCTCGTGTAGAGGCTCTTGAGGCTATTGACCACGACCACTCTAATAAGGCAGAGCTTGACCTTATCGCTTCTGGCGACAAGGCTAAGTGGGATGCTGCTTCTGCAAAGGCTCACGAGCACAGCAACCTTACAGTTCTTGAGGGTATCACTTCTGCTAAGATTACTGAGTGGGATAAGGTATCTGGCAAGGCAGAGCAGACAGCTCTTCAGTCTGAAATTGATAGAGCAACTGCTGCTGAGACTGCTCTTGGTGCAAGAATCGACGAGTTTGTTGAGTGCTCTGAGGCAGAAATCAATGCACTCTTTACTGCTTAATTTTTAACTAATAAAGTTATAAATTAAATAATAATATAAAGGGAGGGGTTTCTATTAAGAAGCCCCTCCCTTTTTTATAAGTTTTATATAAAACAAAAAGAATATAAAAATTATGAGTTGTGTGTGGTGCGCAGACATACAACTACTAACAATATATTCTTTAATATTTTATATAAAAATAAAACCCGTCTAAAATTTAAGAAAGGGGATTTTAACCGATGGCGGATAAAAAATATACAAATTTGTCTACATTGCGACATTTCTTAACTAATTTAAAAAATATATTTGCAGACAAAGAAACTGCTTTGTATAAGACCCCTCAGAAATTGACTCTTGATGAAGTAAACCAAGTTCGTGAAAATATTCATAGTGTAGGTCAGCATACGGCTGGACTGACCTATTACCCGTTTAATGTTATAGGCTTTATTTTGTTTAATTTTAAAATTAAAATCTTTAATTCTTCTAAAGAAAGGAGGATATTTGATATATGGCAATAAAAAAATACGTAACTCTTAGTGCTCTCTCAAATTTCTTAGATAATTTAAAAAATATTTTTGCATCTGAAGCACATACACATACGCAATCTGAAATTACAGATTTAGTTATAGATAATGAAGTTTCCGCATCTTCTAATTTGGTTAGGAATAGCGCAGTTAATGCTGCAATAAACTCTACAAAAGAAGAGCTTAGTCAAAATATTGAAGCAGTCAAAGAGTATACAGACACTGAAATTGCTAATTTAGTGAATTCTGCTCCAGAAACATTGGATACTCTTGGAGAGCTTGCAAAAGCCCTACAAGATAATACAGAAGTTGTTGATGTATTAAATGAAGCAATTGGAAGTAAAGCAAATAAAACCGATATTGTTCAAGCAGATTGGAATCAAAGTGACGATACTGCTTTAGATTATGTAAAAAATAGAACTCACTGGGTTGAAGATGATGGTGAAACTTATCATCCTCTCGATGAAAAGTTTATCCCAGACACAATCGCAACTAAAGATTATGTCGAAGCTCTATATATGAAATTAAATTCAAATACAGTATTAGGATTTTATTGCATTGAAGATGTAACAATTGTCATCAATGGTATTTCTAAAGTATATCCTGCAAACTCAAACGTTGAAGTTACATTTATAGAAGATGATGTATTTGAAATTATTCCAACATCAAATAATTCTATTCTACAATTAAATGCTTTCCCTGGTGCTTTGGGAACATTTTATCCTTGGCTGGAAGGTGTCAAACAGTTCTCAAATATCTTATTTGACATGAATGACGTGAATATGTATTCAAAATGGAGTCAAGGTAATCAAGGCTCATATCAAGTACAATACGCACAATACTTAAACTGTATTTTTTGGAGTGATAACCCTTACGTAAGTGATGTTGCTAAAAGAACAAACTATACTTTATATTATACATCACAATTACCATTGTGCT
This sequence comes from Paludibacteraceae bacterium, assembly GCA_017630395.1. Classification (GTDB taxonomy): domain Bacteria; phylum Bacteroidota; class Bacteroidia; order Bacteroidales; family Paludibacteraceae; genus UBA1181. The sequence goes on from JAGBVI010000064.1 coordinate 39,826, forward strand.
ATTCAACTATTCCCGATAATACATTCAAAGCCTTTTATTTAGCTTTTAACGTAAACAGTGACCCTAACTGGGGAAACAAGGTATACCGAGACAGTTTCGCAAAAGCAACATGGGCAACACAAGTATTCAGTTATTATGGTGCTAGAACAATTGGTATTTTTGGACATGATGACCCTGATTTTAATATTATATTGCCCAAAGATTGTAGAGGTTTAATGTCTGCGGCAACTGCTATTGAAAATGCTGGTACATTCGATGCGATTAATGTTACTAACTTTGGTGCAAAATCTGGAAGTTGGAGAGATGCATTTGGATGGTGTAGTTCATTAAGAAATTTATATATCAAAAATCTTAAAGTTAACTTAAATGTATCATGGTCTCCGCTAGAATATGATTCTATTTATTTTATTATTTCAACAGCAGCAAATACAAATAACATAACAATATCTGTTTCTCCATATACATATAACTTATTAGCTCCATCTGATTTTGAGTTGGCTGCAAGTAAAAATATTACTATAGAATTGCTTACAACTAATTATGTTGAGGATAGGCGCTTAAGTGCTATTGCTAATAAAGCAGATAAAGATGAAGTTCTTTTAAAAACAGAGCAAACTTTAACAGAAGAAGAATTAACACAGATTCGTAAAAATTTGAAATTTATTGGTAAAGATGTTGAAGGTCAAGTCTTTACTATTGATGGAACTGAATATACCGCAAGTCCTAATGCGGAAATATTTGGCGATTATGATACTAATATTGCGGTAGGTCAATGGTCTATTGCAGAAGGCAGTGGCACTGTCGCAAAAGGTCGAGTCGCCCACGCAGAAGGTGCTTTTACCCAAGCATTAAATGATGGTTGTCATACTGAGGGTTATCAGACTATTGCTACTGGTTATTGGTCTCACGCAGAAGGGGAAATGACACGAGTTACTTCTTATGCTTCTCACGCAGAGGGTTCTTATACTAAAATGCCCGATGGTTCAACAAGATACGGAACTGCTTCTGGATATGCTTCTCATATTGAAGGCGGTGGATGCTACGCACAAGGCTCTTGTTCCCACTCAGAAGGTTTGGCAACAACAACAAAGGGTAATTATTCTCACAGTGAAGGTAGATATACAATTGCTGGAAGTGCCGCTCAACACGTTGAAGGTACAGCAAATATTGAAGATACTGAAGGTAAATATATTCATATTGCTGGTAATGGTAGCTTTGAAGAAAGAAGTAATGCTCATACTCTTGACTGGCAGGGTAATGCTGAGTTTGCGGGCGATGTTGTGGCACATGGATGTTCCAGCAGTGAAACTCCCGTTAGTTTAATAGAAGTTAATTCTTTGGCGAAATCTCTTCAAGAAGCAATGAGCGGAATTGAAGATATTACGAGCGAAGAAATACAAGCATTATTTGCTTGAATATTTTGAATAAATTTTAATTCTCACAAAAGAAAGGAGAAAATTAAAATATGGCGACAAAAAAATATTTATCTTTAGAAAGATTAACCGAGTATGATGCTCTTATAAAAGCATCAATTATCCAAGGTGACGAATCTGCTCTTGAAACCGCAAAATCTTATACAGATACTCAGATAGCTTCGATTCCAAGTGTTGACGCATATACTAAGACAGAAATTGACAACTATGAATTTATTACAATAGCTGATATTGATACTATTTGCAATTCAAATATTGTACCTGCAAGTGAGGTGACTTACTAATGAGTGATAATATTAGAGTAATTGCTGATAAGCAAGATATTGTTGATATAGCAGATGCTGTCAGAAGTAAAATTAATAGCGTCGCAAAGATGACTCTTGGTGAAATTGCTAATAATATTCGTAATATTAATACTGGCTCAGGTGTCAACCTCGATGCTGAAGTTACTACACAGGAAAATGTAATTTCTTCTCAGGATACTCTTATTGCAAGCATTGCTAGTGCATTAGAAGGTAAGGCTGCTGGCGGAAGTGGTGGAGTTGAGGTGCCACTTGTAACTGTTACTTATACATCAACTGATGTCAATGTAAAGATGAAATACTTTACACTAGTAGATAATGCAATTCAAGAAGTAACAATTGATAGTATAATTGCTGGAGATAGCGGAACTATACAGGTTGCTAAATATACTAGTGTTTATATAGAATCTCTTAATGCGGGTACAGGTATGTTTGATGAATATTTTCCTTCACTAAGAAATGTATTCATAGAAAATAGAGGCAACTTATATGTGCGTCCTGGTGATGAAGGTTATGGATATACACACCCAATAACGAGTGACACATATATCATTATAAAATTGTAATAAAGGAGGTCTGAATTATGGATTATAAAGCAAAATTACAAACAAACAATACTAATCTTGAAGGAAACAATACAGACCTTCAAACTATTTTAAATACCATTAATGCACTTCCTAGTGTATCATCTTCTGAGCCAATCCTTCAATCTAAAACTGTAACACCTAGTGCAAATACTCAAACAGTTACTCCTGATAGTGGATATGATGGATTAAGTGATGTTACCGTAAATGGTGATATTAATCTTGTATCTGATAACATTAAAAGTGGTGTTAGCATTTTCGGAGTAGATGGAAATTATGAAGGAAGTGGTTCTGGTAGTAGTGATGTTGAAGATAGTCTTGTTACTGGAACGGTTACAACATATACAAATGATAGAGTTACAAGTATTGGAAATTATGCTTTTTATAACTGTGACAAGCTAACTGCTGTAAATCTCCCTAAAGTTACATCTATTGGGTTTGAAGCTTTCTACAGCTGTTCTAGTTTAACTTCTGTAAATTTCCCATCGGTTACAACTATTGGAGAGGAAGCTTTCGATTACTGTTCTAGTTTAACCTCTGTAAGTTTCCCATCGGCTACAACTATTGGAAATGGTGCTTTCGCTAATTGTTCTAGTTTAACCTCTGTAAATTTCCCATTAGTTACAACTACTGGAAGTTATACTTTCAGTTACTGTTCTAGTTTAACCTCTGTAAGTTTCCCATCGGCTACATTTATTGGGGTTTATGCCTTTAATCATTGTTCTAGTTTAACTTCTGTAAATTTCCCATTGGTTACAACTATTGGAGAGCATGCTTTCTTTCACTGTACCAGTTTAACCTCTGTAAGTTTCCCTAAAGTTACATCTATTGGGGCTTATGCCTTGAATAATTGTTCTAGCTTAACTTCTGTAAATTTCCCATTGGTTACAACTATTGGAAATTATACTTTCGGTGCTTGTTCTAGTTTAACCTCTGTAAGTTTCCCATCGGCTACAACTATTGGAAATGGTGCTTTCGCTAATTGTTCTAGTTTAACCTCTGTAAATTTCCCTAAAGTTACAACTATTGGAGCTTATGCTTTCAGATCTTGCACTAGTTTAAGTATTATATATCTACTTGCGTCTTCCGTATGCACTTTATCTAACTCTAACGCATTTAGTAAAACGGGCATATGGTCAACAACAGGTTCAATCTTTGTGCCAGCATCATTGGTAACAGCATATAAAGCAGCATCACACTGGTCATTCTTTGCAAATAGAATTTTCGCAGCATCGTAACAGCAAACACATTATAAACAAAAAGGATAAAAAGGAGAAAAATGAATGAAAAAGTTACAAATTTTAATTCCTCAATACAAGGAAACAGAAGATATTATTAAGCCTCTACTTGACTCTATTGAAGTCCAACAGAATGTTGACCTTAAAAATGATGTTGGTGTTATCATAGTTAATGATGGCACTGATGTACATCTTTCACAAGAGCTTTTTGATAGATATTCTTTTGATATTGAGTATTATTTAAATGAACACAAGGGTGTATCAGCAACTCGTAACGCTTGTCTTGACCACGCAACTGCTGAATATGTAATGTTCTGTGATGCAGATGATATGTTTTATAATGCTTGTGGAATGTATATCATTTTCCGTGAAATAGAAAATGGTGGCTTTGATAGCTTGGTTTCAGCATTTATAGAAGAATCTAGAATTCCTGAAACTAAAGAAGTTGTATATATCAATCATGATATGGATTCTACTTTTGTACATGGTAAAGTTCATAATAGGCAGTATCTCATTGACAACAATATTAGATGGAATGACAATCTGACAATCCACGAAGATAGCTACTTTAATTGCTTATGTCAGAGATTGGCAAGTGAACTCAAGTACTCACAGACTTCTTTTTACCTTTGGAGATGGAGAGATGCTTCTGTTTGTAGACATGACCCTAAGTACATTCTTAAAACATATAATAATATGCTTGATAGCAACGATGCACTTATCGAGCAGTTTTTGCGTCGTAGAAAAACAGAAGATGCTCAGTTCTTTGCTGTTAACATGATTTACGATGCTTATTTCACTATGAATAAAGATGAGTGGTTAAGTCAGGAAAATCAAGAGTACAGATTAGCAACTGAAAAGAGATTTAAGGAATACTGGTTGAAATACAAGAAGTTGCACGATTCTATTCCACAGGATGTTAAGGCACAGATTATTATGGGAATTAAAAATCGTATGTATGCAGAAGGTATGGTGCTTGAGACTCTTACATTTAATGAGTGGATTAAGCAAGTGGAAGGACTCTAATTAAACATTAATAAGACAACAAGATATAAAAATAAAAAGGAGGTAATGCAAAATGGCAAATACTTCAATTTATGCTGCATTTGAAAGATTTTGGCAACATACAGTTGCTTTGGTAGGAAATTATGAGACCAAAGATGATGCACAAATGAAATTAGATGAAGCAAAGGCTTATGCAGATAATACTGGCGGGAAAATCTATATACAAAATGATGAGCCGACTGGTGTAGAAAGTGGTGCTCTTTGGATTGATATGGATGCAGGAAGCTATTCTCGACCTTCGCATACAATTACTTATAACTTAACAAACTGTACGAGTAGTAATACCATTGAAAGTATTTCAGATGGTGGAACATATAGTGCGACATTTACTGCTTCATCTGGTTATATTGATAATTATAGAGCGGAAATGGGTGGAACCGTATTGAGAAATGTGTTTACTCAAACAGGTAGTAGAACTGTTACGCTTAATATTAATAAAGTTATAGGTGATTTAATAATCACGGTTCAATCAGAATAATTAACAAAATAAATAAAACAAAGAATTAAAATTGAATTGGAGGAAACAAGATGCCAATTTTAAAAGTAAAAAATGAAGATGGAACATGGAGTGAAGTTGGTGGTGCGACTGATAATGGTGGCGGTTTCGCTGCTGGTGTAGATGCCACTACGACTGCTGGCGCTGCTATAGGAAGAGATGCAATTGCTGATTGGGGTGGCGCAGTAGGGCATCAAGCCTCCACTGGATGGGGCGGTGCCATAGGACATCAAGCAACTTCCCAAGATGGCTTTTCTGGTGGATATAATGCAAAATCATCCGTAGATGCTATTCAGCTTGGAGCTGGTACAAATACCAAAGCAAGGTCTTTACAAGTATATGATAAGCAGTTAATGGATGGTAACGGGTATATTCCTGCATCACGCTTAATTTGTTATAGTACAACAATTGAGGGCACATTAGACGCAACATACAAAGAGCACATAATAGAAAGAACATGGACTAATGGTCTCCCGATAGTTAGAAGTGTAAATAGATTATCGAGTAGTGGTGCTGTAATTGCTGCGGAACATGTAGTAGTTTCTATTGTTGATAATGATTATTCAAACGAGTTAAGACTAAGAGTGCAGAGACCTACAGGAGTAGCAACAAGTACAGAGGTGTCTTACAAATTGCAAATTGATATTATTGGAATTTAAGCAAACAAATAAACAAGCAAGCAAACAACTAAACAAAGAAACAAATAAACAAATAAAAAAGGAGATTTATTATGGTTAATGAAACAAATAAAGATATAATCCTTGAAAATATGATTGAAACAGAAGTGGAACTTGCAAACCCTCCCACCGATGGGTCGTCCGTATCTGTGTTGGCAGACCCTGACCCTGAAGATACCGTTGAAGCATATATAAGTACATATGAAATTGGTCGTGGTTGGGATATGGAAGATAAGCTTGAGTATTCCATTAGAGATATTGAAGACGCAATTACATTGCTTCAGACAGATAAAGCAGATGTAAATCATACTCATGATGGTTATGCGATTGTGGGTCATAACCATGATGAAGATTATTCTGTAATTGACCATAATCATAGTGACATTTATGCTGATGCAAGTCACACACATACAGCAAGTTCCGTTGGAGCTATTGCAACTGATGATGTGGCTACTGTTTCCGAAGTTGGAATATATCTTGGTATTTAATAGAAAGGTTAAAATGGTAAATAAATTATGGCAGAAATTAAAGATAAAGTTATAACCGTTGAATCTTTAAAAGCAAAGCATGATTATGACGAAAGTACATATTTGAAGAAAAGTGGGGCATTAGACACTCTTGGTATTACTGCTACTGCGGCAGAATTGAATTATGTTGATGGCGCTACTTCAAATATTCAGACTCAGTTAAATGGCAAATTACCTTTAAGTGGTGGTACTGTTACTGGTAATGTTACACTTAGTGATAGTGATTTATATACAACTGATATTTATATAACAGAAAATGGTGGAGATAAAGGTCAGATTTATGGTAAAACTACAAGTGGAGAATATGTTGCAAATATTCAGCCATGCAATGAACACAATAATTGTGTTATTGGTTTCGGAACTTATAATAGTGGAAAAGAGTATGAAGCTGAACAAGGGGAAACCAATATTTATGCTGCAACAGGAATAAACATGGTTCTTGCTGGCAGTACTGGCAGAGTATTTAATGCTCGTAATAACTATGGCAATATGGAAATTAATAGAGCTGGACATACTGATGAAAATAGTAAGACATATATTTATGGCACAGACGTACATTTTATAACAACTATCACTGGTGAAGTATATAAGAATAATGACCCAGTTCCATCTTGTAAAGTTTTATATAATAATTCTACTGGAACATATGGTAATTTAACGCTATCTGAATCTGCTGCTAATTTTGATTATCTTGAAGTTTATGTAACTGCTGGTAGTAGATATTCTTCGACAAAGGTTTGCGACCCAAATGGAAAAACTGTCGAAGTTCACGTTCATGGTGGTAACAATACTAATGACTGGCTTTTCTATGGCAACTGGACAGTTAATGGAACTACTATGAACTGTACAATTAACAATACGTATGCTCATAGTAGTGCATATACCCCTACTAAGACAAATGAACTTAAAATTATTAAAGTTGTAGGATATAGATAAATTAAAAAGGAACATTCTTTTTTTGAATGTTCCTTTTTTTTTTACGATTTTTTGGTCGTAGGGTTGTACAGTACAGTAGTTCCTTGATTTGTTACAAATGTATTAAATCATTTTTCTTCTTCTTTGTCAAACCCTCTTTCGTTAAATTTTTTGGCAAAAAATTCTGCTAATATTTTGTATGTATTCATTTGTTCAACTTCTAAAAGTTTGGTTATTATTTTTCTCTCTTCTTTCACAAACACGCACTCCATTTATTTTGTTTTATTTTATATAACCTTATTTATTATTTGATTTTATATACTCAACCTCTCCCCTACCTCTCCCCTCCCCCACTCTCAATACTATTTTATTATATAAATTTATTTGTTTATGGTCAATATGACATAGGCAAATGTAATCATTTTATTTCACTTATTCTGATTATTATGTTAGTATTAGATTAAGGAGGTGGTGTATTCGTATGCAGACAACTAAAAAGGTTATAAGGAATGAGGTGATGCATTTCAATTTAAAATTGCACCACATAAAACAAACATTTTAAATGGAGTGATTGTATGGCACCAAGGACAGATGGAACAGCGTTGGGTTTAAGAATAGGTATATATGGAAGGTATTCAGATTCAAACCAAGATGATGGGTTTTCAATAGAATACCAATTATCTGAATGTACCGATTATATGAACAAGCATGGCTTGGAATTGCATAAAACTTATATTGACCAAGCCGTAACAGGAACAAAAGTTGCTGGTCGTGATGCTTTTCATGAGTTAGTACACGATGTTAAGAATGGTTTAATAGATGTTATAATAGTCTACAAATTTAGTAGGATATTTCGTAACGCCTATGAAAGCCACAAATATCGTAAACTATTTAAAAAGCATGGTGTTAAACTTATTTCTGTTACACAACAAGTTGATGACGAAACCTCTTCTGGTCAATTGATGATTGGCGTTATGGCAAATATTGATGAATACCAAAGTGCTGTAATTAGCGACCATGTTAAGAGTGCTATGCGTGAAATGGTTTCGGAAGGTTTCTTTGCAGGTGGCACAGTTCCATATGGTTATAAATTGGAAACTGTACAACACGGTAAAAAGACTAGAAAGAAATATGTACCAGACGAGTTTGAAAAGGAAGTTGTAAAAAAACTGTATGAGTTGTATGTAGACAATTACTCTTTGAAATACTTGCAAGATTACACAAAGAGTATTGGGGCGGCTGCAAGGTCTGGTAAACCATTTAGCATACAAACTATTGCAAGGATGCTAAGGAATGACTTTTATATCGGAGTGTTACGATATAATGCACAAGGTCATGAGCCTATTGTTGTATATGATATTGTCCCTCCTATCATTGATAAAGTATTATGGGATAGGGTACAACATAGGCACAAAGGTCAAAAACATATAAGACCTCGTAAGCGAAAAGATTTATATTCTTTAACAGGAAAGATTATTTGTGGCAAATGTGGAGCACACTTCTTTGGTATACGAAGTGCGAGTACGCAGAGAGGAAAGTATTATGATTACAAGTATTATGTATGTTCAGAGAGCAAAACATATAAAACTTGTTCTTGTAAGAGGGTGAGAAAAGACTTTTTGGAAAAGGCTGTTTTAGATGAGATAAAGAAACACATCTTAAATGAAAAAGCCATTTACCAAATTGCCAATGAGATTATTGTTAAGTTGGGCGAGAACCCAGATGGTCAAAGGAACAAGCTTAAAGAGTTTAAGAAAGAATTATCAACTGTAAAATCTCAAATATCTGAACTGTTGGATTTGAAATCCTTAAAGTTGGTTGACAATGTTTATCTTGTAGAACATATGAAACCTCTTCAAGAAAGAGCAAAAGAGCTTGAGGTACAAATATATGCCATTGAGCAACAAACTAAAATGACTATCACTCATGCTATGATTGTCGACTATCTTCATAAGATGATGGATATATCTGATACAACAGATGATGAGGTTTTACAAACTATCTTTAATAATTTTGTTGAGAAGATTGTCATTGATAATGAGACGATTGAGATTCGCCTCTTCGTCTCTTCTCCTACTGCCCATATTGGGCATAAGTTAAATTTCGGACAGCCAAACGTGACAATATGCTCAAAAATTAAGAGAGTGTAAATCACCTTGTTCTTTGGTAGAATAGGTTGTGTGGGTTGGGGCAGAATTTATGCCCCTCCCATAAGATTATTTTAGGAAGTGATAAAAATGCGAAGTGAAAAAGAATTATTTAAACTCGCTCAAATGCATGTAGGATTGGAAGAACAATTTAATAGAACTTCATCGGAATTTGAATTAGATGAAATTAAAAGTGAATTAGCGAATATTAGAAATATACTTCTTAAAAAGGGATATGATGTTGACGAATTTGTTCATTATCAACAGCTCTACAAAACTATGACTATTGGAGAGTATGCCGAATTTATCAAGACACTTGAGTAGGAGTGGTACATCGTGGAAAATACAAAGAAGGCTATAATTTATGTTCGTGGAGATAGCAAGACGGAACAAGAAATGTTTTGTTATTTTTATGCTTATCGGCATAATATTGATGTTTTATTTGCAACAGACGATATTGAAAAGGTTGCCGATTGTGAAGAATGTAATATGGTATTAGTTAGAGATGCTTCAAGAATTTCAAGAAAGTCAATTGAATATTATCAAATTGTAAAAGCATTAAATAAAAGAGGGATTGAAGTGGTAACTACTATGACCTCCGAAAATGTTGAGTTATTTATTAACTTACTAAAAGAAGACTTAAAGAGAAGTAAAGTGGAATAAAAGTCAAAAAGCTATGCGAAGTAAAATTCACATAGCTTTTTTTACGACATTGGTTATGGAGTAATCAGCAGCAGATGTCTACTATCAGCATGTCCACTTAAATCAATGTTTAATCACCAATTAAAGAGTTTTTAATTTCAGTTTGCAGTTCACTTAAGATACCGTCGTAACCCCCACGAGAAGCAATCCATTTACCATCAATGTATAAATCATATACATTATCACCTCTCAACTTAATTACAATATTAAACTTCTTAATTGTTTCATTACTCATATGTCTCTACCTCTTGTTAATGTATTATGCTATTAATTGTTAACAATCCTAAAAACATTGCAAAAATTGCATTGGAAATCTTAGCGCCCTTTTCTTTAGATATAATTGCAGTTGTTGTCCATATAATTGTACAAATAGCATATACAATTGTTGAAATTTTCATTTTTATATTGTTCTTTTTATTGTTCTTTTTATTGTTCTTTTTATTGTTCCTTATGTGATTCTATGATGGTCATTATGCAATAGTTTGCCATATCCATCAAAGTGTCGGTAATGGACTCATCCTTAACCTTTCTCTCTTCTTCTGACTTTGTGCATAAAGAAACTAATCTATTATATTTATCGGAAATTCTTGTAACGGCAGAAATCATACCAAGTTTATCAAAAGTGTCACCGAAGGAGTCTCCATAGTCACAAGATTTTTGATAATGTATTTTATTAAGTTGTTCACATATTTCTTTGTGTTTTATATTTTTATCTGTTATATTCATTAATTTCACCTTTCCTCAAATTGCATCTATTATTCTTTTATTCTTTTTCTCCCTCTCCTTCTAATACAATTTCTTCAAAATAGGGGAGTTGAGAAATCCAATTACAAAGTGTATGCCATTCTGGAAGCTTATGATTTCGTCTTGCATAATAAATATTAATAAGGTTCTCATAATTGAGAGTGCATGTACGCATTTGGTTGTATGATGAAGGGAGAAGTTGAATTATATCATGCCAGTATTTCCTTTCTTTTGTTTCGACAAATTTCTGCCTACACTCTTCGAGTACCGTAATAGTATTGTCAAGGCAAGCGAGAGCAATATCTGTCATTCTGTCATGACTAAAATCATCTCTCTCGAATTCTTTTGAGTGTATCTTATGCATAGTTGAACATGAATTCGCAACAGTACCGACCTTGTATGTATCAAACTCTTTCCACCAGTAAAGGGGTGCTGTGATGTCAACAGAAACGAATATCTGGCGAAGATATTTACGATGGTCATTTCCTGCTTTTGCAAGTCTCTTTGCTAATCCTAAATCGTTTTCTCCTAAAATATAGTTATTATTTTCATCATAATAACTATCGCTCTTTGCCCAAGAATTCAAAGGATTTCTCGCACCTCTTATAGCATTTTCAAAATTCATTACATTTGTTCGTTCAATTTTAATCATTAAATAATCTCCTTTAAAAATTTTGATTCCGTCTCTTTAAGAAATTTTTCTATTAATCTACTTTCATCTTTACTTTTGGAAAAGGCTATAACATTAATAGTTTTCTGCCATTTACGGGTGTACCCATCATTAACAATATATTTAATATCATGTTCAACAAGATAATTACATAGATTTTGGATATCATTTGTATTTGACGATGCAATTACAAATGTCCATTTTGCAGCCTTCTTGCATTTATCGTTGATAAGGAATGCGAAGTAATTACCCAGCCCCGATGCAACAGACACAATAACAATAGCTAACAAAGTATTATCTTCAATAACTCGACTAATAATTAAATAAAACATTAGTTGAGATATAATTGTTAATATAGAAGAAATAATCTTTCTTTCTTGGTATGTGCTAATTGACTTGGCAGTTTGAACAATGTTGTCACCAATTTTTACAATGGCAAGGAATATATATCCAATCATCTCTCGCTACCTTCAATAATATCGAATTCTTTTAGAAGACAGTATTCACATAATTCTTCTCCATGATAATAGTACAAAGTTTCTTCCTCATGACATCTATCACAGTAATAATGTGGAACCTTTCTATATGGACAAACGTTTCCCAAACAAGGCAATCCACAATTCACGCATTCATTTTCTATTTTCTTCATTTATATCACCTATAAATTTAATAATCTTCTGATTCAAAAGGTATATCTGTAGAATAAAAATCGTTACTTACTGTTACTTCGTAGGTTTCATCGCCACTGTATCTATGTACTTGAATATAGAAATTACCACTTATATGACCGCCATAATCAAATTCTTCTTTGTTTTCCCTGAAATATTCAATTGCCTTACGAATATATTCTCTGACCTTTTCATTATTACAACAATCAACGGCTCCAGTCGCCTCAGATACATGATGGAAATGAACAGGAAATTCAATGTTGTCAATTGTTAAAGTTACATCTTCATCTTCTTGATATGTACATGTATCCTTATTGCATAAAGGACAAAGTATATAGGCTATGCCAAGTTCACCTATTATTACATCTGATTTGTCATACTCAAGGATGCTACCACAGTGTTCACAAGTAACTTCTCTTGGATAAGGCTTTACATTAACAACTTTATCTTCCTTCATATTATAGTTATTCTTTATAACTTTCATTCTTTCACCTCACTTCTATGATTCTCTTCCCAAGCAATCATTGCATTATTGCTAAATTCAATTTCATTATTTAAGACCTTTTGTTTGTTTTCAAAGTTATCCCAAATAACATTTGGTCTAATCATTTTTACCTTTAGTGGTCTTCGGTCTCTTCCAATTTGGTCTACTGTTTGAATAAAGTTTATCATTATCATTTCTTTTGGTGCTTGCATCTTTTGTTTATTGACCAATTTATCTTCATCGTAGATTTCGAATATGACTTCATATATATCAAACATATGCTACCCCCTTAAAATTTAGATTTTATGTTGTACAACTACACCATATATAGTATAACGATTGGAGTTTTGTCACTATATATGGTGTAGTTGTATTAATTTATAACCTTATCTATTAGGGGTGAAAGGGACACTCAATATCGTCACAATCATCGCAATCTAAATCTGTGTCAAGACACTCATCAAAGTCGTCGTCTTCGAATTCGTCATAATCGAAATCGTCGCAATCATCGTAACAACATTCATTGTTGCATTCATCACAATAACCACAACAACACTCATTTACTTCCATATCATTCTCATAAATTTCTGACTGGAGTCTATATCCTTCAAGTTCCCAAATCTTGTTCTTAATTCTATCAAAGCAAATATGAATGCCCATTGCTTCATCGTAATTTTCAGGACTTACACAAGCAGAAGATTCAACAATCACAAAGCCATTAGGGAGCTTGCATGAAACAATAGTACACTTGCCGAATACTGTTTCTGTCTTAATTTCTGACTTTGCAAAGATTTCTTCGACATATTCAGGTGTAATTGAAGGAGCAGATTCTTCTTCAATCTTTTCAAAATATTCTTCACACTCTGCGGCATTCATTACACCCTTGTGCATGAATTCTTCTCCAAAAGCAAATGAAATTATACCGTCTTCGTCTACATCGATTACCTTAACAATGTCATCTACATCAAGAAAACTTGCTACCTTCTTTGTTACTACGAACTTATCACCAATCTTAATTGCCTTAATTTCCATAGTTAGTTTCTCACTTTCTTTATATATTTATTTTTTATTTTTATCTTTGACCTTTTCTTTCTTTTCTGCATCTCGTCTTTTTGCTTCGTTTAAGAAGCATTTCCAGTCGCAAGTATAACCACCAGCAATGATATATTTTGTATCATCATCTGGTTCGAACTCTTTGCCACAGACAGTACAGACAAGTTTATTAGGAGGGTCTAAAGATTTTGATTTAATTTTATTCTTCATGATTAACCAACACTTTCGGTATCCTTAGTTTTATTTGCATACCACTTATTCCATTTGTCAACAACTTCTTGCTGCTCTGTGGTTAGAGGATTATTAAACTTCTGTAGAGCTTGAACAATCTTGCCATTTCTTACTTCTATGGTGACAAGACTCTTTTCAGGACATTCTTTTTTTCTTAAAAACATAATGTGGCACTGTCCATCTATCACTCTCTTAATATAAGAAGCCACACAATTATTCTGAGAAACTGCTTCATCCTTAATATCTTGAGTGCTCTTGGGATAGATAAAGCAATATTCGCCAAAAGTCTTTTCCATTTCGATATCAATTCTCTTACGGAAGTCTTCTTCAATAAACTGTTCTTTTAGACGGTTATAGTTCCTACATGCAATCTTATGAGTGGTAAGAAAATGTCTTGGATATTTATCAAACTTAGGACTAATTTTTTTCATCATCGAGGCGTAATCATAAATTTCTTTCATAAGAAAATTTATATCGTCAATTGCTTCGAAAGTCTTACAATAATCTAAGTAATTTAATAAACCCTTTGCTGTATATCCATATTCTTTAAGCAAAATGTTGAAATAGGACATATATTCATAGCAATATGTTTCTGGTTTACGTCTTGATATATAAGTCGTAAATATACGATATAAATCATTATCTGTTAAAGAAATATATTTCAAGTTATAACCAAGCAGATGAGCATCTGGGTTTTCTTTATACCATGTTAAGAAGTTATTAGACAGTTTAATTTCATGTTCTCGACACAAACGAATCAAAGCTTTTGGTATATCATTAATGGTATAAGAAAAATTTGAAGTATCTACGATATCTTCTATTCCAGCAGAATATATTTGTTCATATTTGGAATAATAAGGAACTCTATTCAGAATAGTGCCGATATTATATATATTCCCTTCTCTTCTTTGTACATATTTTAAGAATTTACCGTATTGTTTATCAACGCAATACTCACATAACTGGTCAATGCTCAAATCACGAAGCTGAGAGTTTAACCCCTTAACATACTTACCACTTTTACCTATGCTCTTCTTAGTGGCAAAATCATATTTTACTGTTTTGCCATCTTCGAAATCAAAGACAAGAAACTGTTTTTCTTTGTAAATCTTCATATTTGTTGCACTTTCATATAATATGTATTTAATTATTTTTTTACTGGGGCAGTTGGATTTGAACCAACGAATGCAGCAGTCAAAGTGCTGTGTCTTACCACTTGACGATACCCCAATATAGATGGGACATTTAGGACTCGAACCTAAGACCGTTCGGTTATGAGCCGAATGCTCTGACCAACTGAGCTAATGTCCCATTAAAACCGATTACCATCCATGCTTCGTTTCCTAAAACATACACAAACTTACCCTCAGCCTCGTTTAGTATAACCTTAGCTGGCTAAGTCGAAATCGGTTTTTATTGACTTGTTCTCGTACAATGTTCAAACGTTCTTTTTCTGCCAATTTTGAGGGTTTGTTAGAAAAGAATAAAAGCAACTTATCCCTTGGTGGAGAGCAGCAGATTCGAACTGCAATCTTATTGCCTATTACGGTCAATCGCCCTACCTTTAAGCGAACTCTCCAAATATGGTTTTGTTCATCATCGGATAACCATAAACCGACCCACCTCGACCTTGGAATGTGTAAGTGCATTCCTCAAATCTTTGGATGACTCCGCAGATTATCTTACAGTTGTCCTCGTTATTATTTAAAGTCGTATGACCTCACGACACATCAATTCGGGCAATTACGGTTGGTTCCCTACTATGCAATGTACAGTTTTTCAATGCTACTCTGTTTCGCATTTCTCTGATAGATAAGTATATATCCGAAAATATATACCCCAATTAAGATGCACTATCAGAGAGATGTCGGTAGCGAGATTTGAACTCGCACGGATTTCTCCAATGGTTTTTGAGACCATCATGTCTGCCTATTCCATCATACCGACATAATTGATGCTGCTGACGGGAATCGAACCCGTATGGTATCACTACCGAAGGATTTTAAGTCCTTTGCGTCTGCCTGTTCCGCCACAGCAGCATATTAATGCACCATCGGGGATTTGAACCCATCGGACACCATGATTAAAAGTCATGTGCTCTACCTACTGAGCTAATGGTGCGGATTGTTGCAAGGCATTTCCTCCTTGCATAGAGGGCTTTTCATCTCTTATATATTTTAGGCGAATATATAGCCGTTTCAAATATATCAATACAGAAAGAGGTTGTTGCTCTTAAAAGAGCAATCGGAATGACAGGATTTGAACCTGCGACCTTCGCATCCCAAATGCGACGCTCTATCAAACTGAGCCACATTCCGTTACTGAGGTAGTTGGATTCGAACCAACGAATGCAGCAGTCAAAGTGCTGTGTCTTACCGCTTGACGATACCTCATCGTCTTACTGCCTATCACAGTTTGTTCTTCGTAGTTGATTTTAAGATAATTTACATCACATTTCACTTTAAAGAACAAGGTTGAATTTCACAAGTTGTATAACCTTATTTGTTATAAGTTTTTGTACTGCCCTTTCGGACTGTATATATTATATCATACTCAGAACACTTTGTCAATACCTTTTTGAAAGTTTTTTCAAATTTTTTTGATTTATTTCATTTATGTTTCACACTCTGCCGTGTTCCTTTTGACATTATATATTATATCACATCTTGAACCCGTTGTCAATAGGTTTTTTAAAATTTTTTAAATATTTTTTGAAAGGTGAGGATAAGTTATTTCACCCTTATCCCACTGGTCTATTATTATTTAATACCTAACCTCGTTATTTTGTACTCGGTGCCGTTATTCTCGGCTCTCCCTTTCAACGATAATATTATATCACACTTTACGATGTTTGTCAATAGGTTTTTAAATATTTTTTATATTTTTTTATTCGGATATAACATTAGCTGCAATTATTTCTTCAAGGGTTCTTGGCTTAAACGTCATATACGGGGTCATACATCCAACATTATACATATGACATTCTTTGTCATAAAGAGCCTTCATTTCGTACTTAACACGCTCCATCATATTCCATTCAAAGCTTGTATGCACATGCCCGTACAAATGATACCATCCATAATAATGATTGTTAAAACAAGGAATAGGATAATGTGAGAGTACAATCCCACAATTATTTGAAAGTTGGATTTCTTTATAATCAACAATTTCAACAAACAAATCTCTCACATCTTTATTCTTTAAGAGTTTCTTGTCGTGATTGCCAATACAAAGATGTAAATTGCCATTTAACTGTTTAAAGATTTCAATGGTTTTAGTGGCGTTATACCAACTGAAGTCTCCTAAAATCCAAACATCATCATCAATACCAACGGTCTCATTCCAATTATCAATTAAAGCTTTATCATGCTCTTCAATATCTTTGAAAGGTCTATTATCAAATGAAAGGCAGTTTTTATGACCAAAATGCAAGTCAGAAATAAAGTAATTCAATATTAATCACCACCTTTAATCATCATAAATTTCATCTTCCCAATCTTCGCTGTCTTCGTCAACATCTGTGTCAAAGCAATAATATTTTTTATTCATATTTATTACCTCTTAAAATTTAAGTTTTAAACGCTTAATGAAGAAGATGTCGTTTTACCACACTTAGAACAAGTGAGATAATGAACAACGCTGAAGGAATCAATAGAACTTCCAGTCATCTTCCAATCGTGGTCGCACTCTTCATCATGATGTTCACATTCTTCTTTTTTCTTTTCAAATTCGAACTTTTCTTTTTCAAATGCCAGTTTTTCTTTTTCAATTTTATTTTTTTCGCTAATTACTTCTTTAAAGTTGTTTGCAAACTTTTCAATTGCACTCGCTATTGCATATGTACTCATATCTTTACCTCATAATAATTAAGCTTTATGCCTTATGATAACCAAGCTGACGCATCTTCTTCAATATAAGTTTCATTTCATAATAAGTAAGACCAACACATGTATTTCCAATATTCTTAACATCCATTAAGTCCTTAACATAAGACAGGACAATGTGTCTGCCGTTTGCCTTGTGAAGAATGTCAAGAACCTGTGTAAAATTATATTCAGCATTCTCTCTTTCGTATGTTACACCATACTTATCTTCCTTTGTTTTGATAAAACCAATTTTTTCAAACTTCTTATCAATACTCTTAAACATGATTATTTCTCCTTATCTAATTTCCACTACGCCAAACTTTAAATCGTTATTAACAAATACTCTGTAACCAGTATATGTAGCTTTTACGCCATCTTTTAATCTTACATTTGAGTATGTATCTGTAACGGGTATGCCAAATTCCGTTTCAAATTCATTTGCAATTGCGTTTATAGTATCTTCGTTCATAAAAATGTATGGCTCATGATTGCCAGTTCGTCTAATATATTCTTCAATTTCGTTATCTAATTTATCCAAGTTGATTGTTGTCATAATTGAAAACTTTCCGCTCATAACTGCCTCTTATCATTACCTTTTATCTTCAAGCCAATTATTATCAATATAATAAAATCCATATACGCAACCACCAGTAAGCAAAATCCATGCAATCCAAAACAAAACCAATTGCCAACCAGATTTCAAACCCTCAATAGTTTCATCTATACTTGAGTTGATATAGAAACTAGTTTCTTTAATTGTGTTATCACTAAGAATTGCATAAAGAGTGCCATTACATTCTACTGGTGAGCCATAATACTTATAACGAATGTTGTTCGTTTCTTTTTGAGTAGTTATATGACTAGAAGATGGAAAATCAATTGTTCCATATTCAAACTCGACATCTAAGAAAGAAATTTTTTCAGAATGTTTATCCCAGCTATCTACTTTATCCCAAGTATAATACTCTTCTGTTTCTGTATATGTCTGCTTTTTACCATTTACGGTTTTTGTTTTTGTTACAGTCCTAGTATGTCGAGTGTACTTTTCTTTTACCTTTTGAATATACGAGTATTCACCACTAATTTCAGGATATGTTACGGTATCAACCGCCTTCAAATCTCCATACACAAAGGCATTGCCAATATTTGTTTTCATTCCATACTCAAAGGCTTCTTTGTCATTTTCAATTTGTAGAGCTGTATTATATTTTTGATATTCAAGCATTAGTCTGTCATTTATGTTTCCATGAATAACAATTCCAATTAATAATAAAATCGAAATAATAATTATACTGACTAATACTTCTCTTTTTGTAATTTTAAAATCATCCATATTTTTCTTTAGTTAAATAAATTAGTGGGTGCATCACTAGATACATCAAATGTTAACTTCTGATACTCTGTTATTTCATACCCTAAGAAACTAAGAATTTGTCTGTTGGGAAACTTTCTTATATAAGAGTTATATTTAGTTACCCATTCATTATAATTGCTTCGTACTTGTGCAATCTTATTTTCAGTTGTAGACAACTCATTCATAAGTTCCTTATAATTTTCATTACTCTTTAAATCAGGATACTGTTCTGCAACAGCATTAATCATTGTTTGAATTTCTTGCACAGAAGAATCGGAACTTGTACCTCTTGCTTCGACAACAGCCATCAAAGTTTCGTATTCGTGTTTATCGTATTCTTTCACACAATCAACAAGATTGGGGATTAAGTCTGCTCTACGCTTTTCTTGAATCTTAATTTCAGACTGTGCCGTAGTAATCTGCTCTTCATAAGAAATCGCTTTGTTAGGAATACTATTTAAAGTAAACATAACAAACAATACTACTGCCCAAACAATTCCCACGATAATCAGTGTTAATTTAATACTCTTATTCATTTTTTGTTTCCTTTCATCACTTAAAATCTCAGTTTTAATGGGTTATCCTATACAATATATAGTGCTTTTTGTTTATTATATACACTATATATTGTATAGGTTTATTATTAAAAATTACTTCTTATCGGTAGAACCAAATCCGCCAGTACGCTTGGCTTCTGTTTCATCATCTATGGTGATACCATAAGGAACAAATACACCTTGACAGAATGCATCTCCTTGTACGAGTTCGATAGGCTTCTTAATTGAAGAATCATTCACAAGCTTGACATTGATATGTCCTTCGTTATTAGCTCCATAATAGTCTGCATCGATAATACCGACTGTGTTCGCAAGATGAACGCCATACTTAAAGCCATGACCACTTCTTGGATAAATCTGAAGTCCCCATCCTTCATCAATCTTACATCTAATTCCCGTAGGAATTGTAACAGAAGAATTTACAGGGATATCCACCATAGGTGTTGGCAAAAAGAAGTCATATCCCATACTACCAGTAGTTGCTCTCTTAGGGAGTTTGATTGAATCATATACTTGCTTCAATGCTGCATCGGGGAATCTTGAGAATACATCCTTAAAATCTCCTGACAAAATATCCTTCTTCCACTGACTAAACGAAACCTTCTCAAATTGGGCTATTCTATTCATTGTATCTTGCCTTTCTTTTATAACTTTAATTATATAAAACAATTTTATTTTCTTTTAGGGATTCTTTTACATTAATCACTCTCTGGTTACGAGACCCACACCATTTAAGTGTTAAATCTCTTTGTTCGTCAATATACTTGCCATCAACGAGGACATCTATATATAAAAGTACTCTTGAAATCTGTTTATAGTAAATTTCTTCCCAAGAATATCCTGTATATAACCATATATCTTTTGTAGGAAATTTCTCCTTTATCTCTTTTGCAAGATTAATTACTTCTTCAACATTTTCGGGTTCAAGAGGATGACCTCCAGAGAATGTAATTCCTTGAATATACGGTTTATCTAACGCTTCAAACAGTTCTTTTTTTGCTTCTTTATCAAATAATCTACCAGAGTTTAAATCCCATGTTTTTGGGTTCTGACACCCCCTACAATGTAGGGAGCATCCACTAACCCAAAGAACAACTCTTATACCTTCGCCATTGGCAATTGATGTTTTTTCAATCTTATGGTAATTCATTTAATCACCAGCACCCAAATGAACATAACGATTCTTAATTTCTTCTGTACGACCCTTATTCCAGAAATTTTCTCCTAAATAGCCGCAAGTTCTTCTAACTACATTCATCTTGCTTTTATCTCTGTTGCCACAATTAGGGCAATACCAATCAAGATTATCGTCAATCATAATCTCACCATCATATCCACATACATGACAATAGTCAGATTTTGTATTGATTTCTGCATACTGAATATTGTCATAAATATACTGAATGAGAGATAATACAGCAGGAATATTATTGGAAAGATTGACTGCTTCAATATAAGAGATACAGCCACCACTACTAATAGGATGGAATTGGGATTCAAACTTCAGCTTGTCAAAGGCATTAATTTTTTCTTCTACAAACACATGATAACTATTTGTCAAGAAGTTTCTATTTGATTCGCCATCAACTGTACCCCATCGTCTCACTGTTGCCTGAGCAAACTTTTCAGTCAATGATTCACTTGGAGTTCCATAAAGTGCAAAACCAAGCCCTGTACGTTTCTTCCAATCTAAAACTTTCTTCTTCATATAAGAAACAATTTCAAGCGCCAACTTTTCGCCCTCAGATGTTGTGTGTGATACACCAAGCAAAGATTTTACACATTCATATACACCAATATAACCAAGGGTAATAGTTGCATAACCATCTTGAAGCAAAGGATAAATCGGAGTATGCTTAGGCAATCTTGCAATAGCACCATGCTGCCAATGAATAGGAGACGCATCCGATGTAACGTTCTTTAACTTTTCATATCTAAGTATTAAACTTTCATAGCAAAGTTCAAGTCTTTCATCAAATATCTGCCAAAATTCATCGATATTACCTTGAGCAGACATGCCACAATCAGCGAGGTTAATAGAAGTGAGTCCCATATTAAAACGACCATACCACTTATATACACCTTCTTCATTATTGATATCGCCCTTGTAAGGCGAAAGCCATGCTCTACAACCCATGCATCCAAACACATTACCTTCATAATTCTGCTTCATATGCTTTGCAGAAATAAAGTCAGGCATCATTCTCTTGGCTACACATTCGGCAGCAAGTTTTGTAATATACCAATATTCACTATCTTCGTGAACATTGTTTTCATCGAGTACATAAAGAAGTTTAGGGAAAGCAGGAGTAATCCATACACCAACTTCATTCTTCATACCCTTAATACGCTGACGAATAAATTCTTCGACTATCATTGCAGTTTCCTTTTCGTATTCGGGATTTTCTGCAATATACATAAATACTGAAAGAAAAGGAGACTGCCCGTTGCTGGTTTGGAGCGTATTTATCTGATATTGAAATGTTTGCACCCCATCACGAACTTCTTTTGCAAGACGCTTTTGAACAATTTTTTCTACGATATTTTTATAGTCTGGATTTTCATCAAAATTTTCAAAAAGGTCACATTCGCTATTAACCTCTTCTCTAATTCTTTCCTCGCTAATTCTCACGAAAGGAGCAAGATGAGAAAGAGTAATTGTTTGTCCACCAAACTGAGCAGAAGCAACTTGAGCAATAATCTGAGTTGCAATTGTACAAGCTGTTCTAAAGCTATGAGGTTTTTCAATCATCTTACCATTAATAACCGTACCATTCTGTAACATATCTTCTATGTTAACTAAACAACAATTGAAACTATGATTCAAATAGTGCCCAAGGTCATGAATATGAATAATACCTTCTTGATGAGCCTGAGCAATATGAGGAGGAAGCATCATTCTGAGAGAAATATCCTTGGACACTTCTTCTGCCACCAAATCTCTACAAGTAGAAATCAGTGCTTCATTTTTATTAGAATTCTCAGACAAAGATGCCTTATTAGTACCATCAATAATACCAAGCACCTTATTATCGATAGTATTATGCTGTCTCTGATACTCTCTTACCGCTCTATAGTCTTCATATGCTTTTGCAGTAAGTCTCTGCTTCTTCGAAATCAGTTTGTTGTATACTAATGCTTCAATATCGGAAATTGATACATTGTCAACACTGATAAGTTCAGCTTCAATTTCATTAGCAATATCATTGGCAATCTTTGTCTTTTCTGTGCCACCACCATATTTCATTGCCTTAAGAATTGCTTTGCTAATTTTTTCTTTGTTAAATGATACAATATGACCATCTCTTTTGGTAACTGTATTAGCCATATCTATTTCCTTTCTTTTATATATTTATGAGTTTAACATTTTAATTAATTCTTCTTCGGAAATAATAGAAACACCTAACTCTTTTGCTTTTTTATTTTTGCCACTTGTAGATGTGACATCATTATTCACAAGATAAGAAGTCTTAACACTTACACTTCCACTCACTTTGCCACCAGCAGATTCAATTCTCTCTTTGGCTTCGTCTCTATTTGCAAAATGATTAAGAGAACCCGTGATGCAGAATGTCTTCCCTGTCAAGATATTTGAAGCAGCAACATTCTGTGCCTTTTCGAAAGTAAAATGTCTTGCAAGATTTCTAATCATATTACCATTATTCATTGCATATTCAACAATACTATCGTTCATTGCTCCACCAAAATCATCTAGTGCAGTCCAATCAAAAGGATTGACAAATGCTTTGTAGAACACTGCGAAATCACCTTCAAAGAATTTAGCAATGGTTTTACTTGCCGTTCTGCCAATAAGAGGAATACTAAGTGAATAAATGAACCTATCAAGTGTAGTATCCTTACTTGCTTCAATGGCATTAAGTAGCTTCTTAACCGACTTCTCACCAAAACCTTCTAACTTCATCATTTCGATAGAATAGTTTTTAAGATTATATATGTCTTCAAAGGAAGATAGCCAACTAAGTTTGATAAACTTCTCTATCGTTGCTTCACTCATTCCATCTATGTTCATTGCATTTTTAGAAACAAAATGAGTCAACTTACCAAGCAACTTACCCTTACAGTTATCGTTAGTACATACGAGAACCTTAGAATCGTTATCTTGCTTGATTTCTGTATTACCACCACAAATAGGACAAACAGAAGGAATAGCGATATAGTCAAATTCTTTTCCTAATGCCATTCTTTCATCGGCTGAAACATTTCTATGAATCTGCGGGATTATTTGATTGGCTTTATAAACTTCAATAGTGTCACCAATATGCAAATCTAAACTTGTTAGAATGGAAATGTTATGAACTGAAGCTCTTTCGACGGTTGTGCCGTCTATTTCAACAGGTTCAAAAATTGCTGTGGGTGTAAGGGTTCCCGTCTTTCCCATCGTCCAATCCATATCAATCAATTTGGTCTTGTGCTTATCATCTTCTCTCTTGTAAGCAATGCCATTCTTAAAATGATGTTCGGTCTTACCAAGAGATTTACCATATTCAATGTCGTTAAACTTGAATACAATTCCATCATTAGGAAGACCCTCATCTACGGCAAAATCAAATACATAGTCGATGTTATCTTGCAGATTTTTAGGGTCTAAGTTTGTAGCAACCCAACTTGGAACAGTATCAAAACCCATTGTTCTTGCTTCATTAAGATTATCCTTAAGATTGTTAGTGCTACCGCCTTCAATAACATCCCAAGCATAAAAAGATAATTTTCTTTGTGCAACCAAAGAAGTGTCAAGAACAGATAAAGTACCTGCCGCTAAATTACGAGAATTTTTATATTCATTATTTTTATTAATTTCAGAAAAATCATCATCAATAATTATGCATTCACCATCAATAATATATGTACCTTGCTTATCAATTTTTAATGGAACATTCTTAAAGCGTTTGATATGTTCGGTAACATTATTGCCTTTGATACCATCACCTCTTGTTTCAGCACGAGTCAATTCACCGTTCTCATATAAAAGAGATGCAGTTAAACCATCTAATTTTATGCTTGCAACAAGTTCTTTATTGTTGCTAAATTTAATTATCTCATCAACCGTATGACATTTTTCTAATGACAACATTAAATGATTGTGAGTAACTTCTTGTAGTTCAGATAATACTTTCGCTCCAACATTAATAGTGGGTGAATTACTTAAAACAAATCCAGTTTCTTCTTCGAGTTGTTTTAAGTCTCTGAGTCTTGCATCAAATTGTGCATCCGTCATAATAGGATTGCCAGTATTATAATAGGCATTAGAGGCTTCGTTAAGAATTGAAACCATACCACGCATCATGTCAAGTTCAATTTGATTAATCATTGATATCTCCTTAAAACATCACTAAATCTTCTCTAACTAAATAATCATCACACTTAGAAAAGTTTGTATTGCTTTGTCTTGTACAATTTTCAATATCCTTTTCTGTGCAATAATCTTCTTCGGAGTCGTAAAATTCACAAGTACGACATTTAATCTTACGCTTATCGTTCTTCTTGTTCGACCTCTTCTGAGTTGACTTCTTATCGCTCATAGCTTTTCTTTGTCCTTTCATAATATTTTTATAACCTTATTTATTAGGGCTTCTAAATTGAATTAGAAACCCTAATTTTTACAATAATATTATACACTATTTTTTATTAAATGTCAATAGTATTTTTGGAATTTTTTAAAAGTTTTTGCATAAATGTATGACGAACCAGATTCGCCTTCTTTTTAACTGCTTGATTCACACTCTGTAAACTTCCTAGGTGATACAACTTTTCTTTCATTCTGGTAAGACCAACATACAGAAGGTTTGAATTCAACATAAAAATGTGACTTTGTGGAGAGCATAAAATTACTGTTTTAAAGCCACCGCCCTGTGATTTATGAATGCTTATCGCATAGCCAAGCTTAACCATATT
Source organism: Paludibacteraceae bacterium (assembly GCA_017630395.1). GTDB lineage: Bacteria > Bacteroidota > Bacteroidia > Bacteroidales > Paludibacteraceae > UBA1181. Next base: position 65,452 of record JAGBVI010000064.1, read on the forward strand.
CATATCGTTTCTATAATACTTAACACGAATACCATTAAAGTTTGCGATTATGTAGGTATTATAAATCTCTTCAATAATTGCTGTTTCGCCATTAGCCACAAAAGCTGTTTGAGGTTCATCTTCAAGAACCCAATTCATATCTTTTTCGTCGTTTACCAATTCAGCAGTATAGTTATTAACCGTCTGAAGAATTAAATCACCTTGATAATAAGTTGTATCTCCAACTTTCATATTAACTTCGCTACCATAATTAGGATTAGCAACTCTCTGAATCATATTGTTAAGTTGCACAGAGCCACAATCACCAACATTCTTAGCAGTTAACACCTGAATGTCTTCAATACTATTGCCGTTGTCTAATAACTTTTTATACAGAGCTACGACATTCTTAGGAATTAACTCAGATGCTAAATCAATAAACATATAATCTTGATTGTCACCAAAAGTTGTTGCCTTTGCTTTCATATCTTTTGTAAGATACTCTTTACAACATCTAGTATCTGTTGCAACACGCATCAAACCACCGCTTGAATATCTAAAAATTTTATTCAAAGTAACAGTAGGAATTATGTTTGCTTCCATAAAGTCATGAAGCAAATTACCACACGATACTGAAGGAAGCTGTGCATTGTCGCCAATTATAAGGAGTTTTGTATGTTTGAAATCAATGGCATCAAGTAGTCTTTTAAATAACCAAATATCTACCATAGAAAACTCATCAACGATTACAACATCGCAATCAAGAGGTTGGTATTTGTTATATGTCCAATTATTCGGTGGAATATATCCTAATCCTCTATGTATAGTCGAAGCTGGTTCATTTGTATTTTCATGCAAAACTTTCGCAGCTCGTCCAGTCGGACTCATTAATCTAAATGACTTATCATTATCTTTTAGCATATTAATAATGCCTTGAGTTGAAGCGGTCTTTCCTGCTCCTGCAAATCCATTAAGAATAGCAATATTATTTTTACATATAACATCAAGAATCTGCATCTGCTCATCTGATAGTTCAAACTCTCCTACCTTCTTGTACTTTTGAGCATCAAATTCCCATACATTATTTGTACCATTTAAATTAGCAAGAATTGTATTTGCAATATACTCTTCGGTCTCATAGGTACTACGAAGAGCAACTGTCATATCTTCTTTATTATAATAAATGTTATCATTTTTGATAACATCAACAAAGTGGTCTGCACATGAAGGAACAAGTTTCAAACACTGTTGTCTAAGGTCGGCAAGATTCATACAAGTATGACCTTCGTTCTCGTTCTCTTCTAAAAGATACAACATACAAGACAGACAACGGTCTGCCGAAGTTTTAACATCATATTCAAAATCAATGATATTTTCTTTTTGTAACTGAAGGATGATGGAATCTGCTGTCTTAAAACCGATTCGACTTATACGAGTTAATGATGTATATGGCTCTTCTTTTAGCTTTTCTTTAAGTTTATCAATCGAAGAATACTCATCATAAATCTTCTTAATAATACTCATTGATAAAACATTCTTGAATTCAATTACCAAATCCATTAAGGCAAAGTTCGTTATTATCTTTTCTTTGATAACTGCAAATGTTTTCTCGCCTATGCCTTTAAGTTTTGAAAGGTCTATATCATCTAAATCATTATCCTTAACCTTTTGAATGATGTTCGGATAGTTTTCAACAAGCACCTTGGCTTGATTCTCTGTCAAAATTTCAGAAAGAAAGAGGAATGTGCCTTCGGTAGTGGTAGGCATGTCACGCTTAATATTGACCACCTTATAACTCGTGCCATACTTATTTGTTTGTTCTTCAGCGGTAATTTCGTATTCAACTCCAAGCGTGAGGTCACTTAATTCGCCCAAGATACTTACATTATTATACTTGTTTTGTTTAATATCGGGGTAATCTTTTTTGCTTACATCAATAGCGTATATCTTATAATCTGGTGTGTTATAAGTACACTTAATGATTACCCCTTTAAATTTAAATAACTTCTGTTCACTCATTTTTATTTAATTACCTCATATTCTGCCATCACAACACGCATCTCATCTGAATCCACCCACTTGTCTCCATCTTTAACCTTTTTATATTCGTATGTAGTCATAGGCATATTAATTATTGAAAACAGACCAAAAGGATTAGCCTTAAATACATTAGACCTATTAACTCTTGTGTCAATTTTTTCACCATCACATATTCTATAAAGGGTACAATATGGACGAGTTGCACTTTTACTGTCACCAAAGCTTGTGACAATATAATAATGTTCAGATATATCCTTATTAGTATAATTAGCATATCCAAGGAATTCGACTTCAGAAGAAATCTGCTCGACTATGCCAAGAGACTCATTAGTAATTTGACCGCACAATTCTTTAATTAACCCATCATTATCAATATCACGATATTGACTTGCTGTTTCTTTTCTAGAATACTTTGTCATAAGGTATTCAGATAATCCCAACTCTTCCATCTTCTTTTTTGCAATGATTTTTGCATTGGCAAACTTATCATAGATTTCATTCATACCTAATAGATACTTGTTGTTACCGAAATCAGAGAAGAAATTAAGTTTAATAAGAATATCAAGCTGTCTTGAATTTAATGTTGTTTTTTCTTTTATATCTCTTAACAAGTCTATAAAGGAATTATATTTATTCTTAGACAGTTCTAATAATTCGTTTGCTATCTGAGCATTACAATACTTAATGCTGCTGATTCCTTTGTAAATAGCGTTATTCTCTTTATCTATAGTGTAAAAACTGCCAGATTTACCAAAGCGAATTGGCTTAAGTTCAATATTATGCTTTTTTGCATACTGCAATATCTCCAAGCATTTATCTGAATCACCTTCGTAAATATTCAAGGCAGTTGTAACAGTTTCTAATTTATAATAACATCTTAGCCATCCAACAACATATCCAAGAAAACTATAGGGCGTAGCATGGTTTAGAGAGAAAAGATACGAACTTGCATCGATGATAACTTGGATAAAGTTTTCAATAAGTTTATTAGATTCTTCTTCATCGACATTGTATTTTTCTTGCATGGTTTTGATAAAACCTTCTTTGATTTTAGGTATAAATTTATCAGTACCAGTTTTTTTTGCAAATCCTCTTCGTACAATGTCAGCTTCGCCCATTGTGTAGCCACAGAAACTATGCAAGAACTCAATAATCTGCTCTTGATATACTAAGTATCCAAGTGTTGGAGCAAGGAATTTATTTAATGCTTCGTGTCCATTATCTCGATATTCACCTCTTGATAACTCATCACGATAGCTTGCACCAGCAGGTCTAATAGCTCCATTTGCCATTGACATCAAATCTATATAAGAGAAGTTTTCGTTCTTTTCTTTAATCTTTGCTATTGTATCGTCGCTAAGAAGCTGTTTAATATAATCACCAGCATATGACGATTCAAACTGAAATATCATTGTACAATCGTCTCTGATTTCATCCCAAACTTTTTTATCATCAAAGGAGATATTGTCTGGTGTAATCCTTTGAATATTTGCCAAATCACAAGTTTCATTAATTAGACCAACACAATCCAAACCAAGAACATCAAGCTTAACAAATGAAAGACCATCAATCTCCTTCATGTTGATTTGAGAAATCATATTATCGTTACCTTTAGTGCTACATAGTCCAAACCATTCATCTACTGGATATGGCGATACAACAAGACCTGCTGGATGATTGCCAATTGAAACAATTGTGCCTTTTACAATATCTACATACTTAAACAGCTCAGGATACTTCTTAATATAAAAGTCGTCTATACAATCCTTTTTGTTTTCGTCTTGATATACTGCATCGCTAATACTCTGTGTTTCATCCACGCTTAACCCCAATGCTCTGCCAACATCCTTGATAGCACCCTTTAGAGCAATTGTATTAAAAGTAATAATATCACAACAATACAATCCTTCTTTATTAAAGAGATATTCTCTTACTTTATATCTATCCTTTTTAGACCAGTCGGTATCAACATCGGCAAGAGATACACGCTCTTTATTCATAAAGCGTTCAAAGTTAAGGTTATATTTAATAGAATCCACTTCAGTAATACCAAGCAAGTATGCGATTACACTTCCACTAACTGAACCTCTTGAATAACCATAACTTACACCCTGCTTTTTCAAGGCTGATTTATAGTCTTCTTCAAGCAAAAGGAAGTCAATTGCACCATTATGTTTATAAGTTTCTAACTCATATTGAATTTTCTTTTTATATTCATCGAAGTTATTATACTTATCAACACCTCTGTTTTTAATGCCCTTTACAATCTTTTCTTTTAAAGCTTTTTCAGAATCATTATATAACTTAGGATACTTTTTTGAATAATCCAATTTAAACTCTTCAACAGAATTTGCCATTACATTAGTATTCTCAATGGCTTGTAAATACACTTCTTTAGGTAAAGCGCCTTGTTTTTCGTATGCTTCAACTAATTCATCGTATGTTTTAAAAGTTAAATCCCAAGATTCTTCATCAGAAAAGAATACACTCTTAGCTTTCTGTAGAATACTTCTACCTTCTATATGAGTATCATTTAAACAGTGTGTATCAGTCCCTGCAATAAGTGGTATATTCGTTTTTTGATTAATTGCATATAAAGCTTTATTATATACAGCTTGGTCTGTACAATTATGATGTTGTACTTCAAGATAGCATCTGTGCTTGTTTTTGATTAGAAATCTTAAGAATTCTGTTTTAAGGTTGTTATCTGCTTTATTGATAACACCACCAAGACAAGCTGTAGTGATAATAATGTTATCAGATGTAGTATATAACTCATCAAAACTAATACGAGGTGCGTAATAATAATGATAATCTTCTCTGTTAAATGAATGAGAAATCAGCCTATTTAATTCTTTTACACCATCATAATTCTTTGCGATTAAGACACAGTGATAATTATCCCTATGTTTATTCTCTACATCTTTATCTGTTGTCAAATAAACTTCAGCAGCGTGAATGTATTTCATTTCGGCAGCTTCAATTGCTTCCTTTTTATGAACCCACTCAAAAATATTGCCATGTTCTGCAAAAGCCAAGGCGGTCATACCAAGAGACTTTGCGTATTCTACATATTCTTTGTATTTTGTAACAGAGTCAATGTTGGTGACTCCGTTGGATAAATCTGAATGTAGGTGATACACCGTATAATTCTGACTTACATCACTCATTTTTACACCTTCTTATATAACCTTATTTCTTAGACATAAACCTCTTACGTTGATATTATACTACAATAATATTTTTTTGTCAAGCACTTTTCAGAAAATTCTTTAAACTTTTTTAATCTAATGGCAAACCATACATGATTATCGGCGCTCCTTCGCCAAAATAAGGCAAAGCTCTAAGTGTATTAAATTCTATCCATTCTATTGATTCGCTCTCAGACCAACCATACTTATTCATTAACCATTCAATCATAAGACTAAAATCATAAATAGCTCTATTATCTTCGCTTACACCAATTAAGGCATCATCATAACTTTCATCAATTAAGTACTTTACACCTTCATAACCGTACTCTAACAATCTTTCTTCTGCCGTCATATTTTACCTCTTAAAACCTTTATTTTATTTGCTTAACTTTCTGTACTTAAACCACAATGTTTAAGAATTGCTTTTGCTTCTTCAAGAGTGAATGTGGCATATTCGGTATAACCTTTTCCGTTACACGCACAACACACTGTTTCTTCTCGCTTCATCGTCCCCATATTGTCGTTTGAGTCTACAACTTTCCAATTTGTCATCTTTCCTGTTCCAGCACAGTTTCCACAAAATACTTGCATTACATTCATATACTACCTCTTAAAATCTTTGTTTTAATCTGTCAAATCTTGATTTGCTAAATCTTGATTCGAACAATATTCACACTTGTCGCTCGTAATAGTTGCACCACACTTAGGACAAGTTGTTTCACCGTTAAGAATCAAATCATCGTGCATACCTATGTACTCCATAAGCCTCTTATGATATTGTTCAAACATTTCTATAGTTACAAATTTCTTTTCATCAGGTATATTCTTTTCGTCCATATAATCTTACCTCTTAAAATATTTACTTAAATATTCGGTTGGTCGTAACACAATTTCTTTGTGGTCAATTCCAGTTCCAAAACATTCTGAAATCCACTGTTCCCAATTATCATACATAACCTTGGTTCCACATCCGCTTTCACCATTCTGCTCTCTTATAAAACATCGACCAACCCACTCAGCTTTGCACCTTTGCTCTGGATATACAATTGTAAAATCAATACCTGCTTCGTCAAGAGCCTTTCTTACCGCAGCATGACTACTAACAAAAATACAATCATATTTGCCTATATTATCTTTAATATGCTCAATATAATTATTAGGAAAGTCAGGATTACGAACCTTGTTTCTGTGAATAAGCGGTTTAATTTCACCTTCGCCAATGATAACATAATCGGGGTCTTCTACTTCTTCGATTAGCCAGCTAAACTGACTACTATCAGAATCAAGAATCTTTAAATCGTAATCTTCTTGATGTTCATATAACCAAGTCTTTCCACAAGCGGGGAATATGCTATAAATTTTTGTGTCCATAAATCTACCTCCTTGAAACTAATCATTTTATATAGTTATCGATATATCGCCTCTATCGGATATGTTTTGTAAGCACCACATTTTTTGCATCTATAATGACTTTCTCCAGTAGATACCCCGCAACACTCCCATTCGTGGTCTGATTCTTCTACACATATTTTATTGGCAAGTGCCTCTGTTAAATGACTGTCTACAACTTCATTTAATTGATTTTTTAATAATACCTTTAATGCTTCATTCTCTTCAGCAAGTTCCTTGTTTTTGTCAGCAAGAAGCTTTATTTCATTGGCAACATCTTTCTTTGCTTCGCCAAAACGCTTTAAAGAAATAAACTGTCTATTATTAACCCAAATATGGTCTTCATCTACAATTTCGACTCTCATATTTTTTACTTCTTTCATAAACTACCTCTTAAACACCAATCTTTATGTGCCGATTGCTTCTGCAATCTCTTTAAATAATTCTGATAATTCGATACAATCATCTTTTGTGAGGTGATATGTAAACCACTCATCACAACATTCGGTTATATAAAAATCATTTTTTTCTTTGTCATAACAAACACACATTACTTTCTCATCATCTATCTTGCTTAATAAATCTAGATGTTTCTGCAATATAGGATGATTTGTTTCATATCTAAATGTTTGTGTCATAATATCACCTCTTAAAATGTTAGTTTTAAATTGTTACAGAAATTTCACTATTGAAATTACATGGATATGTCTTAGTTGCATAGCACTTCTTACATCTATAAGTAGTTCCTGCCGTGGATAATCCAGTACATTCCCATTCGTGGTCTGATTCTTCTACACACATTTTATTGGCAAGTGCTTCTTTAAGCGAGTCATCCATAACATCGTCAACAGGATTGCACTTCGCCCTTTGTCCTCTTTCTGGGATTTTCTTATCACATTTTTTATCCCACTTAGAACACCAACCACAAGGCGTTTCATAAACGCAGTTCATTGTTCCCATCATAATTTCTACCTCTTAAAAACGATATTTTAATCTGTCATAAACAAAAGTCTTCCATTAAACACTAACCAATGGAATGAGATTGAAAAATTCCTTCTCATATATACCATATCATTTATAATTAGCCTGATGGTTGGCAACAAATGTATATCGTTCTTCCAAATCTGAAAATCTTTTTTATATAATTTATATTTCATAAATTACCTCTTAAAATGAATCTTTTAATGTTCTAATGAGATTTCCGAATCATCACTTAATTTATATCTCAATTCAGACTCTTTGGTTTCATTTTCAAAAAACATACAACCGATTTCTATGTTGCCACTTCCATCTTTTATCACATCGGTAAACATGCATTTATTAAATCTTTGTTTATCTTTATCTGATAACTTATCAAAAATGTAATCTGGTGTAATATAAACTTTTGTCATATACATATTATTCATACTATTACCTCTTAAAACTAATCTTTTAAATACTTAATGATGTGGATTTTTGTGCTCCACATTTAGAACATTTATAATGATGAATTGTGTCAAAATCAGTGTAAGAAGCACCAATAAACTCCCATTCATGCTCACATATTTCTGTTTCGTGCTTTTCGAGTTTTTCTTGTACATCAAAATAAGTTTCACCTTCTACATAAAACCCATCTTCTAAACATTCACCAAAGCACACTTTGCTTTCTGGCATTCTGCTAATCACATACATATTCTTACCTCTTAAACTAATCTTTTAAAACCATTTGTACCACAAGGCTCTCAAAGTCTTCTTCCACTTACCGTTGACCAGTTCATAGCCGTTTAAATAAACCTTATCACCAATAATAGTTGAGTTATGTCCTTTGGCTGGACAAGGCGGCATTTTAACACCGTTGATTATCACTTCGTTGCCTATGACAGCCACTCCGCTATTTGATGAGATAACGGAGTTTTTAATAACATTGCCTTGACCAATTTGAATGTTACCCATATATTCTTACCTCTTAAAATTAAACTTTTATAATCTCATCTATCTTCCCATCTATAGATGCGGCACCAACAACTTGGGCAATCTATAACTTGGTTCACTCTTACTTGGTCATGCCACATATAGCTGACCTTTTCCCAATCTTGTTTTTCACAATGTACGATAGCACCACATTCTTGGCATTTTACTTCTTCACCGACATTCTCTATTCCTTCAAGAACTTTAATCATTATATGCACCTCTTAAAATTCAGCTTTTAATATGTATGTTTTCTATATTGTGCTTCGACGAGTAATGGCTGCGAATCTCCATAGACTGATGTTGGAAGTTCATTCTTACAAAGAGGATAATAGCAAGACCAATATCCGTTTGTACATTTCAAATCTTCTGACAAGTCTACGGCATAAATCTCTTTTACATTCTTAACCCAATTGTTATAAATCTCTTCGTCAGTATTACCAAGGGCAACGGCATGATATTGCCAACCGCTCCAGCCTTCAGTTCCCATTTCACAGGAACTCAATAAATACACCAACCAAACTTTCTTATTAATGGTTTCATACCACTTTTCTCTATCTAAAATCATAATCTACCTCATAAAAATCGAATTTTATTCTTCTTTTTTCTTTCTTGGTTTATATGCTTCGCTGCTCCAACAATAATCAACAAACTCATCCCATCTATACATCAATTGGTCGAACACATCAATTTTTGCTTTATTCTTATATATTTGTTTACTAGTATGTAATTCTGCGAAGCCTCTCCAATCAAAATCGGTGTTGTCAGTTACATCTATTCGTACCTTTTCTGGCTCTCTGCAACCAACCCAAGGGTTAAGAAAGATACGATTATCCTCGGTAATTTCAATAACTACTTCCCATTCAGCACGACTCCAGAAATGATACATCATTTCACTCTTTAAAGCCTCAGCAAAATCCTTTTTGTCTCTGTGTTTCTTCATCATTTTCTTGAGTTCTTCAAAAAAATATTTACCACCTACAACATTATATGTTTCTATTTTTTGACTATTTACATTGTGATAATACACATGCCACTTTAAGTCTTTAACTTTCATATTTGTTACCTCAAATAATTTAACTCTACTCTTCAAACAGTTTATCGCTATAAGAACTTAAAGTAACTTTACCTGCCGTTATATTTGCCAATCTGCCGACCATTTTTAAAGATTCTCTGATGATAGTTCCATTAGGTTGCCTAGCATCATACCCCATATGATTCCACTGATAAAAATCTTTATCTTCCTTTTTTGCGTTCATATACTTTTCAGCATACTCAATTTCTGACTTTGCCAACTGCAAAGACTGAATCATGTAATCAATTTGCTCTTTTACATTCATATTTTTACCTCAAATATTATCGAGCCAGCTCAAATCCAGTTCGTCATTCTTATTGTTTATAACATTACTACTTAAAGAAGAAACATTATCGTTACCAACCCCACTGAACAAATCATCTCCTCTTTGAGCAGCTTCAAACTTTTCAAGATAAGCTTTATAAGGAAGATGTTTTGTTGCTGAATAGGAACATAGATTTGCAAAGTAATAGCTCTGTTCTGCTACATTTTTTTCATCATCCCAGAAACATTCAAGAGATTTAGTTTCTTCATAATCCTTTTCTCTAAGTTCTATATCCTTGAGGGTGGTTGTAATAAAATCAGTCCACTTATTTACAACATTCTCATTGAACTCAACAGCTACATGGCAATCAGTAATTTCATACTTTTCCTTGACTTCTTCAGGAAGACAATCAATTCCGTTAGTATCAAGCATTTCCTTGAGATATTCATCTGGTTCATAACCGAAATGCTTTAGCCAAGTCTTTGCATTGCTCTGAAGGCTTTCGCCAATCTTACATCTCTCAACATTTCTGTATTTAACAGTTCCATTCTTCTGTTCGTACTTAATAGTGCAATACTTTAAGAAATTGAAACAAGGCTTAATCTTATCAAGAGGAATGCCCAACTGATGTAATCCTATACCGTAGATGGTCAACTGACCTGAATTCTCTTCAAGTGTCTTACCCGTATAAATACTACTTGACTTAAAGTCTAAAACATAATAGTTGTCATCATCATCTTTATAAAGAGCGTCGATATATCCTACAAACACATTGCCGTTGATATTAACTACAATAGGCTTTTCAACCAACAACTTGTGCTTGTATATTGTATGATTTTGGAAGAAGTGAATGAGGTTATCATTGTACTTTTCCCCAATACTCTTATTCTTTTCTGCATCAGAGCGATTAAACTTGAGGTCTGCAATTGTAATGGCAGTTGTAAAACCATCATTATAATCATCAATCATATCCTCATATTTAATCTTACCTTCATAAAACTTCTCTAATGTGTCGTGACAGATAGTACCAAGGACTGTATAACAACTATCACATCTATCTTCTTTTGACTTAAGTATGTATTTGAGAAGATATTCAAACTTAGAAGTCATATAAGTGTTCATACGGCTCCATGACCAGAGACGCTGAACATTGTGCTTAGTTTTAATCTTCTCAATTTCTTCGTGTGTTAATCTCGCCATTCAATCACCTCTTAAACAACAAACTTAGAAATCTTATTGTAGATGTCTTCTTCGCATTCTACATAAATAGTATTCCAATCTGCATTCTGTGCCATCTGTTTCTGCTTATTCTGTAAATGAGCACTCATGACAACAACACATAGAAAACTTTTTGCACTCAAAGACCAATCGCTACCATTCTCATCCTTGCCATTTACTATCACTTCGGAAGGAATCTTTGAACAAACATCGATAAACTCTACGATATCGCTACTTGTATTTAATTCAATATGATATCTATACATTATTTTCACTCCCTCTCTTTTATTTGTTAATTCATAATACTTTTTATAGTCTTCTTCTGGAATTGGTAAATTCCAATCCATAGCAAACTCTACACCATCAATAAAAGCTTGCTCTTCTTGTACGTAATTCTTCATTTGTTACCTTTAAAACCTCAATTTTATTCTGCTTCTCCGATTCTTTCAAATCTCATAAGTTGCTTCACATCTGGATATTTCTCGTGGTCTACCTCTGACAGAAACATATTCAATGGTCTGCACCACACCAAATTAGAATTATCAAAGCTTTTATAAATAACCATTGGTTCTGCTGTTTCACTATGTACGGCAATGTCTGTGACCAGATAAATGCCACCTTTGAAATGTCTATATCTAAAGCCAACTATTGCGTCTTTCATACAGTTTACTTGTGCCTGTACACTCATTCTATTATCCATAACTTTACCTCTTAAAACTGCAATTTTATTTCTTACCTCTAAATACTCTGTCTGGGTTTTCCTCAATAAAAAATTTATATAACGCTCTTTTCAGTTCGTCATTTGTAATATGATACATCTTATTTCTTTCAACGCTATTTTCACTTATAAAACAACAATTACTTGGAATCTCTGACATATCTATTTCGATTAAATCAAAAGGATTCCCCATAAATATTTCTGTTGCATCATAAATATGTTCACTAAACTGTTTTACAGCTTCTAAAAGTTTTTCTACACTTACTTCCAAAGGCGAAGCTTTATTTACAGTACATTCATTCATAATAAACCTCTTAAAATCGTAATTTTATTCACATTTCTGGCTTAAATAAGCAGCATATGAACCATATTTTACATCCATCTCTTCGCAAAACTTTTTGTATTTTCGTGTGTATGCATATGAATCACCAAAAATATTATTTACTGCCTTAAATAACTTAGGTTCATTCTTTTCAATAATTTCAAGTTCCATTTCGAAATCTTTGCCAAATGGACAGCCAGCACACCCAGTTCTTTTCAATCCGTACTCGGTATAACACTTACTATGAATTATGTTCCTTGCTTTTTCATATGCATCTTTATCTTCGTCTTTATACCAAAACAAAGGTCTATAATTATCGTGTCCATCAATGTTCTGGTCAAAGCAAGACTTATAGGCAGTTGCTCTTTGTCCACCCTCTGCTTTTCTTACTCCAACCATATGCAAATCAACTGGATTTTCTTTAATGTATTTCTTCATTACATCTTTTTTAGCATACTTGCAACACTTATCCGAAATTTTAAATGTAGGTGGATTAGCAATCATAAATTCTTTCAACCATTTATTTCTTTGAATATTAAAGCTACTTCCTTCACCAAATTCGTTACACCACCACTTTAAAGCCCCTTTTGCTTTTGGGTACTGCTTTGCCAATTCATTATAACCGCCATCTCTAAAATCAAATCCGTGCGATTGAAGTCTTGAAATATAATCTGCTACTCGTTTAGATAAAAATGGTTGACCGTATTCCCTGCAAGAAAGAGGTATTGGTTTAATTGCTTTTGTACGAATAATCTCAATACCATATTTTTTTTCAAGATACTTCAAATGGTCTTTTGTTGCTTGATATTCTAATCCTGTATCGCACCAAACATAAACAACCTTACCATCATTATCGCACATCCAACAAATATCTAACATGTCATCACTATCTGCGCCACCACTAATAGCAACGGAGATTTTCTTGTACATATCGTTATTAATCTTGTGATATGCCTTTATGATATTATTTATTACAGTTGGATTTTTTGGACAACTTTTCAAAACATCTTCTAATGAATTCTGACTTCTTAAAGTTTGTGTTTTAATCGAAAAAACACAAATTTATTAATAATAAATAGCATAAATGTAATTATTTAGTATACATTTATTGTTAGTTTTACACATTTGTGTTAAAAATTATCACAAAATTTCAATTTATTAGGAAGTTTTAAATACAAAAATATACAAAAAAGGATTATGTTATGATGAATGAAGCGATTAAAACACAAATTTTATGTGTATATCTTTATCTATTAAAACAAATTACAGCCGTTTTGCTTAAAAGATTTCAACTTGTTGTCCCAATCATCTTCAGACAGATTATGTAAACTCATAAAACACTTCTTACAATAAAACTTATTTATTTGTCTACCGTGGATTTTCATATTCATAGCTAACACATTCTTGTCTTTGATACGTTTATCACACTCACAACAATTCTTATTAAAGTATTGCTTTGCTAAATCAAAATCTTTTAAACCGTTATACTTCATGAATTCTCTGATTACTTCTTCGGTTGGCTCGTTTCTATAAGTTCCACCATTCCAAGCGACTTCAAGATATTCTTTGAGAGTGCAATTCATAATTAGCCATTTCTTATTCTCGATAAAGTCTTTTTCAAGCATATCTCTCCATCTATCATATCCCTTACGGTAGAAATATTTGTCAAGAACCCAAGTTGACTTCGTGTAATAAGGACAGGCAATAGCACACCCAACTCTCGAATACCCATACTTATATTTTTGATTTATTTCAAGTCCTCGCCAGAAAGTGTATAGCCACACATCTAACTCAGACCATTTTCGAATTGGCAAGATTCCCTTCCAACAAGTTTTACCCCATTCGGGATTTACAACCTCATCGCCGTAATCTTTTCTCGTGTTGCTTTCTTCATTTCTCATACCCATCCACAGTAAATAAGGATGATTGTGGTCTAATTCTTTAACCATAGTACCAACTTTAAAAATTCTACAACAAAATCTTGCAAATCTAGTTGGTATCATTCCATCTTCTCTTACATATTGATAAAACCCTTTGTTGGGACTCATCATTTCGCAATTAGGGAGATTTTTAGCCATTTTATATGATTCTACAACATCCAGAGAAGTATTATTAAAAATAGCTTTTGTGTCTGGGAATAAACTTCTTATGAGATAGGCTACTACCATACTATCTTTACCAGTAGATACAGGTATAATTGAAGTATATTCTTTATATTTATTTACCTTCTCTTCAATAAATTTTAATGCTTCATCCTCAAGATTCTTTAAGTGATTTTTGTTTGTTTCAATTAAATCTTTCCAACTGACAATATCAACATCCTTAATATTATCGTATCCGCTCTTGGGTTTAGTTACACTAACAGATAAATCGTCTTCAATTTTAACTCTATAAAACTTATGGATTTCGCCATTTTTATCAAAGCCCTTGATAATAGATTTATCTAACCAAAAATATCCTTCTTTTAAATCTTCAATTTTTGTTTTATTTGTATCATTCAAAAATTCTATATACTCATTAAAAATTGGATTCACCTTGTATTCTCCTTTTATCTACTTTTTAAATTATCTGCTCGTATTGGTGTTGTAACAATGATACGGTTATCATATTCATATTCGCCAGAACGAATTAATTCTCGTACTTCATCACTTGTAATAACGGTTTGATTAAAAAGGATAGTTTCATTTCTTTCTGTGCCTTTTACAAGATTTCCGTCAGAATTTGCACAGCTAGTTACAAAATCAATTCTCTTTACATTTTTCATATATTTTTACCTCTTAAAATCACCATTTTAATTTCTATCATCAAGTATAAAAAATTCTGTGTGAGACCCGACATCGTACCATTTAAGACCTTCTTTGTCTCGCCACTCTCTTACATAATAAATCTTAAAGTTTCTAATCTCACAGAACTTATGAATTTCTTTCCATGCTTCATTTTCGGTCTCTGGTTCTGCTATGATTCTTCTTTGACCAAGCGAGTTTTCAAAATATAATTTCATATTATTACCTACTTTTTATTTAAACCTTCTTGATATTTACGCTGTTCATTTCTATCGTAAACAATTCTGTTATCAAACAAGAATTGATAATCTTTATTACGAGCATCCATAGGGGCGTCCTTTTCACCAAGAAATCCCATAAAGTCTTTTATGTACGAGACCTTTCTAATATTCTTAAACTTTTCACATATAAATCTTGTCTCATTTACATCTACATCATTGTCTAAGGCGACAACGATTTCTACATTAAGACCCATAAGAATCCTTACTTGCTCGTCTGATATGCTCTTGCCCGAAAGTGCAACCACCGTACTATCGCCAAGTGAATCTCTTTTTAAAACCGACTTCTCACTCTCTGCAATTACTACATATCCCGCCTTTTGAATTGCATCATAATTTTCATATAGCCCATATAGATTTAAACATTTAGGATATGTAGGAGTTATAAAATACTTCTTAATTCCAAACTCTTCATAATTTTCAATAGTAGTTCTTTGGTTAAACCCAAGCAGCTCCCCTGTGAGCCAGAATCTTAACGGCACTACAATTCGTTTATGTTTATAACTATAAGCAATACCGAATTTTTTTCGGGTTCTTTCAGTTATGCCTTCTTTTACCCAGTCAATATGCAACATAGGAACATAATCTTCAACCAACTTATCTTCTAAGATATGAATGTCATCAACATTAACTGCTTTTTGTCTGCTTGCCACTCGTTTGAATATGGCTAACGGGTCATGTTTTTTTTCTGTTACTTTTACCTTTTTAAATTCAAAAGGTAAATCAAGGATTTTATGTATATATCTAATTGCCTCAATAAATGATAGGCTCTTATTATATTGAACCAATGTAATAATATCAGAGTTATTATCAAACTCTTTTGTTCGTGTCCAATTTGCAACACTTAGATATTCATTGTTTCTTACATTAACTGCGCTTGGATTATCGCCATTAAAATTTGAGCAAGAATAATATTCTTTGTTTGGATGATATTGAATATGCTTACAGCCAATTTCGCTTAATATATACTCAATTTTGTTATTTTCAAATATATAATTTTTTAGGCTGATTGTGTCCATATTTTATCTCCTTATTACCTTAAAACGAATCTGGACTAATATTAGTTATACCAATTTCTTTAATAATGTTTCTACTTTTATCATGCTCCGCAACTATCTGATATGAATTAGCAGCTCCCTCTTGGTTTTTCACTATAAAGAATACTTGATATTTTTTATCTTTTGTTAGATTTTGAACTATTTTGCTATTTTTACCCTCTGGTCGATAAACATATAAAGCATTCTTACCTCCGTCATATTCATCCTCAAAAATATCTCGTATCATAATGCAAGTCGAAGCCACATCGACTATGTTTTTTGCCATACCAATATTGTTTTGAGTATAATATCTCATTACAGAGCTACCCTTTTCCAACTGAAAAGTAATCAAAATATGTACATTAAGCGCCTCTGCTTTAATAGTATCTTTTATAGCAACCATTGATTGTTGCATTTCCATCCAAGAACTTGCAGACACTTTACCAGCATCCATTTTAAAAGTATCAAGTACAAAATATGACACTCCAAGAGCAGCATACTTTTTAATCTCTTTTATGGCTTTTGATGTTTGATACTGCAAAAACGGGATAATAGTAATCATATGATTCTTTGTTTTTTCTTCCAACCAATCAGCAGCTTTATGCAATATTTCTTTTACTTCCGATGAATATTTACCATCTCTAATAACATGCTTTTGCATATCGAATTTAAATACATTATTACAAATCCAAACAAGCATTTCTCTTTGCCATTTTTCTTTGGAATCTTCGTTTACCATGATAACAATCTTTTCATTTTTTTCGATAATGCTTGGAATTGTAGTTGAACGAGCTACTGTAGATTTACCAGCGTTACTAATACCACCTAATAGAGTAATCGAACCTAAATATTGTCCTCCAGTTTCTTTAGTAAGTTGTGGCATACTATGATAGGGTAATCCAATTGCAGTGCCAGCATCTAATTTTTCAATTAAATCATGAATCTTATAACAAATATCATAACTCTTAACATCAGAATCAATATTTACAAATACATCATTAAGATACGCTGAATGTTCATTATAAATGTCTTCTGCTGTCATATCTGCATAATCAGACAACCTTTGCTTTACAGGAAAACCTCTTTTACAAAGTTGGATTACAGCTTTCCATTTTCTTAATTCGGATACATACCCATCAAAATTTTCAATTTTAATATAAGACATGGCATTTTGAATTGTATTATAACCGCCATATTCATCATATTTAGCTTTTAATTTAGGGTGTTTCTCAAGATATAATCCTATTGTAATATCATCAAGGACATTTTTTCTCTCTATCAAAATAATGTCATGGGCAATCTGAAAAAATACTTTCCATGTATTTTCTGAAAAATCTTCTAATGTAAGATTAGTGTCAAATAATTTATCTGGTGCTTTATATAAAATGGAAACTACATTAGCTTCGGCTGCAATTTTAAACTCTAAAACCTTTTTTGCAGTATCTATCATTTCTTTCTCGAATTCAGTTATCTTCTTTTGATTTTTTTCTGCCATATACTACACCTTCAACTAATTTTGTTTACCATAAATCATTTAATAATTTATTATTAACCTCTTTAGTCTTCCTTTGATAATCTGCCCCCGTATGAACAGGAGTTTCTACTGTTGTATTTTTCGCTTCTTCTTTTGCCTTTTCAAGATTTTTCATCTTCATATAAACAGTATTAATATTCTTTTCTACAATCTTAAGAATATAATTAAATTTATGTTGTTCATCTGTGAATCTATTAGTTCTTAATGCCTTCTGAATATCAACCGAACAGAATTTAAATGTATTTAATATCGTTTCATAAGAATAATTGGCGGTTGAAGCAATATTATTGTTTTCCATAAACTTATTGGTTAACAATCCTTTAAGTCTGAGAACCATCGTATTTGATAGGGCTTGATTTTCATCATAGTTCATAATGTTTGATTTAACATACATATATAATGATTCCCAATCTCGCTTTTCTTTTTCGCTCATCTTTTTCTTCGCCATATTCTCACTTCCATTTCATATGTATTTTTATACCCTTATAACCCTTAGATAAAATCCAAGGGTTATAATTAGGTATGATTAGGTATAACTTTATATCTTACTTACAAGCCTTAAGAACTTCCTTGGCAACAGAAATATCATCGATTTCTGTGGGATTTCCAAAGCCAGCATCCTTACAAACCTTGAGTACGGGCTTGATTACATCAATTTCTGTCTTGTTGTTATTAAAGAATTCTATAATTTTTGCCTTAATTTCTTCAAGTTCCTTTTCTACACGAGCAGCCTTTTCTGCTTCTGCAATACGCTTTTCTTCAATCTTTGCTTCTGCCGCTTGTTCAGATTCTAACTCTTCGATTGATTTACTGCCCTTACTTGCTTCTTTTTTAATTGCATCTTTCATCGCTTGAATAAAATCGCCAACATTAAAATCGATTTCTGCGACAATATCTGCAAATCTACTCTTGCTATCAACTGCCATTGCTGGGTCACGGAATCTAATCTTTCTTGTCTCTTCGGAAATCTTATTTACAGTTTCTTCCTTCTTAGTGACAATGTTCTTCTTACCAGTCTTCTCTGTTACAATTGTTCTATCGAAATATGCAAGACCAACAAAATGCATCTTCTTCTTTAACAGATTGAAATAAATCTTTTCTACATCAGAAGTTAACTGCTGATATGTAACACCACTTGCAACATCGGTAATTTCACGATTCTTAACATGACCAATAATAATGGTTGCAACACCAACAGCACGAAGTCTCTTGATGATGTCAAACATCAAATCAAATGCCTTCTGCTGTCCCTTCTGGAATCCATTCCAAGATGCATCGATGCTATCAGCCCTCTTATCGGGATGTGCCTTATTCCATAGGCGAATTGCCTCATTCTGAGCGAGATTTATCCAGCCGTCATAAGTATCAACCACAATTGCCTTCAATGACTTATATTCTGTGGTTTTATTTGACTCGATATCTGATACAATCTCTTCAACCATGTCCCAATCATCAACATCCTCGTATACAATTCCTTGAATAGCATCAGCACCAGCTTCTCCTGCCATCTCTAAGAAAATATAAGAATCTTCGCCACCAAGCTCTTCACACATTTCCTTGATAATAGTAGTTTTACCAATACCACTTTCGCCAAGTAAAGCGATATTATACTTCAATGGGTCAATTTTAATTTCGTTTCTTTTGCCAAAAGCCATAAATTCATTCTCCTACTTTCATACTATTCTTATAACTATATTCGCCAAAACGCTCATTCTCAGCTTGTAATCTAGCTTGCTTTGCATCTTCAAAACTATCGTAGTATCCTAAATCTTTTTGCTTATAATTTATTTTTATGTAAGCTCTCCATTTGCCTTTTGCTTTATGCCAACTAACGCCAGTAAAGCCAGATGTATTTGCCGAAGACATTGATTGATTCATTGCGTTTTGACTTTTATTGACAATCCTTAAATTGTTTTTTCTGTTATCATATTTTTTATGATTTATATGGTCTATAGGAATATTTGAATTACTTAAATTCATGATAATTCTATGAAGTCTCTTTCTTTTTCCGTTAATGACATAGCCATTGGCATCAATATGCCAACAATCTTCTTTTATCTTTTCGTAGTCTTCTAAGTCAAAGTAAAATTCTTCATTTTTAAATGTATAACCAATTCCATAGTCTCCAGATAAATCATATCTATTATATTTTTTATGATTTTTATTACCTTTTAAACTCATAACCTATTTTTTGATTTGTTTCAGAGAGGGATAATTAAATCCCTCTCATATATAAACTTATTAGTTATGTATTAATCAAAGGCTGTTGAGCCAAGACATCGAGTCATCGTCAGATGCTTCGTTAGTGCCAAATGGAAGGTCATCGTCATCAATAGGAGATTCTGTGCTACTTACATTCTTATAAAGGTAATCAAGCACAAGGTCTTCTTCCTTATATTTTTCTTCGAATCTCTGAATTACAGGTGTCTTATCGTCGTCATTTCCTACCATCTTAATCTGAGGCTTCTTGAGTACCATACGACGCTCTCTACTTCCATTAGCAGTACACTTAGCACAAGCTTCTTCTTCAGTATAAACACCCATATCAACCAAATCTCTAATATCTTGAGGCAAGTCTTCGAGAGTTGCAGTTACAACGGCACCGCCTTCAATAAACTCACCTTCAAAGGAAATCTGCGTAACTCCCTTCTTAACCTTAAAGAGCTTGTCCATAATCTTCTTGCACTGTGCTTCATTAGAAAAATCCATCTCAAACTCAAACTGCTTGCTATAAGGGAACTGACCGCCCTTTTCTTCACCCTTTGCATTTACAAGCTTAATGCCATTATATTCCTTAAGGAAATCAAGTACTTTTGTATCGATATACATAACACCCTTATCCTTGTCAATATTCTTAAGGCTTGCAGAGTCCTTATCAATAAGAACAGACTGAGTAAAACGAGCGGCATACTTAGATACATCATCTGCCTTGGACAGTACAATGCTTGTAATATTCTTACGAACCTGAACATTATCATTGTAAGTAGAATACTTAAGATTTCCCTTAACATTTACAACCATATCCTCGGTAAGATGTTCCTTAACATACGCAATAGCATCATAGGCTGAAAGGAACTTCTTATAGAATGTCTTGCCTTCACTTGTCTTTTCAAGACCAACTGTGATAAATGAAAGGTCTCCAATCTCTTCAAGAACTTCCTCATTAAAACGGTCTTCCCAGTCTACAATAATCTGAGATTCAAAATCGTCAGAATCGTCATCTTTCTTGCCGTGAGCATAAATCTTATTTTCGTTCTCTTCGCTATAACCACCCATAAGCTCTGCATATACAGTGCCGTGCTTTTCACTGCAATCAATGCCAAGATTCAGAGCGTTATAAATCCAATTTGACTTCTCTGACTTCTCATCAATCTTAAAGGTGTAGTCGTTGATGACAGGCTTGCCGATAAGTGTGAAATTAGACACCCAATCGGACTTCGTAATTACTTTCTTTTCACTCATAATTTTTTCTCCTTTAATAATAAATTAATTTATATAACTTTATTTGTTATAAATAATTATAACCTAAATAGTTACGATAATATTATATCACAATAATATTTCGTTGTCAATATCATTTTGAAAATTTTTTAATTTTTTTATTGTTTAATTCAAGTAGAAATCTACAGTGTACTCTACAGCCTCTCTAATACTTGAACACATTCTATTACAAAAGGCTTCGAGCCACGGATGAAGTTTCTTGTCATCTTTGTTAATACCAATGATAGGTATTTTCATTTCATAAGCAATAGCCAATTCTGAGCAAGTGCCTAAACTTGTAGGGTCATTAAAATTTACAATCACTAAATCCGAATGTCTTAGAGCATTCAAATCGAACTCCATAACTTCTCTTTCAGATTTATATCGAACTTCTTCAAAATTAAAGTAGTCTATAGGATTAAAAAATAAAGGCTGCTTTTCGTATTCATAATTGTATTTAATGGCTTCTTGTACTTGCTTTCTCCATTTTGATTGCTCTTCAAGACTGAGATTCCCCATACCACCACTAAGATATATACGACAAGTTTCCATAAATTCACCTCTTTTCACCACTTAAAATTGTTATTTTAATTGCATCTGTGCAGCTTGTACACAGTTCTTCATAAGCATAGCTATAGTCATTTGTCCAACGCCACCAGGGACAGGAGTGATAGCAGATACAATATCCTTTACATCATCGAAATCAACATCTCCACAAAGACCATTTTCAGTCCTATGTATACCAACATCAACAACAACAGCCCCTTCCTTGATATAATCTCTGTTAAAGAACTTAGGTTTACCAATGGCACATACAAGAATATCTGCCTCTTTGCAAATCTTCTCTAATTCCTTTGTCTTTGAATGACACATAGTAACTGTAGCATTATGATGAAGCAATTCCATTGCTACGGGCTTGCCCACGATATTACTTCTACCAACAACTACACAATGTTTACCTTCAATTTCAACATCATTGTATTTTAACAATTCAATAATGCCCTTTGCGGTACAAGGGATAAATGTATCTTCTCCAACCATGAGCTTTCCAACATTTATTTCGTGGAAACCGTCAACATCTTTTTCGGGGGCGATAGACTGAATTACCTTATGTTCATCAATGTGATTCGGCAATGGTAGCTGCACTAGAATGCCGTGGACATAGTTGTTTTTATTCAATGTCTGAATCATTTCAATTAAATTTTCTTCGGATTCATCGTTTGCTAAATTATATGTGCTTGATGTGATTCCACAACGTACACAAGCATTATGTTTATTTCTAACGTATGTAGAAGAAGCGGCATCGTCTCCAACCTGAATAACTGCAAGATAAACTGATTTACCGTCAGATGTTAGTACTTCAACATCGGCTTTTACTTCGTCCTTTATTTTATCTGCAAATTCTTTACCATTTAATATTTTCATTTTTCACCTATTGTATCTTAGACTTTCATGATATCGTGCCAAATAAAGAAGCCATTCGGGAGGTTCTCTACCAGAGTTGTGATAATATCTCTTTATTTGATTTTCTCTTGCCACGAGTTTTGTAATAAGTTTATTAGACACTGAATTATATATAATGATAATCCCATTTTCAGTAACATCATGTCTCTCTAATCCTTTTTCATGACCCTTATCTACAATGAAACTATCAATCACTTTTCCATCACCATTAAGATGTTTGTCAATAAATTTTTCACGCTTATATCTTTTGCTTTTATAATGCCTACTAACCATTATTACTTTTCGTAGCCATCGAATACATTACCAACAACTTCAATATATTCGGTGGTTTCAGAACCTAATGTAAAAAATTCTTGAGTAGATTCAACTAAAATCACATAGGCAGATAAATCATTTACAAAAGCAACAAGACCGATGACAACTTTATCTTTATCCACTTCTGCTCGAAGATAATCACCTTCAAATACTTGTATATTATTTTTATCATATAAATCAAAGGCATTATGGCAAACATATTCGTCTTGGTCAAGATAAGTTAATTTGTCACCAAAAATACTTTTCTTTACTTTATATAAATCATCTTGTGCATCTTTAACTATGTTATCAACCCATTGTTTTCTTTTTTTATCAAAAACCCTATACATTCTATTTCTCCTTAATAATCTTTTTGTTTTTACTTAATTGTTTTGTTTCAATACAACTTCTTTTATGACTTTCTTCTTTTGAATAATCACATAAGTCTAATTGCTTGGCTTTAATTAAGTATCTATATACAGTTTGACGATGAACATATAGCTTTTCAGATATTGCTTTAGTAGATAGTCCTTCATTCCATAAAACTGCAGCCTCAAATATATTATTAGAAGAAGCTATTCTATCGCAATATGCCCAATCTATATTTGACAAATCAAATATCGTATTTAATTGACTTTCTAAGACAGAATTTTTAATATATTCTTGTTCTGATTTTATACAATCAATTCTAATTATTTGAATATCATGTTCTTTTGCTAAGTTATTCTTTTTTATGTCTCGCTCCAATCCGATATTATCTTTGTCCTTTGTACCAAATATTCTATTGCCGTGTCCTAATCCACCGTCCATTTCAACTATGTATTTATGATTGTCATATTCAAAATAAATATCATACCTGCACTTATTCCCATTAATAATACACCAGTCTGGACTATACTCATTTTGCATGTTATTGACGGACAATTGTTCTATGAGTGCTCTACCAAATTTGTTAGGATAACTAACTCCATCAGAACAATAAGAACAACCATATCCCGTATTTAATAAGTCAGATGGGGTTATGAATTTAAAACGGTAACAACAAGGACAAGGCAATTCTATTTTTTGTGTGCTATTAGGCATATATGTTTTCATTTGTTCTTCTGTCATATATTTGAAAAAATACTCTCTATATTCGGAAGCCCAAATACTATTTTTATATTCTGGAGGATTTCCTATAACTTTACCAGCACATATAGGACAACCACTACCATTATTCAGCACATTGTATGGTGAAGGGTTCCATTCATGACCACATACTTTACATCGATGTAAAATTTTAGTTTTTGCATCAATATATTGTTCAACAACTTCAATGTTAGGATTTTTTATTGCAAGTTCCAAAACATATTGTTCGGGTGATTTTCTTAACAATTCCATTTTATGTATTTTACTACATTCTGGACAATGTGAATGAAGACTCAGAATAGAATTGGGTTTTGCCAACCATTCACAATTACAAATTTTACAACGATGTAGAATTTTAGTTTTACTATTTATATATTTCCCCACAACTTCAATGTTAGGATTGGTAGCAAATATATCTTCAACATATTGTTCATGTCTCTTTAAAGTGTGTCCATAACACTTTGGACAACCATATCCACTTAAAACACCAGATGGTAGCACATCCCATTCATGTCCGCAAATTTTGCATCTATGCAATATTTTTATATCTGCTCCAATATATTCACCAATAACTTCAATATTAGAGTTAATTTTAGTGACTTCATAAACATATTCTTCATGTGTCTTTTTTCTACCCGTATTTAACCACCTCTTCCTTATGTTTCTATAAGTTTAATAGATTTACCGATTTCTTCAACCGTCTTATGAATCTCTTCATATGTAACATCGTTAGACAAAGTAATACGGACAGTTTTCATAGCATTTTCATCAGTTAATCCTATTGCTTTGAGTACATGGCTTGGCAATACTTCTTTAGAGTTACAAGCCGAAGATGTCGATATTTTAATATCACTCATATCTAACATATACAGAAGAGCTTCACCAGTTATGTTCTGAGAGAATGTAACATTAACGTTATTAGGCAGTCTGTAATAACTATCACCGTTTAATTCGCAATCAAATTTACTTTCAAGAAGACTAATAAAATAATCTCTTTTTTTACATATTTCATCAATCTTCTTTTGACTAATATCACAATATTCAAGAGCTTTATTCAAACCAATGATTCCATAGGTGTTTGTAGTTCCACCACGAAGCCCACTTTCTTGACTTCCATATATAATAGGTTGAATATTTACACCATTTTTCTTGTATAAAAATCCAATTCCTCTTAATACTGGTGAAATCTTATGAGCACTCACACTCATTAAATCTACACCTAAATCTTCTACATTGATAGGGATATGCCCAAATGCCTGTACTGCATCTGTATGTAGCACTCCATTAAACCTATGTACTTCTTCTGCTATTACTTTTATGTCTTGAATTGTGCCTACTTCATTGTTTGCAAATTGAATAGAAACAAGAATTTTATAGTCACTTAATGCCTTTTCAAGCATTGTGTTTCTTAGTTCATCAACATTAACAAAGCCATATTCATCAACATTGATATAATTCACATCAGCATAATTTAAATTATTTACACATTCAATAATAGATTTATGTTCGATAGTAGAAGTAATAACACAAGGCTTTTTGCCTTCAGAAAAACATTGATTTACAAAACCTTGTATTGCCCAAGAATTACTCTCACTTCCACCGCTTGTATAATAAATTTCATCAGGCTTCGCATTGATAAATTCTGCAACATTTACTCTGCATTTATTGACCTTATCCTTGACATTAGCCGCATATAAGGATGACGGGTTTATCCAACTATCTCTCATAGTAAGGGTCATTGTATCAACGATAATATCATCTATATTGCTATACCCGCTCGTAGCAGCAGCATCAAGATAAATCATTACTCTTCTCCATCATTAGCTTCCAATGAATTAACCATCTTCTGCATGGTTCTTTCATTGTCAATCATCTCTCGGTCAATTTCCTTTAGTTCTTCTTCAAGCATAGCCTTCTTCTTTGAGTATGCCTTGTTAAGAGCACGAAGATATGCCAGACGAATTCCAAAATACAGATTAAATTCATCTTCCTTATGACGAGAGCTTTCCGCTCTAACCTTATCAGTTATAAACTTTACTTGAACCTTCTTTCTATTGGTTCTGTAATAGCAATCATTTTGACCATCATAACCAGCAAAAGGAATCCACTGAGTCCAACCTTTATAATTTGACTCGTGTACAAAACACCTTTCAAAATCCTCAAATGAAATCACACCAATTGCCACTCTTGTTTTAGTGTCTCTGAGAAGGAAAGAATTTTCTAAGATATTTGCAATCTCAAATACCTCTCCAATCTTACTGAATTTTTCGTTTAGTTCTTTGACGAGAACTACCCTGTCATACTTAATCGTTGTTTCCATATTTTTTATCCTTTCTAAAATAGTATAACATTATTTGTTACGATAATATTATACTACAAAAATTGTACATTGTCAATATATATTTTTGAAATTTTTCAAAAAATATTTTTACTTATAATATCTTATACCATCTTTTTCAAATAGAAACTCAAGTGCTGTACTATGCCAAGAACCGCCATATTCACATGCTTCAAAGTATAAAGCCCCTTGAGTTTCATCCTGTCCATTCAATACCATTTCCATAGCTTCATAAGATTTTTCATTAGGCTCTGCTCTATCATAATTACCATCTATAATAGGAGAAAATTGTGCTACGCCATCTGTTATCTGAAAGATAACTTCTTCAATAGAATTTGGAAACTTTTCACTCATAACTCTATTTATAATTACGTTTATTATAATTGCCATACTTTCAACGCTTTCACCACCAGCTTCTGCAATGGCTATCTTATGCAACATTAACGCTTCTCTTGAACCAAACTCTTCACTACCAATTAATATTTCAGGTTGTAGCTGAGGCTCATTTTGAGTTGCAACTTCTTCTATTATCGTTGTAACTTCTTCTGTTGCCACTTCGGTAACTTCTTCTTCAAAACTTGTTTCATTTGTTTCTATTTTATCTATTTGCACATCTGGTTCAGTCTTATGCGTTTTTGATGTATCAATTGTTATAGTAGATTCTGGATATTTTACTTCTGAAGATTCGCTGTGACTACAAAGTGCAATCGATACCATAATTATAAACAATAATATTAAACACAAAGTTATCTTTAATTCCGTTATTTTTACTCTCATTATTTCTCCCTTGGTCTTATAATGTTTTATTTTTATATAATTTTTTTAGTTGAAAACAGTTATTCGATAATGTATATTCTGAATATTTAAGATAAATTCAAAGAAGCCGTCAGAACCTTCATAATAACATTCCTTGATTTCAGATAATAAGATATTCATAAAGTATGTATCATAACCATCAATACTCTTTTTTAAAACAAGTCTACTGCCACTATTTTTAACAAACATTTTCTTTTGGATTGTTCTTAATAGAAGCATGTGTGGGGTTGAAGAAGAAGTAAGAGGATTGGTCGGATAAACATCAATATGTATTTCTTTTAACTTGATATCGTTCTTAAATACTTCATTTAATTTTGTATTGTTTTCATCTTTTACAAAGCCAAATTTCGTTAAAATGTCTTTAGTAACCATATTAATATCTATTCCCTTCTGATTATGTTGTGGCTCGTAGCCACGGAGTATATTATATGTACTCCGTGGCTTCACCTTATAAAATTATACTACTATAATTTTTAGAATTTTACAATACCCTATAGAACACTTGTTTGATGGTAATTTTATTCAATCAAAAAGAGTCGAGATGCCCTTTTACAAGTTCTCTGAAATTTCCAACTTCTATACTGCTATTACAACGAATTAATTCCTTCTGAATAATCAAATGAGCCATTTTATTCCGTGAATTATCAGTAAAGGCTTCTTCTAAAGATATACTGTTCTTTTTTAACTCAACCTTAATTCTATGCATAATGCCAGATGTATAAAGCTGAAGAGGTAACAAGCTATGTTCAAGATACTCTTTCGCTATCTTCCTTAATTTTGAATAATAAGTAAAACGGTAGCTTCCATTAGAAGAGGTACTTCTGTGTTCAACTTTAAATACGCTATCATTGTACGCTCCACGCATTTCTACATTACAAATTCCATATCTATTTGGGCGTTGCCACATAGTTATGTCTGCAAGTTTCTTCAAATCCATTGCAAGTCTTTCAGGTATTTTAATTTTATAAGTATGATTATTATCTTCGTGCAAGGTTACTATACCACTATCATCGATATCTGATTTTCGCATATTTTTTATCACACTTAAGTCATCGGAATAAATTCCATTCCAAATACAACTAAACAATAATTCATAGTATAAAGAATTATATTCTTCATATGTAGCAATATCTTTGACAACTCTTTGATAGTCTTTTTCGGATATAAATTTCTTTTTGGCATTTGGTTTGCATTTCTTCCAAAGCAATTTCTTGTCCAAAGAACTAACTAATTGATATAAATTATCATTATTAACTATGTTTTGTTCTTGCAACCATTTACTATAAGAACCTAAAACATAACAAACGGTTATTATTTCTTTTGGAGAATTTGGTTTCCTATCTAATATTAATTGCTCAAGTTTCATTAGATTATAATTTTCAATATTATCATCAATATTTTTTAGGGCATATTTTGCAACCTTCTGACTGTTAGATGATTCGATTGAATTTATAAATCGCTCTATATTGGTCACGACTTATCTTCCCTTCGTATTATATTCTTTTCTTTTATAATACCACTTCTCGATAAACCAATCAACAATATAGACTTGTATGTTGTTTTATGTATATATTTAGGAATTAGACAGTAAATAAAACTATGTTTTTAAGTGGTGAATTTACGGCTGAAAACGTGGAATAGGCTGAAGCTTAAATAAGTTCTGATTATGAAGACCATCAATCCTTACCTTTGTAGCTTCGTCTTCGCATATACCTGTACGAATATACTTATTCAACACTTCATAAGTAAAACCGAACCTATCTTCGTCTGTCTTACCACAAAGACCATCAGAAGGAACTTTATGTGTAAGTTCATAAGGAAGACCACAAGCGTCACCAACGGCAACTACTTCTTCGCTTGTAAGATTTGCAAGGGGGCAAAAATCACCAATATTGTCACCCCATCTGGTTGAGTAACCAATATAGCTTTCGGAAAGATTGTCTGTACAAGCAACACGACCATTAACAGACTGAGAAACTGCATAAAGAGTAGTCATACGAATACGAGGAGGAAGATTGATAGTAGTTTGATTTGTTGTTTCAATTCCAAGATAATGAAGTCTTCCTAGAATATCACCAACGGCATGTCCTATATTAATAGTAAGCAAATCAATGTCAAGATGTTCTGCTACAGCCTGAACATCTGCTATGTCACTCTGCTCAACATTTGGCATCGATACACCAATAACTCTATCCTTACCAAGAGCCTCTACACAAAGTGCAGCAACAACCGAACTATCCTTGCCACCAGAAATACCAATTACGGCATTGCAACCCTTGCCATTCTCTTCGAACCAATCTCTAATCCACTGCACACAATCATTTTTAACTTTTACTGCATCAAACATAATTAGCCTCCATTATATTCACAAATCAACACTTCACAATCACTATCTGCAAAAACCTTTTCAATTATCTTGTAGACTATATTCCAGTCTCCGCCGCCACGATGACATCCCATAAGATAGGGAATTGCAATTGTTTTATTTGAGTGTCGAAGTTCTACAGTACGAAGCGCATCTTTTAGCTTTTCATAACTAGTGTAACAATTACCATCATAGCCATACTTTTCTTGTCCAAACAGGTTTTCAATTACTCTGTTTTCATCTATATAAACAGGAAGTGCTACACCTAGCATAATTTCAGGTTTTGCTTTATGTTCTTCTATTACTCCGATACAAAAATCTCTATAAGTTCCATATACCCAAGGATATTTCTCTCTTACCTGCTTTGCAATACCGCTACCCATAACACCTTGACAGTTAACTTGGTGGCAAATAACATCGGCACCAGATTTAAAAATATCACATTTAATATGCTTAATCATCAAAAATTACCTCCGTGCAATCTATTTCTAATCTCTGCAAGAGACTGTTCTTTAATCAATATCCCATCTTTGAATACTGTTGTAAGAAGATTAAGTTCGTGATTATAAGCATCTTGCCAATTGTGCCCATCTATATATTTTATCTCGGTAGCCCAAGTTTTGGTAATCGTACCATATACAATACAACAACCTTTCTGAGACTTTTTAAAACCACCATCTTTAGGATTCTTAAAAATAGGAGTAGGCTTACCGTCAATCTCACAATAAGTAGCCTTGATGCAAGAACTGAAAGTATCTCTAGTGAAAGGTTTCAAAACACCATCTTCTTCAACACACTGAAATGAGAACGAACCAACACCAAGAGCAACATTAGAACAAGCAAATCCATTCTCCATAAGAATCTGATAAATCTGTTCGCAACGCTGAATGGTAATACTATCTCCATAAATTGCCTTTACATGAGGGTCAAGCACCTTATAACCTTTGCTGTTAACAGTGCCACCAAAGATGTCCCAAAGCTTAAATACTGTCTTGGTTACGACTTCAACACAATCACCAGAATCTCCACGCATAAGCATACAACCATTGTGTGCAAGGGTTTCATTCTTAAGTTTTGGAAGAATATTGTCAATCACATTCCAATAATCATAAGAATCGAGTACGGCAGAAAAGCTTGTATTAGGATAAATTTCTGTAAGCAATCTTCTAAGAAGAGTCTCTTCATCACCATCAACAGCATAGTTACTACACATTACGGAGTGCTCGGTAGAAGGTGAACCAAAAGCTACAGGTTCTTTTGTACAATCACAATTGTAATAAGCCTCAAGATAAGGAATAGTAGGGACAGTTGCAGTAAGCAAGAATGACAGACACCATCCAGCACCTGCCTTTTCAGCAGACTGAAGACATTCTTCTCCTCTGAAATCAAATGCACCAAGTGCTTTTGCTCTCGGAATACTATCATCACAAGTAAGGTCGTAATACTTATTAACAATCTCTCTGTATGTATAACCTACCGTTGCAGCAAGCATAGGATGCCACATTTCAGCAGAAATAAGAGATTCAAGAGACTGAGGCAACCAAGCAAAGTCAGGATGAGTATTTGTAATACCAAACATCGGTACATGCATAGGTACAAGAGTACCTTCGGGAAGGGCAATAATTTCGATGGGAAGATAACCGAGCTGATGGAGCTTTTCAATCTTATCAATCTTGTAAGCATCCTTGCTAAGAGTAGCATCCATTATTCTCTTGTATTCAGAAATAACCTCATCGAAGGGCTTGTTGAAAAACTCATCATTAAAGTAATCAATCAGATATGTCTTGATGAATCCCTGCAAACCAAACATTACCACCTTGTCCCATCTCTTTACTCTACTCATGCGAGGAGTAAAATAAGATACAGACTTAGTAATATCTTTGGGAAGCATTTCGGCATGGACAGCCTTATAAAAATCAATTAGTAGCATAGGATTTGTTCTTTTCATAATTCAAATACCTCAATCTTTTCATGTTCCTTTGTAAAAATGCTATTAGTTGTATAAACCTTTTCAATCAAACCACTCGTAAGAAGTTCTCCTTCAAGAATTGTATTCTCACAATGGGTTATATAAAGATAAATGTTCTTAGCTCCAGCTTCTTTTAACGCTTTAGCAGAATAATAAAAAGTACCACCACGAGAACAAATGTCATCAATAATTAAAACATCTCTATCTTTTACAACATCTTTATTCATTAATTCAAGACCAAGAATCTTGCCTGTTTCCCAATCACGCTTTTTAATTCCAAAAGCATAAGCACCTTTTACATAATCTGTACCACGCTTCATTGCACCTTCGTCTGGATAAAAGGCAACTAGATTAGTATTATCTGGGATAGTTGCAATTGTCTTATTAATCATTTCTTGCGGATGTTTAACCTTGACATTATTAATAAGTGCCGTACAAACATTGCTATGTGGGTCAAGAATTCTAACTTCGGTAAAATTTAGACTATTAATAACATCTGCGAAATGCTTCAAAGTAAAAAATTCATTAGAGTTTTTCACTCTATCCATACGAGCGTGAGGACAATAAGGCATCTCAAGAATCATATCTTGTCTGTCGAAATGCTTACGAATACAGATTATAGTAAACAGTTCGGCATCGTTCTCATAATGCCAAGTAAGTATCTTTGCAGTTTGACCAAACTAGTCTAAACTAAAAATAGGCTCTGTATAGTCAGTTTCAATTCTCAAAGAGTTGTCTGGGAAATGAGCTTGTCTTACAAGTTTATCATTTATTCTAATCATAATTATTCTCCAATTACATTAATCTGACACATCTTCATGGTTGTAAGTGCTGCCTTATGACTCTCTGGAGTTACACCAGCACAACAGCTTGCATCAACTGTAATATTAATTTCGGGGAACTGAGCCTTAAGGATGAGTGCATTTGATACAACACAGATATCAGTACAAAGACCTACAAGTTCTACCTCTTCGAACTTATATTTTGTCTTCCACAACGTTGTTCCGAAATTCAATTTGTTTTCATGAATACATCCCATTGTATCTAATTCATCTGAAATCTCCCATCCGTGTGTATGCTTTATGCAATGCTTAACGGGAAGATGTTTACCTTCGTTGGTTTCAAGATAATCACCATAATGGGTATCTCTCGTGAAAATAATTTCATCTCCACGAGTCTTATACTCTTCAATCTTCTTCTTTACATTTGGCACAATTGCCTGTGCCTCTTTAGTACCAAGAGCACCATCAATAAAATCGTTTTGCATGTCTACTACAATCAATGTTCTTTTCATTTCATTTTCTCCTTTGTTATACTAATAGTATAACTTTAATTATTATTTAAAGGCTTATTGAATTTTTCTGACGATATTATAACACAAATATTCTGAATTGTCAATACTTTTTTAAAAAATATTTATATTGAATAATTAATTCGAAGCATAAATTGCAATTACTTTCTTCCAATAAGGTTCATACTTTTCTATTTCTCTCTTGATAGCTGCCTCATATTCCTCTTCGGATTTATCGTGATATTCGTCCCAAAGCCTATCGCCAACCAGCTCTTCAAATCTATCCCTATCTGTAAGCACAGTATCGTTATAATCATAAAAATCACAATCAAGAATTTCTTCTATATAAAATGAAATTCTACTACAAAATGTCCATCCATAATCCCCAGAAGTAGAATCTTCATTTGCCAAAATCACCATTGGCAACTCTGGATTTTCAAGAATAAGTTTTTTCAATTCGTCAGTTTCTGTAGCTAAATAGTTTTTTAATATATTCATATTTTACCTCTTACTCGCATAAATCCTCGTACATATACTTATATTCAAGCAATTCTTCATATTCTTCTTTAGTTAAATAAACACTATCAATATCTTTGTAACTATCACAAATAGGCAATGGCGGAGCACATATAGCACACACTTCAACATGAATACAATTTTCACAACTCTTCATTTAATCACCTCTTTAATGCATATGCAGTACAATGTCTAAGTTGACCATGCGACCAATTAGGATGTCTCTTTTGAAGTAGTCTATATACATATGCAAATCTGTTAAACTTCTTCATAGAAAGAATCCTTCAAGTCATTATAATAATCAGGAGCCTCGCTGCAATTATACCAACAGTATTCCACCAATCTCACCTTATCCATATCGATATCTGGAAAAATCTGTTCAAATACCTTTTTATACTTTTCTTTTTCATTCTCGGATAAGGCTCTGTTTTTACCCCAATCCCCATAACTGCAACCATAGTCGCTTTCTAAAACATAATCGATAAAATTTGAATCTGTTGGTGCTACTTGAAATGAGGGTAGCTCCTTATAAGTTGTAAACAAATTAGAATACTTCTCTTCTATTTTCCAAGGGTCTTCGTTTATAGGATATCTTAATACCTTTTCTCTACAATAATCACTCATATAAATTTACCTCTTAAAATTAAGTTTTTAATCGCTCAAATTCTCAAAGTCACTCAATTCTCTAAGTTCTTTATCTTCTTCGGTTTCTCTGTTGTCGATATAATATTCAATATCTTCTTTGCAATCTTCGCAATACTGCTTTTCAGCATTGAACAATGCCATTAAGTTTGTATTTGAATTTTGAATAGCCGTTGCTGTAGTAACAGAATAATCGTTTTTCGGATTAATATCATTCCCATAAATTCTAATTGTATAATATGTAGTTCCTTTAATTTCTTCACCACATCTATCACAATGCATTTTAATCATAATTTACCCCCTATTATTAATAAACGGTTTACAAACTTCGTCTATAATTTCTTGTGGTACTCCGCTATAATCATTCAACACAGACAAGTCCGCTCTTTTTCCACGAATATATTCTTTTTTGCCTATGTTGGAAAATCTTTCTATTATCTCATTAGTCTCATTTTCGAATCTACATTGAGCATCAAAACGCTCTTTTGTTTGAGTAGGTATTGAAGCGGCGAGTTTGTGCATCGTTTCCTTTAAATACTTGTCTTGTTTTGTCATAATTTATTCCTCATTATAATTTTCAACCTTAACGCCGAAACACCATTTCCACATTAGCTTCTGAAACCAATTAAAATGTTGGTCTACTAGCAAAGATGTTCTATAATACTTATCTCCTATCCAAAGAATACACTGAGGTGGAGGCGGTGGAGTTATTATACCACCAGAAACAAATGGGTCTCGGTCTATAATTTTGTCTATGTCTACATGTACGATATTATCTTCATTCATATATATTACCTCTTAAAATATAATTTTTATTTCCTCTTTATTTAAATTCAACCAACTGTCCACACTTCCAACAATATTGCTTTCTATTGTCTCTGTCTTCATCTGCGTGATTATAATTAAGCATCTGACCACATCTAGGACAATAACCACACCACCAAACACTGTCATCGACATACCTTTCAATTTTTTTAATCGGCTGCGAAATATCTTTTACTCCTACTTCCTTTTCTTCGTAAGCATCAAACCAACATTCATCCTTAAAATGATTATCTTCAAAATAACTTACTCGGTACATGCCACGCTCTCTATCGTAGTCAACAAACCAATCATCACTGTAACAAATTCTAATTAAAGCCATATCTTATATCCTCAATTCACAATGCACACAGGTGTTACATCTTCCACTGTCAAATCATAGTACTCAAGGTATTCTTCAAGGTCTTCTTTATTATGCATCTCGCCATCCTCATCAGCATACATAAAACTTGGGCTATAATATACTTCTTGATATCCATTACCCTCGTCATCTCTTGCATACCAACAATCAAGGTCTCCATGCTCTGCCTTAAACTCTTCTAAGTTCTTAATCATTTCTGAAATCTTCATAATTAATTCTCCTTTAATTATAAATTCAACAACGCATTTTTAATAACTCTTACCACTTCTTCTTCGGTAGCATCAACTTCTACTTGTCCTAAAAAATAGTCATATATCAAATGCATAAGGTTATCATTTTCTGCAAGTTTTTTATACTTACTGCTTAGTTCTTCGTCAAAGTGCTTACAGTCATTAACGGAAAAATCTTTTGATGTATTATACAATGTCTGAAATGCAGTACAATCATGTATCTTTTTACAACGATAACAAATCATATAATCTTACCTCTTTCTTATTTCTTTCTATCAAACTTATAAGGGTCATCATTATCCCTATATCCATTCACTGCCCAAAAAAGATATTTCTCCCAACATTCGGTACAATCACATTCTGGGTCTTCTCCCATATTACACAAATACATTCTATTATCGGGAGGGCATTGGTCACGATTAATCATTAGAGCAAGTTGAAATATACTTTCTTTTTCCATATAAAGTTACCTCTTAAAAGTATATTTCATTCCCACGATGTTTCCCACTCAAGATACGAATACCCCAAGAAACATTTAAAACATGGCATGTCTAAGCATTCTTCGTAATCATGTTGCTTACCACAATATCTCTCACAATGACCACACATCTCTTTTAGAATCTCTTGGTCTTCAAGATATGGCTTAATGTGATTGTAGGACTCTTCAAGTTTGCTTTGTATCTTTTCATTCATAACTATCACCTTAAAAGTATATTTTTAATAGTTCATAATACGACCAGCTTCATTCTCACGCTCAATTAAATATTCAAGCTGTCGCTTTAACTTATCTCTTTCTTCAAGTACGGCAGAATACTCTTCCATTGCTCTTGCAACCTTTTGACTTTGGTTCTCTTTTACTCTCAAAATCTCACATTCAGCATCAATGTTCTTTTCTGCATTTTCTTTAAGAAACTTATATTCTTTTCTGCTAATCCACATATCGCTCACCACTTAAAACTTCATTTTTATGTTATTAGACCAACGCCTACAATCCTAAAGTCAGAAATCTTATTGTCTTCAATTTCATTTACGATGATTTCAGCACCACTACGAAACACAACGCCATCTACTATCATTTTACAAACTTGGTTCTCAAAATCCCAAGTAACAATATGTGAATCACCCGTAGTAGTTCCAATAACTTTATCGCCAAAATTGCTTTTATTGTCTCCACAGATAATAGGAATATTTGTCGGAATATTGTTGACTGCATTTTCAACAGCTTCTTTAGTAAATACAGTTCCATTCTTATTTGGTCTATCAAATGGAATATGCATTGTAAACTTTACTTTCATCATTTCATCTTTCATATTGTCACCATTCAAAACTCTATTTTTCATTCTATCATCCACTTACGTTTTGCTTCGTTTACTTGGTAGCAAGAAGGACACACAAAGGAATCATATGAGCAAACACAGTTAGAAACTATAGTCGCACCATTAGAGTGTTTGATTTCGAAACGCTTGTCTTTAACATTGATATCACACTCTGAATATTTCAAAACAGCTCCACAATGTTCACATTGTTGAATATAGCACTCTGGTGCTTCTTTTAATATCTGCATAATTACACCTCTTAAAACTTAAAACTTATTTTTATTGTATGCTCTTGTCTTCTACTGTGACATCCCAACTGCCAAAAGAACCTTTAAAAATTAATGAACCCATTCTGAAATCGTCAGCAATTGTATCCCCAACTTCTACACTATCATAATACTCTTTGTCTACTGGAATCTGAATAGAGATATCGTTCATTTCGTCTTTAAGATGCTGACCAATATCTAATGTAAAATGACTCTGTTTAATATTAAAAGTTATAACATATTTTGCTGTACCGTTTTCAATTTTAATATCCGTAATCTCGTTTGCAAGTGTATTTCTTTCTGCTTCCAAATTAGAAATCTCTGACTTTAATTCAGATACTCTCGCCTCTAATTCTACAATATTACTATTCAGCGTTTCTTCTTCTGTTGCACATCCGACAAAAGAAGCACAGATGCACAACACCGTTATAAACATAATAATTTTTTTCATATATCTTTACCTCTCAAACTCTAATTAACACATAAAAAGGACATTCGTCAGCAGACTTATTGCCAAATGTTACATTGTTTCTACACCATTCACACTGTCGTGGAACTACATCATTGATAGTATGTAAATAACATTCGTCGCATTTACACATTTTCCATACCGAATCTTTATTAAACGAATAAACACCGTGGTCTTTATCAAGATTAACTACAACCTCGTCATTGTTAATCATTATAACAGTTCCTCTACCTTTTAAGGTTTGCACTCTATCGCATATATTTATATCTATTCTATTCATATATACTCCTCTCATTTTTTATTGTATGATATTTTTAAACATTTCTTCATATGTTTCTTTGGCTTCTGCGACTTCTTCTTCGGTGTAGCCATATGTATATCCTTCTGCTAAAAGTGTTTCCTCTGCATCGTCTACTTCATCTACATAAAACTTACGAGATTCAACATATTCGCCATTATGATATAACTGAATTATCCATTGAAATCCAACAAATTCAACAAATCTATATTGTTTCTTCATACAATTCACCATTTAAAACTCTATTTTTATTAGTCGTTTTCCTCTACAACTAATTCGTGCAAAAGCTCACAAAGCTCACCAAATGCTTTCTGAAGCTCCCAGATATTTGCAGTTGTTTGACTTGTACCATATGCTCGCATAGGTCTACTATCATAATCTCTGTTATCACTTATTGCTCTATTTAACTTATCTCTTAGCTGCAAGAATTTTGAAGTTACTACCTTTGCATCTTTTAACATATCATTTACCTCTTAAAATTTTATTTTTAAATGCTCTTTGGTGCTTCTGGTAGATGCATCCAATGAGTCACTTCTAATTTGTTTGTATAATATCCTGTACTCCAAAAATCCTCAGACATCCAATACCCAATGCATATATGTCCATTTAGCAAACATACAAGATAGTTATCTTGCACCCAAGGTAATTCATCTTTTACGCTAATCCATTCCATAATCAACCTCTTAAAAGTTTGTTTTTATGCCATCAAATCTTCTTTGATTGTAAATACAATACCACCACGATTTTTGTTGTTTGGGTCATCAACATCCACATTCATGCACACATCTTTAATGTCTAAAAATGCAATTACTGGTTTTTTGTAATCGCAAATTAGAAAATCCATTTGTGCGTTTGGTTTGAGATTGTCTTTTAATAATTTAATAAATTCATTTCTTGTCATAAATCACCACTTAAAATTCGTATTTTATTTACCAATATCTACACTCGGCTGATAAACAACAGCTCCTTGTGGCACATAAACATACATCTCGTCAGCATTTACTGTATTACTATCTTTTACTTTGATATACGGTTCGCCATCAGTAAATGAGATATTAACATCGCCTTGAAAAGTATGCACATTGCCATTGCAGCAAACTGTCACAACCTCGTAATTGTATGCAGGTGCTCTTGAATGAGTAGTATAATATATTGCA
Source organism: Paludibacteraceae bacterium (assembly GCA_017630395.1). Lineage (GTDB taxonomy): Bacteria > Bacteroidota > Bacteroidia > Bacteroidales > Paludibacteraceae > UBA1181. The sequence goes on from JAGBVI010000064.1 coordinate 104,453, forward strand.
TACACACCATCGCCCATATCGCACAATTTATATTCATATTCTGTGTATTGATTAGTGTAATGAATCATGCCAACTATAGCAGCAACAATTAGTGATATTACAACCAATACAATTATTAGAGTTATAATTTCTTCTTTGTATTCTTTGTATTCTTTCCACATACTTACCTCATAAAATACGCTTTTTATTCAAAATATTTACACATGGTACAGCACCATTCATAACAATTCTTACACGCCAAATACTTTTCAATAGCTACATCTGAAAGATACTTTTCTACATTCTCATAAATATCTTGATGTTTATTTTTAGATTCGCCAGCTCTTGCAGTTCTGTAACAATAAACTTCACTACCAGAAACAATGCCATTTTCAATTGGGAATATCATAGTTTCAAATAAACCCATATTCTCTATGAATACTGTTGATAGTTGATATTCTTTTTCATTGTATTTGATAATATCTTTGACCATATTAACCTCTTAAAATATGTTTTTTATGTTCCTAAAATTGCAAATACAAACATGTGTGTAATTCCATACAATACGGCAAAAAAACCTGTTATTGAAAAAATTTCTTCAAATATTGGATACTTCTCATGTAGAAACATTCCTAAGAAAAATCCAATAACATTTAAACCATAGACTATTCTTGCAATTATCCCAAGTATATTAAGAAAAATCATTTGGCATCCTCACTCCTTTAACTGCTTCTCCAACGCCTCAACCGCCATCCTTGCATAACTCGTCACAGGCTCCTTGAAGATATCGTGACTAATGCCGTAATTATAATAATTAATTGCATTCTGGATAGTTATCTCTTTCTTGGCTTCTTCTCTGATATGTGGATAAAAGCTACAATTAATTCTATCTCCATTACAATCACACGCATCTCTTTCTTGTGTGCCGTTACACACACCATATTCAACATCGTGTCCAATAGGCTGACCAGTAATAGGATGATATGTATAACTTATTCTTTTTGCTATATCATAACACTTGCATTTATTTTTCATATATATACCTCTTAGCCTTTCTATCATTACGTCCGTGTACTTCTATAAATTTAACAACTTCTTCTTCTGTATAAATACCGATATCAATTAAATCTTGTACTTCATCAGGAAGTTTGAACATTGAAATATCAAACTCCCCATATCCAATTGGTGTCCACAACTCAGAATGATTACAATCAGAACTATGCGGATGCAAGCAGGTGCCAAACATAAAATATTTACAATCAGAACATTCCTGCTTATCAGTATTCTTCATCGCTTAAACCCCCCCCTATTTTATTCTCTTTTCGAATTCTTAAACTCATTTATAGTCTTTTCTAATCTATTTATATAATGAAGTAATATTCTATCAATCCCTATCAATCCTAACAGTATTAAGAATAAGATTGCTGCTATTGTCAGCATCGTTCTTCCTCATCTCTACTTTCAAGCCACATCTTAATTACTTGCTTCTCATCAGGTATATCACCCATATCTAAAAAGAATCTGCAATTACCATTTAATTCACAATAAGCATGTTCACATTCTTTTTCAAATGCTTCTACATAAGCCGTTTCTGACTCACACTTTTTGCAATAATTTTCATCCCACCATTTCCACCAAGGAGCATAATCAAATGAACAATGTTCACTGAGCCAATTGACAAATTCATCAATGTTCTTATTTTTAATATTTTCAAATACTGTCATAACCAACTTCCTTAACCTTTCTTAACTCTAATCAGAAAATCATCTGCATCAAAATGATTCTCTCTGCAAGAATACCAATCATATCCATCTTCAACTTCAATATCCTTAACATTCTCCATATTGTCATCACAAACGATATTCATTACAGGACTAACTTTATAAACTTCTTTCTTATTCTTGAGCCAAACCGCTTCAAGCATCATAACTATTTCCTCCTCTTAAAATAAACTTTTTAAGTGTTGCCTGTTTCATAGTCCCATCGCATCTTTGCAACAAAACAAATAGGTTCATCATTTTCTTCGAAATAAGGTCTTAGAAAATTTTTCTGATATTCAGTTAAAAACCTATCCCAAAAAATATTCTGTTCCTTTACACCAATCAATGACCTTGTAATTTGTACCCAACCGTGCTCCAACAAAATTTCATCAGCGTGATATTTCGTCCTACTGACAAGTCCAAGGTCATTGACAATTTCTTCTGCTTCCGCTATGTGGTCAAATACCGCACACGGATAAAAATCTCCTGCCGTGTCTAACCATCCAGTTTGCATTTAATCACCTCTTAAATTACTTCTGTTCCTTTCGGGAATTTTCTCTTATGACATTCACACCAATCCCATAAAGCATCATACTGTCTCTGAGTAAGCCTCTTGTCTTTCCAATTATCAAATCTAACATCCCACATTAAGCTTGTAGTTGCTCTTACCCAACCCAAGTCTTCAAGATAGTCTTCAGCATAATCCATATCTAAATCTAACCCATAGATAACATCACAAATATATTCGGCTTCTACAGCGTGTGCCTCACCATAATAATACTTTCCTTCAGGCGAAATCCAGACATCTCGTTCCCATTTGTCAGTTTCAAGAGGGCAGAAATGCTTTGCAAGATAGAGTTCGTGCCAACTATCATATTCATAACATTCAACATTACCAAGAGAATTTTCGTTAACATTATTCCAACCACCATAATAATTATAGGCAACCATATTCTCTCTATCCCATTTCCACCATTCGTCTGGTCGCAAGTGATTTATAAAAAACATATACCTTTACCTCTTAAAATATTCTTTTTAATTGCTCAAAATCAAATTAGCAATATCCATTCCAATACATATACTCCACATAGCAGAAGCAAACACATAACAACTTTCTGTGACAATATTTGTATTAATAACAGCACACACTCCAAAAAAAATTGCGGCTACAATATGCAATACAAGTAAAGCAATCTTCATTTCTTATTATTCCTTTCATCCATTTAAAATCTCGATTTTAATATTCTTCGTAGGCAATAACGCCAAATACAAAAGCTCCAATCCACATAAGCCAAATTAACATCATAGCCCAAAACCAAAAACAATGAGTGGGATAAAATGAAATCATAGGCGGATGTGTAACCGAACCTTCGGAATCAAGAAGTGTTTCTCTCAGCTTCATAAGAGCGTTGCTTTCTTCTAATTCGGTAAGTTCTTCCTTGGCGTTAAGCTCCTGCAACTGAGTCTGTGCCGACTTCAAGTTATCGTACCACAAACTTATATCCTTTGTAGGCTTATATACAAGAATCTTAGTATTACCCTTAGTTAAATTATTTGTTTCAAGATATTCAATTCCAGAAGTTAGATGCTTCTCAGCAAGTTCAACACTATTGGCATCGGCAGCCATTTCAAAATAACTAATACAATCTGCATCCATTTGGATGCTCTTTACGATTGCCACTCCATAAACAATGAGTGGGATAATAATACAAATAACACACAAAAATACAAAAAATGCCTTCATAATAATCTCCTTAATTTTTAGTTTTTGATTTATTTCTTGGTATAATTATACTCCTAAAATATGTACACCACTTGAATAAATTGTAAACTGTCTGTAAACGCTTACATTATTTTGTTCTATATTTTCTTTTAAATTCATCAATAGCATAATGAACGCCGCTCGTCACATATCCTTTTATTCCTCGTTCATCTTTGATTTCAATACACTGACTGTTAATAAATTTATCAAGTTTCTCTAAAACCTCTTGAACGGCTTCGCTTTTTCGTTTTTCTATTACATCGTTCCAACAATCACCACTCGGTCTGCGCTGAAATGCATGTTGCATAAGTATATACTCGTTGTCCTTTTTTAACCTATCACATTCTGATTGCAATCTTTCAATCTCACTCTCTGCTTCTGAAAGCATAACGGCAAGATGTTCTTTGCTATCATTCAAATCTTCAATATATACTTCAAGTTCTTCAACTTTACTGCTTGGTACAATGTTATCCTCAAGCATCCCTACAACATCATTGTAGAAACTCAGTTCTCTGGCACAATCATACAAGAATTGCATTCGTTCAGACGTATACGGTTCATCGGATTTAATTTGCCTTTTAAGTCGGTCATATCTCTTCTGAGCCAATTTTCGCTGGTCTACAAAGAATCCAAGTCGCTCGTCTTCATATGAAATTTTTTTAATCTCTACCATTTTACCAACCCCTTACACACATTCCATACTTTTTAAGGATAAGGTTAATAAAGTAAGAAGGAATCTCAAATTTATTCTTAAACACCTCATTCTCCACACACTGTCCATTAGAAAGATGCATAGCATTAGATTGCATTTCATTTAATTCACTCATAAGCCCTTGATTATACCCAAAGGAATTAATAATTACATCGGCAAGTCTAATAATTTCTTCCTTGCTGCTTCTATAAATAATACAATCTTGATACTGCTCATCAGCTTTAAGAAACTGTAATCCGTAACCATTCTTTGCACTGTATATCATAATTAGTTCTCCTTATTGATTGTCTTGGAACTCATATCAACCGAATCATATTGTTTTATATAAATATGGTAGTTCTTATAACCACATAAAGCACTTACAATATCACCACAGAGAATTGCATTTTCTCTATCCCCAGCATCATGCTTTTCTTTTTGAATTTCATACATAAATTTAATCATTGCATCAAATTTTTCAATTTCTTTTGTCATCTGTTTATATGTCATATATATATTTACCTCATAAAAATTTGATTTTAATTGTTTAATAGTTCAGGGTTATCATAGATATTTCCAATCACTTCACTAAACACTTCACCATAAGCACTCTCTACTTGAATTTCCGCAAGCTCAATGGTATTAATCAAATGATTGACTTCATAAATAGGAGTGCCTATATCAGTTAATTCCCAAGTGAGAGTTTCGTCATTCCAGTGGACATACATAAGTCTTTTGTTTATACCAAATGAAACAATATCGCCCTCGAAAATTCTCTTGCCATTCTTATCGGTCAACCCTGTGCACTGTCCTACGGTTTCGGGGATAACAAGATGTGTATGATGTTTTATAATTTCATATACAGGCAATGTACTGGCAGATAGAAAAGGTTCAGCAATAAAAACATATCCACTATCCGTATCAAGTGGTATAACTCCGCCATAAACCCAATCTTTCTTGTTTGCTCTCTTTCCTCTAAACAAAATTTCTCTCATACATCTATCCTCTTTTAATCTGGTGTTTTATCTCATAGTCTTTTACTTCATCATTATTTTCAGAGTGCCATATTTCCTTGAATGACTGTGCAAATCTCACTTGCTCAATACAAGAGGTTTGACATTCTTCACAGTTCCAATAGTTATCATAATTGCCTTTAAAGTTAGTATCTCTATCATCAAGATACATTTTTGCCCCACATTCTCTACAAATCATTTGTCTTCCCTCTTACATTCACTTGTTATCGGTTCATAATAATCACAGTTTAAACAACGACCATCACAGTCAATAAATTTTTTCTCTTTAAATTTTTCACAAGCGGGAGTATCTTCATAACAAAGAAATCCAAACGGATAACCTTCGTGATGTTCGGTACAACATAAATTCCAATCACCACAGCCTATGAAATGAACACAATCTTTACAAGTCTCATTCATTCTTCAACCTCAACTTCTTCAATTTCAAAAGTAGGTTCATCCCAAGATACTTCCCAATTCTCACAATCTATACCATAGTCATCCTCTATTAATTCTACTTCGTCGCAGTAATCAGAGAATTCATCGACAACGGTGTTGAAGAGATTTTCTAAACTAGCAAAGTTATCTTTTGCAATGTCTTTTAGAAACAGACAATTTTGACATCTCTCACTTTTCTCTCTTCGTTTCTTTTCTTCTGCTTCTGCCTTAGCTTTTTCTTCTTCTGCTCTTTCTTTTCTTAGATAAGAGCCTATGATATGGTCGTAAGTGTCTTCGTATTCACCGCCATATTCGTGCAACTGATAAATTACCATTATACATTTACCTCTTAAAAAATTTGATTTTAATTTATATTTCTTTTTTCATTCGTTCATATTTCTCGACATTACTTTTGTATTCACTCGGTGGGACAGCGTAAGCATATAAGTCCACCATCTTTACACCATATTTTTCAAAGTGCGACTGTCTCTGAATGTAGAATGGTATCCAACTGTTTCTTATGGTTTCTATGTCATAAGCATAATCAAGATATTTCCCACCACCGCAGTACCAAGTTTCGATATATAACCCTTCCATTCCGCTGTTTCGGAATTGATAGTAACCAATGGGGATGGGTGATAAATTGTTTTGCTTGATTTCTTTCATGGTGATAAGATTACCATTTCGGTTATCTACATAGTATTGTTTCACTTCGCACCGCCTTTTAATAAATTTCTCTTATAACTTAAAATCCTTCTTTTATTATTCAATATAATCTGCCATTTCTTTAAACATTTCTGATAACTCCAAGCATTGTTTCTTGTTTAATACTTTACCAAACCATTCATCACAGCATTCTTCTATATAGAATTCATTATTAGGAGAATAGTAAATGCAGAATATTCTTTCAGATGCAAAATCTTGAAGCAATTCTTTGTGTTTGTATAAAGCTGGATGTTTAATATATTCAGTTACATTTTCACCAGAATTAAGTCTAAATTCAAAATCATCCATATCAAACGCCTAAACCTTTCTCATTCATTGCTATTTGCCTTTTCTAACTTACTCCAGTTATACCAACCATAGAAAGCATTAATCGTCCATGCAATATACATAGCAACCATAGACCACTGACCAAGGATGATAAACATAATCAAACTAGAAACATCAATTGCAATCCAAATAGCCCACTGCTCTCTATATCTCCATACCATAAGCAACTGAGCAATAATTGCGAGAGCAACAGTAAAAGCATCAAGATAAGAAAGTGTACTACCAAGAATGTTATCTCCAAAGTAACCAAGAATAAGAGTGCTTACAATTGTAACAATAATAGTTACAACCCAATGCCAAGGCTTAAACTTCTTTGCAATTACTTGCTCACTACCATCTTCATTCTTTGTCATATTCTTCTTCCAAAGAATTACACCAAAAATACAAGCTACAAAATAAAATACCTGTTCACCAAATTCGAGATACAACGAAGCATTCCAACAAATAATCATGTATGTAATCATCTGAATGAAATTGAAAATATATGAAGAAATCTTACCCTTTGCCGTCAGAACAACGCAAACAACACCAGCGATACCACATACCATTCCAATAGGAGTATCAGGTACAAAGCAATATACAATCACCTGAAGTAGCACCATTGAAAGAAGAAACATTCTCTCAAACCAACTATATCCGTTCCAAAATTCGTTTTTAATCCATCTTACCATTTTCAATAATCTCCTTTACATCTTCTACGATTCTCTTAAAATTATTCCAATAACCACCGTCAAGGATAGTTACTTTATCCCAATTACCCGAAGCCTTTATGTTGTTACACAAGATTTCAAACAACTCTCTTCTTTCATCTTCTCCACTAAATGCCATATATCTTGTATGGTCATCTACGAATACTCCATGAGGACAAAGCAAGTAAATCTTATCCCATCTACATTTCTTTGTAATAGCATCTGCTGCTACTGCAATTTCTTTAAATTCATCTTCTGTCAATTCAAGTTCTGGGTCTTTACAATAATATTCTGCATACATACGAGTTGTCATGCTGTCAGAATCCGCAAAGAATATACCTTGATTACTTGGGGAGTTAATCAGTTTTTTATTTAACTGATACTGACCGTCAAGGAACGCCATATAATCAGCACCATCAAGTTCCCATTCTGAAATATAACTCTGTTCCATATAATCTCTTGCGTATTCATGAGAATAAGGTGCATTAAAATACTTTCCTAAATCCTTAGTCAAAGTTGTCTTACCTTCACTTGCTGTTCCACAAATTAAGATGTTTGTACTAAACACTCTTCTAAAAGGATAAGTAATCTTGTCCCAGTACTTAATGGGATTTTCTCTAATCATTGTTGCAGAAATAGGATTTAAAGCTCTATCAAGTTTCACAACTTCGTAACAAAGATTGCTTAAATGTTCATGATACTCATCTTCGCTTACATAAAATACAGCACTACCATTTGCTCCAAGTGAATAGATTCTTTCAACTTCATCAATAAACTTATTCCAACCATTCGGATAAGCTTCGATACCAAGTTCGGTTTCATCAATCGGATATACGGCAACCAAATCATCGTCTGCGAAAAATTCTCTCACATATCTATAACGAAGCTTGAGAGGCATTTCTTTACCGCCTCTATCTCCATCTCGACCATCGACAATCACCATACATCCACCATCGCATTCCTTCTTGGCTTGCATAATCAAATCCAAATGACCTTGATGTAATGGTGCGAATGTTCCGAAAACTACACCTATTTTATCACCATTTAATTTCTTTTGATATGTATGTATCATACTTTACCACTTAAACCTTTCTTATTATTCAATGCCAAGTTTAGCTTTAATTTTCTCTATATCATCTTCAACTGCTTTTAAGACTCTTCGCTTTTCGGAAATAATATCTTCTTTGCTTTTATAAGTCCTTAATTCTTCTGTTATTCTAAAAATATCAGCAGATGAATACTCTTTAATTAGCCATTCAATAATCCCAACACTTTCCTCAAACGACGTATATCTACCAAAATGAAACCCACATTCATCAAACCTACGAATAAAGTTAGTAAAATTGCTGATTAATTCATAACTATTCTTATTAAGTGTTTCAATTTCATTTTGAATATTATTTCTTAAATCTTGACATTTACGAAGTTGAAGAATTAAATCACAATGCTCATTGTTTCCATCACAGGAACACGGTATTGCAACTTCTTTTATAATTTCTGTAGACTTCGTATTCTTCTTAAATAAATTTCTGAACATATTAACCACTTAATACCTTTCTTTATTCTCTTTCTCTTACTATATAAATCTTGCCCTCTTGGTCAAGGACTTCGTATTTATCCATAAACTCTGTAAAGTTAATATCTTCGGATACAGTTACTTTGTACTCAATATAATCCACGGTATCAGTTTCATGTTCGGATATTACACTCCCTAAAAATCCGATAAATACACCAGTAATGGTACATCCAATTATAGTCCAAATATAGTCACTATCAAATCCGAAATCAATCCAATTAACAATAGCGACAATTAGACCAATTAACAATCCAACGCCAGCAAATACTGCAATAAGCCAGCAGTATGCCTCGACTTCATAGATTGGTTTTGAACTTAAAATTTCTACTCCATTCATACCACTTAAAACCTTTCTTTTATCCGTATAATATTATTTCTAATTCTTCAATTACTTTTCTGTATATCAAGAGTTCTGTTTGGTCGTAAGTATCTTCACATCTACGCTCATACTCTTCGATTAACTCTTCTATACCATCGCAAACCCATTGTGAGTTGTTACGCTTTCTTTCCATATATTAATCCTCGCTTATTTCTCACTCAGAATCTTCTGAAACATTTCATCAATATTATCCATAATGGGGTATCTTTCGGTTGCCAAAGAGTTCTTTCCGAAAGTTCCATCTACCATATCAATGTAAAAGGTAAAACCTCCGTCATCTCCCATATAGAACTCTTCCCAATCCTCTTCGCTCATAAGTCTTTTAACATCAAGCTGAGTAATTGCCAAGTTATCAAAACTGATTACTTCAAAATGATTGAGCATCTTATCAAGATTTTTCTTCAGCCAATGCTGCAATCCATCAATATTTTCATGGTCTGTTGTATAATGATTAACACCTCGTCTTAGAAGTTTATATCCAAGAATAAGAATTTTTAAATCATTATCTGCCAGCATCTCTACATCTGAAGGACTTAGAATGCCATTGATAACATGAATAACCGCATTGGGATAGGTCTTTACAAGAGAAATAAATTCTTCCGTAGGTTCTTTCAGCGAAATACCAAGTCCATAAATCAGCTTGTCATCAACCAGCTTACGAATTAAACTCTGATGTCTTTCAAAATGAATCTGATTAACAGTAAGATTCGCTATTACCTTCTTTTCTTTCAGCTTCATAAGAAAAGGAATTAGGTCTGGATGGCTCATATCGTTACCGTTAATCGCAAGCTCTGTATACGGATGCAGAGTATCTAAAAATTTATAATTCAGAATATCTCCGTGTCTGCCATTAGGAGTACACCCTTCGTAGCAAAACGGACAACCGCCATCACATTTATCAGTAATCTTGCAGTCACAATTTTCTGCAAAAGAGGGAATGAATTCATCATCGTTTGTTTCTCTAATCTTAGTACCATCCGACAAAACCTTTACGGTATAATTGCCATTCTTGTATACTCCTAAAAGCTTCAACATATCAATTCTCCTTAACCATCATAACCATACTCACCAAAGGCAACAATTGTTTCACCAGAGGGAGTTGTAAATTCCTTATAAAAGCTCTCAAGGTATTCATTGCCTTCATCATCCCAAGAGATAAAGCAACAATCTCTAAGAGTCTCATCATCAATTTCATCTACATCGTTATAATATTTATTCTTCTTTACAAATTCTATAGCTTCATCCCTTGTATAAAGATGATTCTCAACAGGCTTGCTAAACTCCCAACCCCAACCAGAACCATCATATAGATAAAGTTCTTCAGTCTGCCATCTCTTATAATCACTCTTCATCATCATTGTAAGAGAATGTGTGCTGCTGCTATTAGTTTCAAAAACGCCTCTTCTAATCTGTCTTTTCATAATTAACTTTCCTCCTTAGTTTCCTTTATAAAAATAATCATAATTTTCGGGGTCGTGATAGGGATTGACCACCATCTTATTGCTGCCCCAATCATAATACTCTTCATCTGCAATATTACAACCATTTGGGCAAGGGGCTTGATTATCATTTCCTGTGTAGACAGTGCTATCACCAAACAGACATCTCATAAGTAAGTCTTCATCATCAAGAACTGCAAAAATAAATTCTCTTGTCTCATCGCTATGGTCAATATGTCCATTGTCAAGCCATTCATATTCTCCATCTGAAGACTTATAATATTTCGGTTTTTCAAATTTATATTTTATTGAGTATCTATCTAAAATTCCCTTAAGCTGTTCAAGCATTTCATCTCGCTCATTCTGTTCAAGAATAGCCGTATAAAGATAATCTGCCGTGTTTACACAGTCATTTTCCCAATCAAATTCTCCGATGCCAAAGTGAATAGACTTGCCAATCACTGGTTTCTTTTTTGAGATTGCAATACTATGTGTACTACTTGAATTTGTTTCAAATACACTATTTCTAATCTGTCTTTTCATATAACTTTATTCCTTTCTAAAGGTTATAAAAACCTTATTTTATCTGTTCAAAAAAAGTTGTTCTTGGAAAGTAACTTCTTCTACCTCTTCAATGCCAAGCCGACCACCCTTAATAAAATACTGATTAATAAGAGTGTTAATAATTCTTGCGCCAAGAGTATTGTGTGTATAGTTCTGCTTCAAAAATTCCTTAATTGTGTTAATAACATCTTCTCTTTTGGCATCTCTAAAAATCTTCAAATACTTTTCAAGCAAGTCAGAGTTCTCCAGAATCATATATAGATTTTCTAAAGTCAATTTGTTTGTATTATAAATCAAACCAACTCTACCTAAGAACTCAGTCTTTACACCAAAGTTACGCAACTTATCCAATGTAACATGTTCTTCATTATTAAATGCACCAGCAAATACAAACAAAGTCTTGCTAATATCAATGTTGATATACTTTCCGTAATCACCATATACACAAGCGGTAGGAGATTCAAGCACCTTTAAGAATTCATTCTGAACACCGACAGTAATTTCATTTGCAATCGAAGTGTTAGAATTGCTAGAGATAAACAACTTATCAAACTCGTCTACAAACACAACAATCATCTTAGACTTCATATTCATAATAGGAGACAAAGCTTTGCTCAACGAATTTCCGCTCGTTCCTTCCTTGGTCAACTGAGCTGCATTGATTTCCAACATTTCAATGTCTCTCTGTTTGCAAAGACTCTTAATTGTATAACTCTTTCCAGAACCGCTCTGACCTGCAAGGATAAAGTGAGGTCTAATCTGACTATCACTTGCTGTAAAAATATCAAGGATTCTACCAATCTCTTTTACAACGGTTTCTTGCCCAATAATCTTTTCATTCTTCATATATATTTACCTCTTAAAATTCTTGTTTTATTCCCACATAACACCGACATACATCTTAAGCCATTCGATAGTCACATACTTAGAAAATCCGTGATGCACTCTAATGGTCGGAATAAGAAACCAATCTTTTATATTTTCGCCTCTTATTATATGAAAATCTTTCATATCTTACACTTTCTCACACTGACACAGAAGGTCATCACTAACAAACATAAAATCATCGGAATGCACACCATCCTCATTGCTAACATCAACAGCATATCTCATTGCTGGTTCTCTGTATACGTTTACATTAACAACCTCGATGTAATACTTTTTTCCGTTTGCTGAATGCAGAATATACTTGTCTCCTACTTTTGCCATATTAATTCTCCTTTAAAATTACTATCTTAAATACAAAGAATGATATTTGTCTGTCAACTCGACTATGAAATCATCAGTTGGAGCGTGAACAAGCATACGATTATCCGATAATATTTCGCCTTCCCACCAACCATTTGCAACAAAAAACTTTGTTCCTACTGGCAACTTTCGTAAATCTGTTAGTGTGCCACCGTAATCTGGGTCAGAGTTTCCATAATAATCTTTATACTCTTCGCACCAAAGCTTGTTATCGTTCTCCATAACACAAATCTGCTTTCATTGTCCAAACTTTTTCAAAATATTCGTCCAACAACGACATTAAAAATTCTCCGTTATCTCCGTCTCCACCGCTCTTGAATACAAAGAAATCTCCATTAGCAAAATCTACTTCACTAATAAATTTATATATATCTTTTGATACAGGATTATGTTCTACACACATTCCATAATTTTCAATCTTCGGCAGATTGTGCGTCATTCTATATTCTTCTAATTTCATTCTTGTTTCTTCCAACATATTAATCACCATTTAAAAGATTCTTTTATGTTATTCCAAACATTCCAAACTGCGAATAGCCTCGTTTTTTACTATAAAAATTCCACCAGAAGGATATCTAAAAAAGATATATCCGTTCTCAATAGAAGTTAGTACCGCTGATGTTGTTTGAATTTTTCCATTACCAAGATACCATTCAATATTATATTTCTTTTCATAAGCTCTATCATCAACTACTTGTCTTACACATTTCATATCTTTATTTTCCTTCAATCTTTCATATTCATCTTTTGTAATAACATAAAGTTTATTTTCGTCATCAATGCCATATCCTTTTAGCTTTGACATAGCAATTAATTTTGTTATAAATAAACGCAACAATCTTCCGCTCCTATCATTACTATATAGTTCCATCATAGTTTCAGAAGATAGTCTACTTATTTTCGATACTTCTTCTTTTGTGTATTCCATATGTATTCAACCTTTAAAAATCTTCTTTTATGTGTTTACTTTTCGTAAACTACCAATACTTTTTCGACGGACATATATTTACTCATTGTACATGTGTGGATTTTCCAACCAGATTTAATATGGCTATTCATATCGTTCTTTGCTTTAATTAAATCAGAATACACTTCTACTTTCTGCATATCTTCCACCTCTTAAAACTCTGCTTTTATGTGCTTAATCTTCTGTTATTCTCTTAAAGCACTCTTCTCTTAAACTGCCATCGACTACACCCATAATGTCCCATTCTGCAATATCTCCACCATTCGAATATGTATATACAAAGTCTGGTGTAGTTCTTACATTAAACCAAAAATTTCCGTCATCCACATAATAACCTTCGATAACGCCAACATTAAGTGTCTTAAATTTCTGAAAAATTACTACATCGCCAACATTATATTCTGTTTCATATTCTCTAATAACTTTTGCCATATTTTCCTCCACTTAAAACTTTACTTTTATGTTATTAATCTAAGTATTCAAAATGATACTCTAGTAACTTTATTTCATCACCGCAATCCAGTTCTGGAATTGCATCTTCACCATATTCCCATCTAATAAAAAGGCTTCTGTTACAATCGCAAGAATAATTATTTTCCAAAAACTGAAACTCCGCACTATCTTCTGGATACTCATATCCAAAGTCATAATGAAGAATAAACTCTTTATCTTTATACTTAAATGTTCCAACAAAGATGGTTCTCTTGTGGCTCATAACACCATACTTTTCATTTATCATAAGACCTTGATTGCAATAGATTGGATTGTGTAAATGCTTACAAAATTCATTCTTTTCTTCTTCTGTTTTAAAATAATGATAACCTTCTTTAATACCCAAGTTCTTTTCAATGGATGGATTAGCATCACTATTCCAAGCACCACCCCATATATGAATCATATATTCTTTTTGATTACTCATATTTTCCACCTCACAGAATAACCTTTGCTTGTCTTTTAGGCTTTTCTCCAAGTCCCAGCACATACAATGCATAGTCTCTATCGGCTACCAAATTAGTGGTATCTTTTCCTTCTGCTTCATACTTCTTAATAACTCTATTTCGTGTATTAATATAGTCAGTAATAAACGATACAAGTTTATCTGCTCTATCAATAGTAATAGGAACTTCTCTTGCCATCTGTCTAAGATAAAATCCGTGTTCGTCTTCCATCATTTCTTTTTTATCAAAATCAATAATAGTCATACCATAAATCTCCCATATCAATTAATTCATGTTCTCTGCTTTTAACAATACAATCACACAATCTATCAAAAGTATTTTTACATTCATCTTTAGCATAAAATGTACCAAGGGTATCGTACAAAACATCTTCAGATACGGCAGGGTACATTGCTCTTATTTCCCAAAATTTATCTGGTTGCTGGTATTGACGATATATCTCTTGTATATATATGCTTGCAACATTATTGTAATTAATTAATTTCTCTCCGTCTTTAGATAATATAAACATATTTTCCACCTCAAACTATACACCTTTACAAGCATCAATAATTGCTTGAGCATTTTCAATCTGTGGCTGCAAATACTTCTTTGCAATCTCTTCATCTTTCCACATAGAACCATCAAGATATTTTCTCAAATAGGTTGCTCTTTCTTTGGATACCCATCTTACTTCGTCAAGTTTCTCAAATTTGTGGTCAAGACTAAAACCGATAATTTTATATAAGCTATGAATTGTTCTTGGAGATAAATTATCTTCAAAATTATCCAAGAAACATTGGAAAATTGTTTCTATATTTTCCGAAGAACAATTATCAAGAACGAGCTGTAATCTTTCTCTATCTGTCATAGATTTTCTCCTTTTAAAACCTTTTTATTATTCAAATTCTCCATTTAGGTATACACTTGTCAACTTCTTTTCATATCTTTTACATTTCTTTTTAAGTCTTTCAACAAGTTTTTCAAGCTTATAAATCTTCTCGTCTTTTTCTGCAATCATAATTGCACAATCATTTGGTGTCATGTTCATTATTTCTTTTTTAATTATGTCTACATTCATAATCCTTGCCTCTTAAAATCTGTCTTTTATGTTATATTCCAATCAATTCTACCAAAGTCATAACACACATCTTGGCATCCTTTACAGCAAGAACAAAAGTTTCTTGGATGGTATCTCTTACTTCTATCAAGACTGAGATACTGATTGTCTTTTCCAAAATATCTAACGGTTAACGCCTTGATTTCATTTATGTCTGAGTTGCCAGTTCCATAATCGTATTCATAGGCTTTTAGATAGTCTACTAATTTTTCCAACTGTTCTTGATTTGTAAAATGAATTGCAATATGCTCTTCTTTAATATCACAAAACCTTTTCTTCCCCATAACCTTACCTCAATTAATTACTCTTTGATTTATTCATTACATAATTTTTTAACAAGAACATGAATGTATATACCTCATAATCATTGTTTAACACAAGGCTGAAATTCTTTTTGTTCCAACTGGTGTAATTTTCATAAATTCTATTGCTTGGGAATCCTTCAAAGTAGCCCTTGTCATAAGTAATCAATCCCATAAAATCGCACTCAATATCATTTTCCGATTCTACACTTATACACCAATCATAGAAATTATATCTTAATACAATCTTTAATCCGATTTTTGATAAATCCATTTCCATAACAGGAAGTAATACACTCTTAGAACGATGTGTCCCTATTACAGACGGAACAAAGGAATCAAATATTTTACTTCGTTCATCACTAAAAGCCTTATATTTTTTAAAATCCGTTGCTATATCAAGAAACATATTCAACATAAGTACATCTCTAACAAACAAACATTGCTTTCTAAGACCGTCTTTGTAAATTAAATTTTCGTCTGGTTTATTGTTTGACCACCAATCATTAAGTCTTTCTTTCATATTCTTAAATCCTTTTGACTCTTAAAATTTATCTTTTATTATCCTTTACATTCAATATTTCACATCCATCAAAATAAGTAACATAATGTTCTGCCATACCAAATCCTTCAAGTCTTTGTCCAGTTAGAAATATTACATTTTTATCCGTTGCTTCATAGCCCTCGTTTAAGAGATGATTAATAATTATTTTTCCTATATCTTCAGGAGTAAGTGTAATCTTAATATTTTTCACTATATTCATTTATAGTACCTCTCTTTATATCTTATAACCTTATATCTTATGTATTTCGGAAGCGGAATATTTTTCCACTCCCAACTGTGTATATATTATACACTATTATAATGTAGTTGTCAAGATGTTTTCTGAATTTTCTTTAAAAAATTCTTTATAAGATTTTCCAAGTGCTTCGTGTCTTGCTACGATAGAAGCGTTTCTTGCGATAGCATTACTACAAGCTTCCATGTACTCAGCGTACACATCGGAATCATTTTCCGTCTTGAAGAAGTTGATAAGATATTCGGCAAACATTGATTCGCTGATATCATTTTCAATTGCTACCTTAACATAAGGGATTAAAGAGATAAGATGTGTTTCGGTATAAAGTTTCTTTGCTACATCCTTCTCCTTGTTCTCTTTAAGTTCGTCGTGTACATTCACAATGTAGTCAAATACATTAACAAGCTCTACTTTTTCTTCGTCTGTAATTTCAATCTCTTCAATTTGAGGATTAAAGTCCTTTGAAGCAAACGAAATATCTTCCACTTCACGATTCATCATAGTCCAAGCCTTAACTACAATGACCGCCTGATTCTTATTGGCACGAGATTTTTCCGTCAACATTTCTTCAAACAATTCATGAGAGCCAATATCCAAAAGCTCTTCAATATTCTTTGCAGAAGCAAGAGTTCTGTTTTTAGCGGACAATGGTTTGCCATTATTAAGTCTACGGAACATCTCAGCTTTCTGGTACTGTTCAAGGTTGTCAAAATATTTAACTGTAATGGTAGCATCCTTAATAATATCTTGAAGCTCTTCCTCTAACTCAGAGAATTTCTTGCCAGATATATCTACTGTACATTCATTGCCATCTTCATCAAGATACGGAATAGGTTTTAATTCCGTCAAAGCAAATTCATCTTTAAGATATTTGTAAATGGTTGTATTACGCTGTTGACCATCCATTACATCATAAATCTTTACCTTATCATTATCAGATTCTCCACGCTCTGCATAGATAGGAGGAATAGGATATCCCATAATGATTGACCAAATCAGTTCACTCATTCTATGTCGCTCCCATACAAAACTTCTCTGCACAATGTTTTTAAAACTAATTGTTTCTTTATCAATCATCTTAACAATTTGCTTGCAAGTCCAAGTGATAGATGAGCCTTCAATCTTTAATACCTTGTCAATAGCCATAGTAAATTCCTCCGTTTTTATATTTTTACTTATTATAACTTACTTCTTAAATAAATTCACTTCCAAGATTCAATCCATTAAATACATCGGACATTTCATCATCAGTTAATCCAATGTATCTGCTTGTAATCGCTGGAGAACTATGATTAAAGATTGTTTGCAGAATAACCAAAGATTTATTTTTATCTTCTGCATTATGCCATACAAACCGTCCAAAAGTTTTTCGCAAACTATGACTACCATAGTTGCCTTCTAAGCCAGCATCCTTAGCAGCATCCACGATAATCTTCCATAAAGTTTTTTCTGTGATTGCTCCACCCTTTCTTGATTTAAATAGGTATTCATCCAAACTCTCAATCGGGTAATCGCTTACATAATTCTCAATAACTTTTTTTACAGTTTGATTAAAATATAACTTAACAAACTTGTTTGTTTTCTTTGTTTTCTTAGGCTTAAGGCTGTAGAAATCTTTGAAGCTTCTATCGTCATTCATAAAGAAGTTGTACTTTAATCCACACAAATCCGAAGCTCTAATGCCCAGATTAATACCGATTAAGAATAACATCTTATTCCGACTAGCAATCCATAATTTATCATCATCAGGAGCCTCATCAATACGTTTATTAAACACATCAACCATAGCCTTAATTTCTTCTTCCGAAACAAATGGGTATACTTCGCTTGATACACCAGCAACTGCATTACTATGTCGTTTATCAACTGTTCCGTCCTTATTAAGCTTAACTTTTTTTTCGGATAATCCACCTTTAATAATGTTAAATTCTATAACATTGTTTGTTGAAGTTTTTGGTAAAGTATTCATTTGTCTCACTCCTATCATTAGTTAGTCTTCTTTATGCTTTTATTGTATCACAAGTTATTTACTCTGTCAAGTAGTTATCTGAAAATTCAAGATATTTTTTACAAAAATATACCTATATTCTACTTAACTATAGATTACGAAGATATTTGTACTTCTTTTTGATACGTTCCATTTCTTTTTCAAATTCTTCAGAAGTCAAATTATATTTTCCTTGTTCAACCCATTTCATTGTCTGTACTGCTCCATGTTTAATTAAATCATCATGGTACAACTGACTATTCTCAATAATAATTTTTCCATTCACATCTCTATGTGGTTCAGGATAAATTTCTTTTAGTTTATATTTACCATTTTCAACATTTTTCATACGCTGTTCAACAGACACTCCGTTCATCAAATCTTGATAGTAAAGTTCTTTGTTTGCCCAATTCTCTGCTGGAATTGTAGGTTCAAAAGCTTCCTTAATTATCTGTACAACACTTCCAACAAGAGATGCAATAAATAGTCCATCAAACATTGTTCTCACCCCCCTATTAGTCTCTTATATCTTCAATATTTACATACTCTAATATTAGAGTACGGCTTGCATATATCTCCATAAAAGCGGTAACTACATGTCTTACAAAGAACTTATCACGCTTACAAGCTGCCTTAAACTCAAGATATATTTCTTTATTGAATGTTGTATTTAAGGTGCTTACCTTTGCTTTTTTATCCTTAAACTTTAAAATATCTTCTGCGTTTATCTTAAATCTTCCGTTAGTGTATTGTCTCATAAATGTTTCCAACACTACATTCAAAGAATAGCCTTGTTCTTTACAACAATCCTTAAACTTATCAAAAACTTCCTTGTTTACTTTAGTATTCAAGACGGCTGTTTCTACTCTCTCCGCATTGCTACTTACTGGCTTTCCCAAATCAAGTTCCTCCTAATTAACTTTTTGTCAACTATATTTTAACACGCTCAACATTGCTTATCAAATGTATAATTATTTATACTGTATATTTATTCATAATAATCAGAATATTTATTCATCATATTTTTTCATTTCTTCTTCTTTTAGATGTCCATTCTTATATAATTCTTGCTTGTATGCTCTATGTTTTCGTACTGTTTCATTCCATTCTTCACCTTTTCTCTGCCATTCTCTCCAATGTTCCTTGCGATATTCCTTTGCCTTTTCTGCACTCTCTTTATTAACTATTAAAAGAATTGTTTTCTTGCTAACATTGTATTGATTTGCTAATCCATTCAAGCTATATAATCCAGTAGAATACAACTCTTTAATTTCTTCCCTCTGTTCATCGGTTAAACGCTTTCTTCTGTCTTGTAAACCTTTTAGCTTAATCTTCTCACTCTTATACGGCATTATTATCACCCCTTATTACTTATATATTTATTAGTTAATTATTCAACTGTTACAATATAACCTCCTTTTCAATGTACTACTCCTATCTTCAATTATATTATACCATAATAAAAACAACTTATCAAATAGTTAATTATGTTTTAAAGTATGCCTTCGTCTTCAAGCGCCGTTATTATTCCATCGAATGTTTCACAAATAATTGTCGTGATTGTTGGGATTACAACCTTCTCTCCAGTAGCTTTCTTCGTGTACTCCTTATTGACAATTTCGACATTATTATCAACCACAAGATAACAAGTTTCATCGCCCCAAGAGGTATTTTCCAACAGACTATAATTTTTATATGTATCAATTATTCCCCATCTATTATAATATCCGTTAACTTTATATTCAATTTCTTTCTTTAACATAATTATTCTCCGTATAAAATTGTGTTTTTAATCTACCATAATAATTCCACAAATACTTCCGTCTAAATTGCTTCGTACTTCAATTTCAATATACGCTGTTTCATCTTCTTTACAAAGCCAATAATATTGTTCTTCCGATATATTATGTTTATTGATATAATCAATAGCTTCTTCTTCCGTATTAAATCCACCACAAATTAAATGACTATCAGTTCTGCAAGTCTCATTACAAATACTTGCTATCACATCATAATAATACATATCAAATTCTCCGTATAAAATTATATCTTATCTCTCTCTAATCTCATAGATACTATATGTATCTACAAAACCATTATCCGTTTCTATTTCCCAATCTGGTTCATCTGCATCACTATTCCAAAACATCGGTCTTACTACTGTTGCATTGATAAACTTTGCCTTGTTAGGATATTCCATATAAACACAAATTGCAATCTTATCTCCAGCTTCAAGTTCTTTTATCTCCGAAAATTCCATCCGTCTAAAAGAATATGTATTAGTATAAAAATCCGCTCTCATAATTTTCTCCCTTATTTACAACAAGAAATCATATAATCTAAACCACTTCTTATATCTTCTTCGTTTCCAAAATCATAAGTTCCACATTCAAGTACTTCTTCAAGCGAATACATTCCGTCTATTTCTTCACCAGAATTTAACTCTAAAGATGTAAAATTTTCTCCGTCATCAACACTCCAATTATCAACGAATAAAAATCTATTATCTGTTATCTTAAACGTATTGGTTTCTTCCATTTCCATCGTCATTATTTCTTTTAATATATTTTCCAACATATTTACCACCGCCTATAAACCTATAAATTATTGTTTTTAGTCTGTTGTAATATTTTCTAACTGACTCTCAGTTAGTTTCTTGTATACTCCAAGAATCTCTACATTATTATCATTCATCATTGCTTTATAATTAATTTTAAATGCACAACCTAAAGTCCAAGTATTTATGGTGTTATCTCTTTTATCTTTATAAATAATTAAATATTCAAATCTTGTATCTAAATCTAAACTTCCAAGTTCCATAACAAATTCTCCGTTCAAACCTTTAAATTATACTGTTTAATTAGTCTCTGCATTATCATCTTATTGCAATTACAAATGCCTATGGTTAAATGCTGTCCACTTTCATTCTTATAAATCATGTGACTTCCTTTGCAATGATGTAAAGTCCAACCATTTTTCCGTAGAATCTTCTGGATATCTCTCTTGTTATATGTTGCTGTGCTGCTCATATTTTCTCCGTCTAAACTATTACTTTATACTTCTATTTGTTCCAATTCTTCTATCGTGTTGTATGGAATTTTCTTAAAGTTAGTAGCCTTTTCGCTACTTCCAGTACAATTCATACAAATCAACTGTTTATAACGCTTGTTTCTATTAAGATATTTCAAATGGTCTACAACCTTATCAATAGAAGATTCCTCTATTGGATTCAAACTACTTTGACTACCAAAACACCAATTTTCCCCATCGTCCGAATATGCTTCATAATAACCCGTTGCATCCGTCCACTCTTTAACTTTGTAGATATGATATTTTTTCCAACAACCACTACAAATATGCAAAACATATTCATCGTCAATGTTAAACTTTACTCTATCAATCATTGTGATAACCCTCCGTCTAAAATCATTATTTTATAGTGTTAATCTTCCAAGATAAAGCCTTTATGACATATACAAGTTACATCGGATATATAATCACTAATTTCATCCTCGTCTGTCATTCCGTCAGGAATTTCAATCTCTGTCGGTATTGATTCTAAATCTACATCAAAATCAATATCCCATATAATATTTGTTGCTTTCATAATATTTTCCTCCACTTAAAACCACACTTTTATTTGCTTATTACTTGTGAAAATATATCCTATATTCAACAGTAGTTTTATTACCGATACGCAATAACCTATTAAAAATGGACTTACAATTCACATATTTTCTATGTTTCATATATCTTAACCTCGTAAAATCACTCTTTTATTACCAAAACCAAAGTTGTTCACCACCCCAACTCCATGATAATTCTTGTTCTTCAATTTCTTTTTCATGTTTTTTCAAAAATCTTTCTACTCCTCTTTTAGTAAGGAAATATAAACTTTGAAAACATTCATCTTTTCCCTTTTCTCTTAAATCTAATTGCCATATAACAATAGATGGAGTCCATTTTTCTTTTTTCATAATATACCACCTTAAAATCGTCATTTTATCTTGCTTCGTCTTGATACACGTCTGCGAATCTCTTGCAAATATGTCCATCTTCATGTACTAAGATATCTTCATTATAAAATGAATTAATATCAGCTTCTGTAACATTGTGTTCTTTGTTCCAACTATCTGCTTTGGTGTATGCTTCATCATAATCTGCCGTTTCTAAAATTGTTTCAATTGTATCACCAGAATAGTAATCTCTAATATCAACACAATAAATCATAAACAAAATCCTCCACTTAAAATTATCCTTTTAATCTTCTTCGTTTTCTTCTCCGTCAATCAATTCAACTTCGACATCAAATATTGTGCCATCGGCATTTAATTCTGCATCATCATAGTCTACAAATACAGAATTACCATTCCATTCGGTTTTGATATCCAGTTCATATCCCATTTCTTCTGCCTCTTCTCTGCTATCGGCTTCAACTTCCATTTCAAAACTAATTGTATATAATCCTCTAACCTTATATGTATTCATCTTAAAATCCTCCACTTAAAATTACATTTTTATATCCAATCATCGTCATTCTCTCCATCATAATCAACAGAGCCACACTGACTACCCTCTGTAATTACAACTGCCTCGTAGTCATCACCATAGAAAGCATTGATAGTGTGTTCTTCAATACAACTATCATCAATTTCCATTGCAAAATCAGTGCCATATTTCTGCTTCATACCAATTCTAACTTCCATATCTTCATCAAAGTTTTCCAGAATATCAATCAAATCTCTTACCGTCATAGCTAAATCCTCCGTATAATCTATAAAATAATTCTTTTATGCTTCTACAATCATTCCTATGCAATCCACAATCGTGTTTACATATCCTCTAATCGAATACCCATACATTGCCTTAAAACTTCTAATCTCTTTGTTATACTCTTTTACGGCAAGTTCCGCTTCATATATGCCCATAGGCATTTTTCCGTTGTTACATACCTTGTAGAAATTAACTACCTTTTCGGCATAGTTCTGACAATTTGCTAATTCTCCATAGCTTATATTCCGCATCTTAAATCCTCCTTACAACTCAAAAAACTTTATCAATGCTTCACACATTGCATTTTCAAGTTTCTCTTTCCATTTAGGATTATTAAAGTCAATCTCGTAATGAACAAATGTGCTTGTATCTGTTTCTATACAATCTTCCTCTTCGTTATAATCCGTTCTATAAATCGCACTACAATTTATATTTTCGCTGGTAGTATTGTCGATACAGAGATTATATTCAACTCCTATATTATCTCCGAATGATACATAAGCAAATCCCCATTCATCAAAGCAATTTGTGTCCGCAATCTCCTCCAATACTCTTTCTTTTACTGCATTACAATACCAAGAATATTCCTCTTTTTGTTTTAGTTCTTTGATAGTCATTTGTTAATTCCTCCATTTTCTATCGTATCTTTTTCCTTCTAATACTCTTTTGCATCGTCTTATTTCACTTTTTAATGCTTTGATTCTTAAAGCATGTGTACCTTTAGATTCAAGCTTTTTTAAAAGCTCTTCTTTTTCTTCAAGAAAATCTTCTATAAGATTTCTGCAACTTTCATTTACTGTGTCATTCATTATTAAAACCTCTGCTTATATTTCGTAACTTGAATAACATTCAAGCAACCAATCAACTAAGCCAACCAAATCCGTATCAAGATAAATAGGCATTTCAGTATTGTCTACTTCTCCACTCTCTTCGTCATAAGGCATAAGCCAATCAATCTCATAATCACATTGCATCATGCTATTATAAGGCTGATATGCTACCTTTGCACATAGTCTATATGTTCCGTCTGTGCAACTATCATTTTCTTCCTTTTCAAATCCGTCTGCCCATCCAAGCACAATTGCCCAATCATTATCATTCTCGTCTCTACCTAAAATCCAATGATATGTTCCGTTATATTTTGTTTCCTTCATATCTTCAACTGCATTTATAAATTCTTTAATTAATGTTTTTCTACTCATTATTAAATCCTCCGTTAAATTTTGTTAATAATTTCTTCCAACATTTCTTTCACAATATCAATCTGCGCTTCACCCTCTGGAGCATTATAGAATAAGTCATCATACTGTGTTTCATTTACTATGTATTTTCTTAAATCTTCGTATAAGTCAATAATGTTCATAACATTCTCCGTTTATACAATTCTATATTCTTTTTCATATTCTTCTTTAGTTAGAATCTTATCAATGAAGTATTCTACTGGATGATAAAAATTATTTGCTTTTACATTTTCAAAGGATTTAATTGCTAAATCGTTTGCAGTTTCCCAATCATACCCCTTATCTGCTATCATCCGTGTTGCTTTTTCTATGTTCTTTAATGTTTTATATTTCATATAAATTCCTCCACTCAATAGTTTTATGCGATTATTCAACTTCAAACAATACGGCTATATTCATATTGTTAAATCTTTCGGATAATGCTACCATTGTCTTGAACAGTTCTCTTTGCGATGTACGACAATCATATTCCGAATTGGCTCTACATTTGATATTATAAGTTTTTTCTCCTATGGCAAATCCACCGCAATTTATTTCTGATATTGTAAATGTTAATTCCTTCATTCTATTAAATCCTCCGTCAGTTATTGTCCGCATATTTCTGTGCCTCTCTTAAGGTCTTAAAACTTTCAAACATATTTTCATCGTCATTTACTGTATAAAATACTTTGATTCTTCCGCTATACTCTCCCGTAAGAGCATCATATTTCCTATCTTCTTCTCTATTAATAATATATCCATTTCTAACTTCCAACTGCTCACATTTGATACACTTCATCATATTTGTAATTTCTCCGTTAAATAGCTTTATGTGATTTTAACAATCAATTTTGTGTAAATCGTATTCGCAACAAGGAAAGAATTTAATACCTTCTTCCGTATAAAGCACGAATATCTTTTTTCGTTTTCCTTCAAAGTTATAGTCAATATGCATATGGTATACTTTATCAACGGCTTCATATGTTTCGTTTTTCTTATCAAAAAATACAATTCTCATAATATCCTCCGTCTTAAAATGGTTTTACATGGTTAATATCCATAATGTACAATTTGTATTTCGTCCCACTCACTTTCATCAATGCCTTTGAGCAATCCTAACAGCACATTCAATCTTCTATAACTTTTGCCATCTGCTATAAGTTTTTCCAAATAACCAATAACAGTTTTACAATCTGTATAGGTCATTGCATTCCCATACTTATCTGTCTGTGTTGATTCGTCCATACTGTCAACGAAAAGTTCGTAATCAACCTTCTTATCAAATAAAGATGTAAATCCATCATACATGCCCGACATCTTAATATCTGCGATTTTGTTTGCCCATACATAAGACATTCCATTGCCGTGATTAATTTCATTTCTGTCTACAACAAATATTCTACTCTCATATCCCATGATAAATTCCTCCGTTTAAAATAGTAGTTTTATGTGGTTAAAAATTGTAGGTTTTTCTTGCTACCAAATATTCTTCTTCATTGTCATACTTTGCAAGCTTCCAATTAAAAGGATAGCTTACTGATTTCCACAACATCATATCGTCCAGCTCTTCGTGTTCCATCAAATACTTACAAAGTGCTTGTCTTTCGTTCTCTGCGGTTACATAACAATAAACTTCTGCGTATCTGTTGCCGATTTCAAAAACTTCCATCTGCTTTTCCTCCACTTAAAATGTGATTTTTATGTTCCGTAATAAACTTCGCAAATATCATTATCAAATCTTATTTCTTCTAATGTTTTATCTTTCCATAAATTATAATCATAGTATGTTCTTTTTAAAATTTGTTCAGCTTCATTCTTATTTGTTGCCCTTACAACTCCTGCAACTTTTTCTCCTTGAATATATCCATAAAATCTATAAAATTTCATTTCTATTAAATCCTCCACTTAAAATACATGTTTTATTTGTGTTAATGAGCTTCAATAAATACTCTTGCTTGAATAATTCCGTCCGTATCAAGCTTATTTATTTTATCCGTAAATTCTTGTGCTTTCTTTTTACTGGTGTATCTTTCCCACATCAACTCCCTTCTGTTCATTACTCTGTTAAATACGCTGATTCTATAAATTTTTCTCATAATTAAATTCTCCTTATTTTTGTTTAATAACTCAATTCCATGCAGAAGATTTCTCTTCTGCACAGTGTTCAATTATTAAACCTTATAAACTTATTTGTTATTCTTCTTCCTCATAAGGCACATTGCATTTGATATTTGTTAATACATAACTCCAAGCTGTTCCCCAATGAGTTACACCCCATACATACATATCAAGTTCTTCATTGTAGTAAACAATTTCATTGATTTCCTTAAGAATTTCCGCTCCATTGTCACTTACAATGTAATACTGAAAACATTCTTCGTTATAAGAATTTTCCTGCTCTTCTTCAAGTTCATTGATTTTATCCTGCAACTCTTCAATTTCTTCCGTATGTTCATCGTTTTCATTGTCAAGCATCAGTTCTTCAATCTGTTCTTGAAGTTCTTCAATTTCTTCCGTGTTGTCTATTGTTCCGCTTTCCTGTTCCCAATATCCGATATCATAAGTTTTCTGAATAATATCGTTATTGAGTACGGCATCAAAGCTCTTTGCTAATGTTCCGTAGTCAACATAACCGTTCTGCTGACCATATTCGCTAATTTCGTTTCCGTAAAAGTATTTTCCGTGTACTACCATTTTTGATTTCTCCTTTTTATATAAGTTTATTTGTTGATTTGTTTAGGAGGACGATTTTTCAATCGTCCACTTTAATAATGATACAAGGTTTATGGTTTTTAATATCCAAATACCATTTTTCCACCTCATACCCTTCTAATAAGTCATATAGCTCTGGTGTTAATTCCTTTACATATTGTCCGTAATCAATGTAGACATGTTCAAAATTTTCCAAGCTGTCAAAAAGAAATTCATTCAAAGTCATTTGAAACACATCCTTTTCGATTTTGTTGTACTTCTTATCTTCGATACCATTGTATCACATAAAACATACCTTGTCAAGTAGTTTATTGAAAATTCTTGAAAATTCTTGAAAATTTTTTAATGTTTACAAATTGTTCATAAACAAATTTTCCGTTGTTAATCAATGGATATTGCTATTGTTTACTCAATGGTTTTTCCAATAGCGTTCATACAAACCTCACGGAAGAATGTATTTTTTGCGATTCCATGATTCTCGCAATATGCATTAATTGCTTCGATTTCTTCAATCTTAAAGCATATTGATTGATACTTGAAATTCTTTTCTGTGTATTTTTTCCGAGCTTTCTTGTTACTTTCAAGCTGGTTTTTCTGTGTATTCTTTGCCATTATTTATCCTTCCTTTCCTTTGTTAGCATACCCACTACTTTAGATATGTGGTGTGTAGCTTTAACGGAAAGCGATTAAACTTTCCGCCTATCAGCTTTTATGCTTTACTGAATATCCACCGCAAAATCAACTTCATAATCATCACTAAAAAGTTCGTTATAACCTCTGCTGTCATACTCTGCCGTGATAACAATTCGGTTGATTTCTTCTTCAAAAGTGATTTTTCCAAACTGTGAAAGATATTCTTCCACTCTTTCCGCATATTCGGGATTACAAGAAACAAAGATTTTGTTAGTTCCGCTGAGATTTTCCAACTTGTAGAAAATATCCTTGTTGTCTCTCACATTATTGAAAATGTGCAGAAACGACATAGCATATTGCTGGATATCATTTCCAAGGTCAACAGTAAATTCTATAGCTTTGCTCTTTTCGTGTGAATACTTAATCATAATATTTTCCTTTTCTTTTTGTAAATTTAGCACCTACCTACTTTGGATATGGTAGCGTAGCTTTAAACAAGCGGATTTTCCGCTTGTCCCATCAGCATTATGCTTCAAGTTCTTCCGTGTTAATTTCTCTCCCGCTTTTAGTCCAATAAGTTACGCTAATTTCATAACCTTCTGTTTCGGGAAATTTCTCTTTGAATACTTTGTATACTTCTTTTAATTTCCGTTCACTTACGATACTACGCTCATGTGTAGCGAAGAAATGTTGTCCATTTAGAGCTACATTGATTTCATACATTGTTTTCAGCCTCCTTATGCTTCATTATGCTTATCAATAATTTTCTGTAAAGCTGGTGTGATATTTTCCAAGATTGTATATCCGTGATATTCCAAAGCTTCTTTTGCACCTTCTACAAGAAATAATTGATTAACATACTCATATTGAACATCTTCGACAAATCTGTCCGCAGGGACATATCCTTGAATATCGTTATAATCGGGGTTAATATAATCTATTCCCGCAACTAATTCAAGCTCCCAAGTGATAAAATCTGTAGCGGAGTATGTTTCAAATTTTCCGACTTTGTACACAAATTTTTCTTCATTGGTAACATAGAATTTGTGATTTTCAAGATAATGTTTCATAATTTTCTCTCCCTTTTCTCTTTTTCCATCTGCCCGTTACTTTGAATATACGGGGAGTTGGTTTAACATGGAGAATATTTTCTCCATGCTCATCACCTATCAGATTCTCGGTAATAAAATTCTTCCAAGTTTTTTCCGTAATTCTTCAAAAGATTTGCTCTTGTAATCTGGATTCATCCAAACATATTCAAGCGTATCACTATCAACATCAATTATTCCGTATGCTCCGTGCTGAATACAAGCCTTTTTCGCTTCTTCAAAAGAATCAAAGATAATAGCGTATTTGATTCCTTCAAAACGCTCTTCATAAAGTGTATTTCCGCAATGCATATAATCCGCTTCGGTCATATCATAGGGAGCTTTGAGTTTTACTTGATATTTCATATTTTCCTCCACTTGATTTTCTAATACTATTCTATCATACTTTACAAGGTATTGCAAGATGTAAAGTTATACAAAAATTCCGTCTGTGTTTTGTATAACTTGTACAATTGTCAGTTCTTAATTTCCATAAAGTCATATCCTCCACAAGTTCCTTTTTCAATTCTCTTGTCAAGTTTTCTTGTAAAGTCTAATCCTTCGTCTATATTATGAAAAATTTTCTGCTTTTCGTCACCTTGTCCGTTGATATAATAGCAAATCCAAGTTCTTTTATTTTTCATATTATTTTCCATATGATTTTCTCCTTTTCTCTTTTTATAAACTGTCCGCTACTTTGAATATGCGGTATGTCAGTTTACAGACGGAAAATTCCGTCTGTCATCACTTGTCAGTTTTAAAATATGATTTTATTTACTGTAATATTCTATTAAGATTTTCACAGCTTTTTCGTCAAGGTTGATGGCGTTTGTGTCATCACCTTTAACTCTGCACAGATAAAATTCATCTTGCTTCATAGCGTTTAAAATATCCGTTAAGATTTTTACCTTGTAATCATCCATAACATTTTTTCCTTTTCTTTTTATAAAATTTTCCTCACTCTGCATTTATGCGGACTTGTGACCGCTTGACTTTTGTCAAGTTGCATTAAGGTGGACGGAAAATCCGTCCGTTTTGGTTTAATATCCTCTGGTATTCCATCTGTTGATTCTATAACGGATATACTTTTCAGATGTAATTTTCCGTATCTCTTGACGGGTTCTCAGCTTGTCAACAACAAATCCGATAGTGCCGATAATTCCGCAAATACTTAACAAACAAATCAACCAATAAAGAACAAATTCATACATGATATTTTTTCCTTTTCTTTTTATAAAGATTTTACCAATCTGCCCGATACTTTGAATTTTCGGGGTGTTGGTTTACGGATAGATTTTTTCTATCCGTCATCACCTATCAGATTTTAATATTCGCTGTCGTACTCGTCATCTTGCCATGCAAAATTGATTCTTTCTTTAAGTTCTGCGATACTTTCGTCAAGTGAAATTATCTCATTTTCATCGATTGCATTAGCTCTCAACTCTTTCAGCTCTTCAAGCTCTTTTTCAAGCTTGTAGGGATTTTCATACTGTCTATACATAGTAAATTTTCCTTTTCTTTTTGTAAAAATTAGCGTTTACCTATCGGGTTTGTGACCGTCTGGCTGACCGCATTAACGGGGAATTTTCCCCGCCACTCTGCGAAAGTGTTTAAATCTCATAACAAGTTAAATTCCAAGCATTGCCAAGCTGATAATATAAACCGTATTTTGTGAAAATAGCTCTAAATTCTGCCTCATATTTCGTCCAATTGGGGACATATGCATTAAGTACATCATATAAACTACCTTCAAAGCTCATGCTCAAAATATGGTTTTCTGCTACATATTCAAAGTATTTTTTCGGGTTGTCTTCAAATTCAAAATACTTGCTTTCGTTATAGCAAAATTCGGAATTGTCTTTACTGTTTGTACTCCAACATTTACCATTGAAATAAATATGAACATCTACCCACATTTCATGCTTGACTAAATATTCATGGATATCTTTTGCAAGTAATTCTATTTGCTTTTTGTTCATGGTTCTTCATTTCCTTTTCTTTTTATATGACCACTCACAATTTTTAAACGGGCTTGTG
Source organism: Paludibacteraceae bacterium (assembly GCA_017630395.1). Lineage (GTDB taxonomy): Bacteria > Bacteroidota > Bacteroidia > Bacteroidales > Paludibacteraceae > UBA1181. Next base: position 135,621 of record JAGBVI010000064.1, read on the forward strand.
ACCGTCTTTGGCTTGTTTAGTCATGGCGGTTTATTATACGATACCGCCAAACGCTTTACCCGCTCTATTTTCATTATGTCGGGTTTCATTGTTGCGGGTTTAACTGATAGCCCGCTTCATACTGACCTTGACTTATACTCTATCAGCCCGAGTGCATACACTATTACAACTCCTATCTGGTATGCGGATAGCTCTTTTCGTTCGGGTTTATACACCTTTTGCCCGTTGGTGGATTGATTCGGTTTATCGTGCTTGACTCAATCTGGAATAAACACGGGGAATTGCTTTCCTTTTCTTTTAGGATTTGATAATCCCAAACGGCATTTATTGCCGTTTTCGTCGCAATTTTCAGCGACTCATCAGGGGATTTTTAGTCTTTAAATTTAGCTCCCGCAATAATAAGAGAGGCTATGATAACTTCTGTTTCAGCTATACCGAATCTCATACGCTCACGGAGCATTGCATACATTTGGTCTCTTGTCATACTTTCATCAAAATATGCAGTATTATTTTTTTCACGCTCTACAATCTTTTTTGCAAGTGTTTTTGTCATCTTCATTTTTTTTGTTTCCTTTTCTTTTTTTTGTTTACCGTCCGTTACTTTAGATATACGGATGTCGGTTTAACACGGGATTTTCTCCCGTGCCTATCGCCCGTCGGTATAATGTTAATTGTTTGTGATAAGATAGCTATTATTTGCCGTTTCAATTCTTGTTCCCTCTTCTGTTTCCCAAGCTACAGAAAAGTTGAAAGTATTATGTGAACAGATATGAAAGTTATAGCCGTTTTCTTTTGCACACTGGGCAAGGCAATAATTATACGCTTTTTCTTTAGCATATGAAAAATTGCCGTATACATCCCGCAAAGAATAACCTTCGTTATAACTTGCATTGTTTAACATTGTCTGTCCTCTTTTTGTTGTTGCTTTAATTGTTGTCATGATTTTTTCCTCTTTTCTTTTTATTTTTTTATGGGTGTTATCCCGATACCCTTTCGGGTATTTCGTCGTAATTTTCAACGACTCATCAGGGGATTTACTTTTTTATGCTTTTGTTAATGTTGTCGAGTCTATCTTGAAGTGTTGCGGGTTTGGGTTCGTTGGCTTTCTTTTTGTTGTATTCGTCAACGCTTTTGTTATGCTCCGTCATGAGTCTATCCCATTTTGCTTCAAAATCAAACATTGTCATTTTTTTATACCTCTTTTTTCTTTTTATTTTTTTGTGTCTATCACTTTTTTTCAAACGGGCTTTAGACCGTCTACGGCAAGTTTAACACCCGTATAACCTTAACAGTTATACGGATAATAAAAAGATAAAGGAAAAGGAAATTTAACGCCACCCGATACATTTTTACTTGTTTGCAAGTGTTCGCTTTATGCGTAACTTTTAAAACTTGCTTTCGTTCTCACGCTTTCGGGTTCGGCTATTTGGTTTTCAATGAGCTTTCGTTACTCAGTACACGCTTTCGGGTTTATGTTACCTTTCGCCGTGTTCTTTTGACATTCTCATTATAGCATACCTTGCAAGGTTTGTCAATATGGCATTTTGCACAAACTTTTTTGTTGTTTTTTGTGCATTTTGCCGAATTGGTTTTTTGCTTGTTTGATATGCTATTTTCAATGAGCTTTTAAACGCTGGAGCACTTGACCGCTTGCCGTGTGGCTTGTGGTGTGTTCTTTTGTCTGTATACATTGTATCATACTTTACAAACTATGTCAATATGGAATATTAAACAAAATTTTTTGATTTTTTGGGCTGTTTTTTGTGTAATTTGACGAAATGGTCAAATGATGATTTTAGAGGTTCACGTGAACCTCTAAAACGGTCAAGCGAACCGAAAAATTGTTATTTTAAAAAATAGCCCTGCAGTACATACGAAATTTTGTTCGGAACATTTGTTCGGTTAAAATTGAATGTGACATTTTGAGCAAAAGTCAAATTGAAAAGAACAGATGTTCGGACGGGGGTAGTTTACATTTTTTAACATTTTTTTGGCAGACGGGGGACGGTAATGTGGTCTATCTATTCCTCAACAACAAAAATAATCTCCCATCGTCTCCCATCGTCTCCCATAATTTCTCTTCATAATCTCCCATAATCACTTACAAATACCTGCACAAACAACCAAAATATAAAGTCCTATATCCATCCTATATCCATCCTATATTCGTCATATATTTACCCCATATTTGCCATACTCTATTTCATACTCATCCCATACTCCACTCTATTTTATCTCCAGTCATTTTCTTTATCCATCCTATTAAACCTATGTTTTAACTTCATATTTTTCTATAATCTTTTCTTAATCTTCTCTTAATTTTATTTTTTTATACCAATTAATTATTAAATTATTATCAAAATATCCTTAGCTATTTTTAATTTTTTTATCTTAAAATTCACTAAAATAATCCAAAAACAATCCAAAAACATAATAAAAATTTACGGTGATTTTACGGAATAAATAAAAGTACGATACAAAACAAAATCATAAAAATGCTATCATAACAACCTTAAAACAAAGCCGTCTGGAAAGAACCATCAATCCTTAAATGAACTACTCAATGGTCAGAACCAAAATTCTTAAACGAAAAATATTCATCAAAATATTATTATTTGATACTAAGACCAATTGAAATATAACCTTAAATTAAAGCAATATAAATTTTCGAATACAAAATAAAGTAACATATCTTCCGTGAAAATATGCCGTAACCCAAATAAATGACATTAAATAATGCCTTATAATAAGGTTTTATTAATATACAATATGTACAATCTCCGTAAGCCTAAAATATTATAAAAAAAATATTATAAAAAATTTTCTAAAAACCTATTGACAAGTAAGTATTTTTAGTGTATAATAACTACAGTATATACAAAATATACTTATCTGCATAAAATATATTTCTTTATAACTATTAATGTTATATAATATAATCATATGGACTATTAATTATATCCGTATTAATTTTTAATATATTTTATATTAAAAGTAGCAGCACATGAGCGAAGCTCATTAGTATACTTATATATATCTAGGTATACTTATAGGATAGAAGTCGAAAAAAGTACCTCCAGAGGTACCAAAATGTCTTATAATGTGCAAATTGAGTCAAAATGGTACCTCCAGAGGTACCAAAATGTCTCGAATGATATTTAATGATATTTTATGTGGTTTATAAATATTGTAAATTTGATAAGTTAGGAGGTGAAAAAATATGAATGAAAATAACAATGACAGAAGAGATTATAAATATGAATATACCAAAACTCTATTATCAGAATCAGAATCAAAATATATATACATCCCCTTATCTGTCATTGTGAACAATAAGATGGATGCTAAAAGAATTGGCTTATTTACTTATTTAAGAATACATTGTGGATTAAATAATCTGATTGGATTTACTATTCCAGATATGGTTTCTTGGTGTGGCATGAAACCAAACAGTAGAGAAGGAAAGATTAATGATAAGTTCTTGAGTATTATAGACGAATTGAACAACGAGGGGTATTTAACATATCTAACAAAAAAAGATAAAAATGCCTACATGAAGTGTCAATTTAATTTGGAATATTATTACACTCAATGCTCAAAGGGATATGCTATTGTATATTTGGATGAGATGCAAAAAATAATGGATTATAAAAATTTGCAAGGAAATTCTATTTCTAACATAACTCTTCTTCTTGTGTTTTCGTATTTTAGAAATAAGATACGTAGAAGACCAAATGAATTAAACCCAGAAGAAAGAACTTTGGACGGTATTAAACAAAGAAGAGAAAGACTTCCAGATGCATTTGATAGTAATATAATATCTATTGCTGATGAATTAGGTATACATAAACAAACAGCATCCAAAGCCATTGACATTCTTGAACAAGAATTAAAATTAATTGTAACTGATAGAGCATATAGAATAAAAACAGAAGATGATGAATTTAGAACATTACCTACTATTTTTGCAAATGCTTATAAAAGAGAAGATAAATATCTTTTAAATACTGATGAAGATTACAGCAGAATAGAAATTGAATTAAAAGCTGAAAACATAAAAGATTATAGGATAGACAAAAGAAAAAGAAGATAATTAAAAGAAAGGAGAACCCGTATTATGAATAATACTTATAAATTGGAATGCCTTTTAAATCAATATGGATTCCATCTGGAAAATGAATTTTATGAAGCAGACGATAATACATATCATGAAGATAGTAATGATTTTTATTCATCATTAGAAGATAACCGAGTATGGACTTCAAATGTTGAAGATATAAATGGCGGAGATAATTTCGCAGATTTCTGTGAGAATTACTTTAAACTGCTTGAAGAAGAAGATTATTTTGAAGACTAATTTAAACTATTAATGTTATAAGAAAATAGTTAAACTTGAATAAAAGTATATTTTTGTTAAAATATCGGAGGTAATATGAATGCTTGATGTTCAAGTGCAAATTCTAAGCGTTGACACAGGTGATTTCTATAGTAATCGTGAAGCAACATTACATTGGTTAAATCATAAACTTAGAATTGAAAGAAATGAATTAAAGAAAAAAGAAAAAGATATTATAAGCAAACTGTCCGAATATGGAATTGACGAAAGCAGTCTAAAGTTAATCTTAAATTATGAATATGATTACAGTTTGTTAGAGAATAATGCTGTTGCTGCTTCTAATCTTGGAAATGAATATTGCAGAATTATAGATTTGATTAAACTTAAAAATGAAAAGATTAAAAACTCAAAAAATAAATTACTTAATCTTTTGGCAAATAAAATCGAATCTAATGAAAAAACAAATGGCAAACATCATATTAGAGAATTAAGAAATCTTAATCCCTCTGGAGACAAGTGTAATATATATAAATATGCAAAAGAGCCTTTTAATGATAAAAAAATTATTTCAGTATTTGATTCTGCATTTACAAGAATGATTGGAGCAAAGCAAGATGAATTAAGTGAAGATTTTATGGTAGTACAGGTTTATTACTTTGATATCATAAAAGACTTAATCTATCATGGCTTTACATATAAAGGAGAAAAATATATTTACTTTACTTCTTCTGCTGGACAAATCAGAACAAAGAAAACCGTATTTATAAAAGAATCTGTTTGGAAAAAGTACGAAAAAACAATTATGTGTGGCTTAACAATGGATTCTATTAATGCTAAAGGTGGTAACAATCCTAATAAGCATTTGGCTTATATGGCTTTGACTAATTCAGCTACTGATATTTGGGAAGAGTTTGATATTGACAAGTCAATTGTAGTTGACGATTTTGAAACAGATGTATATGGTACATACGATTTAGTAGATGATGCTGATTACTCTATCAAAAGAGTATCCGATTATGTTCCTATTGCTCATACTGATGGTGCAGGTATGATGCTCCCCTATGCTTTTGGAAAAGAACAAAAGAATCAAATGGTAAGACTTCCTTGGATAAAAGGTCTTCTTGGAGTTTTTGATTTTAAAAAATTTATAGAAGTTAATAATTGTTCTTCTAAAATTGTAGATATCTATGGTAAGACTTGGGATATTATAGAAGATGATATTCAAGTAATATTTACAAAGAGCCAAACAAAGATGTGGAAATATTATGACTCTTGGGAACAATATAAAGAATACTATGGACAATATAATTGTACTGCTGGATATACAAATAAAGAAGAAGATAAAATTAAAGACGCATCTATTAATTATCAAATGTTGCAAACTCTTACAGAAGCAAAAGACGAAGATATAGATAAGATTATAAAGAAATCAAATGATAAATTAAAAAATCTGTGTTCATCTATACAATCTATGAAATCTGCTTTTGGTATAACTCCCGATTCCTGTGATGATAATATGACATATTTGCAAAGAGCGATTAAATTATATCCTGATTTGATGAATGATGAATGGCTGAAAATCACCTTGAGACAAATTAAAGATAGTATGGTAAAAAACTATAAGGCAGGAGCTTTATCTATTGATGGCAAATACACATTTTTGTTGCCAGACTTTTATGCAGCTTGTGAATATTGGTTTATGGGTAATAAAAATCCAAATGGATTATTAAATGACCAAGAAGTTTTTTGCTGGTTGTTTAGAAAGGCGAAAGAGCTTGATTGTTTGAGAAGTCCTCATTTATACAAGGAACACGCAATAAGAGAAAATATTGCTTGGAATGGTAATAAAGAAAAACAACAACAAATTAGAGAATGGTTTACTACTAGCGCTGTTTATACAAGTTGCAAAGATTTGATTAGTAAAATTCTACAGTTTGATGTTGACGGAGATAAGTCTCTTGTGGTGGCAGACGAGAATATTGTAGAAGCTGCCAAGAATAGTATGCAAGATATTGTTCCTCTTTATTACAATATGAGAAAGGCTTCACCTGTTCAATTAAATAATAAAACAATCTATGATGGTCTTAACGCTGCTTTCGTTGGCGGTAATATTGGCATCTATAGTAACAATATATCGAAAATTTGGAATAGCGATATTTTTATAAATGGCTTAGAAGAAGAAAAATTAGAAGCAGTAGATTTAATTAGGTTATTGTGTATGGAAAATAACTTTGTTATTGATTTTGCCAAGACTTTATATAAGCCAGAAAGACCAAATTTTATACACGATAAAATTACGAGTTTTACAAATAAGAAACTCCCCCACTTCTTTACATATGCAAAGGATAAAACAATCGACCAAGTTGAAGATATTAATGATAGTTTGGTTAATAAGTTGGACTCGAAGATTATTAATCCAAGGATTAATTCTCGTAGTGTTGGATTGAAACAAATTGATTATACTAAATTAGTAAGTAATCCTGATATTGAATGTCGTGTGGTATTTAGTAAAAATGGAAAAATCAATGAAGAGTTATCAGACCCTATGATTGTTAAATATTATGAATTAAATCAGCAATATCATTTCAAAGTTAATATGGAGTGTGCTGAATTAACAAGGGGCGATTTATTAAGCAATACTCAGTATAAACAAGATTTATTCTTTAAGAAAATTTCTAATGAAATTAGATTTGAACTTTCTCAGTTTGGTTACAGTGAATCTGAAATTGTTGATATATTAGTTAAACTTTTGTATCATGTTAAACCAAGTAAACACAAAAGCGTTCTTTGGTTTTGTTATGGAAAATATATTTTTGAGAATATAGAAAAAAATATCAAGTCTAAGACCAAAGTTATTCAATGTATTGATTGTGGTAAATGGATTGAAATTAACTCAAAAGATAATGAAACTTGCAGATGCGATGAATGTTATTCTGAATATAGAAAGATTTATTATAGAGAAAAAAAACGAGAACAACGATTAAAAGGGAAAATGTCCACAGCACAAAATAACTCTATAAATGACATATAATTAAGGTTATATATCATTTTAAACGTTAATAAATATAACCTTAAATTAAGGTGTTTTATATCTTGTACATTTAGCCCCTATAAGGGAAACACCCTTAAAACAAGCAATCTTAAAGGTTGCTGGCAGAAAGTACTAATTAGAAACTACAGATAACCTTTAAGATACTTTGTTGTCTTATTATAATTTTATGTGAAAATGTTTGAGGTGAATTAATGAGAGAACCAATTAAATTTACAAAAGAATGCCTTATAAAAGACATTGCAAAATCAACCAATAATAATGTATCTGATGTAAGAAATATCTATAATGCATTAGAAAAGGATATTTTTGACATCCTCTCCTCTGTTGATAAAGATAGAGATGTATGTATCAAATTATTTGAAGGTATTAGTTTGGATGGAGTTTATGTGCCAGAAAAAACAAAGAAAAATAATTTGACTGGAGAAATGAGTTTTGTTGAAAGTAAAATTAAACCTAAATTTAATATTACTCGTTCTTACATCGAAAAATTAAATATTTAATATAATCAGTGGAAACACTGTTTATATACATGGTCGCAGCTGCCTAATAAGGTGGCTGTGGCTTTTTCTTTTCATTCATTTTACCTTTCTTAATTTGTTGGTTGCCTATCCCATATGGATAGGTGGCTAACAAATTGTAAGATTTGTAAAATGAAAATTTTATATTTAAAAATGCCACCGTGGTGGAATCGGCAGACACCTTGGACTTAAAATCCAATGCAATGAAAATTGCGTACCAGTTCAAGTCTGGTTGGTGGCATAATTTAATTGCAAGTGTTTATTTTGTAGAAGTTTGGAGGTTAAATGGATTAAATATGGAAGAATTTAAGAGATTAGATGGTGAGAACTATCATCAATATATTTGGCGTATGGACGGATTGATTCAATCTGGTAAATATAAAAATTGGAAGGAAATAACTCTTTTTGTTAATGAAGAATTATTTGGAGATGATGAATCTCAATATAGAGATGAATCAGCTTATAGAAAAGCTGCAAAATATGCGAGAGATTTCTATGAAGCAAATGTATTTGGTATTAAAGATGAATACTATAAGAAGTTGCAATCTGAAAAACGAGAATTAGAACGAGCAAAAATTAAATTTCGTGATGAAAGAATTGCTTGGAATAAACAAAATTATATTGATGCAAGAGTCGAAGAGAAACTTGATTTATTAGAAAAAGAACTATTGTCTCAAGGAAAAATTAATTTTGATATTCATGAAAATGTTAATATTGCATCCGATAATGATGTTCTTGTCATTCTTAGTGATTTTCATATTGGTCAATGTTTTCATTCTGTGTGGGGCGAATATAATTCTGAAATTGCTAAGAAAAGATTAAATCAATTATTAAATGAAATTATTGCCATTCAAAGAATGCATAATTCTGAAAATTGTTATGTATCATTGCAAGGTGATATGTTGAGTGGAAATATACATAGAACAATTCAAGTAACAAATAGAGAAAATGTAATTGAGCAAATTAAAATAGCAACTGAATTGATTTCTTCTTTTTGTTATGAACTTTCAAAAGTATTTAATAAAGTATTTATGTCTAGTGTAGTTGGAAATCATTCTCGTATGGATAGAAAAGATGACGCTCTTCATGACGAAAGATTGGATGATATTATCTCTTGGGGAGTAGAACTTTCCTTGAAACATATTAATAATTTCTATATATTAAATAAAAAGTATGATAATGGCATTGCAGAAATGAATATTCGTGATAAAGTCTATATTAATGTACATGGTGATTATGACAGATATACTAATGCTGGTGTATCTAATTTATGTATGCATTTAGGTTTTATTCCCTATGCTATTACATATGGACATTTGCATACTTGTGCAGTTGACGAAGCAAACGGCGTTAAAATGATTCGTGGTGGTTCTCTTGCAGGAAGTGGTGATGATTACACCATTGAAAAACGATTGTCTGGCGAACCAAGTCAAATGGTATGTGTGTGTAATAACAAAGGTGTAGTTTGTTATTACCCTATTCAGTTAAATTAAATTAAAAGAAATAAAGTTATAAAATATGGAGATAAATTAAATAATGGAAAATGTAAAGCTTTATTGCTGCTATTCCTTAAACCTTAGAAAATTTCTCTATAATAATGGTGTAGAATATGAATTAGCAGCATTAAATCCTAATAGTAAAAGTCTATTTTGGATTTATGTTAAAACAGAAAAATTAGATAAATTATTAAGCGAGTGGTCTGCTAATAAACAGATTACTTTTGGTAGATAAATATTTTATGTAGAAATAATGTGGAGGTGATTAAATGCCAAAAACAACAAAAGCAAAATTTACTTGTTTTTATTGTGGTAATGAATATGTTGAAACAAATTTCTACAAATCTTATAGTGATTTTTATAGCAATATAGGCAAAATTCCTTATTGTAAACAATGCGTAGAAAAATTCTATCAGCAATATTTTGATAGATATACAAATGAAGGCTGTTTGACACCTGAAAAAAAAGCGGTTCAAAGATTATGTATGATATTTGATATTTATTATAAAGATGATATTTTTATTTCTGCTATGAATAAAATAAAAACAAGCGGTATGAATATATCACCCATGTTTCAATACATAAAACAAATACAACTTCAACAATATAAAAATAAATCATATGAAAATACCATAAGTGAAGCAGAACAAGAAAGTTTTGCTATGGCATCTATTTCAGATTTATCTAGTGAAATAACCGTTGACCAAAAGACAATTGATTTCTTTGGTAGTGGATTTACTGATGAAGATTATAAGTATTTAAAAAAAGAGTATGATGATTGGACGGCTAGGCATGAGTGTAATACTAAAGCCCAAGAAGAAGTAATTAAAGATATATGTTTTAATAGGCTTCAAAATTTAAAGGCTTTACGAAAAGGCGAAGATACGAAAGATATTACAGCTTCATTTCAAAAGATGTTGGACGCTGGTAAATTACAACCAAAACAAAATGCTGGTGATACAACGGCAGATAATCAAACATTTGGTACTTTGATTGACAAGTGGGAAAATGAAAGACCTTTACCAGAAATTGATGAAGAATTAAAAGATGTTGATAAGATAGGATTTTACATCGACACATTTTTCAAAGGGCATACTTGTAGAATGTTGAATGTAAAAAATGCTTTTTCAAATTTATATTCTTCTATGATGAAGAAATTTACAGTCAATAAACCAGAATATAATTTGGATGAAGATGATTATGATTCAGAAATAAATTTTGATGCAATATTCGGCGACCAATCTTCTGATTTGTTTGATAAATAAGGTTGGTGTTGAATGAGTATGCAACATAAAAAATCAGAAAAACAGTTAGCGAATGAAAAATCTGAAAGGATTATGAATGGAGTTGCTTATTGGGCTAGTTTTTACCGTTGTAATCCGCATAGATTTGCAAAAGATTATTTAAATATTAATTTAAAATTATTTCAAAAGATATTATTATATATGATGATGTGCATGAATTTTTTCATGTACATTGCTTCTCGTGGACAGGGCAAAACTTGGCTCACTGCTCTATTCTGCGTTATACGATGCATATTATTCCCAAAAACTAAAATTGTAATTGCTTCAGCAACCAGACCGCAAGCAAATGAAGTTTTACTTAAAATAACAGATGACTTTATGAAGAACTATGGTTGGGGTTCTGATAATTTAAGACGAGAAATTACATATGCATCTGTTGGCGCTAATAAGGCGGTAATTGAATTTGCAAACGGTTCTTGGATAAGAGTTGTTACGGCTTCTGATTCTGGACGAGGTGCCAGAGCCAACATATTGATTTGTGATGAGTTCCGTATGGTTGATTTAGATACGATTAATACCGTTCTTAGGAGATTTTTGACTGCCCCAAGACAACCTAATTATTTAAATAATCCTAAATATGCTCATTTATTAGAGCGTAATAAAGAAATATATATGAGTTCTGCTTGGTATAAGTCGCACTGGTCTTTTGATAAAGCAAAAGCATATTTTAAAAATATGTTAGATGAAACAAAAAAATATTTTATATGCAGTCTGCCTTATCAAATAGCAATAAAAGAAGGTTTATTGTCGAGAGAGCAAATCGAAGATGAGATGTCGGAATCTGACTTCGATGCGATGAAATTTTCTATGGAGATGGAATCGTTATTTTATGGGGATACAGATGGAGCTTTCTTTACATTTGATGATATTTCTAATCGTAGAAAATTAAAAACTGCTGTTTATCCTACTTCGTTAATTGGAAATGGTAGAAATCTAAAAATTCTAGATTTAGTTCCCAATGAACGAAGAATACTTTCTGTGGATATAGCATTGATGGCTTCTAAAAAACAAAATAACGACGCCAGTGCAATTATAATTAATAGTGCTATTCCAACAAACAATGATAATTATACATCTAATATTATTTATATGGAAAATCACGAAGGTTTAACAACAGATGAATTGGCGTTGGTAGTTCGTAGATTATATGATATGTACAAATGTACAGATTTAGTTATTGACTGTAACGGCATTGGATTGTCTGTGTTTGATATGCTTATTCAAGATATTGTTGACCCTACTACTGGAGAATTATATCCAGCTCTTTCTTGTTGTAATGACAAGACTATGGCAGAAAGATGTAAAGTGGATAATGCACCAAAGGTTATTTGGTCAATTAAAGCAAGTGCTACATTTAATAATGAAATTTGCACTCTCCTTCGTAGTGGCTTTCAGAATGGTAAGATTAATTTACTTGTTTCTGAATTTGAGGCAGAAGAAATCTTAAAAGATAAAATTAAAGGTTTTGCCAAAATGTCAGCTTATGAGCAAATGCAATATAAGCTACCTTATATTCAAACAACATTGCTTGTTTATGAATTAATAAATCTTGAATATGAGATTAAAGGCACAAATGTCAAGATAACTGAAAAAAGTGGTATGCGAAAAGACCGATACTCTTCTCTCGCATATAATTATTGGGTTCAGTGCCAACTTGAGCGAGAAATGTTAAGAAAACAAAAAACTGGTTTTGATGCCAACGACTTCGCATCAAAACTAAGAAAACTTAATCAAAGACCTACTATGTATTAAAAATGATACAAAAATATTATAAATAAATTTATAAAAAATAAATCAAATTCTAAAGAAAGGTGGTGAGATACTTGGGCAAAAAGAAAACTGCAAAAACTACGAATGTTTCTATTTATACTAAAACAGATTATAAGAATGACCAAGATAGATTTGATAAATCTATGAAAGATGGAAAACTTGACCTATCGTCATTCCAGCGTTTGATGATAAATGATATTTGCAAACATACAAGTGTTATTGAAAATGGTTGCATTGGTGACATAAGTATGCGTGATATAGAGATGGCGTTAAAGCATCCGAAGCAACATTGGAAAATATTATTATTACTTTCGGATACACTCATGCGTATCTCACCCCATTATCTTAGAATGAATACTTTGTATTCTAATATGGCTCTGTTTTGTTGGGGGTTAGATTTATATGATGTTAAAGAAAATGTACAAATTGATAAGGCAAAGAAGACTTATTCTGCTCTCGCTGCTAAATTGGAGAGTATGAATTTAAAACATGAATTTTCAAAAATAATGAAGATTATACCCTATCAAGATATTTATTGTGGATTAACATTTGAAAATCAATCTGATTTTTTCATTCAGCAAATAGATTATAAAATTTGTGAATTATATGGAATTCAAGATGGTTTGTATAATTTTAAGATAGATTTAACTCAGATAAGTGCGACAAATCTTAGTGCATACCCTGATTATGTTCAAAGAGCTTATATTGATTACATGGAAGGTATAAAACAAGGAATATCAAAATCTCAATGGTATAGTCCACCTGCTGATAAACAAATTTGTTTAAAGTTAAATAGTCAGTGGACTTATCCATATCCTATCCTCATTGGATTAATTAAAGATATTCTTGATTTGGATGTTTATAAAAAATTAAAATTACAGTCTGCAAGAACTGATAATTATAAAGCTATTGCAGTTGAAGTTCCTATTGATGAGAATACAGTTGATAAGCCATTGCTTACTCCTGAAACACTTGGCATTTTTGCGGAGATTAACAGAGAAAGTATGACAGATGATATTGGATTACTTCATACTTTAGGGTCTAATGCAACACCCATCAGTTTCAAGGATTCAAACAATACAAGAAACAATGTGAGTGATTCTGTTGATGAAATATATAATTCTGCTGGTATCTCAAAAGAGCTTTACAATGGAAGCAGTAGTGGAACAGCAGTAACTTTTTCAATCGAAAATGATTCAGGTTTTGTTTATGGATTGTATAGACAGTTTGAAAGATGGATGAATAGGTTTATTAAAATCAGAAAATATAACAAGCCTACATTTAAATTTTCATTTTATCTTTTAGATATTACTATTTTTAATAGAAAAGATGTAACTAATAGATATAAAGAATCTCTTGCAATTGGTACAACAGTAATAGATAAGTATTTGGCTGCATTGGATATGACCCCCTCTCGTACTCTTGGTTCATATATTACTCATGAAATTATATTTGATTTTAAAAATCATTTTATACCTTTGCAAAGTGCTTTTAATTCTTCTATTGACAGCAGTAATAATGGGAGACCAACTAATGAGAGCAAGGGTGAAACGCTTGATAAAGCTGGTGAAAAAACCAAAGACCTTGATTCAAACATAGATAGATAAGGAGGGATATTATGTCAGAATCGAAACTTAAAAAAACTGCATTGTCCTTCCCTGTTACTTTTGAAAAGGTTGAAGATATTGAAGGTGCAGATGGCAGATTTACTAAGGTAAGAATTTGGCTGATGCATCTTGGAGAGAACTTTAATGGAAGTATATTCGAAAAGGATGTTGTGGATAAAGCTATTCCGACTTTAGAGTATATACCGATTGTTGCCTTTATAGAAGACAACAAATTTGGAGAAAAGGATTGTTCTAATCATAGATATGTTATAACCAAAGACGAAAAAGGTATCCGTAGAAAATATATGGGGAATGCCTATGGAGTTGTGATGTCATCAGAGGATAATAATGCTCATTATGAAGATAGATTATGTGACGATGGCGAAACTCGAACATTTTTAGTTGTTGATGGTTTAATTTGGAATATGTTTGAGGATAGTTCTGAAATTATTAATAGAGATTTAATCAAGAATCAATCTATGGAATTATGGGATGATGGTGTCTCTATTGAGGGTTATGAAGATGAAAATGAATTATTCCATTTTACTAAGTTTTCATTTAGAGCTGCTTGTATTCTTGGAGATGATTATGAGCCAGCTATGATTAACTCTACTGTTGAAGTTCAGTTTACAATGAGTGATTTTGTAAAAAACATTCAAAGTGAACTTAACGATAAATTTATAGCTTTCACCAAAATGGTGAATGAAAAAACTAATCAAGGAGGTATTGAAACTATGTCAAATACGGATTTCACTCAAACTCTTCTGGCGCAGTTTGAAGATATCTCTGCAATGGTAAGACAGCATGAAACTTTTGTTGATAGATGGGGCTATGAATGCTCTCGTTATTATGCTGTAGATATTCAAGAAAATGAAGTGATTGTTGTTGATGCAAAAAATAGCTATAATTACTTCGGTCTTTCATTTACCATGAATGGCGACAAGGCAGAGATTGATTTTGATAGCGCTAAGAGAAAGAAGCTTCGTTATGAAGACTACGAAGACGGTTCTTCTGTAGAAGGTACATTTAATTTTGGAAAGCATATTGAAGAAATTGAAAATACTGCTTTTGCAAAAGTTGAAGAAGCAAATACAAAAGCTTCTGATGCTGAAACCAAAGTGTCTGAGTATGAAGCAAAGGTTTCTGAGTTTGAAACAGCTAAAAATGAGATTGAAGAAAAGTTTAATCAGATTAATGCTGAGTTTGAAGAGATGAAGCCCAAGTATGAAGGCTATGTTAAGGCTGAACAGGCTCGTATTGAAGCTGAGTTAGATGCTCAGAAAGATGCGGAATTTGCTAAGTATGAATCTGTTTTAACTGATGATACTGATTTTGCAGCTATCAAAGAAAAGAAAGCTGAAATGACAGTTAAAGAGATTGAAAGTGAATGCGCAATTCTGTTTGCAAGAAAGAGTCTTGCAAATGCCAATTTTAGTAAGTCTGATAGTGGAAATATGGTAGCAGGACTTACTGATACTGGCGAAAAAGATGGCTACGTAGCAACCAAGTATGGTTACATTCCCGTTAGATAAAAATAAGAAATAAAAAAAATAAAACAAAAAATAAACTTTATATAATAATTGGAGGATAAAATTATGGCAGTACATGCAGTTTGCGAAACTACCAACCTTAGAGCTACGCATTATGCAGAGCGTATTTGGGATGCAGTTTCTACAGAAGATGTTGATAATGGTACTTTTGGCTACCTTGATGGTGTTGAGACTGAGGGTGGCGTAATTTATAACTTTGTAAAGGGAACTAAGGAAGGTGCTCCCGTAGTAATGGCTCACAATCCTGAGTGGACTGAGGATACTTCTCGTATGACAAATCAGAGAAAGGATAAGTTCTTCATTCCCGCTGGTGTTGTTTTCCGTGCATACACTCTTCACAATGGTGATGAGATGGCTCTTTCTGCTGAAGGTTTTGAGGGAACTCCCGAAATCGGCAAGTATGTTTCTATTGGCACAAGTGGTAAGCTTGTTGTTGCTGATGCTCCTGTAGAGGGCGCAGTAATGGTTGGCAAGATTATGAGAAAGCGTCAGATTGGCTCTGTTCTTAAGACTGGTATTCGTGATTACGGTTACGCTCGTATGATGTATACAGTTAAAGTAGAGACATTGGCTTAATTAATTTAGTATAGGAGGAAATTAAATATGAGAACTAATTTTAGTACAGAAGAAATGAAGGTTTTCGACCTTGCTAATGATTTAGCCAGAGGTGATTTTTCTCTTCATGTAGATAAGGATAAGGTTACTCGTGCTGACCTTGAGAAGTATCTTAGAGATACAATTAACAACGATATCCTTAAGGGTGCTACACTCTTCCAGGCTTATCGTCGTAACAATATCGTTCTTTTCGAGATTATTGAGGAGATTGTTAACCTCACTATCTCTAACGATTTCGCTGACATTCCCTTTATGGATGCTTTCGTAGAGTTTAAGAACCGTGCTCTTGGCGACAAGACTCTTTGGTATTCTGAAGGTAAGAGCTATGTAACAGTTGCATCTTTTGCTGGTAATCACTGGGATACTAACCGTGAGGCTCTTGATGCAGGTGAAGAGTATACTCTTGATAAGGAATGGGTATATATCCATGTTTATGATGAGTTTGAAAGATTCCTTCTTGGTATCGCTTCTCTTGAGAGACTTACTGATGTAATTTACAAGTCATTCAACAAGTACCTCAAGGAAAGAACATATGTAATGTTCCAGTCTGTAATGGACGTTGTTCCTGTTGAGTTCACCGCAAATGGTAACTCTGAGGAAGCAGTAGGCGACCTTTGTGACCTTGTTATGGCTGCTGGCGGTTATTCTAGCCTTACTATTGCTGGTACAAATGGCGCTCTTAGAAAGCTTGCAAAGATTGTTCCTGATAATTATTTTGCAGATTCTCAGCGTGAGGCTAAGGCAAAGACTGGCAATATCGGCGAGTGGGAAGGCAAGCGTCTCATGGTTATTCCTCAGGTAATTAAGGAAGGTACTTTTGAGCTTGCTCTTGATAATGACACTCTCTTTATTATGGGTGGCGATGTTAAACCTATTAAGGTTGAATTTATTGGTGATACTCGTACTCAGAATGTTACAGACCACAGAGTTAACAATGATATGACATACGACCTTCAGGTTCAGACTCTCTTCGGTATGGGATTTGAGCTTCCTCAGGCATTTGGTATGTTTAAATTTGCTTAATAATAAGGTTATATAATTATATAAAAATATTTGGATTTGAAAGAAAGGTGATTAGTTATGGCAAGAACCTCAACTAAGACTGCTGTTGAGAACATTATTGATGTCGATACAGTAGAAGAAATGAATGAAGAAATAACAAAAACAACAAAGGAAACAATTAAGGTAAAACCCTTGGAAGATTCTGATGAAATTGAAGTGGTTTCTCTTGTGCCTAATGTTAGTTACAAGGATAGTAAAACGCTTGATATGTATGAGTGGCGTGAAGCAGGTCATTCTGAATATATGACTTTTGATACACTTAAAAATTTATGGAGAAATAATAAGGGTTACTTTAAGAATCTTTGGCTTAAGCCTATGGACGATAGAGTCATTAATAAGTTTGGTTTGACTAAGACATTTGAAAAATATGAGTATCTTATGGATGGTTCTAATTACACTAAGAAGAACATTCAAACTATTTGTGACGCTATTAAAGGAACACCCAATGGTTTGAAGTTCTCAATTTGTAACAAGGTTAAAAATCTTGTTATTGGCGGTGAAATTACTAATGTGTTTGTCATTAGGGAACTTGAAAAGCATTTACAGATTGACTTAATTGATTTTCTTGATTGATTTTAATTTATAAAATATGAGAGGTGGATTTAGGTATGCCAACTTCATATGAAAAACTTTATGAAAATCTTTTACCTAAATTCCGTAGTTATGAAATCCCTCTTATGTCTACTGAAGAAGTAAAAGATTATTTACATGATTTTCTTATACCTGCAATTTCAAGATTTCATGTTTGTCGTAAAAATTTAAACGATAGAGATGATATCTTACAAAGATTCAATATCGAATTGTCAGATATTGAGATTGAAATACTTAGCAATTATTTACTTATTGAATATATCGATAGTGAATACATTAGAACTCCTACTATTTTAAAGGTTCAATTGCCTTCAAATGATTTTAAGGTGTTTAGCCCTGCTAATTTTCTTGACAAATTGGTTGCGATGCGTACAACTTACACAAGAGAAAATGAAACTCTTCTTACTCGTTATGCGTGGTTAGGAGCAAAAGAATTAGGAGCAAAGCTTGGTGCTGGGTATAAAAAGTCAAAATTTTAATAATAATTTAAATGAAAGGTGGTGGGTCGATGAAATGTTTAGATAAGTTTAATAAACGAATGAGCTTAAGTGGTGGGACTTTAAGAAATGAGTATATTTTTAATACGAAGCAGTTGTTAAATGAAATATTTTCAGACGACCCATCCTTGACATTGGGTATTTATTTTTGGAGATTAGGTTTGAAAGAATATCAAAATGAAACACCAATTAATATTAGATTATATGATAGGAAATTTTCTGCTGCTAATGGTGTAACTGTAAAATTTCAAACACTTTATAATACTCCTGTAGTTGTTGGAGATGTTATTTATGATGCTAATAAAGATGAGTATTTGATTTGCACAGAGGCATTCGATATAGATGGTATAAACTACGAAGGTAAATTTACATTATGCAATTGGATGTTAAAGTGGCAAAATAAACATGGAAGAATTCTGGAGTATCCTTGTTATGATATGAACTCTACACAGTATAACTCTGGTGAACAATCTAACAGAAATTTTACTATAGAATCTTCACAACATATGTTAACTTTGCCTTGCGATGAAAATACTGTGGAGTTAAGTACTCCACAAAGATTTTATCTTGATAAAGCAAAGATTAATCCTACAACTTATATTGTAACTCAGAATGATACAACGAGTTATAATTATGGTAAAAAAGGCTTGGTTAAGGTTACGGTGTTTGCAAGTCCACATAATTTTAATTCTAATCGACCTGACAGACCCGATAGACCTGATTTGGGTATTTGTGATTATATTGATATGAGTGCTGGAAGCAATGATGCTGGAACTACAGTTAAGGAGACTTGTTGTAGGGCTTCTAAAGCAGTTATTGAATATGATACATCTGTTATTAAATCTGGTGGTGATTTACAAGTATTTATTGGTAAATTCTATGATGAAAATGAAAATGAAGTTACAGACATAGAACCTCATTGGACTATAGATTGTGATTTTCGTGATAAATTAATATGGAAAGAAATTGACAATAAATTGAGTATAGGAATAGATGATGACGCTTATATTGATGAAAGATTTAAAATTACATGTTCTGACAACAATAAGGAAAGCAATATTATCCCCTCTACTTTGGTTGTTAAGGTTGAGTCGTTGTTATAATGGCAAATTCATCAATTATTAGAAAAGCAAAAAATAAAATTATCAGAGAATTTATCAAAGACCCAGATATTATAGCTGCTATTAATAGTAGTAAAATTAAGCCTAATGAATCAGAAAAACTTATTAATACACATATTTTTAACTATAACCAAAACCCCCACACTTTGGATACAGTTGGAACATTTATAACCATTCAAGTGCATATACCACATGATTATTATACTGATTATAAAGCTTCGGCTGCTCGTGTAAGACCTACTATTGAAATTTGGATTATATCTCATGAACAACATATGAAAGTTGATAATATTCCTAAAATTACTCAAAACCGAAATGATTATTTATCTGAGTTAATTGACAATAAGATAAATGGCAAGACTGGTTTTGGCATTGGTGAAACGGTGCTATTGAGCAATGTTGAAGGTGCATTTCAACAAGATTATTTGTTTAGAAAAATGATATTCCAATGCGTAGATTTTAATTGGTCTTTATGTGAAGAAGATGAATAATGTAGAAATAAATGAGGTAATGTGCAAATGTTTGATATAGATGAATTAAAAATTTATAGAGGTTCTGATATACCGATTACTGACAAAATAATTGTCATACAACCTACGATTGACCAAATTATAGAATTTGGCGAAAAGAGATATTTTCAAACAGTGCATTGTTTGACAGGTGTAGGTGCGGATTTTAAATGGCAATTATGGGATTATTTCAATACAGATTATACTACGATTGATGATTTCGAATTATTCAAGAAAATGATTTGGAAAAGTTTAAGTAGTAAAAAGCATATCTATAAGGAATTAACGGAAAATCGAGAACTATATGCAGAACAATTAAAAAATATATCAGAAGAGGAATTGGCTGATATGTTAGTCAATCCCCTCTCTCTTAC
>JAGBVI010000065.1 GCA_017630395.1 Paludibacteraceae bacterium
AAAAAATGTTTAAGGTGAGTACTATAAATTCACCGTTTAAAATTTAAAAAGTGTAAATCGCAGAATGATAAACTTTTCGGTAATTTTTGATTTCTTTCGGCAATTTGCTGCTTGTCAGTCGGTCACAGTGCTCGCACTGCTCCTTCCTTTCGCACGGCAATTTACTCGAAATAAATTCAAAAATCCCTCGAAATGAATTTATAGAACCCACCTAAAAGAATCTCAAAGATGCCGAAAATAAGAGAGTGAAACTCTAATTTTTTTTTAATGAAATTTAAACAGCTTCTAAGCCTATGATATAAAAATCCATTAGTCCAATCGGTACAATATGGAAATTTATCTTCATTGACTCTGATTAATTGAATTAAATGACTATCCCCTAATTAATTGATTGTTAATACAATAGGAAATTTGTATCTTAGTGGATGGAAATAAAAATTTCCTCGAATCTCAAGAAAAGGGCAAATCCTAAAATTAACTCTATAAATTCATAAAATATTGTACCACCTCATTATCAAACCTATAATCAAACTTTCTACCAAAAAAACGTTTTGATTTTATTATATCAGGCAGGCATTCCATTGAAAGTATATTTGGACTTCCTGAATTTCGTTTCTGTCCTCTTGGTTTCCAGTCAACAAAACGTAGATTATTATTGTTGACAACAGAGCGTGACTTTTTTAACTTTTCAAAAAGAGTTACATAGTATATTTCTGTTCCAATATAGGAATGCTTAAATATGTTATCGTAATCTGTAGAATCGATATACTCTATCATTTCTTTTACGCACTCATTACTAATGGTAAACCAATCATTTCCTCCAAAAAAATGAATATCTGTAGGTAATTTTCGAGATGGTAAAAGATGATAATGATATAACGTGCCGTATATAGTCCTAAGATATCGAAGAATATGTCTATCTGAATATCTCTTCAAAAAAATCTTTGGCCAATATAACTCAATGCGACCAAAACCGCCGCGATATTGCCAATAGGATTTAGGAAGAGGTTCACAATTATAATAAGCATATTGATTAGTTTGTTGTACGAAATCGATAAACTCATTTATTGGTCTAATAAATAAATCATTTCCACTATTTAACGAATAGTAGTCAAACTCTCCGTATTCACGTACATATCTAAACATATAATTGTATGCTTGTATTTGTGAATACGAACCCCATGAAACATCAATATTTTTAGGAAGTATAATGACCCTATTATCATGGTATATCTCATGTTGCAAATTTCTGTTTTTCTTATCTATATGTATGAATACATACGATCCTTCATAACATAATGCCTGCTCAATAAAGAAGTTTGCTTGTACTGGATTTCCATAAACAGATAATAAAAAAGCTATTTTAGTCATCATGATTTGTTTTTTACCGTTAAATTCAACTTGAAAATGAACGATTCCTGAGGATGAAAAAATTTTTTCAAGAGTAAAGGAGTTACCCTCTCTTCTTGATGGAAAATTTTGCATATTTGCAACCTCAAGTTCCCCAACAATCAGTTGCGTATGAATAAGCATATAACCGTAAGGCAAAGGTGTGAAATTTTCAGCATTATTGCAAGCAAGACACTTTAAAAGTTATATTGCAGAAAAGTTAAATAAGTCTAAAATTTGCGACTTCTCTATCCAATCCAATTTTATTCTCATTTGTTCTTATAAATTCATTTACGAGTGAATAATCGTGTGAACATTAGGCTTACGATAACAATACTCCTATCCCACAATGCGACTTGAGGCAATACGCCGTCATTTCTTGTAAGAATCAGTTCCGATTCGATCCGTTTGAGTATATCAGCATAGGCTTGATTGTGGGAGTAGTTTTTGAAGAATCTCATTCTTTTGAAGGATTTGAAGTTCCAGATGTCGAAATTGTGGATAAAGTAGCAAATAAGGTTGGACGTAATAATATAATGATAAAGATTCATCCTCGGAATCCATACAATAGGTTTTCTCAATTAGGGTATAAGACAAATAAAAATGTCTCTATCCCTTGGAAAATAATTGTTCTTAATCAGAGTTTTGAAGATAAAATTTTTGTAACTATATCTTCTGGTGCTGTTATTTCACTTTATTTGTATTTAGGGTTGCCTTGTGTGTCATATTCTTTATTGAATTGCTTGAGCGAGCGTTCAGGTTATATGAATGGCGAATTAGGATATATGATGCAAGGTATATATGATAAATATCCGTCTATTTTTGTTGCTCTTGAATCATTAGAATCTTTTTTGCTTTGCATATGACAATCAAGCGCATTTTATTTAGGACGTTGGTAAGAACTTTAGAGTTTTTTACTTTAGTTAAGAAGTCCATTCTTATGCTAAATTTGTCTCTAGAACCATTAATAGGCAAAAGTGTTGATATTATAACAATTGCATTTAATAATGCGGAATTAATACGCTATCAAAATCAATTCTTGCGTAAGTTTTTGTTTGATAAATATTGTCATATCATTGTAGATAATTCAACAGATGCTAAAATAAGGTTACAATTACAGCAATGGTGTTCTGAAGAAAAAATAGCCTATGTTGGTCTTCCTAAAAACTATTTAAATCGAGTCGGTGCATCATATTCTCATGCAGCAGCCTTGAATTAAGCCTATAAGCATATTGTAAAGAAACGGCAACCATTCGTTTTTGGTCAGATTGTTCACGATTTGTTTCCAATAACAAAGGTGTCGATTTTAAGTAAACTTCAAAATCAACCTATATATGGACTTCTTCGCCTAAGAGACAAATATTGGTATTTATCTGCTATTATGTCTTTTTTTTGTTATGATTATGTTAGAGGGAAGAAGGTTGATTTTATGCCAGTTACTCCGGATAAATTCTATTTAGACTCTGGAGGTGGTAATTGGTATAGTTTATATTCTTCATTGGATCTTAATAAACTCAGTTTCCCCCTCTGAATGTATAGAACCGTTGAGAGAAGGAGGTGATAGACAAGGAGATTCTTTGGAGTATCTTGATGATAAGTCTTGGCTTCATACAATTAATGGGTCTTGTTGGAAAGATGTAGATGATCAAAGAGGAAAAGATAATCAAGTAAAAAAAATTTAGATCGAATGCTTGATATTTCTTAGATTTTCTATTTTCCAAGTAACCCGGCTGTTACATTTTTACGGAAAAGGACTAATTTCCAGCCTTTCATGGGTTGCAACTGAAGTGTGTAGTAGCACAAAAGAACCAAAGTTCCACACCACTTCACACCTTCGAAAAACAAACGCTTAACATATTTGCTCTGAGATATGCTCATAGTTCGCATTCGTTCACTACGTCCAATTTGCAAAGTTAAACGATTGAAATATGGCTCATCTAATTTTGTTTGAGGAATGATATGGTGTAGTACAGGGGAAGGTAAATATAATACTTGCATCCCAAGTCGTTGCATTTTGTCAAAAATGTCTTTTTCTTCTGATGCGAGTAGCTCAGTTCCTTTTCGCCCTAATTCGGTGTTGAATAATCCGACCTTATCAAATACGCTTTTTCTATAAGCGGCATTTCCTCCTCCAGGGAAACGGCCATTAGGATACTTCCGTACTTTATCTCCGTAATTCATCCAAGCAGTTAATAGAGCTTTCGTATAAGGAGACATCCAAGAAGGTTCTTTGGTCTCATATAAAGGCTCTATAGGACCTCCTGCAGCCATAGTTTCAGGGTTAGAATGAAAATGTTCTGCATACGAACGGATATAATCGGAATCTACTATGGCATCATCATCTACATAAATGATGATGTCCCCTTTTGCCTCTTTTATGCCTTTGTTTCGTGCTGCAGATAATCCTTGTTCTTGTTCTTCTACATAACGAAAATTGATATTGTTTTTTTTTACCACAAACTCTTCACAGATTGAACGTGTGTTGTCTGTGCAATTATTATCCACTAAGATAATCTCGTAGTTTGTTTCGGGATAATCGTTTTTTGCCAAACTGTCTAATAATTGGCCAATGTATTTATCCCTATTATATGTGCAAATAATTACTGAAATCATTGTTTATCTTTTTTAAGAGCAGATTTCCACAATGGGTAAGTTAATCCACAGATACTTAATAATATTGAAATTATCATGATAGCAAAACACCATTTATCTGTTTGTATTGCGTGAGGCTTAAATTCCATTCGGAGTTTGTGATTTCCTGCGGGAATTACTGCCGCACGAAGTGTGTAGTTTACTCGGGCAAGTGGGATTTCAACTTCGTTTTCTCCGTTTGTGTCTGTCATGTATAGATGCCAATCGTATGGATAATATATTTCAGAAAAAATAGCTACTTTGTTTTGCTCGTTCATTGTTACATATTCCAAACAATTGGGTTGATAGGAGAGCAGTGAAATACTGTCTTTATCGTACGACATGAGAGGTGCGGTTCCTGGCTGGTTAGTGTTGAGAACATCAGCAAATTTTTTGTCTGCAACAGCCTGTTTTTTTGCGTCAATTTTGTTTAACATAGCACACTCTTCGTCCGCATTTTCAGCCCAAATAACTTCATCGACAAACCAGCAATTCCCCATTGCGTATGGGTTCAATATAGGGAGCGGGGAGGACTCTTGGGTTGAGACGATTGCATATTTCATGTTAAGCATGTTTAATATAGTGAAGCCTTTCCCGTTATTCTCATCAGGAATTGTAAATCCTTGAGTGCGTACAATCGTTTGTAATAACGGATTCATTTCTTTAGAAATATGTTCGTCAATTAGATCTTGATATCGACGTAATTTTGCGGCAGAGTATCCTCCGATAGATTTCAATCTGTAGCTTGTTCGTGCGTCATTAAATGTATTGGTCGCCAAATTGAGTACACGATAATTGAGAGATTGATCTTCTAAAATTTGTTTTTCGTAGGGTTGAATGGCGAAAGCGGCTTCTGCGTCTTTTGCTTTTACAAAGTGGTCATCTCCGAAAAATCGTCTGTTTATAGGGATCATGTCTGCCAATACAAGTATAAATAGTGCTCCATAAAGTAGATAGTCTAGACTTTTCCCAGTTGTCTTTTCTGACTTGGATGCATACCAATATATTAATGTAAGACCTAATGTTATAAAGATAAACGACCTCCAAGCATCAGATTTAATCATTGAAGTTCTCTCTTCTAAAATAGCATCTTTTAACCACGCAGGAACTTGGTTTACCCATTGAGCATCGTAAGTGCTTGTCACATCTACATACCCTCCGAACAAGGCAAAGAAAAGGCACAATCCTCCTGTAATTCCTCCAGCGATGAAAAGATTCTTTTTGAGAGCTTTCCATTCAAATTTTTTATCGATGATATGTTGTAGTGCCAATATGCCCAATAGTGGCATAGTGATTTCTGCTACAACTAAAATGCTTTCCACGGCGCGGAACTTGTTGTACATAGGGAAGTAGTTGAAAAACAGTTCCGTTAGCCACATCATATTACGTCCCCACGCCAAAGTGATAGAGAATACTGTTGCTATTAGTAAAGCCCATTTGTATGGCCCAGGTACGATTAACGCTCCTAAAATAAACAGGAAGCAGATTATAGCGCCAATGTATACAGGACCGCTGGTAAAGGCTTTTTTTCCTCTGTAGGTTGGTGCTTGTTCGCAAAATTGTTCTGCAGATCGTTTCGGAACCCCTTGTTTAACCATGGTTTGATATAGCTCTGAATTTTTTCCGACGTCATATCCACTTGCGCCTCCCTCCCAATTGGGGATCATCAATGTCATGGTTTCTCCAACTCCATAGCTCCATGCTGTTGCATAATCTAAATCCAATCCTGCTGATTTGTTTTTATCCTCATTCTCTTTTGAGAGTTCGCTATGACCACCTCTCATCGTTTCCTTTAGGTAATTTTGATTCATTTCAAACCAACTAAGTTTGGAGCCAAAGATCAAGAGTAAACATAGGGCAAAAACTCCGATGGAAATTCCTAAATCTTTCCACGTTTTTCCTTTTGCGTGAATATATAGTTCTGCAAATGCCATTACTCCAATGAGCATGAAAATGTAGAAAGTCATTTGAGGGTGCAGATTTATGCAAATTATGCCATATATTGTTGCCAAAGGAGCGCCTAACCAATATTGTTTCCTAAATATGGCGTAAAATCCTCCAATTACAGGTGCTAAGAATCCGAGAGCCGCAGCTTTGGTCATGTGTCCGGCTGGAATAATTAAAAAGAAATATGAGGAGAATCCAATCGCCAATCCCCCAATGAGACTTAACCATACGTTGACCTTGAAACAACGAAGCATGAGAAAGAATCCGATAAAGTAGGCAAAGATAATTCCAACAATGGCATAATCGCCGGCAAAACCGGCTCGAAACACATTTTCTAAGGTTTCTCGAATTTCTCCCGAAGGAAGACTTCCCGTAATTTGGTAGGTAGGCATCCCGCTAAACATTGAGTTGGTCCACCATGGGCTATAACCATTTTCTTCGTAAAAGCTAATCGCTTCTTCCGCTGCACCTTTCCAATTGTTTACATCTCCTTGAACCAACACTTTACCATCCAATAGAGGGTGACAGTAAATTATTGCTATGCACAAGTATATTGCAACGACAATAAAGTAGGGGATTATTGCTTTGATATTGTATTTATTTTTCATTATAAAAGCATGTTTTTTTAGTAAAAAAAAAGCGATGTCAATATTTTGTATTAACTATTTTGGTGAAATTAAAAACTTTTAAATCCCATTATTTCTCTAACTTCGCGAATTGTTTTTCTTGCACTCTCTTGTGCTTCTTCTTTTCCGCGAGCTACTGCTTTTCGTAGAAATTCAGGATGAGCATCTAATTCTGCAATTCTTTCTCTTATCGGATTGGTTGCCTCAATAATGTCTGCAGCCAATTGTTTTTTGAGATCGCCATAGCGAATAGAGCAGTTATTCCACTGTTCTTCAAAAAATGCGATGGTTTCGGGTTTAGAGACAACGTCCATTAATGTAAATAAATTTTGAATGCATTCAGGTTTCTCTGAATTTTGTACGGTAGGACCTTGATCTGTTAGGGCTTTTTTTACTTTTTTCTCAATCGTTTTGGGATCATCAGCTAGGTAAATGCAATTCCCTTCTGATTTGCCCATTTTCCCGCTTCCGTCTAATCCTGGAATTTTAATCATTTTAGTTCCATCACTGTAGGCTATAGGTTCTTTGAAGTAATCAACCTTATAGAAATTATTGAAACGTTTTGCAAAATTTCTTGTCATTTCTAAATGTTGTTCTTGATCTTTCCCTACTGGAACCTCATCTGCGTTATGAATAAGAATATCTGCAGCCATAAGAGTTGGATAGGTAAGAAGACCTGCATTCACATTTTCAGGTTGTTTTCTTGCCTTGTCTTTGAATGATGTTGTCTTGGTTAATTCTCCCAAATAGGCGTGCATATTCAGCATTAAATATAATTCAATCACTTCCGGAACATCGCTTTGAATAAAAATAGCTGATTTTTCCGGATTAAG
Source organism: Paludibacteraceae bacterium (assembly GCA_017630395.1). Lineage (GTDB taxonomy): Bacteria > Bacteroidota > Bacteroidia > Bacteroidales > Paludibacteraceae > UBA1181. The sequence continues at coordinate 7,427 of JAGBVI010000065.1, forward strand.
ACCGCAAGCTAAATATTCTGTAAGAACTCTTTTTACGTTAGGGTGTAAAATGGCAGGATCCGGATGAGTGGTTAATGAATGGTAATCTGCAATGAAGAAAAAACATCTATTTTGTTCTTGCATTCGGATAAAGTTTTTTAATGCTCCGTAATAATTGCCCAAATGTAAGTTTCCTGTTGAACGAATTCCGCTGACAACTGTTTTCATCTTAAAAAAGTTTAAATATATTTTTATTTTTTGCAAAGGTAATTAAAAAGAGTAATTTTGAAATATTCATATTACAGTTTATGCTAAATAAATTTTAAAAAGCCTATGTTAAGCGATTTAATTTCTTATAAATATTCGATCTTGTTCTCAATTATAATTCTTTGTGGATGCATTGTTTCTTCTCCTCCTGACGTTTATAATGCAATCAATGTAAATATAGTGGTATATGAGGATGTTAAAACTCACGAAGTGGTTTGGTTGCGAGCATTTCAAGATACGTTAGCGCATATATGTCTTTATTTTTGCTTAACCCTATTGGTTATTTGGGAATATCGAAAAAAAAATAAAACGGATATTTTTAATGTTAGAGCATTTTTTTTTGTTGTCGGTGTCCCTTTGATATACGGAATATTGATTGAATTTTTGCAAGAATACTTATTCCCTCCGCGATCTGCCGAAATTTTGGATGTTTGTGCAGATTTGTTAGGTTGTTTAGTTGCATACTTTGGGGCATTGTGCTATTTTTGTATCCTAAAAAGAATGGTAATTAAAACTTAAAGAAATGCGTTTTTTTAGAATTTATGGACTATCCATACTCTCGTCGTTGGGGGTATTTTATTTAAGTATCTTAAGGAATGTTTCCCCTTTACATATTCCTGTTATCCCTCATTTTGATAAGATTGCTCACTTTGGTCTTTATTTTGTATTGGCAGCTGTAATTTGTTATGAATTATACAGACAACGATATCAATTCAGTGAGAAGATTATGTGGATGTGGGGATTGTGTTATCCGATTCTTTATGGTGGGTTAATGGAACTTTTACAGGAGTATTATTTCCCTCCGAGGACCGGTGATTGGGAAGATTGGATTGCTGATATTGTGGGTGTATTGATTGCGTTTTTCCTTTGTAGGAAGTTCATCCCTCGTTTTGTTCAACCGGAGAAAGGATTTAGTTGTCGGTAATTTATGTTTATCGGTCTTGTTGAATATGGGCTTTTTCTTTCTGTTTCTTTTTGGTATTTTGGTTACGGGAAACGCATACGTAATTTTACGTCTGTTACAATGTTTTCCGGTAATGCCTAGTTGGGGTAAAACTATTGTCTGGGGAGTAATGTTTTCTCCAATTGTATTATTTATTTTATCATTCTTACTGAGTAAAGTTGGTTTGCCTTATAACATTGTTAGAATATGTCATCTAATAGGTTCTTCATGGCTCTTCTTTATTTTATACATGGTGATAGGTTTGCTATTGGTAGATTTGTTGAGGATTTGGGTTTCAATACCTTATTACAGTTCGTTCATAATTTTAGTAGCAACCTTGTTGGTGTTACTTTGTGGGTACCTAAATTATAAGTCACCTAAAATTAATTCTGTAGACATAAAGTTGCAAGGTAAAAATCTAAGTAGTGCTATGCGAGTTGTTGCGATAAGTGATGTTCATTTGGGGTATGGAACTACAAATGAACAGCTGAAGCAATTTATTGAATTAACGAATGAACAAACCCCTGATTTGATTATTATAGGGGGGGATTTGATTGATAATAGTGTGGAGCCTCTATATCAAGAAGATATGGTTGAAACGTTGTCATTGTTAAAAGCTCCTATGGGCGTTTATATGGTTCCTGGCAATCATGAGTATATTAGTGGGATAGAGAAGTGTCAAGATTTATTCTCAAGTACTAATATTGTTTTTTTGAAAGATTCTATTGTAATACTTCCTAATGGAGTGCAAATTGTTGGGAGGGATGATCGGTTTAATAATTCAAGGTCTTCTTTACAGGAGTTAATGAATAACGTTAACTTGAGTAGTCCGGTGATTGTTTTGGATCACCAACCTAATGAAGTTGATTTAGTCGAACAATTGGGAATTGACTTACAATTTAGCGGACACACTCATCGAGGGCAAGTATGGCCTATTAGTTGGATTACTGATTTGTTATTTCCTCAGAGTTATGGTTACCGTAAATGGGGGGAATCCCACGTATATGTATCTTCTGGATTGTCATTATGGGGACCTCCATTTAGAGTTGGCACAAATAGTGAATTGGTTGTATTAAATATTGCTTCCGGTAATTAATTGTTAAAAGTATGAAGATTGTAATTGTAGGTACTGCTTATCCCTTTAGAGGAGGTTTGGCAACGTTTAATGAACGTTTGGCACGTCAATTTCAGGCGGAAGGGCATGAGGTTGTTATGGAAACATTTACATTGCAGTATCCCTCTTTTTTATTTCCAGGCAAATCTCAATATTCAGAATCTGCGCCACCGGGTGATTTGAAAATTGAACGATCGTTTAGTTCGGTAAACCCGATATCGTGGTTTAAGTCTGCTAATAAAATTGCTGAGTTTAATCCGGATATAGTTATTTTTGCCTATTGGATGTCTTTTATGGCTCCATGTTTTGGAACAATAGCAAGGCGAGTAAAAGCAAAGTGTAATGCAAAATGTTATGCATTAGTTCATAATATGCTTCCTCACGAACAGACTTTATTGGATAAGTTTCTTCCGTCCTATTTTGTTCGGACAATTGACGGGTTTATAGCCTTGTCGAAGTCTGTGGCGAAGGATATTAGTTTAATAGATAAACAAGGTAAGCCTATTTTATTTTCTCCACATCCAATTTATGATCATTATGGGTCGAAGTGTGATAAAAATGTTGCAGCAAAAAAATTGAACTTAGACCCCTCTGTTAATTATTTGCTTTTTTTTGGTTTTATAAGATCGTATAAAGGGGTAGATTTGCTACTGCAGGCCTTGGCAGATGAAAGATTGAGTGAGTTTAATTGTAAAGTGATTGTGGCTGGTGAATTTTATGAAGATGAGAAATATTATTATGACCTAGAAAAAAAATTAGGGTTGAAAGGACGGGTGATTTGGTATCCATCATTTATTCCGGATGGTGAGGTGGCTCCCTATTTTAATGTAGCGGATATGGTTATATTACCATATAAATCAGCAACGCAAAGTGGAGTGGCCCAAATTGCGTACCATTTTGAAAAGCCAATGGTAGTTACAAATGTTGGGGGACTACCGGAAATTGTTCCGAATAAAAAAGTGGGGTTTGTTGTTGACGTCAATCCTAAAGCAATTGCTACTGCTATAGCGGGATTTTATACTGAGACCAATTCTTTAAATTTTGAAGCTGGTATAGCAGAGGAGAAAAAAAAGTATGAGTGGACTAAATTGACGCAATCTTTTGTGGAATTGTTTAATGAAACATCTATAAATTAGGGATAGATTTTAATACAAGTTTTATAAATTCATCAATTAAAACTAAGCCGTTTTAAGTTGGGGTTGATGAATTTAGAAGCAGTTTTAATTTTATTATTAATTTTTTTGAGTTTTACTATTTCTTTTCGGTCTCTTTGAGGCGATTTTTAGCCTATTTTCACTACTCTTTTTTGAGAATAGAGTACTATTAACCGCAAATGAATAATAAAAATAATCTTAAAAATCGCTCTCAAATTTGCTCAAAAAAAATTTAAATAACATCTTATAGATTTCACCTAAAATAGGTTAATTCTATTCTCTTTAGCTTTGTCTAAACTAATATTAGAACGGCTTTTCTCGTTATGTTTTTCTTGTAATGAATATTGTTTATCTCTTATATATTTAATAAATTTTTCTTTTTCAGTGGATTGCAGTAGTTTGTTTATTGTAACAGAATTTTGAGAGGCATCTTTCATGTGAATGACTACTCCATTAGGATATCTGGGAGCTATTTTTATAGCAGTATGTTCTTCAGATGTTGTTGCCCCTCCAATGAGTAATGGAATATTCAAGTCTGCTTTTTGCATTTCTTCAGCGACGAAACACATTTCTTCTAACGAAGGAGTGATTAAGCCACTTAAGCATACAACATCAACATTTTCTGCAATTGCAGTCTTGAGGATTGTATCGGCAGATACCATAACGCCTAAATCGATTACTTCGAAGTTGTTGCAGGCTAATATAACGGATACAATGTTTTTTCCAATGTCATGAACATCTCCTTTTACTGTAGCAATCAGTACTTTGCCGGCCTTTGTTGTTTCTCCGTTTTGATGTTGTTCAATATGAGGTTGAAGAAGGGATACGGCTTTTTTCATTGTGCGAGCAGTTTTTACTACTTGAGGCAAAAACATTTTCCCTTGACCAAATAATTCTCCGACGATATTCATTCCATTCATTAAAGGTTTTTCAATAATTTCCATTGGCGAGTTGTATTTGGTCAAAGCTTCTTTTAAATCAGCTTCTAAGTGTTCTCCAATACCTTTTAATAAGCTATATTCTAATCGTTCTTCCAAAGTTTTCTTTCGCCATAATTCTTCGCCCAAGCCTTCACCTGATGAGGTTTGTATCTTCATTTGTTCGGCAACTTCAATTAGACGTTCGGCAGCATCATCCCGACGATTTAAAACAACATCTTCTACTCGTTCCAGTAGGTCTGTGGGTATTTCTTCGTATAATTGTAGCATTCCGGCATTGACGATACCCATGTCCAATCCATTTTGAATCGCATGATATAAAAATACAGCATGCATTGCTTCTCGAATAGGGTTATTTCCTCGGAAAGAAAAAGAAAGATTGCTAATACCCCCGCTAACTTTGGCATAAGGAAGATGGGTTCTTATCCAATGTGTTGCATTAATGAAGTCAACGGCATAATTATTGTGTTCTTCAATACCGGTTGCGATGGCTAATACATTCGGATCAAAGATAATATCTTCTGCGGGGAATCCACTTCTTGTTAGTAGGTCGTAGGCCCGTTTACATACAGAAATTTTCCGTTCGAAGGTATCAGCTTGTCCGATTTCATCAAATGCCATTACTACAACAGCAGCGCCAAATTGGCGAATTTTTTTCGCCTTATTTAAGAACGCCTCTTCCCCCTCTTTTAGCGATATGGAATTGACAATGCATTTACCTTGCACGCATTGTAATCCAGCTTCTATGACGTCCCATTTAGAAGAGTCTATCATGATTGGAAGTTTTGCAATTTCCGGTTCAGAGGCAATAAGATTTAAAAACGTTGTCATCTCCTCTTGAGCATTCAACATTGCATCATCCATATTTACGTCAATAATTTGAGCGCCATTTTCAACTTGAGCTCTTGCTATGGATAATGCTTCCTCATAATTTTTTTCTTTAATAAGTCGTAAAAATTTCTTTGACCCTGCTACGTTGCAGCGTTCTCCTATATTTACGAATAGAGAACGTTCCTGTTTCTCTCTATTGTTGGGGATTGCCGATTTTATTATCAACTCTTCCAATCCGGATAAATATAAATCCTGTTTGATTTTAATCGGTTTTCTTATGGGTTGATTATTTATTAGTTCGGAATATTTAGCAATGTGTGCAGGAGTTGTACCGCAGCATCCTCCAATAATGTTAACTAAACTTTCGTCGATGTATGATTTAATTTGTTTTGCCATTGTTTCTGGCAATTCGTCATATTCCCCAAATTGATTAGGGAGTCCTGCATTAGGATAAGCACTAAGGTACCATGGAGAAAGCGAACTTAATTCTTGTAAATAGGGCTTTAACTCTTTTGCTCCGAAAGAGCAGTTTAGTCCAATTGATAGTGGATTTGCATGAGCAATAGAATTTACGAATGCTCTTAAGGTTTGTCCGGATAGTGTTCTTCCACTAATATCTGCGATAGTTGCAGATAACATTAAGTATACCTTTTTGGGACTATTTTCGATTACTTCGTTAGCTGCAAATATAGCTGCTTTTGCATTTAGAGTATCAAAAATTGTTTCTATTAATAGAGCATCTACACCGTTGACAACCAACGCCTCCATTTGTTCTTTATAGGCTAAATATAAATCTCGAAAAGAGATATTGCGTAGAGCAGGATTGTTGACATCAGGAGAGATGGAGCATGTTTTGTTGGTTGGTCCAATAGATCCCACTACAAATCGCGGTTTCTTTGGATTCTTTTGCGTATATTCGTCAGCAATGGAACGTGCAATTTGGGCAGCAGCTGCATTGAGTTCTTTGACTTTGTCAGTTAAACCATATTCGCTCATCGAAATTCGTTGAGAATTAAAAGAGCATGTTTCAATGATATCAGCGCCGGCTTCTAAATATTTTTGGTGAATTTCTCTGATTATATGAGGTTGGGTTAGAGTTAGAAGGTCGTTGTTTCCTTTCTGTTGACCTTTTAAGTGTTGAAAGTTTTTCCCTCTATAGTCTTCCTCCTTTAGATTGTATTGTTGAATCATGGTTCCCATTCCACCATCAAGAATCAGAATCCTTTCTCTTAGTTCGTCTTTTAGATCGTTCATACCCAAATGTATTAACATTGAAATTTAAAAGAAAAATCCCGACAATCAAAAGATTATCGGGATTATTGTTGTCTCACGAGGATTCGAACCTCGACAGACAGTACCAAAAACTGTAGTGCTACCGTTACACCATGAGACAATCCTCAATTGCCCTCTTGTCGAAAGCGTTGCAAAGATACGTCTATTTTTTGAATTACAAAATATTTTCTTTGTTTTTTTTGTTTAAAATTTCATTATTTTTATTAAAGTGTTGATAATTACATCTTTATAAAAAGTGTAAAAAGTGTTGTAAAGGAGGATTTTTTATTTCTTTATGATATAATTGTTGCGATAATTTTTCGCTCTCCTCCAAAATTGCGAAATTCGCATAAGTAGATTCCTTGCCATGTTCCCAGTCCTAATCTTCCATTAATGATGGGAATAGATATGCTGGTTCCTATAATAGAGGTTTTTGCATGAGCTGGCATATCATCGTCGCCTTCAAAGGTGTGGGAGTAATAGTCTTCACGTTCTTTGACCAAATGATTTAAAATTTGGTTTAAATCTCTCTGTACATCAGGGTCTGCATTTTCATTTATACTTAATGCTGCCGAGGTGTGCTTAATGAATAAATGCAGTAGTCCACATGGAGGTAGTGATGGTAATTCTCTAAGGATTTCATGAGTTACCAAATGGCAACCTCTTCTTTTTGAAGGTAACTTAAACTCTTTTTGCTGAATCATATATTTTTTTTTAGCAAAAGTACATTTTATTTTGAAAACAGAAAACAAATGAGTATCTTGTGAAAAAATAAGAAGATATGAAAATTGGTATATTTTGTTCAGCTAGTGAAAATATAGATTCGATATATTTTGAAGAGACGCAGAAATTGGGAACTTGGATAGGAAGAAATTGTCATACAATTGTATATGGAGGTACTTCTCAGGGTCTAATGGAGTGTATTGCAAAAAGTGTTAATGAGAGTGGGGGAGACACTATTGGTATTATGCCCTCTTTTATGTATGAAAATGGATTGGCTAGTTCTGAGGCTAATAATATTATCTTAACTCAAGATATGACAGAGAGAAAGGAACGAATGATGAATGAGGCAGATATTTTTATTGCTTTACCTGGTGGATTTGGTACTTATGATGAGATATTTCACATCGTAGCTTGTGGGCAAGTAGGCTACCATTCTAAAACAGTATTATTGTTTAATATTAATGAATTTTATGATGATTTGGTTCGCCAGTCTGAAAAATGTTTTAATGAAAAATTCACTCCATTAGAGTACAAAAGTCGTTTAAAAGTGGTTTATTCTATTGATGAGTGTATAAATGAATTATTGCAATTACCATTATGAATAACTTTGGAGTTATGACTTTAATTTCTTCTTAATCAAATCCTTTTTAGCTCTTTTTTTTCTATCTATTGTTCTGTATTTTAACATTAAAGATCGGCATTCTTCATATTCAAAACCTCTTTCTCGAGCGTAGATCTTTGCGATGCGATCGAAAAACAGAACGTTGCCAATCATCCGAGCAAAATTCGAACATCCTTCCACGATGCCAACTTCCTTAAATTTCATTCTGTTTATGTCTATTAGAGAGAAGTGGTATTCATTGTTCTTTTTCTCGTATAAAATATTCCCGGGCGAATAATCAATGTGCAGTACCCCTTTTGAATGAATTTCGGCAGAAAATTTTGCAAATGCGTCAACTAATTCTTCTCTTCCTCCCAAAGTCCTGTCTTCATCCCCAAATAATCTTAAATTTCCTTCTAATGGGGTGTGTAAACTAACAAAAAACGATTTGTTCAACAATCCGTTAGTTTTAATTTCTATATAGGCTATGGGGGTAGGTGTATTTATTCCTCTTTTTATTAATTCAAAGGCATATTCGTAGGCTCGTTCTGCTTTGGTTTTCCTAAAAAAAGTGTAGGCGATTCTATTTATTAATATTGGCTTTTGATAGGATTTAACATTGATTGTAGTCCCATCAATAACGAAAGTTTTAATTTCGTTGCGAGCTTTATATATTGAATTTCCTTGGTATTCAAATATTTGAGGGAGCGATTCTATAAACTTTGTTAAATGCTGATATGTGGGGTTAATAATTATTTTCATCACGCTAACTTTTCTAGTTTGCAAACGTATGAATTTTTCTGTTAACCTGCGAATTTTTTTTAAATTTTTAAAAAAGAAAAATTAAAAGCATGGCCATTTTATCCGTATATTCGTCAATATTTGTAAGAAAAAACAAATTCTTGAAATTTTGTCAAATAGCAATTTATATCTAATTTTGTAATCGAATTGTATAGGAATTTTGTCTCTAATATCTTTCAGAGTTGAAGGTTTTTAGGTAATTTCTATAAATTAAAGTTGAGATGATTTTGAAGATTATTATGTATATCTTGTGCATATTTACCCAAATGATATGCAGGTATCGTGATAGTGTGCAAGAGATGTAAAAATAATTCAAAAAGCATTCTAAGATAATTATGATAAATGACGTATTATATAGAAGTTGCCTTTATAAATAAAAGATTGAAGAGTTGCATTCCTTGTGTTTTTCAATAATTTATGTTTACTTATGAAAAAAGTTCTATTGGATTTATCTGTATTAAAGCATATAAATTGTGGCTTAGGACAGGTTGCATATAACTATGGTGTTTATTTCTCGCATCATACTTTTGATGATTTAGAAATAACATTACTTCTTCCTAAAAAATATTTTGGTGCATTTGGTCCTAATGTGAAATATATAGAAAGCAAAGAAATTTATACAATTTTCCCTTGTTTAATTCCTCAGTTTGATGTGTGGCATTCAATACATCAATTGAGTCGTTTCTCACCATCGCGAAAAGCGACAAAGAATATTCTGACTATACACGATTTGAATTTTTTGTATGAAAAAGAAGCAGATAAAATAGATAAGTATAGAAAGAAAATCGCAAAAAAGATTGAGAGGGCAGATTTTATTACAGTGATATCTAATTTTGTAAAGAATGATGTGTGCAAAAATTTTGAAATTAAAAAATCTATAGAAGTAATTTATAATGGAGTAGAGTTTCTAACTTCGGATGGAGAACAAAAACCTAAGAGTGTGAATGATTCAACTCCCTTTATATTTAGCATTGGGCAAATGTTTCCTAAAAAGAATTTTCATGTTTTATTGGATGCGATGAAATTACTTCCTCAGTTTAATCTCTATTTGGTTGGAAAAAAAACGACAGAATATGGACAAATGATTGAAAATCGTATAAAGGGTGAGAATATTAAGAATGTTTTTTTATTAGGCGAGATTGAACATGTGGAAAAAATTTGGATGTACAATCATTGTGAGGCATTTGTTTTCCCTTCTTTATTTGAAGGGTTTGGTCTTCCGATTATCGAAGCAATGTTTTTTAGGAAACCGGTTATATCTTCGGATAAGACTTCACTGAGAGAAATAGGGGCTAATCAAGTTGAATTTTTAGAAGATTTTTCTTCAAATGAAATAGCTCAAAAGATTTTATTAGCGATAGAAAAGTCAAAAAAATTCCCAGAAACATTGGATATGAAGTTTAAATATGCATCATCTTTTTCGTATCAAAAACATTTTGAAGAGTATTTGAAACTTTATAGAACTATTTAGGCGTATTTTCATCAGTTAAAGGTGATTTTAACCTAGAAACTTAGAAGTTATTTAAATTTTATTTCGAACATATTCGAGAGCGATTTTTAAGATTATTTTTATTAATCTTTTGCAATTGATAGTACTCTATTCTTAAAAAAAGGAGACTAAAAATAGGCTAAAAGCGACTCCAAGATGCCGAAAAAAAGAGAGTGAAGGTCAATATCAATTTAATAATAAAGTATTAACAGCTTCTTAATGCTATGAGATAGGAGTAGAGTCATTTATTAACAGTCGATTACTCATTATCGGTTTATATTTTTTGAATTTATTTTAGGGTTACTTCATTTATTGGCGGAAGCAAGAAATACTCATTCTCCCTACAAACCTTAGCTTTTTTGTAAAGTTTTGCAAAATCTTTAATGGCATTTCTGTAGCTCATCTTAGATTTTGTTGGGGCAATATAACCAAGAAGTAGTTTTGAAAGTAGATAAGAGAACATTTTTATATTATTCGAAGTGTTATTATTTAAATAATTGAGGAGAATTTTATTTCGCAAAAATACGCGCTCTACATCCGCTTTTCGATTTTCTTTAAAAATGGTTGTAGAGTGGCAATGTTTGCAAAAAGTTTGGTTGGTATATAAAGAAGTCCACCCTTTTCTCCATGCACGTAAGCTAAGATCAAAGTCTTCAAAATAAAAGGGTGAAAATAATTCGTTGAATCCCTCCAATTCTTTTAATTTTTGATTGTCAATAAGGGCATTACCTCCGCAGAGATATAGAGTGGAGCAGTTTTCCTTATGTAAACAGTCTTGATAGTGCAACATGCCATGTTTTCTTAACGCAATTTTGGCACCTTCCAAAACTTTCTCTCCTTTTATATCTCTAATTTCGGTAGATATACCAAATAAGTGGTCTTGCTCATTGAAAAATGGGATGGTTTTGTCAAAATAATCTTCTGGCAGTTCCATGTCATTATTCAGAAGAAGAGCTAACTCCATTTTGGAATGTCTTATCCCCTTGTTAATTGTTTTTGAAAACCCGGAATTTGAGCTATTTTTTAATTTTATGACGTGAGAGTAGCTTTTGTTTAGAAATGTTAAGGTGTCATCATTTGAACAATCATCAACAATGATAATTTCGTAGTCAGATATGAGAGAACTTTTTTGCAAAGCGTGTTCACATTTGGGTAAGTACTTCATCAAAAGCTCTTTTCCATTGTATGTTGGGATTATAACTGATACGCTCTTTTTCATTTTATTTTGAATGTGTTTGTACATTTAAATTTATGTAATTAATACTCGTTTGGGAGAATTCTATGAATTTATTAGAGAAATTATAAAAATTACTTTTTCTTTGAAAACAGTTGTTTCTGCCATTCATAGAAGTGGTAATATTGTTTTTTTGTTTTATACAGTAGTTTAGAAATAATACTTTGAGTGTTTATTTCCGTTTGTTTTTTTTCGTATAGTTGAATATATTTTTGAACTTGTAAGTCGATATTGAGTTCTTTTTCTGCGAATTCCCTTAAGTGTCCTCCATCTTCTTTTTTGTATTTTTTTAGTTCTTCAATAAATAGAGAATGGGTGAAATTTAGTCCTGAATTTCGGCCGGTAAAGTTGTCTTTAATGGAGTTTTCAATTTTCTCTTTTGAGATATAACCATCGCCTAATGGTTTATTGTTGTAAACTCTGTAGTCGTATGATATTACACATCGTCCACAGGCCATAGAGTCGTAGATAGAGCGACCAATTCCAACCACTAAATCAGCCTCGTTAATGATGTTTTCAATATTGAAGACATTGTCTTTTGCTTTATCTGCACGAATAAAACGAATGTTTAGTTGGTCACAACATTCTTTTACAAATTGGTGAGCTTCATCCCCTTGACATAGTGATAAGACCGTCCTTAGTTCTGTGTTAATAGGTTTTTGAGGATAAAATCGCGTGCAATCAATTCCGTTTAGTATTGTGTAGCAATCATGTCCTAATGACTGAACATGTTTTTTTATCTCTTCAGAAATTCCAACGTATAAATCTGCTTTTGGAGAGGGTTGTTCTATTGGAGGAATTTTCCCATGACAAGTTTGAATGGTGAAGCCCTTCCAACATAAATAAGATACCACGTTTTTGTGATTAGAGATAATAAGGTCATAATATTTTTTTGACATGAAAGGAATTCCCATTTCTTCCAAAAGAGAAGATATGGATCCTTTTTTGAAACAAAAATATTCAACAGAATGTCCTTTGTTTAGCAATGATTGAGCCATTGCAAGTAGGTAATTTTCTGTCCCACCTGTTTTTTCTAAGTGGTTAGTTCCTAATAGTATATTCATATTAATTTAAATAATTTTACTCAATACTTCTTTCCCCTCAAAAAACAAGTCTATGTTTTCCATTGCGAAACTGCTCATTTTGTTTCTTGCTGAAATTGTTGCAGTTCCAATATGGGGAACTAATACAACATTATCAAGGTGAAGTAAACCTTCTGTAATCGTAGGTTCGTTTTCATAGACGTCAAGAGCTGCTCCGCCTAAATGGCCAGACTCCAAACTATTTAGAAGAGCGATTTCATCAATCACAGCACCTCTTGCGGTATTTATAATGAAGGCCCCTTTTTTTACAATTTTCAAACAATCCATATCAATGAGATGAAACGAACTTTCATTTAATGGAGTATGAAGAGAAATATAGTCAGATACTCTTAGAAGGTCATTCTTGGAGTAGTAGGAAGCATTATATCTTTTTTCTTCCTCAATAGAAAGTCTATGTCTATTGTAGTACACGATATTCATTCCAGCTGCAATTGCTCTTTTGGCAACTGCTTTCCCAATTCTGCCTAAACCTATGATTCCCAAAGTTTTTCCATATAAGCCAGTTCCTAAATTTTCTAGTACACCCCATTGGATATTTTCTTTTGATTTTAGACGTTTGTCGCAAAAAGAAACTTTTCTGGCTAAATCAGACATAAGTGCAAAGGCCAATTCTGCAGTAGGTTCAATAACCGGATCAGGAGTATTGGTAACAACAATATTTTTCCGTTTTGCTTCGTCTAAATCAATATTATTAAAACCAACTCCGTAGTTTGAAATAATTTTTAAATTTTTGCCTTCTTGAATAATTCTTTTATTGATAGGCATATTAAACATCGATAGAAGCGCATCACATTCGGGAATAAGTTTTATTATCTCATTTTCGCTAAAACTACCTTTTGTAGGAAATATCAAATCATATTTCTGTTGATAAGGGACAAATGCTTCGGGGAGCAGACGATATGTAACTAAAATTTTTTTCATTGAGTTTATTCGAATAAAGTGCCATAATTGTTGTACCTATTTTTCCCTAGGTGCTTATATGTAAATTCTGTAACTTCTCGACCTCTAGGAGTTCGTTTCAAGAAACCTTCTTTAATTAAAAATGGCTCATATACCTCTTCTATAGTACCAGCATCTTCGCCTAGAGCCGTAGCTATCGTTGATAACCCAACCGGTCCACCGTTGAATTTATCAATCATGAGGTTTAGTAGCTTGTTGTCAATCTCGTCCAAACCATATTTATCGATATTAAGAGCCTCTAAGGCATATTGTGCAATTTCTATGTCAATAGTTCCATTCCCTTTTACCTGAGCAAAATCGCGAACCCGTCTTAATAGGGCATTGGCAATTCTGGGAGTCCCTCTACTTCTACGAGAAATTTCTATGGCTGCATTTTCTTTGCAAGGAGTGTTTAATAAATTAGAAGACCGAAGAACAATTTGTTTTAGAACTTCAACATCATAATATTCGAGATGGCAATTAATTCCAAACCTAGCGCGTAACGGACTTGTTAATAGTCCGCTCCTAGTTGTAGCTCCAACTAAGGTGAAAGGATTTAAGTCAATTTGAATAGACCGCGCATTAGGCCCTTTATCAATCATGATGTCTATACGGAAATCTTCCATGGCAGAATATAAATACTCCTCTACAACCGAAGATAAACGATGAATTTCATCTATAAATAAGACATCGTGGGATTCAAGGTTAGTTAATAGACCGGCTAAATCTCCTGGTTTATCTAAAACTGGGCCGGAGGTAACTTTGAATCCAACCCCTAATTCATTGGCAATGATGTTAGAAAGAGTTGTTTTTCCTAATCCTGGAGGACCATGAAACAAAATATGATCTAAAGGTTCTCCTCGCATTTTTGCCGCCTGAACAAAGATGTGTAAATTTTCAATTATTTTGTTTTGTCCGGAGAAATCAGCAAAAGATAGAGGTCGGAGTGCATTCTCAAAGTCCCGTTCTTTATCACTTGCAGATTCACGAATGTTAAAATCTTCCATATAAATTTTTTTAAATATTTCCTACTAAGAAATCTTTTCTCGCCTCATTGGAGAAACGTTCTATTGCGTAGCGTAGAGTGGTACGAGGTAATCTTTTATAATGTTTTTTTAAAAAGTCGCATTCTGCTTCATAATCTTTTTTACCAATTTCTCGAAGCATCCATCCTACAGCTTTATGAATCAGATCTTCCTTTGAATCTAACAAAATTTCTGCGATGACGAAAGTATCATTAAATCGATGATATTTTATAAAATACCATGTAGAAACAATTGCAATACGTCTAGCCCATAAATTATCAGATTTTGCCATTTTAATTAGTATTTTTCCCTCCTTGTCTAAGAGGTGAGCACCTACTATTTTAGGAGCACTTAAATCAACTAAATCCCAATTGTTTATTGATTCTATATGCTGAAGATAAAAAGAATAAATTTTCTCTTTTTTTTCTATATTCTTTTCTTTTTTATATTCATTAACCAGAAATAGAAGAGCTGTAAGTCGGCATTCATGATAAGGTTCTTTTAATAACTTATCTATTTCTGATAAGGGTAGTGATTTGTATCGTTTAACAATTTCTCGTTGCTGAGGAACTGTAACCCCAATAAATATATCACCCTCTCCATATTGTCCTACACCTGTTTTAAAGAAACGTTGAAGTACTATTTTTTTTTCTGTAGAACCGATAGAAAACAATTCGTCCTTTATTAGAAGTGCATTCATAAGACTAATTATGGTATTTAGAAATGATTTGTTGCATAATAAGAATGATTTTATCCCCTTCAATTGGCTTCCTAAATATATTTCTCAATCTCTCTTTCACGTAGGCAAATTTCCATCTATATCGCAAGAAAAACAAGAATGAGATGGGAAGCGATAACGCAAAAACAAAAGTTGTCATTGTGTCAGGCGATTTATTGATAGCAAACAGCAGAATTAAGGCTATGTAAACTAATGGAAATAAAACAGCGGCTAATCCAAATTTTACAGAAGCTTCGAAGCCACTTCCCCTAACTTTTTTTCCTGCCAACTTGCATACGATGAAAGGGATTAAATTAAAAATTACTGAATATAAAAATAGAGGAAATGTAATAACCAAATACAAAATTTGTGTAATTAAATTCATGTCCCAGCTATCCCATTCTTGAGTTTGTGCGCATAAGTCAGTTTCTTTATAGCGGTTGTTCCAATGTGTGCACTCTTTTTCAAGTTCATCTAATAAAGGTTCGTTAGCCGTTTCGGCTGTATGCAGTATATTGATAATTTTTTGTCTGGCAATTAAACGATTTGTGATATTATCTTCTAATCGCAAGATTTCTAACATTGGGTAGTTATATACATATGATGCAGAATAAAACGTTGAATAATATTTTTTAGATTGAATATCCAACATTAAATCCTTAATCCGAGCATGCAGATTTTCTTTAATTTGATTCATTGCCTCCGCAGGCTTTTCTTTGTATAGTTCGTAGTAATCTTTGATACTAATAGGTTTCCCATAGTTGATGATGAGGTGACGTCCACTTTTATCATAGTTGCCGTAGTCTATGCCTACAGGAACAATTTTAACCCATTCTTTTTCAGGCATGAGTTCTTGAGCTGCAAAAGCATTCCTAAAAATACCTTTAACGAGAGGGCGTAATCTGCGTTCTTCTTCTTGTCCGCCTTCCGGCATTAAACAAAGATATTGTTTATTCGTTAAGACGTCCATGGAATTTTTAAATGATTCTTCATTCTTTTTGAGATTGTTATATCCATTTCGCATCCTATAGGCAGGCATTAATTTTAAAAACCGAAGTATTTTCCCAATCCATTTATTTTGAAAAATATCAGCTCTAACCCAAAATACAACAGGCTCAGGAACTGTGCTAAGTAGAGCCATCGCATCTATAAACGCATTTTGATGGTTGGGAGCAAAAATCACTGCTTCATTTTCAGGGATTCTAGCATTGCCATTCACTTCTATTTTTGAAAACCATCTTCCAATTAAGAAACTAGCATAGTTTCTTATTAGCGAATAAAAAAATGAAGTTTTAGTAAATTTATTCATAATTAAACAATAAAACTATTTGTTGTACTCTCGTCAAATTGATCCGGGTACAGAACTATATAACTATTTTTTGCAAAGTATTTAGAAAGATGAGATGGTAATTTTTCAAAAAGAGGATTGTATGACATTGCTGTTTTTCTAGACGTAACAACTACAAATAAGTCATTTTCTTTAACTTCCCCGGTTAAAATTAAAAAATCTTCCCAATTATCTAATTCTTTAAATTCTGTTTCTACTCCAAATTTATTTCTTTTGGCCAATATTTTTATTTGTTCTAAAGTCTCTTTATGAGAATAAAAAACGGCTTTTGCTCCAATTTGTTTACATATATTCTTTATTCGATCATACCATTTCACAAAACCCACTTCAAATTCTGCTTTTTGAGGGACTGTTATTACTAATCGTTTAATTGTACTTATTGGTTGTACTGAGCGAGAGATTAAAATCATTTGATTAGTTGATTTCAATAAGTTGTCAGCTTTATCTCCAAAGAATGAATCTGAAAAGTGAGACTTTTGGTGAAGACCCATTACAACTTCTGTAATATAGTTTTCTTTCATTGTGTGGATGATACCGCTTGTTACGTTGACATCGTACCTAGTGATCATCCTAACATTATTGTCTGTTGCGCTTGCTATTTTGGCTGCTTTTTCCAATAATTTTTTCCCTTTATCCAAGGTGTTCCCATCATTGTCATTGGCGATGTTAACCGTGTAAAGAGGTTCTTTGCTTTTGTCAACTTTTAGAAGTATTGCCAATTCCATTAAGCTATTTAATGTTTCTGGATTGTAAATGGGTATTAAAATGCGGTCTGCTAATTTTTCTTCTGACATTTTTTCCTCCAATTGATCTTGTTTGATAACGATTTTTCTTGCAGCTCGTTCTGTCGCAAATGAAGATATTGTACAAGAAATTAATACCATAACAATAGTTGCGTTCAAGATTTCGTCTCCAAGTAAGTATACGTTAGTTCCATCTTGCATTGTCCCAATAGGAAGGTTGTACCCAATCATTACTGCGGCTAAACATGCTGCAGCATGCGCATTGCTTAGTCCGAATATCATTAATCCTTCTTCTTTACTCATTTTAAAAGTTTTCCGTGTAACAACGGCTGCGATGTATTTGGTAAGCGTTGCGGTTATACACATTATTAGAGCTATCACTAATGTGTCTATTCCTGTAAAAAGAGCACGAACATCAATAAGCATTCCTACTCCAATTAGAAAAAATGGGATGAAAAGAGCATTCCCTACAAAATCTAAACGATTCATCAGAGGAGATATTTTTGGGACATATCTATTGAGAGATAATCCGACCATAAAAGCACCTATAATTGATTCTAATCCAGCTAATTCAGAGAGAAATCCGCCTAAAAATGTGAGAGCGAGAACAAAAATATATTGAAGAATGCTATCATCGTACTTTTTAAAAAAATGTTCTGCTATCCAAGGGAAAAGTACACCAATTACTATTGCAAATAGAGTGATAGAGACAATAAATTCAATCCAACGAGAAATGGAATTTTCACCTTTGCAAATCATGACTACAATGGCTAAGATTATTAGAGAGAGAGTTGTGGCAATCATCGTTCCTCCTATTGTGATACTAACCGATGAATTTTTTGTAACGCCATAACGCCCTACGAGCGGGTACGCTATCAAAGTGTGGGAGGAGTACATACTGGCAATTAAGATTGAAGCTAATAGGATGTATTGACTTAAATTTAAGTTGCCTTTACAAGTTATGTCTTGTAAGTTTGAGATTTGTTCAAAGTTGTATTTCAACATAAAATAACTTGAAATACATCCTAAAATCATCGGAATGAAAAATGTTACAAATCCGAAGAATATGCTTTTGTTTGCATTTTTTTTAAAGTCGGATAAGTCCATTTGAAGACCAGCTAAAAACATGATATATAGAAGGCCAACCGATCCAAATAACTCAAAACTATCGTCTCTTGTTAAAATCCCAAAACCTTTATCTCCAAGGGCGACTCCCGCTAGAATTAATCCAATTATATGTGGAATTTTAAATCGATTTAGAATTAAGGGTGCAAATAATATGACAAATAGCACTAATGAGAATATCAGTACGGGATTTGTCACGGGTAGGTCAATGGCGAAATTTTTGAGTATTTCTAACATAAACACAATTTTATTATCTGTTGCAAAATAACGAAAAATTTCTTTTTTTCGCAATTTTGTTAAAAAAAACTTGTTTATTGTAATTTGAACTTACTTTAGTTACATGGAGTATAGTATGCAAGAAAAAAATTAAGGAACGTTTCACAACGTCCCTTAACTCATCTAAACCTTAACTATGAAAAAATCTACCTGTTTTGTTTGCGACACAAATTTATAAATTATTTTCTTACAAACAAATTTTTTCAAAAAAATAATTTGAGTTGTGTAAGAAAGAATTTTAGGAGTTTTTTTACATCAATAAATACGATATTAATGAGTTATTATCAATGCTAGGAAATCCTTTAAAATCTATTTTAAAAAACGTATAATAGACAGATATAGGCAAATTGGAGTTCTCAATATCTACTTTGCTATAATCAAGAAATAGTTCTTTTTGCCTTTCTGAATTAATATATATTTCTCTTTTAATAAAAATGAAGAATCAATAACAATCTCGGCATCAGTCAATTTTTCTTTATTAATAGAAATGCCTCCTCCTTGTATTAATTTTCTTATTTCTCCTTTTGAATTAAATATTGGGGCAGAATCAACTGTTAAGTCAAGTATTTTAATGCCCTTTTCAAAAATATTTTTATCAACGCAGAACTGAGGAACGCCTTCAAATACGGATAGGAATGTTTCTTCATCTATATTTTTTAGTGTTTCTGCAGTTGCATTTCCAAATAAGATATTGGAGGCTTCAACAGCTGAACTATAATCTTCTTCAGAGTGAACCATGATGGTAATCTCTTTAGCTAATCTTTTCTGTAATGGACGCAGATGCGGAGCTTTAGATTGTTCGACAATCAGAGAATCTATTTCTTCTTTAGACAAATTGGTAAAAATTTTTATATATTTTTCTGCATCCTCGTCAGTGACATTCAACCAAAATTGGTAGAATTTATAAGGCGAAGTATATTTTTTGTCTAACCACACATTCCCAGATTCTGTTTTCCCAAATTTTTTTCCGTCTGCTTTTGTGATTAGTGGGCATGTTAATGCGAAAGCTTCGTTTCCGGTAACCTTTCTAATCATTTCAGTACCGGTTGTTATATTTCCCCATTGGTCAGCACCTCCTAATTGCAGTTTGCAATTCTTCTGACTATTTAGGTGAACGAAATCGTAACCTTGAAGAAGTTGGTATGTAAACTCTGTAAAAGACATACCATCAGCACCATTTTCACCTGTAATACGACGTTTAACGGAATCTTTTGACATCATATAATTTACGGTAATCAACTTTCCTACATTTCTAATGAAGTCTAAAAATGTAAAATCTTTCATCCAATCGTAATTATTGACTAATTCAGCTGCGTTTTCTGCATCACTATTAAAATCTAAGAATTTTTCAAGTTGCTTTTTCAGGCACTCTTGATTATGACGAAGTTTAGGTTCATCTATCAAAACTCGTTCTTGAGATTTTCCGGAAGGATCCCCAATCATACCTGTTGCTCCGCCAATTAAGGCTATGGGTTTGTGACCGCTTCTTTGGAAGTGACGTAACATCATAACCCCAACAAGGTGTCCAATGTGTAACGAATCTGCTGTAGGATCTATTCCTAAGTAGGCAGTTGTCATCTCTTTTTGTAATTGTTCCTCAGTGCCCGGAGTCATATCTTGAATCATTCCGCGCCACTTTAATTCTTCAACAAAGTTCATATTTTGTTACTCTTTTAGTTTTTTTTTGCTACAAAGGTAATCATTCTTTATTTTTTATAAAATTTAAATTTTGAAATTTGTGGATTTACACTAAATTTGCACCCGAAAATGAAAAAGTTATAAAAAACTATTTATATGATTAATTCGCAAGACATAAAGAATGGAACTTGTATCCGTTTAGATTCTAAGCTCTATTTTTGTATAGAGTTTCAGCATGTAAAGCCAGGAAAAGGTAATACAATTATGCGTACTAAGTTGAAGGACGTTGTGACTGGACGTATTCTAGAGCGTCGTTTCAATATCGGTGAAAAATTGGAAGATGTGCGCGTTGAGCGTCGTCCATACCAATTTTTGTATCAAGAGGGAGAAGATTTAATATTCATGAATCAAGAAACCTTTGAACAAATTCCTATAGGAAGAGATTTGGTAACAGGTGTTGAATTTATGAAAGAGGGTGATATAGTAGATGTTGTTTCTGATGCTTCTAATGAGGCAGTTTTGTTCGCTGAAATGCCTGTAAAAACGGTTTTGACAATTACTTATACAGAACCGGGTCTTAAGGGTGATACGGCAACTAATACATTAAAGCCTGCTACAGTTGAAACTGGTGCAACTGTACGTGTCCCTTTGTTTATTTCTGAAGGAGAGAAAATCTTAGTTGATACACGTGATGGTTCTTACATTGAGCGTGTAAAAGCTTAAGTAGAGCTCTATACGTTTAATTGTATAACGATAAATAAAGGGGTGTGTTGAAGGTAGTTTTTGACGCACCCTTTAATTATTAAAATCTTTGTCAAGATATTTTGGGGATGAATTACTTTGTGGATTTAGTAAGATATCTTTTTCGTGCTAAGCATAGAAGGGGGTATGGAGTGCATTCCCCTTCTGTTTTTAGGTTGATAACTCTTGTTATTGAGGAGAGTTTACCTTACTATAGTTATTTCTTAGTGGAGAAAATTCGCTATTTATCCAATCGAAAAAGTGTTGATGTCTTTTTGAATGAAGAGGGTGAACTATTCGAAAAAAATAAAATATGTTTGGCAAAGTGGGGGCAATTAGGAATTGCGTATGACCAAATTTTATTTAGATTGGTTAATTATTATAAGCCAAAAACGATAGTAGAGTTGGGGACTACTATGGGTTTTTCTACGTTGTATTTGGCTACTCCTAATTCTCAGGCTCATGTGATAACGTTATCAGAGAAGAAAGAAATATCAGATTTAGCCAAAAATAATTTCAAAAAATCTTCAGTTTGTAATATTTCTTTAAAGGAAGGAGATATTGATTTTAATTTCAGGAAATTGATTCAAGAGCAAGTTCAATTTGACTTTTTGAGTATTAATTGTACAATGATGCCGAAAGGAATTTACACCTATTGTAATGCTCTTTTACAAAATGATAGTTTTGGCGGAGTAATAGTTCTAAATGAGCCTTATTTTTGGGAAAACAATCGGAATGACCTAAATAAAATAAAATTGCACGATCAAGTTAGGGTTGTAATTGATTTATTTCACATTGTTATTCTAATTTTAGATTCAAATTTGCAGAAAGAAGAGTTTGTTTTGAGGTATTATTAGCCTTTAAAACGTTAAATTGCATTTTTTTTTAAATTTTTTTTGAAAAATAATTGCGGTTGACAAAAAAACGTATATTTTTGCAGTCCTCTACACTATTTATGTGAGAGGAACGTTATAGAGGTAGAATTTAAATATCGAAAGACTATGTATTGGACATTGGAATTGGCTTCGAAGTTAGAAGATGCGCCATGGCCTGCATCGAAGGATGAGTTGGTAGATTTTGCCATCCGTTCTGGAGCGCCGCTTGAAGTTATCGAAAATCTTCAAGAGATGGAAGATGAAGGTGAGATATACGAAAGTATTGAAGATATTTGGCCTGATTATCCTAGTAAGGAAGATTTTTTCTTTGATGAGGAGGAATATTGATGAAATGTAAGGTGTTGTAATTTAGACTGATATGATTTTGAGTAAAAAAAATACTTAAAAAATTAGGTCTAATTTGTAAATTATTGTAAAAATTATTAATATTGTAGTTGATTTTCGGATGGCTAAATTGTGAAATAATGAAGAAAAGGTTGTTTATATTTATCTTTTTCTTGTGTATTTCGGTGGTGCGAGGAATAGCGCAGTTGAGCCCTCAATTTAGTCAGTATATGGAGGTTCCATCGGCGATAAATCCAGCGTCGATAGCGAGAGATGAGATGATGAGTGTGTTTGGGGTGTATCGTTTGCAGTGGGCAGGATACAGTGGAGCACCGAAGGATATGATGTTCTCGTTTACCATGCCCTTGAAGATTGGAGATACGAAGCATGGTTTGGGATTGTATTTTTTTAGTGATGAGATAGGTTTATTTAAAAACCAAAGCGTTCTTTTACAATATTCATATAAGCTGAGAGTTCTGAAAGGAGTTCTAAGTTTGGGACTGAATGTGGGTTTTATAAATCAGACTTTTGATAAAGATGAAGTTGACTTTGTGGGTGCAGGAGGTGAGGAGATGTCTGGAGATGAGTATCATGAGTCTGACGATCCGATTTTGAAAGAGTTTACAGCAAGTGAGTCAAATGATGTTGCGTTTGATGTTTCTTTTGGATGCGAGTATAGTCAAGATGAGTTTTATGTTGGATTATCGGTGCTTCATTTGAACGCAGCTCGTTTTAA
Source organism: Paludibacteraceae bacterium (assembly GCA_017630395.1). Classification (GTDB taxonomy): domain Bacteria; phylum Bacteroidota; class Bacteroidia; order Bacteroidales; family Paludibacteraceae; genus UBA1181. The sequence continues at coordinate 30,385 of JAGBVI010000065.1, forward strand.
TTATGGTTCGGATGTCTATGAGTTGTACATGCCTAGAATTTTTAGTTTGACTGGGGCGTACGAGTTGCAGACGCATAAATCTGATTTGATTTTTATCCCATCGGCTCAGTTGCGAACTAATTTTTCTTCGTGGCAGTGTGAGTTGACAGGTCTTTTTGAATATTCTAAAAGAGTAAGAGGCGGAATTTCTTATAGGTTCGGAGATGCTTTTGTCTTCCTTTTCGGAGTTGACATAATAAATGGCCTTCGATTGTGTTATTCTTATGATTTGCCTACTTCAAAAATGATAAGGTCGGGGGGAAGTCATGAAGTCTCTTTGCGTTATAGTTTTAAACCTCAGTTCGCGAAGAAAAATAAGTATAAGAGTGATAGAATTTTATAAATTAAAGTAAATAAAGTAAAATAAAAGATAAGACAATAAAGTAGTTTGTATCATGAAAAAGCTGTTAATTATTTCATTAGTCGCCGTCCTTCTCGCTGCTTGTAGTGGAGAAAATGGAGAATTGGTGGGAGTTTACAACAAGTCATGGAAGGAACCAGTTCCTTATGGTATGTTGTATGTAAAACGTGGATCGTTCACTATGGGGCAAAATGATCAGGATGCGAATTGGGCTATGACTTCCCAATCACGTACTGTTTCATTGGATGCATTTTGGATGGACGAAACTGAAATTACGAATGGTGAATATCGCCAATTCGTTGAGTGGGTAAAGGACTCAATCGCTCGAGAAAAGTTATCTGAAGTTGATGAGACTTACAAGATTTACCAAGATAAGAATGGTAATGAGATGGAGACTCCAATTTTGAATTACAAAAAGAAAATTCCTTGGGCAAAGCAGACTGAGGATCAAAAGGCTGTTTTAGATAGTTTGTACTATCAGGGTGATGATAAAATTGACTTTGCTCCGGAGTTTAATTCCCAATTGTTGATGTACAAATACTCTTGGGTGGATTACGTTCAAGCTGCTATGAAAGAGAATAAGTTTGATCCATTGTTGGGTAGATATAATAGAAGCATTGCAGGTTTAGGAAAAACAAAGGATAGTGCTGATGTTATGGTTAAGAAGGATACCACCATTTATAATGATAAAGGTGAAATTGAAAATGTTACTGTTTATAGAGAGTTGAAACGTCGTTCTGATTTTATCTCTGTTAAGCGTGTAAATATTTATCCTGATACATTGAGTTGGATTCGTGACTATACCTATGCGTATAATGAGCCATATATGAAGATGTATTTTTCTCACCCGGGTTATGGAGAGTACCCTGTTGTAGGTATATCTTGGGAGCAAGCTCAGGCATTTTGTCATTGGAGGTCTTATTTATTTAATTCATTTCAAATTGCAAATAAGGGTGTTAGAGTGCAAGATTATCGTCTTCCAACGGAGGCTGAGTGGGAGTATGCGGCGAGAGGTGGAAAAGATTTGTCTATGTATCCTTGGGGAGGTAATTACGTTCGTACAGCAAAAGGATGTTTCTTAGCGAACTTTAAACCACAAAGAGGTAATTATACTGATGATGGATATTTGATTGCTTCAAAGGTTGCATCTTATCCTCCAAATGACTTTGGTTTATATGATATGGCAGGAAACGTAGCTGAATGGACTTCATCGGCTTACCATGAGTCTAATTATTCGTTTGTTCATGATTTGAACCCTAGTTATGAGTATAATGCAAAGAGTTCTGATCCTGACGTAATGAGAAGAAAAGTTATTCGTGGAGGATCTTGGAAAGATGTTGCTATCTTCTTGCAATGTGGTGTACGTACTTACGAATATCAAAATGAGAATAGATCTTTCTTAGGATTTAGATGTGTACGTAGCTACATCGGAGAGTAATATTAAATTAGTAAAAGTATAGAAAATTAATTATTAACCTTAAATAAATATTGTAAAATGGGATTTAGAGAATTACAAGAGACTAAAGGCTATCAGCAGTTTACAGCCTTAGCTTATGGATTGGGAGCATCTGTCGTTATTATTGGTGCATTGTTTAAGATTATGCACTGGCCTGGTGCTGGTGTTGTGTTGACAGTGGGTATGTTGGTTGAGGCATTCTTGTTTGCCCTATCTGCTTTTGATAAACCGCATAAAGAGTTTAATTGGGCGTTGGTTTATCCAGTGTTGGCAAGTGAGGATGAAGAGGCCGTAGGTTCTTCTGCTCCAGCTAAAAAAGATAAAGAAGATGAAAGACTTCCTGAAATTAAACAAATTCGTAGTTTAGTTGACGATGAGATGTCTAAATTGACTTCAGGAATTCAACGTTTGAATGAGACAGCAGGTCAATTGAATTCATTGTCTTCTGCTGCAGCAGTATCAGATGATTATGTTGTTAATATGACAAAAGCATCTTCTGCAGCAGGTGAGTTTGCTGCTTCTCAAAAAAGTTTGAAAGATTCTTCAGATTCTTTGGTATCATCTTACCAAGATATCGCAGCAAGCATTGGTTCTGCTTCTCAAGGATCTAAGAATTTTGCATCTCAAATTGATGGAATTAACAAAAATATTTCTACAATTAACTCTGTATTTGAACTTCAAGTTAAATCAGTAAATGAACAAAATGAGGCAATGAAGACTTTGGCAAGTGCTGTTAAGACTATTGAGGCTTCTTTGAATGGTTCTGCTGCAGAAGCTGAGGAATATAAGAAACAAGTTGGAATCTTGGCTACTCAATTGAAGAACTTGAACTCTGTATATGGAAATATGCTTAATGCAATGACTATCAGAGGGTAATCATTAATTTTGTTTAATTGAAAATTTAAAATTAGTTTAATATGGGTGGAGCGAAAAATTGTCCGGAAACCCCGAGACAGAAGATGATATCCATGATGTATTTGGTGTTGACTGCGATGCTTGCATTGAATGTGTCTGCCGAAATTTTGAATGGATATTCATTGGTGGATGAATCCATGCGCACGAACATAACTATTGGCGAGGCGAAGGTTTCCTCACTTCAAGGTCAATTTGATGGTTTGTTGCAAACGGATTCAATTAAGGCAAATTTAGTTAAAAGTAAGATTGACTCAGTTATTTTGATGTCAGATCAAATGTGTGATGTTGTTAGTTCTATTCAAAAGAGGATGATTCTTTTGATTGATGGAGCTGAGGCTGATACACTTTCCAAGGATAAAATGGGAGATTTGAACATTCCGAGTCAGGTAGGTATTCAAGAGAAAAGAGGTGCTGAGTTAAAGGCTAAAATGAACGAATATTCAGCGTTTATGGCATCAGTTGTAGATTCAGCAAAAGCTCGATCAATTCTTAATACTTTTGCAACTCCTGACATCAAGAAGGGTGGAGAAACAAAATCTTGGGAATCGGGTGTATTTTTGGATATGCCAGCTATAGCATCAATTACAGTGTTGGATAAAATCAAAAATGATGTTAAGAATGCTGAAGCAGATGCATTGTCTGCCTTGATTGGAGGAATGGATGCTAATGACTTCCGTGTAAATAAGATTACAGCTATGGCAGTTGCTAAATCTGGATATATCATGAGAGGTGCTAAGTATTCTGCTGAAATTATGTTGGCTGCTATTGACTCTACAAAGAAACCTACTATTATTATTAATGGAGAGGAATTGAAAGATCCTAATCAAATGTATGAATTTACTTGTAATAAAGTAGGAACTCATAAGTATTCTGGAGAGTTGATTTTGCAAAAACCTGATGGTACACCTGTTAAATATCCTTTTGAACAAGAGTATACCGTTGGAGAGCCTACAGCTACAGTGTCTGCGGATTTGATGAATGTATTATATGCCGGTTTCAAAAACCCTGTTAGTGTTTCTGTTCCAGGTGTAGCTGGTAATAATATCAGCATCAATGTGTCTAATTGTAAGAGTCAGGCAAAAACAGGTACTGGTTGGACAATTGTTCCTGCTAAAGTTGGTGTACCTTGTAAAATTTCTGTTTCTGCAAATATTGATGGTAAGTCTCAACATATCAAAACAGTTGACTTCCGTGTTAAGAAGTTGCCAGATCCATTAGCAAAGATTGAGTATACAAATGCTCAAGGTGTAAAAGAGTTGTATAAGGGAGGTAAAGCTATTGCAAAGAATCTTTTGATTACTGCTCGTAGAATTGTTGCTGAGTTGGATGATGCAGATTTGGAGGTTAAATACAAAGTATTGGGATTCTCTTTGAATTATTTCGACTCAATGGGTAATACATTGGTTGAAAAAACAGATGGTGATAAATTAACTGATCGTCAGATGAGAGTATTTAGAGAGATGACTCGTCAAAAAACTGTCTTTGTTACTAATGTTGTTGCTTTAGGACAGGATAATTTGAAACGTTCATTGCCTCCTGTTGAAGTAAAAATTAAGTAATTATTGTGAAAGCGTAAATGAATTTAAAGTTTAACGTTATGAGTAAGTTTTTTAGATTTTGTTTTGTTGGTTTGATAGCTTTGTCTGTTAATTCAGTCTTTGCACAACAAGAAGACTCTTTCTTCGATGAGTTGGGAGAAGTTTCAACAGAGATTGCATCTAATATGCCGACAAGCGGTCCTAAAGATGGATTGGAACCTATTGAAATGGTAAATCCGCGTGCGGATGATATCTATTGGCAAAAGGTCGTTTATAGGACTATTGATTTGCGTGAAAAGATGAATTATCCTTTGTATTTCCCTGAAGAAGCTCAAGACAACAGACAAAGTTTCTTTACTCTGATGTTTAGACTAATTCAAGAGGATAAGATTAAGGTTTATGAGTATCTTGATACTAGAGAGATTTTTACAGACGACCACATTGTTACGTTTGCTGATCTAGTAAACAAGTATGAGTTAATTCATACAATTAAGGCTGATTCTTTGACTAATGATTCTGTTATTGTTGTTGAAGAAAGTGATATACCTAATAGAGATATTGTTAAGTTTTATGTAAAAGAAGTTTGGTTCTTTGATAAAATTACTTCTACTTTCAATGTTAGAATTATTGCTTTTTGTCCAATTATGGTTAAAGAAACTGACTTGGGTATTCAAAAGTTCCCTTTGTTCTGGATTCCATTTGAGACTTTGCGTCCATTCTTGGCTCAAACAGAAGTCTTGATTACTGATAAGAACAATGGTGCTAGACCATCTTTCGATGATATTTTTATTAAGAGAAGATTTTCTAGTTACATTTACAAAGAGTCTAACATCTACAACAGAAACTTAATCGAGTACAATACCGATGCTGCTGATGTTAGAAAAGAACAAGCAAGAGTTAAAACTTTATTGCTTAACTTTGAAAATGACCTTTGGGAATATTAATTTTTCCGTATAATTTAAAATGAGAGCTGTATCAAGATTGATGCAGCTCTTTTTTTTAATAAATTTTTTAAAATTACTTCTTTTCTCTTATTTAATTAAATTCTCTATCTTTGTGGCAAATTTGTAAACATGGAATATAATTTTATTGATATTGAAAACAAGTGGCGTTCTTATTGGCGCTCTGAAGAGGTTTATAAAGTTAATTTAGATAAAAATAAACCTAAGTATTATGTTTTGGATATGTTTCCTTATCCTTCTGGAGCAGGACTTCATGTTGGTCATCCGTTAGGTTACATTGCGTCTGATATATTTAGTCGATACAAAAGACTTCAAGGTTTCAATGTATTACATCCTATGGGATATGACGCCTACGGTTTGCCTGCAGAGCAATATGCAATTCAAACTGGTCAACATCCTGCTGTTACAACTGAAAAGAATATTAATCACTATCGTGAGCAGTTAGATAAGATTGGGTTCTCCTTTGATTGGGATAGAGAAGTTCGTACATGTGATCCCAAATTTTATAAGTGGACACAATGGGCATTCTTAAAAATGTTTAATTCTTATTATGATAATAAGTTATCTAAGGCTATGCCCTTGTCTAATTTGATAGCTCATTTCGAAAAGTTTGGAACAGAGGGAATAGATGTAGCAGAATCCGAAGAAAAGGTATTCTCTGCTACTGATTGGAATAACTTTGATGATAAAGTAAGAAGTGAAATTTTGATGAACTACCGTTTAGCTTATTTAGCTGATACGAAGGTTAATTTCTGTCCTGCCTTAGGTTGTGTTTTGGCAAATGATGAAATTAGTGAAGGTCTGTCTGTAAGAGGTGGCCACCCTGTTGAACAACGAGTAATGCGCCAGTGGAGTTTGAGAGTTTCTGCTTATGCGCAAAGGCTTTTGGATGGATTAGATACGATTGATTGGACCGATTCGTTGAAAGATACTCAACGAAATTGGATTGGAAGGAGTGAAGGCGCTGAGTTGAAATTTTCTATAAAAGATAGTGACGTTTGTTTTGATGTGTTTACAACTAGAGCAGATACGATTTTTGGTGTAACATTTATGGTGTTAGCCCCTGAATCTATGTACGTTAATTTAGTGACGACTGATGCTCAAAGGGGGCAGGTTAATGCTTATTTGGACATGGTTAAACGACGTACTGAAAGAGAACGAATTTCGGATCGAAGTGTATCAGGAGTTTTTACAGGGTCCTATGCTATTAATCCTGTAACAGGAAAAGAGATCCCGATTTGGATTAGTGATTATGTTTTAGCTTCATATGGTACGGGAGCAATTATGGCTGTTCCTGCTCATGATTCTAGGGACTATGCCTTTGCAAAGCATTTTGACTTGCCAATTATTCCAGTCATTGAAGGTTGTGATGTCTCAAATGAGAGTTTTGATGCAAAAGATGGTATTATGACTAATTCAGGCTTTTTGAATGGTTTAACTGTAAAAGAGGCTATTTCTACTGCAAAAAGATATGTGGAAAAAGAAAAACTGGGGAAAATAAAGGTTAATTATCGTTTGCGGGATGCTATTTTTAGTAGGCAAAGGTATTGGGGTGAGCCGTTCCCTATCTATTACAAAGATGGGGTTCCAACACCTATTGATGAGAGTATGTTGCCATTAGAATTGCCTGATGTTAAAGATTTTAAACCAACAGAAAATGGGGAACCACCATTGGGGCATGCAGAAAATTGGTGTACTTCGGATGGCTATCCGTATGAATTAAATACGATGCCTGGATTTGCAGGATCATCGGCTTATTATTTGAGATACATGGATCCTCATAATGAGGAAGCGTTAGTGTCAAAAGAAGCAAATGAGTATTGGCAAAATGTGGATTTGTATTTGGGTGGTTCAGAACACGCAACCGGTCACCTAATTTATAGTCGTTTTTGGAATAAATTTTTATATGACTTAGGTTATGTTGTTAAGGATGAGCCATTCCAAAAATTAATAAACCAAGGTATGATTCAAGGTCGTTCAAATTTTGTGTATCGCATAAAAGGTACAAACACCTTTGTTTCATTGAATTTGAAAGATCAATATGATGTAACACCTATTCATGTTGATATTAATATTGTATCCAATGATGTACTTGATTTAGAAAAATTTAAAAAATCTAATCCAGAATATGAAACGGCCGAATTTGTTTTAGAAAATGGCAAGTACGTTTGTGGTTGGGCTGTAGAAAAGATGTCAAAATCGATGTTTAATGTTGTGAATCCTGACGATATTGTTGCTAATTATGGAGCAGATACTTTGCGTTTGTATGAAATGTTTTTGGGTCCTTTAGAGCAATCAAAACCGTGGGATACAAATGGAATTGATGGTGTACATCGTTTCTTAAAAAAGTTGTGGGGACTATTTTACAAAGGAGACGAGTTTATTGTTGCGGATGGGATTGCTACAAAAGAGGAGATGAAATCACTTCATAAGCTGATAAAAAAGACAACGTATGATATTGAGAATTTTTCCTTTAATACTTCTGTATCAGCATTTATGATATGCGTAAATGAATTAACAAACTTTAAATGTAACAAAAAAGAAGTTTTGCAACAATTAGTAATTTTGTTGGCTCCTTTCGCTCCTCATATAGCTGAAGAATTGTACCATTTATTAGGCAATACAACAACTGTTTGTGATGCTAAATGGCCTATTTTTGATGAAAAATATTTGAAAGAAGATAGTGTTAAGTATCCTATTTCGTTTAATGGTAAGGTCAGATTTTTCATGGAGTTGCCATCTGATATGGATAAAAAGCAGGTTGAGGAAGTAGTGTTAGGTGATGAACAAACAAGTAAGTTTTTGGATGGGAAAGCAATTAAGAAGGTAATTGTAGTTCCAGGAAAGATTGTGAACATTGTTTTCTAAATCAAGTAATGAAATTTTAATTCCAAGATGTTGTTTAAATTTTATTTCAAGCCTATTTGAGAGAGAATTTTAAATTAATTTTTATTATCGTTTTGTAGTAAATAGTGGACTATTATCAAAACAGAATAATACAAATTGGTTAAAAAGAATCTTAAAGATGCTGAGAATAGGAGTGCGAAACTCAAAATAAATTTAAACGGCTTCTAAATAGTAGAAGAAAAATTTGTAAAAAAATAAATTTGGTTGTAAATTTGCAACGTTTTTGCGCAATCTCTTATAAAGCGTAGGTATTTGTAATATTGCGTCATGTTAAATTATAATTGAAACAAAGAAAATGGATTTAATCAAAGTCGCTGAGCAAGCTTTTGCAGTAGGTAAAGAGCTTCCTAAGTTCAAGAGTGGCGATACTGTAACTGTTGCGTACAGAATCGTGGAGGGAAATAAAGAAAGAGTTCAGCAGTTTCGTGGTGATGTAATTCGCATTAGTGGTCACCAAGAAAAGAAACGTTTTACAGTTCGTAAAATTTCAGGAGGTGTAGGTGTTGAACGTATTTTCCCAATGGATTCACCTTTTATTGAGGAAATAATTGTCAATAAAGTTGGTAAAGTTCGTAGAGCTAAGTTATACTACTTGCGTAAGTTAACAGGTAAAAAAGCAAGAATCAAAGAAAAAAGATTTTAATCATAAAGGAGAAACTTTTGTTTCTCCTTTTTTTTATAGGGTACGTTCATGTTGAAATGAACGTAATTTTTTTTATATTTGCACGTTAATAGAAATGTTAGAGTAAATTGGAAATTATTCAAATATGAAAAATAAATTTAGAAGTTTGTTCGCATTGTTTTTGGCGATTCCTTTAAATGCGGTGTCGGGAGATTCTGAAGAGATTGTTATGACTATTAATAAGACAGACGTAACAAAATCAGAGTTCGAGTATATTTATAACAAGAATTCAAAAGCTGTTGATAGGAAATCGATAGATGAGTATGTGGAATTATTTGTGAATTATAAATTAAAAGTAGAAGCTGCCAAGGAGGCAAAAATGCATGAATCACCTTCTTATTTAAAAGAATTTTCGTCATACAAAGATCAATTGGCAATTCCTTATTTGAGAGACAAGGATAAAGAGCAAGATTTGTTGATGGAGGCATATAAGAGAGGAAAAGAAGAAATACATGCTAGTCATATTTTGATTAAAGTTGCGGAAGATGAGAGTGATTCATTGGATGCATTTAATAAGATTTCAAAAATCTATGAAGAAATTAAATCTGGAGCAGATTTTTCTCGTTTGGCGCAAGATAATTCTGATTGTATGTCAAAGCGTAATGGTGGTGATTTAGGATTTCTACAAGTTTTTTCGACAATATATGAATTTGAAAATGTGATTTATAATACTAAAATAGGAGAAATTAGCAAGCCATTTCGTTCTAAATTTGGTTATCATATAGTGAAGGTTCACGAAAGGAGAAAAGTGTTGAATGCTCCACGTGTTGCGCATATTTATATATCGAAATCAGAGCCTAAATACCAAGGAATTGTTGATTCTTTGATGTTAAAAATTAAAATGGGTGCAAATTTTGCAGAACTAGCCAAGAAGCATTCAATGGATATTGTAACAGCTGTGAATGGTGGGGATTTGGGCGTAATTGATGGAAATTCTTCATATCCAATAGATTTTAAGAATCATGTATATTCATTATCAAAGGTAGGTGATGTTAAATTGATAGATAATGCCATTGGTGTGCAAATTATTTGTTTAACATCAGTAGGAGTACAACCAACTTTTCAAGAACAAAAGGCTGAATTATTAGAAAAAATCAAGAAGAGTGATAGGGAAAAAGAAGTTGGAGTCTCCTATTTAAATGCATTGAAAACAAAGTATGGATTTGAACTTTATGAAAAATCGTTGAAACCATTTGAAAAAATTATCAATGAAAAAGATGTAATGATTAATAAGTTGAATTCCCCTCTATATGAGTTCAAAGGGAATATGTACCCGCAAAGTGAGTTCTATCCATATTTGAAGGAGCAAAAAGCAAGTTATGATTATGCTTATTCAAAGGGAGGGCAAAAGAAAAAGATGTCTGATAAACAATTTATACAAAAGACTTTTGATTCGTATTTGACAAAGCTGTTAATAGCGGAGGAGAGACTGATATTGGAGCAAGACTGCACAGAATATAAAAATTTACTACAAGAGTATTCTGATGGATTGTTGTTATTTGAAATTAGTTCAAAAGAGGTATGGGATAAATCTTCAAAAGATACTGTTGCTTTAAGTAAATTTTACCAAGAGCACAAGGCTGATTATACTTGGGATTCTCCTAAATTCAAGGGTGTTGTAATTCGTTGCAAAAATGATTCTGTGTTGAAGTTGGTTGAACAGATTATAAAATCTACTCCGTTAGATTCGGTTGCTAGTAAGGTGAATTTGCTATTAAGGAAAAAATATGAAAAATTGGTAAAGGTTGATGAAGGAGTTTTCCCTCAGGGTGCAAATAAGGTAGTTGATGAGAAGATTTATAAGATGGGTAAGTATGCGGATGATAAGTATCCGGTGGCAACAATTGTTGGAAGTATGCAGTCTCAACCGCAATCTTATTTGGATATAAAGGGTCCGGTAACAGCAGATTATCAGATGTACTTAGAAAAAGAGTGGATAAAATCTTTGAGGAGTAAGTATCCTGTTAAATTGAATAAAAAAGTATTAAATACGATAAAAAGTAATTGAATTTGTAAAGATGTTATTTGACATAAAAACTAATATATATACTCGGGCATTAATCATTGAATTAATAGTGCTAGTAGGGTTTTGTTTCTCATCTTGTGATAAGTTGAAGCATCCAATCTTAGAAACTGCTGTAGCAGAAGCGGGAGGAGAAGTTTTGACAGAACAGGAATTGTTTAATATGATTGATATGTCGTATGTTAATGGCAATGATAGTCTGAGAATTATTGATAATTATATCAAAGAATGGATTGCGAATAGTGTTATTTATGAAGAAGCGCAGAAATCAATTCCCAATCAAGGAGAGATAGATTCTTTGGTAGAGGTATATCGACATGCTTTAGTTGTGTATGGATATGAATCTCAATTGATAAAAGAGCATGTTGTTAGTCGTATTTCCCAAAATCAAATGATTCAGTTTTATCATGAAAATGCTTTGATGTTTAGGTTGGATGAACCTATTGCAAAGGGTGTTTTTTTGATTGTTCCGAGTTCGGCTCCTGATGTTCAGGTCTTGGAGACATTGATGGAAAGTCCGTCGGAGAGTAATTTAGATATAATAGAGTCGTTGAGTGTTAAAAATGCTGCAAGGTTTGAGTTCTTTAATAATCATTGGTTGTTTTTGTCTGAGATTCAAAAAAAATGTCCATTAATGTTTGATTTTGATGCATTGTCTTTGGGAGGAATGCAAGTTCAGAGAGATTCGTTATATTCTGCTTTTTTGTATTTATCAGAATTAAAGAAACCGGGGGAGATGCAACCATTTGAATTTGTAGAAGATCGTATTCGTTCTATTTTAACAGAACAGAAGAAAATAGAATTTTTACGAGATTATAGATTGAATTTGTATGAAGAAGCTCTTAAAAGTGGAGCTGCAAAACGTTATAAATAAAAGAATATGCGTAAGGAAATTTTAGGATTGATTTTACTTTTTGTGTTGCCAAACATTGTGACTTCTCAAAGCAATGTGATAGACGAAGTGGTTTGGGTTGTTGGAGATGAGGCAATATTGCGTTCTGAAGTGGAGGAGTATCGTCAAAAAGCGCGTTATGAAGGGACTGAAATAGATGGAGATCCCTATTGTGTAATTCCGGAACAATTGGCATTACAAAAACTTTATTTGGATCAGGCTAAGATTGATAGTATTTACCCAGATGAAAGTAGTGTAAATAGTCAGGTAGAGATGAGAATAAACTATATGATTTCGCAGATTGGATCAAAGGAAAAGTTGGAAGAGTATTTTGGACAAAGTTTGAGTTCTATGCGAGATGAACTGAAAGAGATGGTTTCAAATCAGCAGGTTGTGCAACAAATGCAGAGAAAGATTGTTGGAACTGTTAATGCTACTCCTGCTGAGGTTAGTACATTCTTTAAAACATTACCAACTGATAGTATTCCAACTATTCCAGCGCAAGTTGAGGTGCAAATTTTAACAATTGCGCCATCAATAAGTCAAAAAGCGATTGACGATGTAAAATCTAAACTACGAGATTTCCAACAAAGGATAGAGAATGCAGAATCTGAATTTTCAACACTTGCGATTCTGTATTCAGAAGATACAGAATCGGCTAAAAGGGGAGGAGAGTTAGGTTATATGGGTAAGGGACAATTAGTACCCGAGTATGCAGATGTGGCATTTGCGTTGCATGATAAAACAAAAGTTTCTAAAATAGTAGAATCGGAATTTGGATTTCATATTATACAATTGATTGATAAACAGGGGGATAAGGTTAATACTAGGCATATATTAATGAAACCTAAAAATTCTTTTTTAGAAAAGAATCAGGCAAAATTACGCTTGGATAGTGTATTAAATGTAGTAAAGAGCAACGAAATTACTTTTGAGAAGGCTGTGTCGTTGTATTCAACAGATAAAAACACCAAAAATAGTTCTGGTTTGTTGACCAATCAAGTAAATGGTACTTCCAGATTTCAAATGCAAGAGTTGCCTCAAGAAATAGCAAAGGCAGTATATGGGTTAAAAGCAGGAGAGTATTCATCCCCATTTGCAATGATAGATTCTAAGGGGAATGAGGTTTATGCAATTGTAAAAGTTAAATCTATGTTGCCGGCACATAAAGCGAATTTGGAGAATGATTTTATTGCCATAAAAGGAGTTTATCAAGAGAAAAAAAATTATGAAATACTTCAAAAATGGATTAAAGAGAAGCAAAAAAGTATTTATGTGCGCATAGATGAAAAATGGCAAAATTGTGAATTTGAGTACCCTGGATGGATAAAAAATATTGAATAAAATGAAACATATATCATCTTTGCTACTATTGAGTTTTGTGTTTTGTTTTTCTTTGTCCGTTAGGGCTAAAGAGGCACAAAATGTCATTTTAGAGCAGTGCGATGAATTGACGTTTGATAAGAATGCAAATGCCTCACGATCTTATCAAGTATTGCGCGGGAATGTTCGTTTCCGTCACGGAGATGCTTTGATGTGGTGTGATAGTGCTTATTTTTATGATGGTGAAAATTCCTTTGATGCATTTGGACATATCAGAGTTAATCAAGAGCAGTCGTCCATGTTTGCTGATAGTCTGTTTTATGACGGGAACACAACCTTGATGAGGGTTCGTGGCAATGTAGTTCTTAATAGTAAAGAAATTTCTTTGTATACGAATTTTTTAGATTATAATCGGGAGAAAAAATTTGGTTATTATTATGGCGGAGGGAAAGTCATAGAAACTCAAAATACTCTGACTTCCAGAAGAGGTTATTATTACCCTGATTCGGAGTGTTATTTGTTTTTGGATAGTGTTATTTTGATTCATCCTGATTACGAAATTAGAAGTGATTCATTGCGCTATTTTTCTACTCTTGGTACGGCTTATTTATATGGCCCCTCTCACATTTATGGGAAAGATTATACAATTTTTACGACCAATGGTTGGACAGATACTAAAAACAATAAGGGGAAGTTGTACGATTATTCTGTTGTTACCATGAATGATGGTAAAAGGCTTACTGCCGACTCTATTTTTTATGACTCAAATTTAGGAAATGTAAATGCCTTTATTGGTGTGGATATTAAAGATTCATTGCAGAATGTTATTATAAGGGGAGATTATGCTGAATATAATAGGAATTATCCAAGGAATGCTTTGGTGACCAAAAATCCATATATTTTAGAATTTTCTGATAAAGACACTTTGTATCTATCTTCAGATACGGTGTTTTATTGTCAAGTTGATTCTATTCAAGATGAGGTTCGAGCCTATAGAAATGTAAAATTTTTTAGAGAGGATATGCAAGGGAAATGTGATTCGATGGTTTTTTATGTACAAGATTCTTTAGGAAAAATGTTCTATGATCCGATTCTCTGGTCGGAAGATAATCAAATGACAGGTGATAGAATTGATATCTACATAAAAGAAAAGCGGCCATATAAGGTTCATATAACAAAAAATGCCATGATGTCTTCTTTTGAAAATGTCAATATGTACAATCAACTAGCAGGAAAGGAAGCATTTGCTTATATAGAAAAAAACAGGCTTAGGCGCATAGATATGAAAGGCAATGCAGAATCTATTTATTACACAAAAGATGATGATGGGGCTTATATTGGTGTTAATAAAGCTAAAGGGGAGGAAATGTCAATTTTTACAGACAATAATAAATTAGAAAAGATTGTCATGACTCCTGATTCAGAGGGGATAATGTATCCACCGAATAAATTTCCTGAGGAAGAGAGGTATTTACGAAATTTTTCTTGGGAACAAGACCTGAGACCTAGAAGAAAAGAGGATGTTATTGGAAGATGAGCAAGTATTTTAACATTGGACTATTGACGTTGATGTTAATGTTTTTTCTTATGTCAGCGTCGTCGAAGGAGGTGCGAATATTCGGGGAAGTAACGGATAATAGACAGCAGCCTCTTGAATATGTTAATATTTTGGTCAAAGGAACTACTTATGGAACAACCACGGATAGAAATGGAACCTATAATTTTGTTTGTTCTATTGATGAAGAAAAGAGAGATTCTATATGGGTTGTTTTTTCGTATATAGGATACAAAGAAGTATCTACGCCTATAGTAAATTTTAAGAACGATGAAATTAAATTAGATGTACATTTAGAAGAAGAATCGGTTCTTTTAGGACAGTATGAAATGAATGTATATCGAAAGCAAGAAAATACTATTGATTTGTTGGATGTTGAACACTTACGAACGATGCCGAGTGCTTCCGGAGGAGGTATTGAATCTCTGATTTCTACGCAAGCCGGTGTTTCGATGAATAATGAGCTAAGTTCTCAATACTCAGTAAGAGGTGGTAATTATGATGAGAATTGTGTGTATGTTAATTCTATAGAAATATATCGACCATTATTGATTCGTTCCGGAGAGCAAGAAGGGTTGAGTTTTGTGAATCCGGACATGGTGGAGTCTGTAGCTTTTTCCTCTGGTGGGTTTGGGGTTCAGTACGGCGATAAAATGGCTTCTGTCTTAGATATAAGGTATAAGCAACCAACAAAGTTTGAAGGTTCAGTGTCTCTTAGTTTCTTGGGTGCTACTGCATATTTAGGTACGTCTTCAAATAAATTTTCACAGATGCACGGACTTAGATACAAGACCGCATCTTATATGTTGGGTGCATTAGAAACCGATGGAGAGTATAATCCTAATTTTATTGATTATCAAACATATATCACTTATCAATTTTCATCCAAGTGGCAATTGAATTTCTTGGGGAATGTATCTCGAAATTCGTATGAGTTTATTCCTAAGAGTCGGGAAACATCTTTTGGAACAATGACAGATGTTAAGTCGTTTACAGTCTATTTTGATGGGCGAGAGGAAGATTTATTTATGACTTATTTTGGTTCTTTAGCATTAAAATATCAACCAACAAAGAAGACTGAGTTAGAGCTATTGTCTTCTGCTTTTCATACTGCAGAAGATGTTTCGTATGATATTACCGGGTCATATTGGCTTAGTGAATCAGGAGGAGAGTCTTCGTTTAATGCTGCGTCAGGAGTAGGAACGTACCATGAGCATGCAAGGAATGGTTTGCGAGCAACTGTATTTAACTTATCTCATTTGGGAAATCATAAGAGTGGTAATAATGAGTTAAGATGGGGTTGTACCTATCAGAGAGAAACTGTACTTGATAAAATAAATGAATGGGAATGGCGGGATTCTGCTGGATATTCATTACCATTAGATCCGACTGCGATGACCTTATATAATAATGTCAATTCAGACATAGATATGTACTCTAATCGTATTTCTGCCTATATTCAAGATAAATATGATCACCAATTATTAAGAGGAAAGATGATATTTGAAGGCGGTGTACGTATGAGTTATTGGGATTATAATAAGGAATGGTTGATTAGCCCAAGAATATCTTTTGCCTTTTTCCCTAAGAAAAATTCAAATTGGGGATTTCGATTTGCGTCAGGAATTTATTATCAATCTCTTTTTTACAAGGAAATGCGTCAAATCTTAGAATTGGAGGATGGAAATCAAGTTGTTATATTAAATAAAGATATAAAATCGCCTCGTTCTTATCAGTTGTTATTCGCGAGTGATTATTATTTTAGGAAGTGGGATAGACCATTTAAATTCTCTGCAGAAGTATATGGAAAGTATATTGACAGAATTATACCCTATTTAGTAGATAATACTCAGGTAACTTATTTAGGAAAGAATTGTGCAGATGGATATGCGTATGGAGTTGATTTGAAATTGTTTGGTGAATTTGTTCCGGGGACAGACTCTTGGGTGTCTTTTTCGTATATGAAGACAGAGGAAAATATATATGGAGATGAAGTGGGTTATATTCCCCGTCCAACTGATCAGAGGTATAATATTTCACTTTTTTTTCAAGATTATTTCCCAAAGTTTAAGCAATTAAAGTTTAATTTGAAATTAATTTGGTCTGATGGGTTGCCATTTGGACCTCCACAAAATATTAATTATAAGTCTGCCTTTAGAATGAATGATTATCGAAGAGTAGATTTAGGCGCAACCTATCAGTTGACAAGAGGGGTAGATCGAATCATGACGAAAAAGTTTTTCTCATGGATGAAAACATTATCATTCAATTTGGATTTATTTAATTTGTTAGATATTGACAATGAAAATTCATTTTATTGGGTAACAGATGCTTATGGACAACAATATGCAGTTCCCAATTATTTGACAGGCAGAAGAATAAATTTTAAAATAGCAATAGATTTTTAATTAAGTAGTATAGAGTATGAGCAACGAAAAGTCAAAAAGTTATTATTTCCCGTTAGTTACGTTAACGACACTATTTTTTATGTGGGGTTTTATCACTTGTTTAAATGATATTTTAATACCCTATTTAAAAGATGTTTTTGAATTGACCCATTTCCAGTCAAATTTGGTTCAATTAGCATTCTTCTTAGCCTATTTCATCGTGTCATTGTTATACTTCATTGTTTCGGCACTATTTGGAGATCCGATTATGAAGATAGGTTATAAAAACACGATTGTTTTAGGCTTAGTGATATCAGCCATTGCGTGTTTCCTTTTTTTCTTGGAAGCAAGTTCTGAATCGCCGGCATTTTCTCAATTTTTATTAGCTTTGTTTCTCTTGGGTTCGGGTTTTACTTTTTTGCAAATTGCAGCCAATCCTTTGGTTGCTGTATTAGGTACACCAGAGACATCTTCTAGTCGGTTAAATTTATCGCAAGCTTTTAATTCTTTGGGAACTACGCTTGCACCAATAATAGGCGGATATTTCATATTTGAATATTTTGATGCGGGGACGCAGGGGGCAACTGAGGTTCAGATTCCATATCTGTTTTTAACCAGTGTGTTATTGATTTTGGCAGGTGTTATTTTTATGGCAGATATTCCGAATGTACAGCCAGGAGTTGATGCAGATGCAGTCAACATAAAGGCAGGAGCATTAAAATATCCACATTTGGTATTTGGAATGTTTGCAATTTTTTGTTACGTTGGGGCTGAAGTTGCAATTGGTAGTAATTTGGTTAGCTATATGGGTGGTTCACACGGAATTGCTAAGGAGTCGGCCAGTCAACTTTTGTCATTTTATTGGGGTGGCGCCATGATTGGACGCTTTATGGGAGCATTGTCAATGAGTCAGTTACCAACATTTCGAAAAAGAATGTTCATGGTGTTAGTCGCGATAGTTACCTTTTTGTTGATATTTTTTATAACGTACGAAAAATTATCTGCAAGTATAGATTATCGTGGTTATTTGTACTATTTAGGATTTTTAGTATTGAATTATTTTATGTTTATTTTAGCAAAATCAAAGCCATCCAAAACACTTGGAATATTTGCCATTGTAAATATTTGTTTAATCGTTGCAATGTTGCTATTTAACAAAGAGTTTTCTTTGTGGTGTATATTGTCTGTAGGATTATTTAATTCAATTATGTTTTCTAATGTGTTTACATTAGCGATAGATGGATTAGGCAAATATACTTCGCAGGGGTCATCTCTTTTGGTTATGATGATATTAGGCGGGGCGGTACTTCCTCCTTTGCAAGGGATGGTTGCAGATTACTTTGGAGTTCAGATGGCATTTTTTATTCCGATGATATGTTATGCATATTTAGTGTGGTATGGATTTATTGGATGTAATATTCGTAAGGATAAAAGTTGCTAATTTGAGAAGTTGTTCAGATATTTGTAAAATAATTTTGGGAGGAGTTATAAATCGGTTTTAGATCAATTTTGATATAAGACTACTCTTTAACAATTTGTAACATGATTGATAAATATTTTTAGAACGGAAAATTGTTGTAGTAATAGCATAAATTTAAACTAAATATTATTAGATATGGCAAAAGAAATAAAGCCCTATGTTGTTGGAATAGATATCGGTGGAACAAACACTGTATTTGGTATTGTAGATGCAAGAGGAAATGTCTTGGCATCAAGTTCAATAAAAACTCAGCGTCATCAACAATTTGATGATTACATTGCGGAATTGCATGAAGAACTTTCTAAGTTGATAGAAGAGAATTGTGGGATTGAGCGCGTAAAAGGTATTGGAGTAGGAGCTCCTAATGCAAATTACTATACTGGGAATATTGAGCATGCTGCAAATTTACCATGGAAGGGTATTATCCCTTTTGCGGAAGTAATGTCAAATAAATTTGGAGTTCCGGTAGCATTGACGAATGATGCCAATGCAGCTGCAATTGGCGAGATGACATATGGGGCAGCAAGAGGAATGAAGGATTTTATCATGATTACGTTAGGAACAGGAGTAGGAAGCGGAATTGTTTCTAATGGACACTTGATTTATGGTCATGATGGTTTTGCAGGAGAGTTAGGTCATGTTATTGTTCGTCGTGAAAATGGCAGACAATGTGGATGTGGAAGCAAAGGTTGTTTAGAAACCTATACATCAGCAACAGGTGTAGCAAGAACAGCAAGAGAATTTTTAGAAACCCGATCAAATGAAGATTCTATGTTGAGAAAAATTGCTCTTGACACAATAACGTCTAAAGATGTTTTTGATGCAGCTCAAGATGGAGATCAGATAGCAAAAGATGTGTTTGCCTTTACGGGGCAAGTTTTGGGTGAAGCCTTAGCTGATTTTGTTAAATTTAGCAGCCCGGAAGCGATAATCTTGTTTGGCGGTTTAGCAAAATCAGGTGATTTGTTGATGAAGCCTCTTCGTCAATCAATGGAAGATAATTTAATGCCTATTTTTAAAGGGAAAGTTAAATTGTTATTTTCAGAAATGAAAGATGCTGATGCAGCTATATTAGGAGCATCAGCTTTAGCGTGGGAATCCAAATAACGCGTATATCGCTTTTGAAAAGCATGTTAAAAGTCTCGTCAATGAATATTTCTTCTTGGCGAGACTTTTTAATTGCTCTTTTTGCTTTTCTCCCAATACTCTTTTGTACATCTAATTTCAAACCATGAATAACCATCGCCTAGTTGTTCTTTGATTGGTTTTAGACGAATTTCTTCAGACATATTTTCTAATATGGAAACGATGTTTTTGTAATGATCTTTGGGCACAAATGTTTCTAAAGGAATATATCCGTTACAAACAAGAGTGCACAAATGATTTTCTATGGTGCTGTTACTCAAATTTCTATTTTTTGCAATTTCAGAAATACTTTTGTCTTCGTTGAATAGTTTGAGAGTGAGGAGTTCTGTTGACTCTTTTTGATTAGTAGGTTTTGAAGAAGAAAACGAGTCTATATTTGATTCATATCCAAATTCAAAACAAGTCTCTTTTATTATTGAAAAAATCTCTTTACCATATTTTTTCACTTTACTTGGTGTTAATTTCTTGATTTGTAATAGGTTATTTTCATTTGATGGAATCCTTTCTGCCAAATCAAAAATAGTAACATCTTTAAGAATATTTGAAATGGAGGTTTTATTTTTGGTTGCAACCTCTTTTCTCCACTGAATTAAACGTTCCAATAATTTAGGATGAGCCGATTGCTCCTCTTTTTTAGGTTTAATAGTGAGAGTTCCGAGTAATATATTCGTTTTTGTTTTAAGATAATTTTGAGTAGAAAAACCATGTTGACCAAGAGGAAGTGTTGCAACTTTAATTTCATACTCTTTCTGATATTCAGACAATAGTTCATTTACCTTTTTTTCACACTCTTTATCGCTGAAATCTTTGGTTGGTAGGGATTTAAGAGATTTATCAAATTGTTCTAATTTCTCTTGAAAATACTCTCCACCCTTTTTAATTCTTTCATTTATAAATTGAGAATCATTTTTATTCATTAATTCTCGTAATTGTTTTTGAAATGAAATAGATACAGTATATATTTCATCGAGGAAGAAGTTATGTAGTTTTGTTAATGTTTGGAGTGTTGCCGTACTTTTTTTTCTATAATATACAGATAATTCGGAAACAATCTCGTCTAATAAAAATTTGATTTTTTCTGTCGAAAATAGTTCTAATAAAAGTTGGTTTTTGTACTCTGTAATCAGAGAGTCAATATGTTCTTCTTTAGCTCGGATAGATTGCATATATTGGTTGAATAGCTCCAATTTTTCATCTCGTTTAACTGCGTCCATGGTAATCGGGCCTCGTAGAAATAGTCCGTCCAATGATTTACATCTACTAAGTGCAACATATACTTGTCCGTGAGCAAATGAATGTTGCGCATCAATTACAGCATGTTCAAATGTTAAGCCCTGACTTTTATGAATAGTGATAGCCCAAGCGATCTTTAGAGGATATTGCTGGAACGTTCCATCAATGGTTTCTTCAATTTCTTTTGTGTCAGGAGAAAGAGAGTATTTAATATTATTCCATATACATTTTTCAACATGGATATAAGTCCCTGTTTTATCTTTAACCGTAATCCCTTCTTCAGAAATAGAGGTAATAGTACCAATTTTACCATTAAAATAAAGTTTTGCAGAGGAGTTGTCATTTCGAATAAACATTACTTGAGTACCCTCTTTAAGTTCTAAATTTTTTTCGGTAGGATAAGAATATTCAGGAAAATTGCCCCAAACAGATGCCTCGAAAACATATTTTTTGCTATCTAATTCTTCCAATTTATTTTGATTAATTTGATTGGCAACAGAGTTGTGAGTGCAGATGTTAATTGGAGCAAATTTTTCATATTGGTCAGAAGAAAGTAGACGTTTATTCAATGTTTCTAATTCAGTGGAGCTAATTGATTTGTTACGAATTTTATTGAGTATATCAACGAAAATTTCGTCATTTTGGCGATATACTTTAGTTAATTCAACGCAAAGATAGTTACTATTCTTGAGTGCGATACTACTGAAGAAATAAGGTGTTTCGTAGTACTCCTTCAGCAACATCCATTCCTCATCTTTAACCACCGGAGGAAGTTGTTCAATGTCCCCAATCATTAGTAGTTGTACCCCACCAAAAGGCTTATGACTTCGTCTTATTCGGCGTAATGTATCATCTATGGCGTCAAGTACATCAGACCTAACCATACTTATTTCATCAATAACCAATAGATCAAGTGTTCGAATAATTTGAAGTTTTTCTTTTCGGAACCAGCCTTCCTTTTCTTTGTGTCCATTGGGTAAAAATGGACCAAATTTCAGTTGAAAGAAAGAGTGAATAGTCATGCCGCCGGCATTGATAGCAGCAACGCCTGTAGGGGCAAGCACCACCATTCTTTTAGTAACAGATTGTTTTAAATTTTTTAAAAACGTAGTCTTCCCCGTTCCGGCTTTTCCGGTGAGGAATAAATTTGCATTAGTTTCAGCTATTAATTTATTAGCTAATAAAACAGGTTGATTTGGTGATTCCATAATAAGAATTTACATTATTTTTCATATTTAAATTTTGCGGCAACCCAATTTTTTTTGCGTTTATGAGATACGTAAGAAAGATTATAATTAGCACACTCATTGCAAATATCTTCTAAATCAGATTCATAGAATCCACTTAAATACAATTCCCCTCCTTTAATTAGAGTTTTAACATATTTTTTGATGTCGTTTAATAAAATATTTTTGTTGATATTGGCTAGTACAACATTAAATTTCATTTCTTCGCTTAAAATTTCTGCTCCACCTAATTTTAGGTTGACATTAGAAATCTTGTTTATTGCGATATTTTCAATAGCATTATTGTAAGCCCATTCGTCGATATCAACACCCATTACATTGGACGCGCCTAATAGAGAAGAAAGGATTGCCAAGATGGCAGTACCGCAACCCATATCAAGTACAGATTTATCTTTGATATTATTCTCTAATAAAGATTCTATCATAAGAGAAGTGGTTTCATGATGTCCTGTACCAAAGGCCATTTTAGGGTCTATAAGAATGTCATACTGAGCCTTGGGGTAATCTTTATGAAAGGAACTGTGAATAACACATTTATCGCCAATAATGATGGGTTGGAAGAAGTTTTTTTCCCACTCTTCGTTCCAATCTTTATCCTCCATTTCAGTGTAAGAAAAAGCGATATTTTTCGCAAATTCAAATTCACAAAGAAGGTTGTTAATTGTTTCTTCAGAAAAGAGTTTTTGAGGGATATAGCCCAACAATGTTTGTTCTGATTCCGTAAAACTTTCAAAACCGATATCTGCTAATTGAGCAGACAATACATCTTTAACAAAGCCCTCAGCGGAGGGAAATGAAAATTCAACCTCAATATATTTCATGTGCACAGTTATTTTAATTGTCTATAAAAAAGCCAAATTCGTCTAACTTAATTGTTTTATTATTGGTTATTATATTAAATTGCAGTGTTTCAAAGAATGAGGAATTTGGAATTTAAAAAAACTTCACTATCTTTGTTTCACTAAAACTAGACAAAGTTAAGTTATTTTTTTATATTTTAGGGAGGAATGCCTTATGAAAATGAAGATTAAGTTAATAACGTTGTGCTTGTTTACAATGATAACAACACTACAAGTAGTTGCCGTGGACGATATTTATTTTTCTACATCCGATGCAGAGGCAGAAAAGGTTGCCTATGACAAAAAACGCAAAGAGGAGGTAAATGAATTACGTCAACAAACACTTGTGATTAAAGCGAAAGAGCAACAGTTGGTAAAAGCAATTGGAGATACTATCTATGTTGAGGATACGTCAATTGTCGATAACAATTATTATATGGATACAATAGTTATTCTGGATGATGATGATTTTCAATATACTCGTAGATTAAATGCGTTCCATGATACTGATTATGAAATTTATGACGCTGCAAATGATGGTGTTAACCTCTATGTGGTAAATGATTTTGGATGGAATTATCCTTATTATGACTATTGGTCTTATAGAAATTGGAGATATGGTTATTTGTGGGGTTATCCATACTATTCTTACAACCCTTATTGGTATTGGGGACATAATTGTCATTATTATTGTCACCACCACCATCATCATAATCATCCGATTGCGAGACCTTATCCGGAGTACAAACCATCTTTAGGGGGTGCTTCATCTGCGAGCAGAATTGGAGTTAGAACTTCTGGTAATAGACGTGTAGCATCTGCAAGTGCAGGAGGGGGTAGAACGAGTGTGGGAACTCGATCTACAGTAAGTAGAACCGGTTCGAGAGAGATTGTTCGTAGCGGAAGTGTAAGTAGTTCTCGTTCTTCATCCGGAGTAAGTGGAACTCCGCAAAGAAGTGTGACTCGTAGTTCTGGTTATTCTTCAGGAGGAAGTACAAGAAGTTCCGTCTATTCAGGAAGTGGCAGAACAAGAAGTTCATCAAGTTATTCTAGAGGAAGTAGTAGCTCTTCTTATTCTTCCAGTAGTCGTTCTTCAAGTGGATACTCTTCTGGAAGTTACTCTTCAGGAGGTAGCTATTCCGGCAGTCGTTCTTCCGGCAGTTACTCATCCGGTAGCTCTTCAAGCAGTCGTTCTTCCGGTAGTTACTCATCCGGTAGTTACTCATCCGGTGGCGGAGGTCGTTCATCAGGAGGTTACTCTGGTGGCGGAGGACGTTCTTCCGGCGGAAGGCGATAAGTTGTAGTATAGTTTAATATTTAGAAATAAATCGATAGAATATGAAAAGAATATTTTTAGCAATTAGTGCATTGGCTATCTCTTTTGCTACTTTTGCGCAAAGTGCGTATGACGCATTAAATCTTAGCCAAACCAATCCGGTATTAGGAACTGCGAGGTATTCTGCTATGGCAGGTGCATTGGGTGCATTGGGAGGTAATGTCTCAACAATGAAAGATAATCCGGCGGGATTAGGTATATACAGAAGTTTTGATATAACTTTTACCCCATCATTTTCTATAAATAATGATGGAGAGATGGATTTCAATCTAAATAATTTTGGATTGGTTGTTAATTTTGGAAATAGGAATAAGAGTACTAAAGGTTATGTGACCTCTTCTTTGGGAGTATCCTTTAATCGTCTTAGAAATTATTCTCATTACAGTTCGTTGGCTGAAAGTTATATTCATGGTAAAAATGAATTTCCATCGATGACCGATAATATGGGAAGTATATTAACACCTGATTTGATTTACGATGAGGCTATTGATTTAGGCTTGATAGGTGAGGATGGAAATTCTCTGTTCGGGTATGACGAAAATGGAAATTCGCTTGAATTTGATAAGTCTTGGAAATTCAGTGAATCCGGTCGTATCTATGAGTGGGACTTCTCATACGGAATGAACATTAGTAATCGTTTTTATTGGGGTGTTTCAATTGGGGCGCGCTCTGTGCGTTATTCACAAAAGTCAATGTATGATGAAGCTTGTGTAGATGGTTCATCGTGGTATTTGGATAATTATTATCAAGCTACAGGAATAGGTGCGAATTTTAAGGTAGGAGCTATTGCACGTGCTACAGATTGGTTAAGGATTGGTTTTGCATTCCATACTCCTACATTCTATGATATGGAAGATGAAAGTAATATAGAGTTCGATTATAATGGCCAATTTGCTGATGAGCCTAGCATAGCAAATGATTATTATGAGTATGCATTGCAAACACCGTTAAAATTGCAAGCTAGTTTAGGTTTTGTTATTGCTAAACGTGCGTTGATTGGTGTTGAATATAATTTTGAAAACTTCAAGTCGATGCGTTTAGAGATGAATGACATGGTTGTGGAAGATGAGGGAAGAGTAATTAAAGATGAGATGAACAAAAATAGTTCCCTTAAGATAGGTGCTGAAGTAAAGGTAATTGATGAGTTTTCATTGAGAGCAGGTTTTGCTTACGTAGGAAAACCTATGCAAACAATTACTTCGGACTTGTCTGAAAATATTGGGCTTTACATACCAGTATCCGTACCAAAGACGTCTATGTATATAACAGGAGGTGCAGGTTATAGCGGAGAGCATTTCTATTGTGATATAGCATATATTTATAATAATCAAAAGAGGGATTTATATGTTTCAATGCCTACAGATAAACCTACTTTGGATTTGAAATATGCAAATCATGATATAATGGCTACTTTCGGATGGAAATTTTAGTTGGGTAAAAAGATAGAATAAGTGTCAGAATTAGCGAGTTGTAGTTTTCTTCTTGTTAATTCTGACCTTTTTTATGTATTGGTATTTCTATTTGAAGATAATTTAAGGAGAGTTCTAAAGGTCTTTATTGTTAATGAAAAAATCTATGGCAGAACATAATGAATTAGGAAAAATTGGAGAAGACGAAGCTATTGCATATCTCAAGTCTAAAGGATATTCTATTCTATATCGTAATTGGCGCAGTGGAAAATTTGAGTTAGATATTATTGCTGAAAATGAAGAATATTTAGTTGTCGTTGAAGTTAAATCTCGGAAAGAAGGATATTTGTTGCATCCAATCGATAGCGTAGGAAAAAGTAAAATGCGAAATATTATTTTGGCTGCAGAGAAGTATATTTTTGCAAATGATGTTCAAAAGGAGACGCGCTTTGATATAATTTCAGTTGTTGTACAACCTCAAGGAAAGTTTTGCATTGAGCATATAGAGGATGCATTTCTACCCTAACAATCAGATAATTTGAATATCTATTAACGTCTTTTTTTGAAAAAATCTTTCATAATTGTGGAGCACTCTTCTTGTAGTACTCCTTTCGTTATTTGGCATTTGGGGTGAAGTGCATTGGGAGCAATGATTGAGAACCCCTTTTTTTCGTCTGATGTACCATAGACAACTCGTTCTATTTGAGCCCATCCAATTGCCCCTGCACACATGGCACAAGGTTCTACAGTAACGTATAATGTACAGTCGCGGAGATATTTTCCTCCAAGAAATTCGCTAGCCATTGTTATAGCCTGCATTTCAGCGTGTGCGGTTACGTCATTTAAAGTTTCTGTCAAGTTGTGCGCTTGTGCGATAATTTGATTTTGGCATACAACGATGGCGCCGATGGGAATTTCATTTCTATTTGCTGCTATTTCGGCCTCTAGCAAAGCTATTTTCATGTAGTATTCGTCTGTCATCTCATCTCTTTTTCTGAAAATAGAGTAGGTGCATCCTCTTCAAATTTTTTTAAAATTGCAGACATTAAAGTTTCTCTAATCAATTTGCTTTTGTTAGTTATGTTATATTCTTCAAAAAAACGATTGAGCACCTTGAACTCCTTTTCGTTAAGTGCGATGTGCAAACGATGAATCCGATTCATATTATCGGCGTTTGACGGAGTTGTTTCTTTTATTTTGCCTTTGGTCATGAGTAGAGAAAGATTTGTGTATCGAAATCTACGCATAAAGCTATTACACTTTATGGTAAATTTCGATATACAACTATTGTTTTATTCGATTACTTGATAATAATTAGCTCATTATTATTCCTTTCAAGTTGAGTTTGAAGAATTTTTACATTGTTTTCTGCTTGTACCAACTCTTGTTGAAGACGTTCTAATTCAGCTTTTGTTGCCTTTTCTGCTTCAACCGCTTTTTCAATAGCTTTTACATCTTTTTGATATCCATTTCTTATGCTATTTAGCTCTGAGTCAGATGTAATTCTGTTTCCTTGCATAAAATTGTTAGCAAATCCTTCTTCAGAACTATTTCTGACAATAACCCCTTTTTCCGGAGAAGCATAGATAAAGTTGAAACTACCATCTTTTTCTATGTGTTGTACGATACCAACTTGTGTTGCGGTTTTGGTATTTTGACCATCGTGAAAAAATACGATATCTCCTGCTTCTAAGTTTTTAGGTTTTTTAATTTTGTTACCGGTTTTAAACAAATTTTCTTTTTCGTAAGGAACATCCAATCCAACTTGTTTGTAGGCATATACGATTAGACCTGTGGCATCGAAAGATTCTTCTCCTTTAGCTCCTTCAGCGTATGGTTTTTGTTGTTGTTGAAGAATAGCTACCATCATTTGGTTGATGTTTTGAGATTTAGCATTAAGGACATCCAAGCGAGTTGCTGCAAATGTAGTGCTGCACGATAGAAGTGCAGAGACGATCATTAATTTTACTTTCATTTTTTTTCTTTTTTCGTTCTAAATAATAATACAACTTAAAATACTACTTTCTTCTCTATTCTTGGGAGAGAATATAGGTAACTTCTATAAATTACGATTTGTAAATATTTTGTTTCGACTCTTATTTTAGGAGCTTTTGAAACCATTATGTTTATTTCGTTTATATTCTTTTTCCCTTTTAATATAATCAAACTAAACAAAGTTTCTCCAAAGGTCCTCTTCCTCAATTTATAGATAATTTCAATTCGTGTGCGAATAGCCTGTATATAGCAGTCTAAACACGTAGAATTACATACCAATGACAAAAGTAATTAATTAGTAGTAAATACCAAATCTTTATCTTGGATTTTTTTGTACGGGGATATATGTTACTTTTGAGAGGCGTTTAAGCGATTTTTATCCCTCTCTTTTGATATCTATTCTAAAGAGTGTTGAAATATATGCAGAATTTTCATCAATAACTCTTTTTAGCGAGGTTTTCTATATTCATTTCTTTATTGTATATTTGCAAGAGAATAATTTAGAATAAAAATGGAACATAAATTAAAAGTTTACAATACATTAAGTAGAAAAAAAGAGTTGTTTGAACCCCTTAATTCGCCTCATGTAGGGATGTACGTATGTGGTCCTACAGTTTATGGAGATGGGCATTTAGGTCATGCAAGACCGGCAATTACTTTTGATGTTTTATTTCGTTTTTTGAAGCATCTGGGTTATCAAGTTCGTTATGTTCGCAATATTACAGATGTT
Source organism: Paludibacteraceae bacterium (assembly GCA_017630395.1). Classification (GTDB taxonomy): domain Bacteria; phylum Bacteroidota; class Bacteroidia; order Bacteroidales; family Paludibacteraceae; genus UBA1181. Next base: position 58,840 of record JAGBVI010000065.1, read on the forward strand.
GGTCATTTAGAGCATGATATGGATGAAGGCGAAGATAAAATCGCCAAAAAAGCGAGATTAGAGCAAAAGGAGCCTATGGAGGTTGTTCAATATTATTTGAACAGATATCACCATGCCATGGAGCGTTTGAATGTTCTTCCTCCGAGCATAGAACCTCATGCCTCCGGTCATATTATTGAGCAAATAGAATTTGTTCAAAAGATATTGGATGCCGGTTATGCGTACGAGAGTGAGGGGTCTGTGTATTTTGATGTTCGCAAATATAACGCAGATCATCATTATGGGAAATTATCAGGTAGGAATATCGATGATTTGTTAGAAACAACACGTAGTTTGGACGGACAAGATGAAAAACGATGTTCATTAGATTTTGCGTTATGGAAGAAAGCGCAACCCGTCCATATCATGAGGTGGCCATCGCCTTGGAGTGATGGATTTCCGGGTTGGCACATGGAGTGTTCTGCCATGGGAACAAAATATTTGGGAGAAGAGTTTGATATCCACGGTGGAGGAATGGATTTGGTATTCCCTCATCATGAATGTGAAATCGCTCAGTCAACAGCAGCATTAGGAAAGGAAACTGTGCACTATTGGATGCATAACAATATGATTACCATTAATGGTCAGAAAATGGGAAAATCATTGGGGAATTTTATTACGTTGGATGAGTTTTTTACCGGGAATCACCAACTTTTGGCGCAAGCCTATCATCCAATGACTATTCGTTTCTTTATTTTGCAAGCTCATTACCGAAGCACAGTAGATTTCAGTAATGAAGCATTGCAAGCATCAGAAAAGGGTTTGGCAAGATTGATGGATGCATATGCTCGCTTGAAACGAATAACTCCTACTAAAGAGTCCTCTGTTGAAGTTGCCGACTTGAGAGCAAAATGTGAGGAGGCGATGTGTGATGATTTAAATACTCCTATGGTAATTTCTTACTTCTTTGAAGTGGCAAAGACAATTAATTTGGTGGCAGATGGGAAAGCAACTTTGTCTGAGAGTGATGTGACTGAGTTGAAAGAGTTGTTCCAAATTTATTTACAGGATCTTTTGGGGCTTGATTTGGAGGGCGCATCAGATTCAAGTAGTGACGCATATAAAGGTGCTGTGGATTTATTGTTGGAAATCAGAAAAAACGCCAAAGAGAATAAAGATTGGGCTACAAGTGACAAGATTCGTAATGAGTTGACTGCATTGGGATTCAATGTGAAAGATACAAAAGATGGTTACGAGTGGTCTTTATAAGCAAGTTGTTTGAAGGAGGAGATTAAATATATGAATGTGGCAAGGGGGATTTTAATCTCCCTTGTTGTTATTGGTCATATCGAGATTCCAACCAATATATCTCGATTTATTTATCTTTTTCATATTGCTGCCCTCTTTTTTATTAGTGGTTATTTTTCAACGGTAGATGTCACCTCTTGGCGAACGTCTTGCGTTTCATGTTTAAAAAGAGTTGGGAAGTTATACCTCTATTACCTTACGTATGAAGTCTTGTTTTTATTGTTTAAAAATCTCTTTTTTAAGTTGGGTTTTTATGCAGAAGGTGTGGTGTACGGAGGAAAAATGATTCATCCGGACACATGGTCTGGTATAGCAAAAAATTTTGCATTAATTGTTATTGGAATGGGGAGAGAAGTGATGGCTTCCGCTTTTTGGTACTTTATTTCATTGATTTTTACTATCGTAATTTTTACTTTTATTCGGTTTGTGGTTGTTAGACAGTCGCTGATTAAACCAGAGAGGTTAGAGTTGCTGTTGATTTTTTTTGTTTTTTCTCTGGGTTGTGTCTGTAACCATTGGAATATTTACTTACCTCGAATTGCCCCCGCATGCACTTTAATTTTGCCTTTCTATTGGGGATATTTGCAGGCAGAAGGAAGAATGAATGTGAAGTTTAATAACCTCATCGTATTGTTATTATCTTTCATAGGATTGGTTATATTGTCTAATTATGGGTCGATATCGATGAATGCCAATATGTTTCCCAATCCCCTCTTTTTCGTTTTGGCGACCTTCTGTGGCATTTACATGACAATAGCAACTTCTAAGTTGATAGAAGTTCGTTGTGGTTTCATTACAGACGTTTTTCGATACATAGGGAAAAGTTCCGTTGCTGTTATGATATTTCATATCTTTTCTTTTAAGATGGTTTTCCTTTTACAATACCTTATGGGAGAAATTCCATATTCTGCAGTAAGTCAGCTGTTAGGTAATCCTAATGGATCAATTCTCTGGTTTCTATTGTTTCTTTTATCGGGAATCTATTTTTCGATATTCTTATTTAGAGGTGTGGAAAAATTACTTTCTGTTTTAGGTACACAGATAAAGAATGTGTTAAGATAATATCAATAACTTTTATGACAGAATCGACTTCAATGCCTTCTGTATAAGAGATTGTGACATCTTGTAGTATCCATTGATCTGCTCTCCGATGAGCAAGAAAGCCTGGTGGCTATATGATACGTTATTTCATGGAGAGTGTCAGTCTGCAGAAAATTTTCGTTATCTTGACAAACTATACAATAGCCTGCAGGAACTTGTTCAGGAGGTCTGTGTGAGATATACCGGAGGATAATGACACGATAACAAAACATCTTTGCCTCACTATGGAGAGGGAGGTCCATATCATATCTCATCGACACTGATGACTGGTTAGAACTCTGATTTGGGTGACGCGAGGATAAAGTCTGGAAATAATATAAAACGTAATTTATTGAAGTTGTCTAAAAAAAGATGGATTTAGGCGTTTGCAATAAATACCTAATCCATCTTCGTAGGTAACAAGATAATAATATCTCCTTAATCTTTATTATTCTTCTTTGATAATCTTAGTTGTATATTGGAACGAATTATTATGAATTTTCAGTAGATACATACCCTTTTTTAGAGATGTAACATCTAATTGGGTTTTATTATCAACCATTTTTTCAATCAATATTCTACCTGAAATATCGCAGATTACAATCTGACATCTCTCTTGAGTCATAGATATATGCAAGAAGTCGCGAACAGGGTTCGGATAAACTATGGCACTATTTTCATCTACAATAATGGTAGGAACATCTGTTTTTGCAGGATTTTCTTTATTAAATGTAGGCAATGATGTAACCTCCCATGAGTTCTCATTTTTGTTAAGAGAAAAACGAGCAAAGGATTCCCCTTTGAGGTGAGGTTTGTAACAAATTGAGTCGATGACAATAGTATCTCCATTTGCGATTTTAGATAAAGAAACAGTCTGAGTTCTAGATGTCGGTAGTGAAAAATTGGTGTGTAGTGGACCTTGTTCCGGTTGAGAATCCGCCCAAAATACCTTATACCCTTTAGCCGGAATGGTGGTTGCGACAGAATCTGTAGCAGGGATTTGGAATTTTGTCAAATTCTTTCTTGCATCCGATAAGAAGTAACCGGCAAGATTTACGCTTTCCCAACCATCGTTGTAGATTTCAATCCAATCATTACTTTCTCTTGCTTCATCGACAAAAGTACTATTGGAGATGCAAATCTCGTTTAGATATAGATTTTCTTCTTTATTAAGTTCTTCATCCTCTGTCTCTTTTTCAAAGAAAGCACGAAGAGTACCTCCAAAGAAATGGTCGTCATAAAAAGATTTTTCGTTGCAAACTTTTTTATGGATAATATCTTTTTGAGAAGTTTGAATATCCATGTCAAAATAGAGTGTATTACTAGTTTTAGTGTGGTTATGAACTTCAACTGCAATTATATTTTTCCCATTGCGGAATGCAGATGCAGGAAGAGTGATGTCATAAGTTTTGCGGGACGCACCAAAGTAAACTTTCGATTTGTCGTCATAAGCAATTTCTCCGTCAAGTAAATTTGCTCTAACAATTTCTTTCCCATTTAGGTAAACAATAGCTGCATCATTAACGGTTGTAGATAAAGTGATGTCGCCAAATCCGGTGGTGTCATTAATCTGTAAATTGTATCTAAAATAAGCCGTTGTAATATAGTCTTCTCCGTTAGACTCGTGCATGTTTAGTTGAGAATCTGTGTTTTCGTATCCAAATCCCATTCGCCCATTTATATTTTTCCAATTATTACAGTCAAAATCAATATTTTTCCAATTAGGATCGGTTATTTCTCCTCGGTCATAACACTTCCAATAGTAAGCATAAGAGTAGTAGGGCTCTCTTTCTGTAACCTCCCAGTGATCAAATTTATATCCCGGAGGAACAATCGGTTCAACACTTAGTGGAAGGTTTTCAAAATAGTTGCTATACAAATTGGAAACATCAGCAGTTTCAAAGTGATTGATTTTGTATTGAACCATAGGAATGTCACTAAGAATATTTAAAGCGCATGAGTCGCTATAGTAAAGTCCGTGAGAAGTGAGATTGAATAAGTTTTTAGGGCGCACTTTTGCGAATGCTTTAATTTTAGAGATTCCGTTACTATATCCACTCGCAGCCCCTTTTTGTCTTCTGAAGTAGTTTAATTCTGAAGAGATAATGGAGGTAACACTATCCAATTGAGCATTTAGTCGTTTTTCAGAAAAAGTAGTAGGGAGGTGCACAACCATTTTGGTCATCAAGCGAAATCTAAAAAGGTCGTTTTTCAAAAAAGCGTCAAACAATTGATTCGATCTAGCATATTTGTAGGAGTTAGTATTTCTGTTGTCCTCATAAAGAGAAAATCCAAAGTCGGTATCATATAAAATCCATCTCCACTTGCCATTCTTTTTTTTCTTCCATGCTTTTATGTTACCTCTGGGCCAATCCCTATTGCAGAGATAGATTTCGGCAGTCAGATAGTTTAATAATTCTTCCACATCGACGTATGCACAAATAGAATCATACATACCATCAGCATTCATATCTTTCACATTGGTAAAATATTCAAACATATCACTATAGTCAGATTCATTGCCAGCATTATCATATTTGTTGCTACCTTCATGGATATAAATACTATCTTCATCTAAACCATAATTAGAGAAAACGAAGTCTTCACCGGTTCGTTCTCGTATATTTAGCATTCCGTAGTAGGAGCCGTTAATATATACCGCTGCAGGTTCGTAAGCTTGATGATCAATGTCCATTCTGCCAATCAGAGCAGATTGAAGAAAACCATCTCGAAGCATGGTTGAGCTATAATCATTCCCCGAATTTCTAAGAACGATGCTTTTCCACTTTAAATTAGGTTTTTCTTTAAATATTGGATAGTCAAAGCGATTATTGCCAAAGGTTTTATTTGCTTTGATTTTGATGGATTTCGTTTTGTTAGTGCGAGAACATCCCCCGAACCCCCCGATACGAACCTCTTGATTCATCTGTTCATTTTTATCCAAGTCGTAGTATTCAAAATTGCAAGGACGATCCCAATCTTGCACGTAATTAGCGCGAGGAATACCTGCATTACAACCAGAAGAAACAGGAGCACCGTTTTTCCCAACCACTAAAAAGCCCAAACTATCGCCGTAAAAAAAATCATACTCAGAAACCAAAGATATGACAGGGAGGGTTATTTGGCGAGTTTCAAAGAAATAACTACCGGTGGATATATCACTACGATGTTTTCCTTTTGTTATCGCAATTGCTCTGATAGGTGTATTTTTTGTAAGGGTTATAGAATCTGTATATAACAATGAATCAATAGGTTGAGGCTCTGAACCATCTGTTGTATAGTAAATTTTTGCTGTAGAATCTTCACAAAATATTCTAATGTTTTGCGAGCCTTTATAGAATCCAGGAAGAGGTAAAAATGAGGGTTTAGGACATTGGTGGGTTATAATTGAAGTGGTATCATTTTCTCTATTAGGAGTAGGATTGGAAAATAGGACAATTTCCTCTTTGTTAGCAACCATTCTTCCGACAGACGAGTTTCGATAAGACTCTTTATAGGTGAATTTATCCGAAACAGCTCCTTCTGCGGTAGTTAGGTAAATCGTTCCACCATCAGCCTCCAATTTAAAGTTTGCGTGGAAAGCTTGGTCCAATTTATCCATATAGATAATTTTATAGGATTGAGGCGCTAAGATATATTCGGAAACATTTAAGGTGGAGTCGTATGGCATTTGCCATTTGAAAGGATTTTTAGCATCATCGGAAACAAATAGAGTAGATATGTCAACATCTTCATTCCCATTGTTGTACAATTCTATCCAACCTTCAAAATTAAAGTTAGAATTAATGTGGAAAGAAATATTTTTAGGCATAACTTCATTGATAATGACCGATGCGTTGCAATATAGGTAATTTATAAAAAGTAAAATTGATAAAAATAAAATTCTTCTCATGTCTTGAAACGTTAACTTTATATATAAATAATTCATTTTAAGAGTAAAAAGAGACTCATAATGCAAATATATAGTATTTCTATACAATTTCAAAATTTTATTTAATTCTTTGTATATAAGATGAATACAGAGTTAAAAATAGTGATAAGAGATGTTTTCCTTGAATATAAATGAGATTAGCAAAAGAGAATTTTTAGTTAAAAGTGTTATAATTGGACAATAATTAAATAGGATTTGCGAATAAAACTTTTGTTTAAATTTTTCGTCACTCCACAAAATAGGAGTATTTTTGCGGAATGAATATAAAGGCTGTAAAAATGGTAGAAAATAGTTACAGAATAGGGCTTGATGCTGGATCGACTACATTAAAATTGGTGGTAGTAGATAAAACAGGAGATGTTGTATATAAAGATTATCGTCGTCATCATGCAGACGTATTAAATTCGTTGATAGATTCCCTTAATGCACTGAAATCTAAATTTGGTGATGTTGATGTAGCAATAAAAGTTACCGGTTCTGCCGGAATGGGATTATCTGAAAGGTATAAAATACCATTTATTCAAGAAGTAATATCTGCGACTAAAGTTATAGAGGAGAAGTATCCATCCGTTAAGACATTAATAGATATTGGCGGAGAAGATAGCAAGATGATTTTCTTTGGTAAAGATATGCAGCCGGATATTCGTATGAATGGGAATTGTGCGGGAGGAACCGGTGCCTTTTTGGATCAAATGGCAGCTATATTGAATGTATCAGTATCAGAGTTGAATGATTTGGCGATGAATTCAACGTCAGTGTATCCTATTGCATCACGATGCGGTGTCTTTTCAAAAACAGATATTCAGAATCTTATCGCATTGAATGTCAAGCGAGAAGATATAGCCTCCTCTATATTTAATGCTGTAATAACGCAAGTTATATCTACGTTGTCGCGAGGATGTGAAGTTGAGCCAAAATTATTTTTGTGTGGAGGCCCATTTGCCTATATTCCTTATTTGTATAAAGTATTAAAAGAAAAATTATCATTTTCTAACGAAGAAATTATCTTGTCAGATCATGCGTCAGTAGTTCCGGCATGGGGAGCTTCGCTATCATTAAAAGTTGGAGAATCATTGCAGAAAATCTCCTCTATCATAGCTTCGTTACAATCTCAGGAGAACTATTTTCGTCCTAAATCAAGTGGGCTACAGCCACTTTTTTCAACCTCTCAAGAATTTGAGGAATGGCAACAAAAGAAATCTCAGAGTAAGATAGAGATAATATCCATCAATGAGGTTAAAGATGGGCTATGTTATATTGGGATAGACTCAGGTTCCACCACCACTAAAATAGTTGTAACCGATATAGAAGAGCGGATATTTTATACTTTTTATAAAAAAAATGGAGGTCGTCCGTTAGAGACTGTAAAAGAGGGATTGTCTCTTTTGTTGCAAGAAGCCAAGAAGGCGGGAGTTTCTTTAAAAGTAGCCGGTAGTTGTTCTACTGGCTATGGAGAAGATTTAATAAAAACTGCCTTTGGATTAAATTATGGAATGGTGGAAACGATAGCACACTACACGGCAGCCTATAAACTCAATCCGAAAGTCTCTTTTATATTGGATATTGGAGGTCAAGACATGAAGGCCATATTTGTAGAAAATGGAAGTATTAATCGTCTCGAAATAAACGAGGCATGTTCTTCCGGTTGTGGCTCTTTTTTAGATAGTTTTGCACAATCATTAAATTGTCCGATTTCTGAATTTGTCAAGCAAGCATGTCAGAGTGAAAATCCTTCTGATTTAGGCACACGATGCACTGTTTTTATGAATTCAAAAGTTAAACAGTCTCTAAGAGAGGGAGCTCCATTGGCAGATATTTCAGCAGGATTGGCCTATTCGGTTGTAAAGAATTGTCTTTATAAGGTCTTGAAAATAAAGGATATGTCTGAAATGGGGCAACATATAGTGCTACAAGGGGGGACAATGAGGAATAGTGCTGTTGTAAGGGCATTTGAGTTATCTGTTAATAAAGAAGTTATTGTTTCAAACATACCCGAATTGATGGGAGCATACGGGGCTTCACTTTTTGCTAAAAAGCAAAATGTGCAAATGTGTCCGGATGTTGTATTATTGGAGTCAATTGTTGATTTAAAAGATTATCTTTCAGAGCCACTAAGATGTGTGGGATGTGAAAATAATTGTCAGATATTAAAAAATACATTTGCAAACGGGAAGGTATATTATTCGGGGAATAAGTGTGAAAAAGTATATACCAATAAGGGAGAAAAGGGAAGAGTTGCCTTTAATCTCAGTTTTTATAAAAACGAGATGGCATTTAAGAAATCCCTAAAAGGAAAATTGGAACAACCTTATATGACAATTGGCATTCCGAGGGCATTGAATATGTACGATAATTTCCAATTTTGGTATTATTTATTTACTTTAAATAACATACAAGTAAAGTCATCATCGCGTTCAACATACTCTTTATATGAAAAAGGCTTGAACACGGTAATGGCAGACAATATATGTTTCCCTGCAAAGTTGTTGCATGGTCATATATTCGACTTAATGGGTAAGGGAATTGATAGGATCTTTTTCCCGTATGTGGTGTATGAAAAATTAGAAAAAGGGTCTCAAAATAGTTTTAATTGCCCTATTGTTGCAGGTTATTCAGATGTAATAAAGAGTGCTATCAACACTTCAAAGAGGTCTAATATCCCATTAGATTCGCCTGTAATTAATTTTAAAGATATAAAATTATTAGAGAAATCATGTCGATCATATTTAAAATCTCTATTGGCTGAGAATTATGATAAAAGGCGTTTTAAAGAGTCGTTTAAACAGGCGATTAAAGCCTCTGAAGATTTCTCTAAAAAAATTTCAGATAGAGCAACGGCTCTTTTAGACAAAGCAAAAAAAGAGGGAAGGTTTGTAATTTTATTGGCGGGTCGTCCATATCATAATGACCCTCTGATACAGCATAAGGTTTCTGAAATCATTACTTCATTTGGAGTTGATGTAGTGACAGAGGATTTAGTCCGAATGGATGAGGTTGAACATCAAGATTCCCATGTCATAAAACAGTGGTCGTATGTAAACAGAATTGTGAGAGCTGCAGAGTGGGTAGCATCAACAAATGAAAATGTTCATTATGTGCAATTAACTTCGTTTGGATGTGGTCCTGATGCTTTTATATTAGATGAGGTGTCAGATATCTTGAAACGAGGAGGAAAGAATTTAACCTTGTTGAAGGTGGATGATGTGAATAATGTAGGGTCATTGAGGTTGCGTATAAGGTCGTTGGTAGAGTCATTGTCATTCAAGAATAATGATATGATGAGCATGCAGAAACAACCCTTTATGACCACTCCGGAATTTTTGGAGAAAGATAAAAACCGCAAGATACTGGTACCCTATTTTTCGGAATTTCATTCTCCGTATATTCCGGTATTATTTAAAATGTTAGGATATAATTTTGAGAATTTGCCACCAAGTGATGAAATTTCTTCTCAATTAGGACTAAAATATGCGAACAATGAGGTATGTTATCCTGCAACATTAGTCATAGGGGATTACATAAAGGCGTTGCAATCCGGTAGATATCGTAAAGATGAGATAGCATTAGCGATAACACAAACAGGAGGTCAATGTCGTGCAACAAATTATATTGCATTGATAAAAAAGGCTTTATTGGCTGCTGGGTATGGAGACATTCCGGTTGTTTCGGTTTCGATAATGAATACGATTAACCAGCAATCCGGTTTTACTCTTAATGTTAAGAAAGTAGCTTTAATAACAACATATATGCTTTTTTTTGCAGACGCATTGTCAAAGATATATTATTCTGCAGTTGTGCGAGAAAAAGAGAAGGGTCAGGCAGATGCGCTAAGAGATGAGTATATATTACGATCTATTCCTCTTGTTGAGGCGAAGAACAGGAAGGCGCTTTTATCATTGTTAAGGGAGGCTGCACAAGCTTTTGATAAAATTATTGAGCATAAAGATGTCCCTCGAGTTGGTATTGTAGGAGAGATTTTTATTAAATACAACCATTATGGTCAGCAGAATGTTGTAAATTGGTTTGTTCAAAATGGCATAGAACCGGTTATACCTCCATTGAATGAGTTTTTCTTACAATATTTCCCTAATGCTAAATATAATGAGCACACAAATTTGGAATCAAAACGAGGTTTTAAGTCGCGATTGTTATCCTCAATAGGGGCTTCGTTATTGAAAAAAGTTATACGCTCTATAGATAAAGCGGCTGCTCATTATTCCTACTATGTTAAGATGTCCGATATGGACCATGAAGCAGAAAAGGCAAGTCGTATCGTTAATTTGGCGGCTCAATTTGGAGAGGGGTGGTTAATCCCTGCAGAAATTGCATCATTTGCCGAGAACGGTGTAAATGCGGTTGTAAGTTTGCAACCATTTGGATGTATTGCTAATCATGTAATATCAAAAGGTATTGAGAAACGAGTTAAGGATATTTATCCTGATATGAATATTCTTTATTTGGATTTTGATGGAGGAGTTAGTGAAGTGAATGTTTTGAATCGTTTGTACTTCATTGCACGCTCTGCAAAATAAATAAGCACCTATATCATCGTATTGTATATTTTCTACTTTGATATAGGTGTTATTTTTTTTTGAGTAGCTTTTATTTCTATGAATTTTTACATTCTTTTGGTATCTTCTGTAAATTAGGTTGAGATGTTTTTGAAGTGCAACCGAACCGGGATTTATGATGTAAGTAATAAAAATCGTAATTTATAGAAGTTCCCTTTAGAGAATCAGAGGGGATAGCCTGAATTTGAGTTATCCTGCTACAGAGACAACGAATCCTAGTTCTTCTGCCTTTTGAGCGATTTTTGATAATTCTTGTTTTGATACCTTTTCTAAAGTTTTTACAGGAGTATCTCTATCAATAGAATAAATCATAATTTGTTTAGGGCGAGTGATTTTTACAATTTCAAGCCATGCGTTCACTTCGTTTTCTGTAGTGTTGTCAATTCTTTTGCCATTAAAATCGCCTCTTAAGAACATCGTTTGCATGATAAAATCACCATTAAAGCACAACATTCCATTGATAACTGTGTCTATATCAAAATTAGAAGACGTTGGCTGATCAATCAATTTTATGGTTTCTAAAAGGCCTGAATCTAGTTTTAATATGTTGTTATCAACTTTAGACAGAGCATTTGTTACGCTTTCTCTATTAAGGGTTGTAGCATTTGATAGCACGCTGATTTTTGAGTTAGGAAAGTATTGATTGCGTAGCAAAATGGTTGCATCAATTATTTCATCAAAGTTGGGGTGAAGCGTAGGTTCTCCATTCCCTGCAAATGTAATAACGTCTAGATGTTTTTCATTTTGAAGCATCTCTTTCAGAACAGATTCCAAATTTTCGATTACAACGTTTTTTTCTGCAAATTTACCATGTACATCATTTTGGGTAAACCCGCATTCGCAATAAACACAATCAAAAGAGCATATTTTTTTATTCAGAGCTAAAAGGTTTACTCCAAGTGAAACCCCCAATCTTCGACTTTGGATAGGTCCAAATATAATACTATCGTAAAGTTTTGTAGCCATAATTTTATCGTTTTGAAAAATCCTCGTATAAAAGTTGTAAATAAGCTTTCCCTATAGGTATTAAACTATCGCTATTGTGTATAGGATAATTTGCTGCGCAATCAAATATAGCAGTATCATTTGGTGAGATTAAGCCAAACCCATCGATAAAAGAGTAGTATGCAAAGCCGGAATAATTCTTTTGCAAAATATTTTTACTAAATAAAAACTCTTGGGTATCAATGTCCATTTGAGAAAATAGGGTAGCAGCTAAATCAATTTGAGAGCCCAATGATTCAATTTTTTCGATAGAGTTAACAGTACCTCCGGTCCAAATCATAGGGATTTTATAACGATAAGGATTAGAGTTTTCAATTGAATATGGGTATTTATAGCAGTGATCAGGAAGTATTATTATTAGAGAGTTTTCCCAGAAGTTACTCTTTTTGCAGAACGAAACGAAATCTCCGATGCAACTATCGGCATAAAATACGGAGTTCAAATAGGGATCTTTAAGTTTTTTTGTAGGGACATCAAAAGGTTCGTGACTGTTTAATGTCAGTATTGTTTTAAAAAATGGTTTTTCTTCTCTTTTTTTTAAGTCTTCTTTTACGCGGTTGAATAGAATATGGTCGTATGCTCCCCATTTGGTAGAAAGCTCGTTCTTATCGAAATCCTTTTCAGAGATTATAGTTGTATAACCTGAATTTCGTAAGAACGAATTCAAGTTCGTAAAGTTGGCATCGCCACCATAATAAAATGAGAGGTTGTATCCATTTTCTTTCAATTTTGCAGGAATACTCATAATAGATTCTGTTTTCTGCGGAAACTTCATTATTGAAGTAGTTGGCTGAGCAGGGTAGGCTCCCAGAATCGACATCAGCCCTCTGTCTGTTCTAAAGCTATTTGCGTAGAAGTTATTAAAGAATACCCCTTCTCCTATCAGTTTGTCTATATTGGGAGTAGCACCTACGGCACCGTTTAGAGACTCTATAGCGTTAGAACCAATACCTTCCATGATTAGTAAAATTATGTTAGGTCGTTTATTCTTGATAATGCAAATAGATTCATGTTCTTTTTTATCCTCAAAATTTTCTATGAGCATCTCGGCTTCATTTTTACTCATATAGTGATACCGCGCTTCGAAATCAGAACTTTTGATTAAGGATTGAAAAAAGTTCCATGCAGGATTTATTGCCGCGTGATTTAAAAAAGTTTTATCGCTAAAGTAGACGAATCCGGTATTCATAGTTGAGACTCCAATTCCACCTCTTATACCAACGAATAAGCCCCCTATTAATAGCAATATAGGGATCGCATCTCCCCAGGATAATCCTGTGAATACTGCAATTTTTTTGTCGATATAAGTGTATGCTTTTAAGGCACAACCAATTAATATTGCGAATAAGCCAATTGCAATGAAATATTCAAAAAGAGAGCCGCTGGCAAAAGCCTCTTTGGGAGACTTTAAATAGAATAGGGGAGTGTCATCGATTCTGAATCCCCAATATCGGTATAAAAAAATATCTGCAATAATTATTAGGCATACGATAATTAAAGTTGTATAAGTATATTTACGGCAAAAAGATTTAACCCATGACGATGTTGGAGTGAAACAAGATATTAGTAAAACTACAGCAACAACAATGGAGAGATACCCGGCAGTGGATATATCCATGCTAATCCCATTCCAACAAACCTGTAAATACTCTTTAATTGAATGTTTTTCCCATTCTTGATATTGAAATAGTAAGAATAATGGTTTTTGAATAATAAAGAAAAATAACCAAAATAGGAAATAAACTATTAAATATTTTAAGCGACTTTTCATACCTTAAACCGTCTTTCTTTCATGATTAATAGCGCCTCTTCTCTAATTTTGTCGGGTAGTTCAATTCCTCTGATTTGTAAACTTTTCAGCCATCCTGCTACATCAAACTCTTTTAACGTGTAGAAAATGTTTTCAAAAACACGAATTTCTTCTTCTGTGTAGTTTTCTTGTTTTTTTCCGATGAAAAGATCCAACTCTTCGTCATCGTAATAGTCAGCAACGATTTTTGTATTGATTAAAGAGTCCCTTTCGCAAACTTCATGCTGTCCACAACACTCTTCATCAACGCTCTTTTCTTGTTTAATTTCAGTTGAATTATCTTTTTTACTTTCCTCAATGATTTCTGTTGCCTTTTTGTTCTCCTGCTTTTTCTTTTTTCTATAATTTATAAAAATCAGATAAGATACAAGAATTGCTATGAAGATAAGTAATAGTAAAACCGAGTTATTCATTTTAGAGATGATTTATGCACTCAATCAACTTCATGCTGTTTGAGCCTTTAATTAATATTAATTTGTTCTTAATAATTTCGTTGTCAAGGTATGCGATTAACTCATTTACATTTTCCAACTTAATAGCATGGTTGGATTTTGTTTTTTTAAATTCACATCCTACAACAATCACTTTTTCAATATTACAATTTTCTAGTTTGTCAATTATTTTTTGGTGTTCAATTTCAGAAATTGCACCAAGTTCTTTCATATCTCCAAGGATTACTATTTTGCCGGTTTCCTCAATAAGATTAAAATTATCGATAGCAGCATTCATACTTGTAGGATTGGCGTTGTATGCATCTATGATTAACTTGTTATGAGCAGTTTCTTTGAATTGAGAACGATTATTTTGAGGGATATAACCTTCAATAGCGTCTATGATATCTTTTTTGTCAACTTTAAATGAGTGGCCTATCGCCACACTAGCCATGATATTTTCCACATTATAGTTTCCAATCAAATTGGTATTTATTGTAGAGTCATCCCATTTTAGCACTAAAAACGGATTGTTATTCTCTATGGTAGCTGAAAATTCTGAGCCATTACCATATTCGATTACCTTTTCAATCTTCGTTGCTTTTGCTAATAATAGATCATTCCCTTTGTTGACAAAAGCTGCACCTCCGTTTTTTTCTAAGAAATCGTATAGTTCACATTTTGTTTTGATAACGCCTTCAAAAGAGCCAAATCCCTCTATATGAGCTTTCCCGACATTGGTTATAATACCATAGTTTGGTTCAACAATATCCACCAATGTTTTAATTTCGCCCGGGTGGTTAGCTCCCATTTCGACGATAGCAATTTCATGCCCTTCCTCCAATCGAAGTAACGTTAGAGGCACACCTATGTGATTGTTTAAATTTCCCTGAGTGTATAGAGTTTTGTACTTCTTTTTTAATACAGCAGCAATTAACTCTTTTGTAGTTGTTTTTCCGTTAGTGCCAGTTATTCCGATAATAGGAGTATTTAGTACTTTTCGATGGTGGTTGGCTAATTTTTGCAATGTTTCTAAAACATTTTCAACGTAAATGATTTTTTTGCCGTCTGCAAATTCCTTTTCATCCACAAAAGCGTAAGAGCATCCATTTTCAATGGTATCTTTAGCATAATGATTTCCATTAAATTTTTCTCCTTTCAGAGCGAAAAATAATGAATTTTCAGGACAATTTCTACTATCCGTTGTTATGATAGGATTTTGTTTAAAAATTTCGTATAGTTCTAAAATACTCATGGTTTTTATATATTAAAAAAGCCCCTCAAATAAGGGGCTTTTTTGTGAATCAGAATATCATTATCTTACATCTCCATCTTCTGCACCAACCTTACTCATTGCGCAACGGAAACCGATATCGCTACGAGATTCAGTTTGTTCCAAGTATCTTCTTTGACCAGGATTCAACCAATAAGCACGATCTTTCCATCCACCACCTTTATAAACACGAGTTGTATTTGAGATCTTAGAAGTCAACATACCTTCTGCGTCGGTGTCAGGGTCATACAATTTCTTAGTAGAAACATCTGGATCAATAATAGTTTTCCATTGAGTTCTATCTAATGCACTTGCAGCATCACCATCTTTGTAGTTACGAACGTCCAATTTAGCATACTTAGCAGGGTCATCAGCCTTAGAAGCCTCGTAAGTAAATTTAACGCGACCTAAACTATCAATTTGAGGGACACGAATATTTTGGCCATCAACAGTAGTTTCTTCCATTTGAGGAATCATATATTCGTTACCACGGAATGGGTTGTACTCTTGAACATCATCACTAGACAATACACGATATACATCCAATACCCACTCGTTAACGTTTCCTGCCATACAATACAATCCGAATTCATTAGGCCAGAATGCATCTACAGGAGCTGTGATAGTTGCGTGGTCATTAAGTTTTCCTCCCATACCCATCATATCACCTCGTCCACGAACGTAGTTTGCATACATTTCACCTTTTACTTTCTTAGCAGGGTTACGCATTTGGTGACCATACCAAGGATAAATTTTCTTTTCTTGGTAGTTTTCTTCACCCTCTACAGCTTTAGTACCGTAAGCAGCGTACTCCCATTCAGCTTCAGTAGGGAGACGGAATTTTGGCAAAAGGACACCATCAGACATGTTTGTCTTTCTTGCGTTTCCATAAACGTCTGTCATTGGTTTCTTTCCATCTGTAGGTTTATAATCACTCTTCATGATATATTTTTGAGTACTGAAAATTTGGTTTTGAGCGATGTCATCCATATCAGTATTTCCTTTCAACGCTTGGAAGTCTGTATATTGGATAATACCTTCTTCTGCCATTCTCATCTCGTTCACACGGTCTGTACGCCAAATACAATAGTCAGCACATTGAACCCAAGATACACCTACAACCGGGTACCAATTGTATGCCACGTGTGAGAAGTAGAAGTCTAAGTAAGGTTCGTTGTAAGCCAACTCTTCTCTCCAAACCAATGTATCAGGATATGCCTTCATTACGATGTTTATATCATTATGAAATACATTTCCCATCCAGTGCAAATACTCTCTCCAGTTTACGTTGCTAATTTCATATTGGTCCATATAAAACGATGCAACAGTAACTCTTCTTGGAATATTATTCCAATCTCCAATTACATCTTCAATTACACGACCTTGAGTAAAGGTACCTCCCTCAATGAACACCATTCCCGGAGGAGTGTCTTGCTCATAGCCGTTAACTACTTGGAAACCTCCATTTTCTTTGTCATTGTACTTCCAACCTGTTGTGTTGGATGCTGTAGAATCTTTTAATTTCTTTTCCCCGCATGATGCTAATGTAGCACCTACAATCATTAACACTAATGCCGGTTTTAATAGCTTTATGTGTCTCATAGCACTAATTAATATAAGATAATGTTTTCTTTTTATTTTCTAAACTCTCATACCTTACTTTTATTGTATTCACGCCTTGTTTTTTTGTTTTGAGGGTGTGTTTCCGAGTAAAGTAGTGGACAAAGATATATATTTTATACATTTGTAAAAATTTTTTAAGGATAAATTTTAAGTTTTTTTATTTTTTTCTTTCTCTTAATTATTTTATTTTTGTATGCAAATAATAGAAAGTCAATGATTTACGATGAAAAAAAGCCTCTAATTATGGGGGTGTTAAATATTACAGATGATTCATTTTTTGATAAAAGTCGTATTTTGTCAAAAACAATGCTTTTTGATAAAATTAAAGAGATGCTTTCTTTAGGTGTCTCCATTTTGGATATTGGCGCTTGCTCTACTCGTCCAGATTCTTCGCCGGTCTCTTTAGAGGAGGAGTTGGCGCGTTTGGAGAGTGTTATGCCTTTTTTGAGAGAAGAGTTTCCTGATATTCTTGTTTCTATTGATACATTTAGGTCTGAGGTGGCGCGAATTGCAGTTGAAGATTGGGGTGTTAATTGGGTTAATGATGTATATGCAGGAGATATAGACTCTAATATGTTTAAAGTGGTGTCGGAACTTAAGGTCCCTTATGTTTTGACTCATCATTCAAAATCTAATTTAGATGGAATTGATTTAGTGAAAGAAATTTTTGCTTTCTTTGCATCAAAATTAGAACGGTTGCGTTCTTGTGGTGTTGAAGAGGTGGTGTTGGATGTTGGTTTTGGATTCGGCAAAGATCTTAGGCAAAATTTCCAATTACTTCATTCCTTGAGTGAATTTAAAAAGTTGAATTGTCCGTTATTGGTTGGTTTGTCTCGGAAAAGGATGGTTTGGCAAACTTTGGGAATAACACCTAATGAGGCTCTGAACGGAACTACTGTTTTGAATACAATTGCTTTATTGAATGGTGCAAATATTCTTAGAGTACATGATGTAGCAGAGGCAAAGCAGGTTGTAGATTTAGTTTATGAATATAACAAGGCTAATAAAATAAATTTATGAGTGAGAGATTTGTTTTACGTTGGGTTGATGTTGTAGATGTAATTTTAGTTGCATTTTTACTCTATAAGACTTATAAGATGTTGAATGGTACCACTGCCATCAAAGTTTTTGTAGGCCTTATTACTTTTATTTTTGTTTGGTGGGTCGTAACGGCAGTCTTTCAAATGCAATTGTTGGGCGCTTTTTTGGATCAAATTGTTAATGTGGGAGCAATTGCCTTGATTATTTTGTTTCAAGAGGAGATCCGACAGTGGTTGACTATGTTAGGCTCTAAGCAAAATTTTGTCATGCGATTTTTAACTCGTATTTTTTCTTCCAAGAGTACTGCTCTTGAGGATTCTGATGTTATGCAGATTGTTGTGGCTTGTAAAAATATGGCTAGAGGAAAAATCGGAGCATTAATTGTTTTGAAGAATGAAAAAGATCTTAAGGGAATTGAGGTTACCGGAGAGCAAATAGATGCTTCTATTAATTCTCGTTTGATTGAAAATATCTTTTTTAAAAATTCACCTCTGCATGATGGGGCAATGATTATCTCAAAGGATAGAATTGTTGCTGCCGGTTGTATTTTGCCTGTTTCTCATAGTTTTAATATACCTAAATCTTTAGGTTTGAGACATAGGGCAGCATTGGGAATGTCTGAACGTTCAGACGCTATGTGTGTTATTATTTCGGAAGAGACAGGGCGTATTTCTGTCAGTAAAAATGGAGAATTAAAGTTGGATATTTCGCCAGAGGAATTGGAGAAAGAACTCTCCTCTTATAGTGAGTAGATTATGATCGAAGCAAAAAACATAACAAAGAAATTTGACTCTTTAACAGTTTTAGAAGGAGTAAATTTAAAGGTGGAAAAGGGAGAATTCGTCTCAATAGTTGGTGCTAGTGGCGCAGGAAAAACTACATTATTGCAGATTTTAGGGTCATTGGATTCTCCAACAGAAGGAGATGTGATTATAAATGATGTTTCCTTATTTTCTTTAAAGGAGAAAGAACTTTCTGAGTTTCGGAACAAGCATATTGGATTTGTTTTTCAATTTCATCAGTTGTTACCGGAGTTTACTGCTGTTGAAAATATTATGATCCCGGCTTTGATTGCCGGTAGAAAAAGTGATGAAGCAAAAGAGTCTGCAATGGAATTGTTGCAATACTTGAATTTGTCTGAGCGCGCAAAACATAAGCCTAATGAGTTGTCTGGCGGAGAGAGACAGCGTGTTGCAGTTGCACGCGCTTTAATTAACAGGCCAGATGTATTGTTGGCAGACGAGCCTACAGGAAGTCTTGATTCTAAAAATAAAGAAGAATTGAATCGTTTGTTTTTGGATTTAAGGTCCAAATTTAATCAGACTTTGATTGTTGTGACACACGATATGGAGATGGCTTCAATTTCAGATCGTGTGATTAAAATGCAGGATGGCCGTATTTTGTAAATTTAAAACGATAAATTTATAGAACCCACCTAAAATTAAATTTTGATTTGTAATTCGTTTTATTGTTATATATTTGCAAATAGATTTTAATACCCTTGAACACTATAGTTTATAATTCTATATCGAATTTATTTGAAAGGAGAATTGAAACGTTGTAAGAAGTATTTTCTTAGAGGGTGTTTAAAGTGATTATAAATTTGAGGTATCATTCGTTTAATATAGAAATTTGTGTATATGAAAATTGCGTTGATAGGTTATGGTAAAATGGGTAAAACCATTGAGAAAATTGCAAAAAACAGAGGTCATGAAATCGTTTCAATTATAGATATAGATAATTTGGATGATTTTGAGTCGGATGCTTTTAAAAGTGCGGATGTAGCAATCGAATTTACCCGTCCGGATGTTGCCATTTCAAATGTAAGACAATGCTTCAAGGCTAATGTTCCGGTTGTTTGTGGTACAACCGGGTGGAATTTGCAAGAGGTAAAGGCCGAGTTGGAAGAGTCTGATGGGGTTCTATTTTGGTCCTCTAATTTTAGTTTGGGAGTGAATATCTTTTTTGCGGTAAATAAATATTTGGCGAAATTGATGAATAAATTTGACAACTATAATGTAGAGATGACAGAGGTACACCATATCCACAAGTTGGATGCGCCAAGCGGAACGGCAATTACTTTGGCAGAGGGTATTTTAGAGAATCTTGAGAGAAAAGAAGATTGGGTGAAAGAGGAGGAAAAGAAAAAAACGGATTTAGCCATTAAATCTATACGTGAAGGGGAGGTTCCAGGCATTCATACGATAGTTTATGATTCGGATGTTGATTCTATTACCATAACGCATGACGCAAAGAGTCGTGAAGGATTTGCATTAGGAGCTGTTGTTGCTGCTGAATTTACAGTAGGGAAGAGGGGATTGTTAGGAATGCATGATTTGTTTGATTTTCTTACTAAATAATATATGGAATCTACAAAAAAGACTTTTACAGAGCGATTGTTGACAGCAGGAGCAAAACAATGGGTGAAATTTGCTCTTGTGGTTTTGATGCTTTTTCTTTTTCTTGCGTGGTCCGGAGCATGGTGGTTGCTATTGTTTATCCCATTGGCTTTTGAAGTTTATATAACTCGTTATGTTTCTTGGAGTGCATGGAAGGAGTCTAAAAATCCTATTCTTAAAAATATTGCAGAATTTGTTGATGCGATTGTCTTTGCTTTGGTTGCAGTTTATCTAATAAATATTTTTTTCTTTCAAAATTATGTGATTCCTTCTCCTTCGTTAGAGAAAACGTTGAAGGTGGGAGATTATCTTTTTGTTAGTAAATTGAGTTATGGTCCGCGTTGTCCGATGACCCCGTTGTCATTCCCTTTGGCGCAACATACAATGCCGGGAACGGAAGATACAAAATCTTATGTTGAATGGATAAAGTGGGATTATAAAAGATTATGTGGTTTTGGGACAGTGCAACGTAATGACATTGTTGTATTCAATTTTCCTGCCGGAGATACAGTTGCGGTGAAAGTTCAGAACCCCGATTATTATACATTGGTAAATGAAGTTGGGCGAGAACGAGTGTGGGGAGATCATGCAGTTTTTGGCGATATAATTGCCCGTCCGGTCGATAGAAGAGAAAATTATGTAAAGCGGTGTGTTGCATTGCCGGGAGATACATTTAGTATTATTGATGGTATTGTGCATGTAAATGGGGTAAAACAAGATACCTTCCCGGGTCTTCAACACAATTATTTGGTTGAAGTGAAAAATCCAAGAGATATAGACTTTGATAAACTTGACGTTAGGAAACAAGATCGTCGATTAATTAATAGAGAAAATCAGGGCGAAGCTTGGTTGGCTATGTTTGGCTATCTCGATACTTTGAGTGGAAAGGTTACGTCATTGGTATATGATATCCCGTTGACAGAAGGGGCATTGAAAAAGTTACAAAACAACAAATCAGTTCTATCAATAAGGAAAGAGTCTGATTTGATATCCGGAGGAAAACTATTCCCGTGGGGGATGGACCATAAGTGGTCAAAAACAAATTATGGACCAATAGTTATTCCGCAAAAAGGTGCAACGGTACAATTAACAACTGCTACATTGCCATTGTATGAGCAAATAATTAGGAATTATGAGTTGAATGATTTAAAAGTGGTAGATGGTCAAATCGTAATCAATGGAGAAGTTGTAGATAGTTATACGTTTAATATGGATTACTATTGGATGATGGGTGATAATCGGGATAATTCTGCCGATTCAAGGTATTGGGGTTTTGTGCCGGAAGACCACATTGTAGGGAAACCAATATTCATCTGGCTCTCGTTGGATGAGGATAAATCATTCCCGTCATCAATTCGATGGGACCGAATTTTTACCATGGTTCATCCTGATTAATCAATTGTGAAATGAAAAAGAAGGTAGGTATAGTTATTTTGTTTTTGACGCTGTTATGTTCGTTGGCAGTGGCGCGAACTTTGTTTCAAGACGAACCTGCATTTTGTGTTGGCGAAAAGGCGCGATATACAATTTACTATAACTTGGGCTTTATTTGGATTCATGCCGGAGATGTTGATTTTTCGGTGTCGAAGAAAAAATATAAAGAAGAGGAGTGTTATCATTTGCAATTGATAGGATATACTACAAAGTCATTTGATCGTTTTTACCGTATTCGTGATACATTTTCTACCGTAATGCGAGTGAAAGATTTGCAGCCTTTGTACTATAGAGAGGTAAAGAATGAGGATTCCTATTTTAGTGAGAGAGAATATCATTTTGATGGAGCAGGAGGGATTAGATGGAATAGGAATCGGCGAGGAGTATTAAGTGAAGATGCTGTTCAGGTAGGGAAGGATGTAATGGATTTAATTTCAATCTGTTATAGATTTAGGGGGATAGATACAAGAGTATTAGAGAAAAATGAAACCATTCCGTTCAAACTCTTTTTTGACGAAGAGAAATATGAGTTAGGATTGACCTATAAAGGGAAAGAAGATATAAAATTACGCAATAAGAATAAATATAAATCGTTGAAATTTGTACCGAAGTTGATAACCGGTGATTTATTCAAGCATGAAGACGACATGGCAATTTTTGTTTCGGACGATGGGAATCATGTACCATTGTATATAGAGGCGAAAATAAAAGTGGGTGCAGTTAAGGTAATGTTGGATTTTGCAGAAAACACGAAAGTTCCGATGTCTTCGGTTATTACGAAAAAGAAATAAACTATGTCAAAGATTTTAATTATTGATGACGAGAGAAGTATCCGAAATACATTAAAAGATATTTTGGAATTTGAAAAACACGAAGTAACTCTTGCAGAAGATGGTTTAGTAGGATTGGAGTTGTTGAAAACCGAATCTTTTGATTTGATTTTTTGCGACATCAAGATGCCTCGCATGGATGGAATAGAGGTATTGGTAAAGATTCGGGAAGAGGTTCCGGATCAAACAGTTGTAATGATTTCTGGTCATGGAACAGTTGATACTGCAGTAGAGTGTCTTAGGAAGGGTGCATTTGATTTTATTGTGAAGCCAATAGATCTTAATCGTTTATTGGTTAGCGTTCGTAATGGTTTGGAACGTAAAGATTTGGTTCAGGAAACGAAGATATTGAAGAAAAAGGTAGCACGAAAGATGGCGATGATTGGAGAGTCGGCACCAATGATGCATTTGAGGAGTGTGATAGAGCGAGTTGCCCCTACAGATGCACGAGTGTTGATTACCGGAGAGAATGGAACCGGGAAGGAGGTTGTAGCGCGCGAATTATTTGAATTAAGTAATCGTGCATCAGCTCCTTTTGTAGAGGTGAATTGTGCAGCCATTCCGTCTGATTTGATAGAGAGTGAATTGTTTGGTCATGAAAAGGGGTCGTTTACCTCTGCAATAAAACAACGAATAGGAAAGTTTGAACAAGCCCATACCGGAACAATCTTTTTGGATGAGGTAGGAGATATGAGTTTGTCTGCTCAAACAAAGGTGTTGCGAGTTTTACAGGAGAAGGAGTTGACCAGAGTTGGAAGTGATAAGACGATTAAGGTAGATGTAAGGGTGTTTGCTGCAACGAATAAAGATCTTAGAAAAGAGATTGAAAAGGGTAATTTTAGAGAAGATTTGTATCATCGTTTGAGTGTGATTCCTATTCATGTGCCACCATTGAGAGAGCGAGTAGAAGATATTCCATTGTTGGTTAACTATTTCAATGAGATAATCTGTGAAGAGCAAGGTATCGCCTTGAAAGAGTTTGATGAGAGTGCTATAAACGAGTTGAAAAAATTACATTGGAGCGGAAACGTCAGAGAGCTAAGAAATGTGGTAGAACGTTTAATTATCTTATGCGGTAAGGTTGTAACAGAAGAGGAGGTAAAAGCGTTTGCCACTTTTTCGTCGTTGTAGAGAATAGAATATAAGAAGAGTTTTCCATAAATTTAATACGAGGTAATATGGCCAAAGTTGTAGAAACACCCTTGATGAAGCAATATTTTGAGATAAAAGAAAAGCATCCGGATGCAATCCTATTATTTCGTGTGGGGGATTTTTATGAAACCTTTTTGGAAGATGCTATTGCAGCTTCAGATATTTTAGGGATTACCTTAACACGGAGAGCCAACGGGTCTGCCCAATCAGTAGAGTTGGCCGGATTTCCTCATCATGCGTTAGATACTTATCTGCCTAAGTTGGTGCGAGCCGGTCGGCGTGTGGCTATTTGCGATCAATTGGAAGATCCAAAGTTGACCAAAAAGTTGGTGAAACGAGGAATTACAGAATTAGTAACTCCGGGAGTTTCTATCAATGATAATGTATTAAATCATAAAGAGAATAACTTTTTAGCATCTTTACATATTGAAAAAAATAGGGCTGGTGTAGCCTTTTTGGATATTTCGACCGGAGAGTTTTTGACGGCAGAGGGGTCCTTTGATTATGTTGACAAACTTTTGAGTAGCATGACCCCAAAGGAGGTTTTAATAGAGAGGAGTAAGCGTAATATTTTTGAACAACAATTCAATATTCGTTCTTTTACTTTTGAATTAGAGGATTGGGTATTTACAACAGAGGCAGCGACAGATCGTTTGTTAAAGCATTTTGAAACCAAGAGTCTCAAAGGATTTGGTGTGCAAGATTTGAAGTTGGGAATTGTTGCTTCCGGTGCTATTTTGCACTATTTGGATATTACGCAGCACTTGCAGATTGGTCATATTACCCATTTGTCAAGGATTGAAGAGGAACGATATGTTTGGTTAGACCAGTTTACGATACGGAATTTGGAACTTTATGGGACAATTCATTCAGAGGGAAAAACGTTGGCCGACATAATCGATAGAACCATCACTCCTATGGGAGCTAGATTGCTGAAGAGATGGATAGCCTTTCCATTAAAGGATGTAAAGCCTATTAGAGAACGGTTGGATGTGGTAGAGTCTTTTTTTAGGGAGCCGAATTTAAAAGAGGAGTTTGTTCGTTCTTTGTCTGTTATCGGAGATTTGGAAAGAATTATATCGAAGGTGGCAGTGGCAAGAGTTTCTCCAAGAGAGATGGTGCAGTTGAAAGTGGCATTAGAATCGATTGTTCCCATAAAAGAAGCCTGCTTATCAAGCGAGAATAGTGTTTTAAAGCGGATAGGCGAACAATTAAATCCATGTTCATCGATTAAGGAACGCATAGAAAAAACAATCTATAATGATCCGCCTAATTTAATAAACAGAGGGGGAGTTATTGCAGAAGGGGTTGATGCCGAATTGGATGAATTGAGGAAAATAGCCTTTTCAGGTAAAAATTATTTGTTGCAGTTGCAGCAGCGTGAAAGTGATGCGACGGGCATTCCTAGTTTGAAGATAAGTTATAATAATGTTTTCGGCTATTATATAGAGGTTAGGAATACGCATAAAGATAAAGTTCCAGAAAGTTGGATTCGGAAGCAGACGTTGACGAATGCGGAGAGGTACATTACACAAGAATTGAAGGAGTATGAGGAAAAGATTTTAGGAGCGGAAGAGAAGATATTGTCAATAGAAGCAAGGATTTATAATGAATTGGTTCTTGAGGTGTCAGAATATATACCGGCAATTCAGTTGAATTCTAATCTTATTGCGCAGTTGGATACATTAATTTCGTTTTCTCGAGTGTCGGAAGAGAATCATTATGTTCGTCCGGATGTAAATGATAGTGAAATTATTGATATCAAGCAAGGGCGTCATCCTGTTATAGAGAAGCAATTGCCGGTGGGGGAGAAATATATTGCCAATGATCTCTATTTAGATAGCAATTCTCAGCAAGTCATTATGATTACCGGGCCAAATATGGCGGGAAAATCAGCATTGTTGAGGCAAACTGCCTTGATTGTTTTAATGGCGCAAATAGGATGTTTTGTTCCGGCTGACGCAGCTTCTGTTGGCGTTGTGGATAAGATATTTACCCGTGTTGGAGCATCAGATAATATTTCGATGGGCGAGTCCACGTTTATGGTGGAAATGAATGAGGCAGCAGGGATTATCAATAACTTGTCTCATCGTAGTTTGGTTTTGTTTGACGAATTAGGACGGGGAACAAGCACATACGATGGAATTTCCATAGCGTGGGCTATTGTGGAGTATATTCATGAGCATCCTAAAGCAAGAGCCAAGACACTTTTTGCCACTCATTACCATGAGTTAAATGAGATGGAAAGGTTGTTCTCTCGGATTAAAAATTACAATGTTTCTGTAAAGGAATCGAATGGGAAAGTAATTTTTATGAGGAAATTGGTGAAAGGTGGAAGCGAACATAGTTTTGGTATTCACGTAGCAAAGTTGGCAGGGCTTCCTATGAATGTGGTGGATAGAGCTAATGAAATATTGGCAGATTTAGAGAAAGGAAGTTCCAAAGGAAATGTTTCTAAGCCGAGTGTTAAGGGTGGAGATAGCAAAAGTGATGGAGTGCAGTTGAGTTTTTTCCAATTGGATGATCCTGTTTTGTCTCAAATAAGGGATGAAATCGTTAATATTGACGTAAATAACCTCACTCCGGTTGAGGCTTTGAATAAATTAAATGAAATAAAACGGATAATTGTTGGAAAATAAAAAAAAATGTTATACATTTGCATCGCATTTCCGAAGAGGTGCAGATTTAGTAAAGCGTTACTATTGTAAAAAAAGAAATAATGCGAGAAATAGCATAATTGTGTAATGCGAAAATAGCTCAGTTGGTAGAGTACAACCTTGCCCCAAGGAATGGACACGAAAATCCAACCTTGGCAAGGAAAAGGTAGTAAAGCGTTACTATTGTAAAAAAAAAGAAATAATGCGAGAAATAGCATAATTGTGTAATGCGAAAATAGCTCAGTTGGTAGAGCACAACCTTGCCAAGGTTGGGGTCGCGGGTTCGAGCCCCGTTTTTCGCTCCAATGATGCCGCAGTGGTGGAATCGGTAGACACGCAGGACTTAAAATCCTGTGATCATTGCGATCGTGCGGGTTCAAGTCCCGCCTGCGGTACTCGAAAAACAACCTGTCATTTATGGCAGGTTGTTTTTTTTTGTAAAAAGTTTATGCAGTTTAAAATTTTTTATATTTTTGTTAATGAACGAAGTCAAAATGGAGTGTTTTAGGTTCAGAGTTTTGACAACAATATAAATGGGAGTTTAATAATTAAATAAGATTGAATTTATTAGTAACGGTAATTTAATAATATATTAAAATATAAAGCATTAGCTATTATTCGCATTCAAAAACAAAAGCCTCGGAAACTCTTGATTTTGAAACTGAAAGAGTAACAAGCTAATTCACGCAGGGCTGTCTGCCCACTGTTGCCTCATATAGAGTTGATGCTCATGCCGATAGGGTGTGGGCTAATTTCTAATGAGGCAACGGGGTTCACCGAGGCTCCTCGTGAATGCGATAGAAAGGCTCACACCTTTCTTTGTTCCTTTTTAGTGATTGATAGTGAAATGCAACTATCAGTCAAAATCATGGATAACATCAAAAAAGTAAAAGCAGACTTGATTGCCGAAATCGAGAAACGTGTTTCGGACAGAATTTTGGAGCAGACCAATGCAGACTTGCTCATCAAGCTGATTAACAACGCAGACTCGCTCGACGAGGCGATAAATATTGCGGCGCTCGGCACAACCTACAAACGCACCGGCTTGCACTTCGACAAACGTCTGGAGAAGATGAGCGACACCATCAAATATTTCAAAAAGAACGAAACGCTCTCTTTTCATACCGACGACAACAAACCTACTCACAAACTTATCATAGGCGACAATTACGAAGCGTTGCAAAACCTTCTGATACAATACCGTGGCAAGGTCAATGTGATTTATATAGACCCGCCTTATGGCAAGGACTCCATGGGCGAATTTGCCGCAACCAACTACAACAACGCCATCACAAGAGACAATCTCCTCTCTATGCTCTACCCTCGTCTGCAACTCGCAAAGCAACTGTTGAGCGATGACGGGGTGATTTTTTGTTCGATAGACGATAAGAATCAGGCGTATGTGAAGTGTTTGATGGATGAGGTGATGGGGGAAGGTAATTTTATTGCTTGTGCACCACGAAAAACAGGTGCTGGTGATGCTGCAACAAGATCTTCTTCCGAACTTAGAAAACCTTTTGATTACTTGCTCATTTATAAAAGAGGAAATGACACAGAACTGCAAAAGAAAATTGTAGGAGAAAAAGAATATAAATATTGTGACAAGTTGGGTAATTATAAATTGGATAAGTTTCAAGCAAGTGGTTCTGACGCTACAAGAAAAGCACGTCCTAATTTATATTATCCAATTTATGTAACTAAAAACAGCTTGTTATCATTAAAAAAGACAGAGGATTGTATAAAAACAATATTACCACAAAAAATTAATGGCGAGGATGGTCGTTGGATGTGGAAACCAGAAAAGTTCGAAATAGACAAAGATGATTATCTTTTTTGCGATGGAACATGCATTTTTCGTAAGACATATTATGATGAAGAAGAGGACCAAAATATATATCAAGTAGAAAAAGCTTGGATTGATGGAGGCGAATTCCGAAATGCGAAAGGAACTTCTGATTTGAGTGAAATAATAAGTAAAAACATATTCAAAAATCCAAAGCCAATAGCTTTAGTTGAGTGGTGTATAAATCTTGTACCTAAAAAGGATAATCAAATAATCCTCGATTTCTTTGGTGGTAGTGGTACAACTGGGCATGCTGTTCTTGACCTAAATCGTTCAGAGAAAAAAGAGGGAAATTTACTCGAAGATAGCCAAGAAGAAGGCAACCGCACCTTTATCCTTTGTCAGCTAAACGAAAAGACAGAGACCACTCCTAACGGCATCGCCTACGATGTGACTTCAAAGCGTCTTAAACGCATCATGACCGGCGAATGCTACGACGGCACAAAAGACTTTAAGTGGCTCGAAAAGAATGAGCCTTACGGCGGCAATCTTGATGTCTATGAGATTGACAGCGTGAGCAACTTTGAATGGACAGAGGGCAAAACACCTTTTGACGTGATAGATGAAACACTCTACGGCAAAGAGAAATTTGCGACCGTGAGAGAGAAGATTGAGTGGGTTTGCGGCAATTTCGACAAAACACAAAAGTATCTGGAAAAGCTAAACGAGGAGGAGTAAGTTATGTTACAACAGGCTAAAGATCTACAAAACAGAGCGGTGACGCAATTGGTTAGCGCGCTTTCGCAAGGGAAGAAAGAGTACACCTTCCGCGCCCCAACCGGCAGCGGAAAGACCTACATGATGGCAGACTTCATGAATCGTATCCTTGCCACGCACAGCAATGTGGTCTTCTTGGTTTCGTCGCTCTCCAAAAGCGAGCTGGCGGAGCAGAACTACAACTCCTTTTGCGCATTGAGCCAGAACGGAACGTTCCCCAATCTGAACCCCCATTTGATAAACTCAGAGACAAGCGGAGAGGGCGCGTTGCATATCCCTACTGACCATAACGTCTATGTCTTGCCGCGAGACCTATACAAGGAGAAGAGCCGACTAAAAGAGGAGGGGACTTTTCTGAACTTTCTGCAGACGATGAAAGGAAATTTGTTCAGCAAAACGGAGGAGAGTTTGGCCGGAAAGATTATCTATGTCATCAAAGACGAGTGTCATATAGCCACATCCAACTTAGATGAATTAGGCAATTACTTTTCCGTAATTATCAATTTTTCAGCAACGCCCAAGTTGTCCCGAAAACAATTGCCGGATGTAGAAATAACCAATTCAGATGCAGAAGAGGCAAAATTGATTAAACAGGTTAAATTTCAGTCAGATACAGATTCGTTAGATGCCGCCCTTGATAAATTTGAAGAGATCAAAGCAGACTATACCAATCACTTGGAGGTAAATCCGTGCTTCATCATTCAGATTTCAAACAAAGACAAAGCAGAGGAGGAACTGACCAACAATATTTTTCCGGCTCTCGGCAATACAAAGCACCAAGATTTGAAGTGGGTTTACATCACGGGCGACAAGACTGGCAAAGGATGCAAAACCAATGACTCCGGACTGAACAAATTACCGGTATCAAAATGGAAAGAATATATGAAGCCCAAAGAATCAAGTATCTCTGTGATTATCTTCAAGATGGTGATTTCAGAAGGGTGGGATATACCTCGTGCATGTATGCTCTATCAGGTGCGAGACACGAAGAGCAAGCAACTCGACGAGCAAGTTATGGGACGAGTGCGTCGTAATCCACGCTTGTTGGATTTTGAGCATCTCACCAAAGAGGCACAAGATTTAGCTTCTACTGCATGGATTTGGGGAATAGCTCCTAAAGAGGCAGGATTGCCCAAACAGGTCAATCTCTACAGAAATTATGATATAGAGAACGAAATCAAAGTAAAAACAACAAAGTTGGAAGCGCAAAGAATCAAGGCAGATTTGAACATGACAAAATTGCTTGAAGAAGGAAAGGAGAAGGCAATCGGCGACAATATTTTTGAAATGTACCGAAAATTTATTCAATGCGAGAACGATATACAAGAACTTTGTTATGAATATGCAGACAGCTATCAAAAGTGGCGTTTGTTTGTTGAGAAAATAGTAGATGTCAAGAAAAAATATTACACAGCGATTACTGATTATGAACAAAGCATGTGCGTATGTGAAGAAGCAAGTTTCCCATACGGAAGTAGTTACAATGAAACAGACCAGAAGCTGACGATTGATGATTGGGTGTGGTATCGCAAAGAAGACAATATCATCTACGATGAATTTTCGTTTGACAGTGAAGCCGAGAGAAAGTGGGCAGAAATTTTGAAAGACATCCGTCAGAAGAGCATCAAACAAACCGATGTTTTGGGTGATAATAAGTTTTTGTGGGGTAAAAATTTTCCACTCAACTCAGAAATCAAGTTTGAATATTTTTCGGATGGTATTCACACCTCCTATCCGGATTTTGTGATGAAAGATACCCAAGGTCGCATTCACATTTTTGAAGTAAAGAGTGTAAACAAATCCTCATCGCTCAACATCAACGAAGAGGAGTATAAGGAAAAAATACGCTCCTTAAAAGAGTGTTACAAAGCCTGTTCAAAAAAGACGGAGCATATTTTTTATCTTCCAATTTTAGAAGGGAATACATGGAAAATCACAAAATTTGAAAAAGGGGAGGAGACAACGATAGATTTGCGTCAGTTTAGAGATAATTTGTAAATTTCAAAAAAAGGAAGGTTTTATTCGCCTTCCTTTTTATCATGATTTTGAAGTTTATTTATCGCAAAGCTTCAATTTCCTCCTTAGAGAGTCCCGAAATTTCAGCAATCAAGTCGATGCTCATTCCCATATTTAGCATCTTTTTAGCTGTTTCAATCTGATTCTCTTTTTTTTCCTCAACATGTCCTTCAGCATGTCCTTCGGCGTGTCCCTTTGCGTGAGCCTCTGCGGCGATTTTCACCTTTGCCTCCTCCAGCATCTCCTCGAAGTTGATTTCATCCTCAATAGCTTTCAGTCCGGCTTCATAGCGCGCAAGTTCATCATCTGTAAGATTACAGAATTGCGCTCGCTCGATTAGCTCCAATAGGGCGGGATCGGCTTTTTCATATACCGAAGGACTAATTTTATACATACGCTCTCCTAAGTTTTTGATAATTTCTATCCAACAATCTTTTGATGAGGGTTGTTCGATTTTTGCGAAGTCGAAATTCTCCAAAATGATGAAGTATTTCCGCATTCTATCCCAAAACTGAACTTTGTCGATTCGGTCGAACTCTTCCGTCTCCACAATGGATTTTCTCTCGTTACCAAACCTTTTGTTGAGGAAGAATACCCCAATCAGATGGGGAATATCTTCTTTCATCTTGTTCCAATTGTCACCACGGTTTAAAACCTTGCTCATCAGGGTGTAAAGGTAGTAATTTGCCCGTGTTTTGAAAAATAATTGCGAATAATTTTGCATCTCGCGGGATTAGTTGGATTGGGGAGAGAAAATGGATGGAAGAATTAATGATTGGCCGTAGTTGTTGGATTAAAAAAGAATTTGGTTGATGGCAGTGCGCAACAAAATATTGTTTGGGTTTCATGTTAAAAGAAGCCTATCATATTAAATTATGGCTATAAAAGTGTTATAATCAGAAGAAAATAAATATAAAACAAAAAAAATCTTCTGATAAATTACCAGATATGGGAATTTTTGTATAATTTTGCAGCAGGAAACAAAAGCTATTGACGCTTATGAAAATTATTTTCAAAGATGAAGCGTTATCCCAATTGTATTCAAACGGTAAAACCGAAGACCGAAAGTATAAGAAACTTTGCAAGAACAAGAAGTTGGTTGAAGGTTACCAAAGAGCTGTCTCCATTATGTACGATGTGGATTCAACAGAAGAACTCAGGCCTTTCAGTTTTCTTCACTACGAAAAACTGAAGTACATGAAAGAACCTTTAAGCTCTGTGAGACTGGTGAACGGAATGGTTGAACGATTGTTATTTACAGAAACGGAGGACTGCATCGAAGTTGAACTTTTAGAAATAGATAGCACTCATTATGGCAACAAGAAGTAACCGAATAGTTCCTGCCAGGGCAATCCACCCGGGAGAAATCTTGCGTGAAGAGTTGCAGGAACGTGGTATCAAACAAAAAGATTTTGCCCAAGCAATTGGCGTACAGGCGACCCACCTGAATGAATTCATCAAAGGAAAGCGAAACCTGAATGAAGAACTAGCTATGAAGCTGGAATCTCAGTTAGGTATTCCATACAAGACTTGGATGAATCTGCACAACGGCTACATTTATGAATGCAAGGCTTTGGATGAAAAGAGAACAGAAGAACAGTATGCTCTTCAATTTGAAGATGCGTGTGCAAACATCTTTAATATTCAAGCCTTGTATAAACGTTTGGGGCTTATAATGTTGTCTTGTTCGGAAAGAGTGAAGAGACTAAAAGAGTTGTTTTCATTTGACTTGCTCTCATCCAATGAACTCCGATTGCAGGTCGCTGGCATGTACAAGCACAGCGAAAAGGTGCAGATGGATGAAAAGAACATGCTGACTTGGCTTATCCTCAACAAACTTGAAATCTCCCGTATCCAGCCATTGGACAATTACCAGAAGGGAAATGCCATAAAAGCGGCTGAGGTCATCGCACGCATGGCCAACGAAAGAGCGCTTACGACTGAATCCATCAAAGAATGCCTGAATGGCTATGGCATATCTTACATTAAGGTGGAGAAACTGGACAAGACTCCGATTGATGCTTATTCAACTTTCACTGGGGACATGCCGGTCATCACCGTAACTTACCGCTACAATGACATGGACAAACTGGCATTTGATATTCTCCATGAGTTATGCCATATAGATCGCCACTTCTCGGAAGGGAACAAGGCATTCATTTCTATTGAAGGTATCGAATACTCCAATGACCCGAGAGAGAAAGAGGCAAACGAGTTTGCAAGACAGATGCTCATACCTGATGAAACATGGGAAAACATCCTTAAAGTGGGATGTACAAGCCTTTCACCTTATAAGATTGTGAAGACCATTGCAAAAGAAGCCGAACGATGCGGTGTCAGTCCGTCCATCGCCATTTCGCGATATAAGCGTGACACCAATTGGTATCGCACATCCGCTTATAAATCTCCAAAGATATTCTGACAGTAGAATCTCATCTGCAGAGATAATCGATAAAGTAACAAATCCGACAAGAGGTATGGACGGCAGTTCATACCTCTTGTCGTCTACTCTGCAGGTCCATGAAACAAGAATTCTCCTTTATCAGGCTTGTCCAGCTTGATGAATCCTTCATTTGCCTTATGGGTCAGGTTCTTCGCCGAGTAATCCGCTTCTGCGTTGCGGTAGATGTCAGGAAACAAACGTTTAAATTTTATTTCGAGCATATTTGAGAGAGATTTTTAAATCTATTTTTAATCTTCTTTTGCAGAAAATAGTGGACTCTTATCAAAAAAGGAGAATAAAAATAGGTTTAAGGTGAGTTCTATAAATTCTCCGTTTAAAATTTAAAAAGTGAAAATTGGAGGTTGATAAACTTTTCGGTAATTTTTGATTTGTTTCGGCAACTTGCTGCTTGTCATTCAATCACTGTGCTCGCACAGCTCCGTTCTTTCGCACAGCAATTTCCTCGAAATAAATTCAAAAATTCCTTGAAATGAATTTATAGAACCCTCCTAAAAGAATCTCAAAGATGCCGAAAATAAGAGAGTAAAACTCTAAAATATTTTTTAATAATAAAATTTAAACAGTTTCTTAAATGTGATTGCTCTGCTTGGGAGTGGCTCAAGAATAGAGATTATAAAAGTAGCGGGTACAATCATAATTATGCGTATTTATGATATGTATAATCCTTTATAATATAAGGTGTTAAAGGGATTTAAACAAGGTTGAGTATAACGCAACCCAACCTTGTTAGATTGCATTCTATTTTATAATAAATCTGAAACTCTTATTGTTGGCAACAATAATATAAACACCTGTAACAAGATGTTTGCATTTACCTAAATTTTGACCATTTAAGGTGTAAATTGTATAATCGTCAATGCCATCAACAACAAGTTGATTCCCATTCATGTAAATTTTCATAGGAGTAACTTGGGGTAATTCAACCTCTGTGGTTAATGAACTTTCAAAGATTGCTTTCAAATTAATGTCCTGAGTTAATTTAATCTCTCTTGGATTGTCTGTGTTATCATCACTCCATGATGAGAATACAAAGCCTTCATTAGGAATGGCAGAGATTATTATTGTTGAATCGGCAGGTAAAAATCCGCCACCTTTCACAACTCCATTTTCTCCGGATGTATCTACAGAATAACAACCAATTATATTTCTAAATGCGTTCCATAAAAAAGAATTTTTGTACTGATTTATGGCATCTTTAGGGACGTATAAAGGAATATCTTTATTTACCATCTCAAAGGCATTTTGAGATAAAGTTGCAGGAATTTCCCCTATACAAGTAATGCTCTTAACATTTTTACAACTACTGAAGGCCGACTTTTCAATTGTATTTACACTTTCCGGGATTGTGATAGATTCCAAATTTTCACAATAGTAAAAAGCAGCAGTTCCAATATTTTTTACGCCGTTAGGTATTACAATACTCTTTAACCCGAAACAGTTGGCGAATGCTTTTTCACCTATTGAGTCTATAGTCGAAGGAATTTCTACACTATTCAAATCATAGCAATATTGAAATGCATATTCTGAAATTTTATTTACAACATATTCATTTCCCTCATAAGTTATTTTTGATGGGATGACAATATCTCCTGTATATTTTTCTCCCGAAGGAGCCAAACTAGCAGTGAAAGAGTTAGCATCCAGCAGGTAATAAAGCCGGTCAACTGAAATCGGAATTGGAAGCACATTAAATCTCTTCCAATCGTCATGATTTTTATAATTATATAACGATGTGTAATTAACATAAATAATAGGAAGAATGTTTCTATCACTGAATGCGTTTTTACCTAAGAGGGGAGGAAGATCACTTAAGATTTTTATCGGAACGTTATCTCCAACGTTATAAAAAGCGAAATCACCTATTTCTGTTACATTTTTGGGAATAGTTAATGATGACAAATTAGGACATAAATTAAATGCTTTCATCTCTATTTTTGTTAAACTCTCAGGGAATTCAATAGATGATAAGCTACTACAATTTTCGAATAGGCCATTAGCAATAGTTGTAATTCCTTCCGGAATTATTACAGTCGATAATTTACTGCATTCTGCAAAAGCCTTTTCTCCGATAAATTCTAATTCAGCCGGAATTTCTAATATTTCAATGTTGCTACAACCAAGAAATGCCAACTCTCCAATTTCCAAGATACCCTCTGGAAAATTCAGTTCAGTCAGACCGGAACAATATTGAAAAGCCTTAGTTTTTATCTCCGTCAAACTATTCGGAAAATTTAATCGCTTTAAATTTTGGCAATATTCAAAAGCTCCCTCTTCAATCGTTTTTAAATTATTGGGAAATGTAATACTTGATAATTGCCTACATCCGGAGAATGTATATTTCCCAATCGATGTAATTCCCTCTGGAATGGTTATACTTGTAAGGTTGAAACAATTATCAAAAGCACTATCTCCAATTTTCTTTAAAGAATTTGGTAATTTAATTGAATTCAATTTTTCGCAACCATAGAATACATAATCCCCTATCAAACTCAAGTTGTCAGGTAACTCAACTCGCACCAAATTTTTACATTCATAAAATGTATATGCATCTAGTGATTTGATGCTATTGGGAATAACAACGCTGCTTAAATTTGTATGTGCAAATGCTTTTGTGTCGATTTGATTTACTATATACTCTTCTCCGTTATGATTAATCATACGGGGAATATCTATATCTCCGGAATACGGAATAATTCCTTTGACAACCGTAGCAGAATGGGTTAACGAATCTAAAATATAGTAAATTCCATTTTCGTAAATTGAAAAACTTAAGATGTTATATTGATTCCAACTTGCATCTTCAAGGTAATTATTAACGGATTCAGAAGGAACAAATATTTTTAAATTTTTGCTTGTATAGTCAAATGCATTTATCCCTAAATTCGCAGGTGTTATGTTTTTACAATCAATGAGTTCTAATTTCCTACAATATTGAAATGCAGACTGCCCAATTTTAGAAACGGATTGGGGCAATTCTATTGTCGTAAGGTTCTCGCAATTATTAAATGCATATTCGTCTATCACCCTTAAACTATCTGAAAGATGTAATTCTGACAATTGTTTACAGTAAAAAAAGGCTCTGTTACCAATAAATTTAGTTTGTTTTGGAATTGTTATACGAATTAAACTATCGCATTCGCTGAAAGTGTATTCCTTTATTGAATCTATGTTCTCAGACAATTTTACACGTTTCAAGGATTTACATTTTTCAAACGCCCTTGCGCCAAGACTTTTTACACTATTAGCAATTGAAACGTCTGTTAAGTTTAGTGAATATTTAAATGCATTATCTTCAATAACCTCAACATTATCCGGAATCGTAATGTTTCTTAAACTATCACAATGCATAAAAGCAGATTCTCCTATTATTTTAACTTTGTTTGAAACGTTATATTCTTTCCAACTCTTTCCGCAAGGGTATTGTATTAATTTACTTTGAGATTTATTGTAAAGAATTCCATCTTCCGAAGAATAATAAGGATTAATCTCCGAAACAACAATATTTTCCAATCTTGAACAATCAACAAAAGGAGAAATGCCAATTTTTGTTATGTTGCTAGAAATATAAATTTCACGCAAATTAGAGCAGCGAGAAAAAACTCTATCTCCTAATTCCGTAACATTTTTAGGAATTTCTATGGATGTTAAATTACAACAACATTCAAAAGCTTCTTCACCTATTCTCGTTACAGTTTTCGGTATAGTAAAACTTTTTAGAGCATGACAACCATAAAAAAGGCTGTCTTCGATTTCTGTAATGGTTTCCGGAAGTGTGATACTATCCATGCCATAACACCATGTAAAGGCTCCTGCCCCTATTTTCGTTACTGTTTCTGGTATAATTATGCTTGTAACATACATACAATCCCAAAATGCATTCGAATCAATTTCTGTTACGATATACTCTTTTTCATTATAGATAATTTTAGGAGGAATAACTATTTTTCCTGTATACTCTCCACTCCCTGACCAACTTGCTACGCTAACTGAAATAGAATCGCTGTTAAAATTGTAATAGATCTTGTCAATTTTAAAATCGTATCCCCATAAATTTATAGACATTAAAACGAATATAAAACTTATTACTGTTTTTCTCATAATTTGATTAGTTTTTTGGTAATACATTCTGGTTGTGGAAAATAATGTTTATTCCACTTCTTTCCTATAATGCCAAAGATAAAGAAATATATTAGCCATTCAAAATAAATCTGTGGAATTTTTAGGTATCCCTCTGAATTTTTTAAACCTTGATGATAAAAATAATGGCTTGATTCAATATTTGTTCAGACTGTTACATTTTAGAACTCTCCTATAATAGAAACGGAGAGCAACCTTTTCTGTTACTCTCCGTTTTTTATGAAGATTAAATAGGGTTATTTCACAACCATCTTCTCAATGTAGCTATTACCTTCAGCAGTTAGAATTCTTACGAAATAAGCACCTTCTGCCAAATTAACTTTGATATTTGCATCTGAACTTACTGCAACAATTTGTCCCATTAAGTTTAGGATTTCAATAGTTTCAATAGTTTCAGACGTAAATATTGTGAAGTTTCCGTCTGATGGGTTTGGAGCCAATTTAACGCCTTCTGCATCATTTTCTGTCAATTCGTTTCCTACATTTTCTCCCGGAGTTGTAGCTCTTGGAGTAACATCGATAGTAACGTTGTAAAGTTGGCAATCTTCAAATGCAGTGATTGTAGTTGACTCA
>JAGBVI010000066.1 GCA_017630395.1 Paludibacteraceae bacterium
AATAAAAATAGGTTTAAGGTGAGTTCTATAAATTCACCGTTTAAAATTTAAAAAGTGTAAATCGAAGATTGATAAACTTTTCGGTACTTTTTGATTTATTTTGGCAAATTGCTGCTTGTCAGTCGGTCACAGTGCTTGCACTGCTTCCTTCTTTCGCACAGCAATTTACTCGAAATAAATTCAAAAATTCCTCGAAATGAATTTATAGAACCCACCTAAAAGAATCTCAAAGATGCTGAAAATAAGAGAGTGAAACTCTAATTTTTTTTTTTTTAATAAAATTTAAACAGCTTCTTAGATTACCACATTTCACATCAACTCTTTTTTTGTCTATATTGTTTTTTTGTTTATTTATAATTCCTACCTTTGTAAGCACTAAAAAATAGAAAATTCAATGGGAAGAAGAAAAAAAGATTTACCCTTATTAGAAAAGGTTGAAATAACAGATGTTGCCAATGAAGGTAAAGCAATTGCCAAAGTAAATGAGATGGTTGTGTTTACTCAATATGTAGTTCCGGGAGACATTGTTGACATACAAGTTACTCGTAAAAAGAATAGCTATATGGAAGGACGAGTAACACAGATACATAGCTACTCATCCAAACGCTCAGCCCCCTTTTGTTCTCACTACGGTGTTTGTGGAGGTTGCAAATGGCAAATTCTTCCGTACGAAGAGCAAATTCGCCATAAACAACGACAAGTTTTTAACAACCTCACTCGTATCGGGAAAGTTGATCTACCTGAAATATCTCCTATTTTAGGCTCAGAAGATACTATTTTTTACCGTAATAAATTAGAGTTTACTTTCTCAAATAAAAAATGGTTGACCTATGAACAAGTATCGTCCGGTGCTACTTTTGAAAATATGAATGCGCTTGGTTTTCATATACCAGGCATGTTTGATAAGGTATTGGATATTGAAAAGTGTTATCTTCAAAACGAACTTTGTAATGATGTGCGAGATGCCATTAAAGCATACGCATACGAAAAAGGATTACCATTCTTTGATTTAAGAAATCACGAAGGATTTCTACGCACTATGGTATTCAGAACCACCTCTATTGGAGAGGTAATGCTGATTTTAGTATTCTACCACGAGAATAGAGAGATGCGAGAGGATTTGTTAAACCATTTAAAAAACAAATTTCCACAAATTACCTCTTTGCTCTATGTTATCAATGGAAAATGTAATGATACCATAACAGACCAAGAGGTACATCTGTTTTTTGGGAAAGACCACATATTTGAAGAGATGGAGGGATTACGATTTAAAATTGGACCAAAATCATTCTATCAAACCAATAGCAAACAAGCCTACGAACTATACAAAATAGCGCGAGATTATGCTCAATTGACCGGCAACGAATTGGTCTATGATTTATATACCGGAACAGGAACAATTGCATGTTTTGTGGCCGGAAAAGCTAAAAAGGTAATTGGCATCGAATATGTTCCAGAAGCTATTGAAGACGCAAAAATCAACGCTAAAAACAATCAAATAGACAATACATTGTTTTATGCAGGAGACATGAAAAACATTCTCACCAAAGAGTTTGTTCAAGAACATGGAAGACCGGATGTAATTATCACCGATCCCCCAAGAGATGGAATGCATCCGGACGTGATTGAAACAATTTTATCTGCAGAACCTAAAAGAATTGTCTATGTAAGTTGTAATCCAGCAACACAAGCAAGAGATTTAAATTTATTGGACGTCAAGTATAAAGTTACTGCAGTACAACCGGTTGATATGTTTCCGCATACCCATCACGTAGAAAATGTTGTCGCATTAGAATTAAAGTAAAATGCATATATACACCTCTTTTCTCATATTTATTGTACTGCTGATATTTCTTCCGGATTTATATCTGCACAAGAGATTCATGCATCATCGGGTTCATAAATCAACCTCGATTTTACATTGGATAATCTCTTCCTATTTTTTAATTACCTCGCTGATTATACTGTTTAATATAAATAGTGTAACTACTCCGGAAACCAACTTTAAGATGATGATGTTTATCACTATCTTAGGAGCAGTTTACATTCCAAAACTACTATTTTGTACTTTTGATTTAATCTTTTATCTCACAAAAAAGAGATGGAGAAAAATTCAATATGCGGGATATATTGTAGCAATTTTAGCATTTTTGTTAATCATGAAAGCGATTCACTATAATCGTTTTAATTTTGAAAAAAGGGAAGTAGAAATCACGTTACCTAATTTGCCTCAAAATTTTGATAATTACAAAATTGTACAAATAAGCGATTTCCATTTAGGAAGTTTCACCCTTTCTCAAAAAAAATT
This sequence comes from Paludibacteraceae bacterium, assembly GCA_017630395.1. Taxonomy (GTDB): domain Bacteria; phylum Bacteroidota; class Bacteroidia; order Bacteroidales; family Paludibacteraceae; genus UBA1181. The sequence continues at coordinate 2,309 of JAGBVI010000066.1, forward strand.
AGAACCTCTATTTGATTCGATTAACGCACAAAATGCAGATATCATTGTATTTACAGGAGACATGGTAAACAGTTTTGCCTCTGAATGCAATGGATGGTCTTCATTGTTCCGAAGGTTACGTAGTAAAGATACTATGCTTGCCGTTTTAGGAAACCACGATTATAGCACCTACTACAAATGGCCCAATGAAGATTTGAAGTCTTTGAATGAAATGGCAGTACGAAGTAAAATCAGAGATTTTGGATTTGATTTATTACTCAACACAAACAAGAACATCCAAAGAGGAGAAGAAAAAATAACATTTATTGGAATCGAAAACTGGGGAAAATACTTTACTCACACAGCCCAATTAGATAAAGCGATGGAAGGAGTTGATTCTACCTCAACAAAAATACTTTTATCACACGATCCTACCTTTTGGGGCGACAGTATTTGTGGCATAACCGACATTGAGTTAACCCTCTCCGGACACACTCATGCATCACAATTTGGAATAGAAACACCTTGGTTTAAATGGTCTCCTGCAAGTTGGGCATTTGATTATTGGGACGATTTATATGAAAAGAATAATCAATATATCTTTGTATCAAGGGGTATTGGATGCGTAGGCGTTCCGGGACGAATTGGGATGGACCCACAATACACCGTAATAACACTTAAATGTAGCAAAAGAGAGAACCATGAAAGCAATTGAAATTATAAGAGAAATTGAAAGTTTTGCCCCTCTATCAACACAAGAATCGTATGACAACTGTGGCATTCAAGTGGGAGATCCGCATAGAGAAGTAACCGGACTGATGATTACTCTTGATGTAACAGAAGAGGTTTTGGATGAAGCCATTGCGTTGGGATGTAATTTTATTTTAAGTCATCATCCACTAATTTTCAAGGGAATAAAAAAAATCATAGGAGATGATTATATACAAAATTGCCTTATCAAAGCAATTAAGAATGATATTTTAATCTATTCTGCACACACCAATGTAGATAAAGCACATGAAGGAGTAAGTGCTATTTTAGCGAAAAAAATCGGACTGATAAATGGCAAGATATTAAAAGCAGAAGGAGACGGAAGTTTTGGATTAGGCTACATTGGAGAATTACCTGTAGCAGAAGGAGCATTAGATTTTTTAAACAGAATCAAACAAGAATTAGGCATAGGATGCATTCGCCATACACGGTTCGAAGCCGAAAGAAAAATAAAAAAAATTGCACTATGTGGAGGCTCCGGTTCCGAATTTATTCCGGATGCAATAGCGAACCAAGTGGACATTTATTTGACAGGAGATATAAAATACCATCAATTTTTTGAGGTTAAAAACGGCTTAATTTTGGCAGATATTGGACATTTTGAATCAGAACAATACATAAAAGATGTATTTTTTGATATAGTTTCAAAAATAAATCCTAAATTTGCAATTCATTTTACAGATTATAAAACAAATCCGATAAAATACATATAAGGTATGTCAGTAAAAGGAACAAAAGAGATTTCAGTGGAAGAAAAGTTAAGAGCACTTTTCGATTTGCAATTAGTTGATTCAGAAATCGACAAGATTAAAACATTGCGTGGAGAACTTCCATTGGAAGTGCAAGATTTAGAAGATGAGATTGCAGGATTAAACACTCGTATTGCTCACATGCAAGAGGACATCCGCAATTTCGAGACCTTAATCACCGGCAAAAAGAGTGATATCGAAGTTTCAAAAGGCTTGATTGAACGTTATCAGGGTCAACAAGAGAATGTTCGTAATAACCGCGAATACGAAAATCTTTCAAAAGAAATTGAGTTTCAAACATTGGAGATTGAGTTATGCGAGAAAAAGATTCGCGAGTTTAACGCCGCAGCTAAGCAAAGAAGAGAAGACTTAGAACGCGCTCAAGAATTGATTAACGACCGTTCTGAAGACTTAGCTCAAAAGAAATCAGAGTTAGACGAGATAATCTCCGAAACAAAGCAAGAAGAGGAAAAGTTGCGTGAAAAAGCAAAACAAATCGAAGGAAAGATAGAAGAGAGATTATTGAATGCATTCAAAAGAATCCGTAAAAATGCACGTAATGGACTTGCAGTTGTTGCCGTTGAACGTGATGCTTGCGGAGGATGTTTCAATAAGATTCCACCACAAAGACAATTGGATATTCGTTTAAGAAAGAAAATTATCGTATGCGAGTATTGTGGAAGAATCTTGATAGACCAAGAAATGGCTAGCGAGAAATAATAATCCTTCAGACAGATGTTTATAGGTGGATTCTATAAATTTTGAGTTGAATATTTCATCAGAAATTTTTTCAGATATTATTGAATTCACTTTGAAGTAACATCTTGAATAGATTTATAGAAAAAAGATAATATAAAGGGGTATTTTGAATAAAAATGCCTCTTTATTTATTATTAAGAGTTGAAAATTTGCAAGAAAAAAGTAGTTTATATACCTTTGCAAACGAAAAGGAAAATCAATTAAATTAAAATTGAAATGGCAAAAATTAAAGGTGCGATTGTAGTTAACCAAGAGAGGTGTAAAGGCTGCAGATTATGTGTAGTTGCATGTCCGACAAACGTATTGGCAATGTCAAAACAAGTAAATGCAAAAGGGTACAATTTTGCAGTTATGGAAAATGAGGATGCTTGCATTGGATGTGCTAGTTGTGGAATTGTATGTCCGGATGGTTGTATTACCGTGTACAAGACAAAAATTGACTAAAATTCATTAGTGGTTGTTTTTGAAAAACAGAGTCTAATCCCTCCCATTACAAATAATTCTTGGGAGATGTATTAGAAAAGATTTTTCAAGGCCAAAACAACAAAAAAATAACAACAATATAGTTTCTATATATAATGAGTGAAGAAGTAAAATTAATGAAAGGAAACGAAGCCATTGCTCATGCAGCTATTCGTTGCGGATGTGATGGATACTTCGGTTATCCTATTACTCCTCAGTCTGAGGTGTTGGAGACCTTGATGGAAGTTGAACCTTGGAAAACAACCGGTATGGTCGTTTTACAAGCAGAAAGTGAAGTATCAGCCATTAACATGGTATATGGCGGAGCAGGTTCCGGAAAAAAAGTAATGACCTCATCGTCAAGTCCGGGAGTCTCATTAAAACAAGAAGGTGTATCCTATTTGGCAGGAGCAGAACTACCCGCTCTAATAGTAAATGTAATGCGCGGTGGACCAGGATTGGGAACAATTCAACCAAGTCAGGCCGACTATTTCCAGACTGTAAAGGGAGGAGGACATGGAGATTATCGTTTGATTGCTTTGGCACCTGCTTCTGTTCAAGAAATGGCAGATTTTGTTGGATTGGCATTTGATTTGGCTTTTAAATATAGAAATCCGGCTATCATTTTGGCAGATGGAGTAATTGGACAAATGATGGAAAAGGTGGTTCTACCAGATTTCAAACCAAGAAGAACTGATGAGGAGATTGAAAAAGAGTGTCCATGGGCAGCTGTAGGAAAGCCTAAAAATAGAAAACCCAACATCATCACCTCATTGGAGTTGCAACCTGATGCAATGGAACAAAACAACTTGAGATTCCAAGCAAAATATAAAGCTATTGAAGAGAATGAGGTTCGCTACGAAGAGATAATGTGCGAAGATGCAGAATATTTATTGGTAGCCTTTGGTTCGTCTGCACGTATATGTCAAAAGGCTTGCCAAATTGCACGCGAGAAAGGAATAAAATTGGGACTACTACGACCAATCACCTTATGGCCTTTCCCAACAAAAGCGATAGCAGAATATGCAAACAAAGTAAAAGCGATGTTGACAGTTGAGCTGAATGCCGGACAAATGGTTGAAGATGTTCGCTTGGCTGTGAATGGAAAAGTTCCAGTGGAACACTACGGACGTTTAGGAGGTATTGTATATACTCCGGACGAAATTGTAGAAGCAGTAAAGAATAAATTGATGTAATTTCAAAAAATCGACAAAATGGCAATTGAGGATATAATCAAACCCGAAAATCTGGTTTACAAGAAACCAGATATTATGAACGATAACTCTATGCACTACTGCCCAGGTTGTAGTCATGGTGTAATTCATAAATTGATTGCAGAAGTTATCGAAGAGATGGGACTTGTCGAAAATGCAATCGGAATCACCCCTGTAGGTTGTGCAGTATTTGCTTACAACTACATTGATATAGATTGGGAAGAGGCTGCCCACGGACGTGCTCCGGCAATGGCTACAGCTATCAAAAGACTTCGTCCTAACAAATTGGTTTTCACTTACCAAGGCGATGGAGATTTGGCAGCTATCGGAACAGCAGAAACTATTCATGCTTGCAACCGAGGAGAAAGTATTGCAATTATCTTCGTAAATAATGGTATCTATGGTATGACAGGAGGTCAAATGGCTCCAACAACTTTAGAGGGAATGAAAACGGCTACTTGCCCCTATGGACGAGATGTAAAGTTGAATGGTTATCCTCTAAAAATAACCAACTTACTTAAGGAACTTGATGGCATGCGCTACGTAACACGCCAAAGTGTACATACTGCAGCTGCAGTGAGAAAAACAAAAAAAGCTATCCGAAAAGCATTTGAAAATTGTATGGACGGAAAAGGTGGCGCAAATATTGTAGAGGTTGTATCCACTTGTTCTTCCGGTTGGAAAATGACTCCGGAAAAATCTAATAAATGGATGGAAGAGAATATGTTCCCTGCTTATCCATTGGGTGACTTAAAAGATAAAGATGCTAACATCTAAATAAAAGAAAAATGACAGAAGAAATTATCATTGCAGGTTTTGGTGGACAAGGTGTCCTTTCAATGGGAAAAATTCTTGCCTATTCCGGCTTGATGCAAGGAAAAGAAGTTTCTTGGATGCCGGCATACGGTCCGGAACAACGTGGTGGTACTGCCAACGTAACTGTGATCCTAAGTGATGAGAAAATTAGTTCTCCTATTTTAAATCAATATGATACAGCTATTATTTTGAACCAACAATCGTTGGATAAGTTCGAAAAAGCTGTAAAACCAGGAGGAACTTTGATATACGATCCATATGGTATCACATCAGAACCTACTCGTACAGATATTAATATCTACAAAATAAACGCAATGGATACTTCCATTGAAATGAATGCTCCTAAGTCTTTCAACATGATTATCTTGGGCGGATTACTTAAAATCAGACCTATTGTAGAATTGGAAAATGTATTGAAAGGTTTGAAAAAAACTTTGCCTGAAAGACATCATCATTTAATTCCAATGAATGAAGAGGCTTTGAAAAAGGGCATGGAAATAATCAGAGGTAAATAATAAAACGATACTGAAATTTTGGTAGGACGAATATCTGATTGAGGATATTCGCCCTTTGCTTTATAATTCTCTTGTCTCAAATTGAAATACTTCAAAACCAAACCGATCCTACCTCACGATAGAATCGGTCAAAGAGAAAGGTGGAATTAAAATGAAAAAGTTATGTATTAAGAAATTATAACAAGTTTAAGTAAATCTATTTTATAGATAATTTTTTTCCCTATTAAAAGTTATATTGAACTTGCGCTTGAACTCTATTTGCATGACCATCTGCTCCTGATTGATGCGTCAAACGTCCATGTAAATATTCTACACCAACACGTACAGTCGGAATAATATCCCAGAAAAGATTGGCTACCAAATATTGCCCTCTTTTATACATTTGGTCATAAACAATCTCATTATTAGATGGGTCAACTTCTACTTGACTATACAAAACAGAGCTGAAAAGATTAGGCAAAAAATTATATTGCACACCAAAATACCAACCATAACAAGGTACACGCTTCAAATTGTTTTGCACATCCTTGCTCGGAATCATATCTATAGATAATCCGGATAAATCTTGGATGTACTCAGAAACACCTTGACCTAATACCGTTTGATAATACAAAGTGAGCTTATTAGAGAAGAAATGAGACGAACCACTTAATTGGATTCCCCACCCTAATTTGTCTTTATATTCGTTTTTTGTCACATCCAAATATCTTAAATCCCTGAACAATCCGGTTAAACGAATATGACTTCCAGATTTCCAAGAATATTGAAAATACAAAGGTACATCCGGAACTCTTTGATTGCATGCAGCTGTTGTTTGAGAATAACTTGGATCAAAATGAGGCATTTCTAAAGCCACAGCCATTTGCAAATGCTCATTAAAATCTGCTGTATATCTAATTTGAGTATTTCTTGTAAAAGTTTCTGCATTAGGACCTTGATAATCTATTGTAACAGGAGTTGATTCTAAGTCTTCCATCGTTGATGGTGCGTAACCTGCCAAAATACCCAAAAATCTAACATAAGCATCTTGCAGTTGGAAAGTTAAAGATGAGCCTCTGAAATTTGCTGAAAAATAGCCTTCAACAATACCCAATCGCTCTGTATCCAAAATAGCCTTGAAAGATAAGTTACTCGTACTCGCATCCATACGCAACTTTTGATTATCTTTCTCTTCATCACCAACTGGAATTTTTGATATTACAAAATCAGGCGAGTTGACAACACCTTCAAAATCATACGAAGCCACCGCCTTTACATAACCTCCTACACCAAAGTGAAATTTTCCGTTTTTTGACGAGAAAATAATTCCGGGCTGATCTGGAGTGTTTCTTTCTAAGTTCCTTAAAGCATAAAATAATGCTCGAATAGTGTCATTATCCACCTCCTCAGAACCAAACATCAAAACATCTTTATTTTCATAAGCCCAATCCATCTCTTCTGATTGAGAATACAATACACTGCTCGAAATAATTTGAGCAACCATTAATAATACTAAACAAATAATTTTTTTTGAGATATTCATTTTTAAAAATTTTTGATTAAACATAGTCTCTATCTATTGATTAAGGTAACTTCAAAAAATTTCTTTTCCTGTTATTTAAGAGTTCAAAAAATCTATAAAATAAACTTAAGAAAACACACCTTAAGGTACTTAAGATCTTACAATACTCTCCTAATCATCCTAAAAGAGTTTTAAGAAATTACCTAATTTTAAAACTCGATTAGATTAACAACAATTCTCTAAAAAATGTTTGAATTGGGTTTTCTCATTTTTTTCTTTTCTATTTGCAATATTTTTTCTTTCTTTGCGTCAATGGTAATACATAAAACATGATTAGTTTATCGAATATCAAATAATTAGGTGATATTATATAGTATCTAATACCTAGTAAAAAAAAGAGATTTAGGTAACTTCTATAAATTTAGATCGAAATGATTTTGAAGAACATTTTGCTTAAGTTGGACATATTCGCCAAAAAGTGACACAAACATTGTAACCAAGTGAATATAAACAGAATAAGCAAATTAAGTTCAATAAATTCATCGCTTATGATGCTGAAAGTATAAATAGGATAGTCAAAAGCATCAGAAAAATTCTTATATCAAAAAAATATATAACGCATAATTTGTAGAAGCAGACATAATTCAATATAAAATGGACAACAATGAACAAAAGTATAATTCTTCCAATATTATTTCTGATTTTCTCGACACAGATTATGTTGAGCAATAATCAATCATCGCTTTATATCAAAAAAAACAATGGATCATATTGGGAGATTCCACTGAATATCATTGATAGTTCTGTCATTAATCAAAACGAACAGACCATCTATCTAAAAAACGACACAACAATTTCCATCAATACCAACGAAATAATATTGGGACAATTTTTACCTCCGGAAGGACCCCAATTTAAAGTTTTTCATTTCAACAACAAGTTTAATTCTCAATTAACAACAGATGTTGAATGTATTTTGGAAAATAGGATTTGGAGTGGAACTGTACCCAATATCGGTCACTACTTAGTCCCCTCTTTTCAATTAGACCCTGGTATTAGTGTCTGGCTGGATACTTTCCAAATAAAAAGTAAAATCACACCTGTAAACTTTAAAGACACACTATATTTTACGCTGAAAGATTCAAATATCGTTGTCATCGACACGATAAGCAATAGAGGAATATCATACCAGCCGAAGAAGAGCCAGGTTGGTGTAGCCATCCACTTCCCTCTTGATACAGCCAAAATCTGTCGAGTTGATATTTATACAGAGAATGGAGTAAAAATCAAAAGCAAAGAGACATACGTTAAAGCCTTAATCAAGATATCGTCCAATGGTGTCTATGAGGAGTTTATAGATTCAACCTACATAAGAGGACGAGGCAACACCACTTGGTCTTATAAGAAAAAACCGTACCGATTAAAATTATACAACAAAGGAAAACCATTCGATTTGAAGAAAGGTAAAAATTGGGTTTTATTGGCCAATGCACTTGACCGCTCGTTGATGTGTAATGCAGTATCAATGAAAATGGGACATATAATTGGAGTAAAATATACCAATAACATCGTCCCCATAGAATTGTATATAAACGACGAATACCTAGGCAATTATATGTTTACCGAAAAGGTTGGTATTGCCAATAATAGTGTAGATATTGAAGAGACGTCCGGAGCTTATCTATTGGAATTAGACAGCTATTTCGATGAAGATTACAAAGGAAAGTCAGAAATATGTTCGCTCCCTGTTCAAGTAAAAGATCCCGATTTAAACGACTATAGTCCAGACTCTGCCCAACTATTGCTAACTCGTTACTTAAAAGATTTCAATGAATTTGAATATTCAATCATGAAAGATAGCGGAGAGGCATTTTTAAACTACATGGATTTAGAGAGTTTAATAAAATGGACATTTGTTTATGATCTCTCAATGAATCTGGAGGTAAACCATCCCAAAAGCCTATTCCTGTACCGTCAAGACACGTTAGGAGCACTGTTTGAAATGGGACCACTTTGGGACTTCGACTATGCCTATTCGTATGAAACCGACTTGGACTATTTCAAACAATTCGAGCAACCCTTTAGTTGGGACCCTGTCAATGAATTAGGCTCAACCATATCGCACAGTGGAAGACATTTTTTTGGACAAATAATGAAGAACGAGTATATTTTAAGACATTATAGCCAATTTTGCAAAGACTTTGAAGGGCACCTTCCTGAATTAATTGATTTTATCGACTCCTACTACCACTATTGTCAAGAATCGTTTAAACATGACGCCACAATATGGCCGGAAAGAAGAAATTTAGACACCTATATTCCCAAACTCAAAGAATGGCTACCCAAGAGGTATTACTATATTTTATCAAGATACTTCAAAAGTGAGGAATAAGGAGCTTAAGGTAAGTTCAATAAATTCACCGTTTTAAATTTTAAAAGTGCAAATTGGAGGTTGATAAACTTTGGCGTATAGGTCATTTTGCAGGCTATAAACAAGTATGTATTGTTCAATAGGTCAAATTGCAGGCTGAAATTGAGGCATGTAATTTGTCTATATCAACAGATGCTATTACCTTTGCTCCGCAGTCTGAAGCATAGCGGA
>JAGBVI010000067.1 GCA_017630395.1 Paludibacteraceae bacterium
AGCCGAGAGTTTCAATGCAAAAGTAAAGGCTTTTAGAAATCAATTCCGAGGTGTCAGCGACATACCTTTCTTCCTCTTTAGACTAAAAACTATTTTTGCCTAATTTTTTTACATCTCCACCGAAAATTTACGGTGATCCACTTTTTCATTTGTTTTTTATTAAAATTTTGTCTACTCTCAAGGTTTTCGACATCTCCTATAATATATCTTCTGAAATATTATCACATTCAAAAGTAATTAACCCCATTAATTAACCGTTCAATTACCTTTATTTACATTTATAACTAGTCCCAAATAGAGCAAAATCTAATTCTTTGCATTTATTAACCCCAAACTCTGCCGGATCAACATTTTCACTCTTCTCAAATTCTCCATTAACAAACGTCTCACAAATACACTCCTCATCCTTTGAACAAGAGGATAAGAAAAGTAACAAAGCACAAATCTGTAACAAAAACTTAGTCATGCATAATCAATTCTAGTTATAAAAACTCGGCGATAATCAGAAACTCTCTAAACCATCACCCATATCTTACTGCAAAGTTAAGTAATAAACACAATAAGTTCCAAGCTTATTATAAAAAACTTTAACAACTAAAAAAAACACAAAATCAAAAATAAGGGAGAGAGCCATGATAATGGTTTATCAAATTTAATAATAATAATAGTGCAAATTATAGAAGCAGTCATCAAAAATTCCGCGAAATGATTTTATAGAACTCTCCTATAAAGATAAATATGACAAAATGACATAGATATAATATAGATAATGAGAATTTTAGGCAAGAATGACAGAGTAATCTGTTTGGCACAAATTATGCAGAAAAATAAAGGATTTTTAAAGAATCAAAAACAAAAATTTAAAAATAAATGTTTAACAAAGAGGCTATTTTATTCTATAAAAAAAAAGAAAATAAATTTAAAATACCTCTTAAAAAAATTATAATTATGAATATTAAACCGTTGGCAGACAGAGTTTTGGTAAAACCAGCAGCTGCAGAAGAAAAGACCGCAAGTGGAATTATAATTCCAGACTCAGCAAAAGAGAAACCATTAAAAGGAGAAGTTATCGCAATTGGTAATGGAACCAAAGATGAAGAAATGGTTGTAAAATCAGGCGATACAGTGCTTTATGGTAAATATGCCGGAACAGAATTAGAATTAGAAGGTGAAAAATATTTGATAATGCGTCAAAGCGATATTTTGGCAATTATCTAAAAATTGTTTAGAATTTCAGTAAATAACATAAAAAAAATAATACAAAAATAACATGGCTAAAGAGATAAAATATGACATGGAAGCTCGTGACTTGCTAAAAAAAGGAGTTGACGAGTTGGCAAATGCAGTTAAGGTAACCTTAGGACCTAAGGGAAGAAATGTAATTATAGAAAAGAAATTTGGAGCTCCACACATCACAAAAGATGGAGTATCAGTAGCCAAAGAGATTGAGTTGAGCGATCCATACGAAAACATGGGAGCACAAATGGTAAAAGAAGTAGCATCAAAAACAGGTGATGATGCCGGAGACGGAACAACAACAGCTACTATCTTAGCTCAAGCAATTATCAACGTAGGATTAAAGAATGTGACAGCAGGAGCTAATCCAATGGACTTAAAACGCGGAATTGATAAAGCTGTTGCAAAAGTAGTTGAAAGCATCAAAAGTCAAGCTAAAGAAGTTGGAGACGACTACAATAAGATTGAACAAGTTGCTACTATCTCTGCTAACAATGACAATGAAATTGGAAAGTTGATAGCAGACGCCATGGCAAAAGTAAAAAAAGAGGGCGTTATCACTGTTGAGGAAGCAAAAGGAATGGAAACAACTGTTGATATTGTAGAAGGAATGCAATTTGACAGAGGATACCTTTCTCCTTACTTTGTGACCAATACAGAAAAGATGGAAGTTGAATTTGACAATCCATTTATTTTGATTCACGACAAAAAGATATCTTCACTAAAAGAAATTTTACCAATTCTAGAAGCGACAGCACAAGCAGGACGCCCTCTATTGATTATTGCAGAAGACATTGACGGAGAAGCATTAACAACATTAGTAGTAAACCGCTTGCGCGGAGCTTTGAAGGTATGTGCAGTAAAGGCTCCTGGATTTGGAGATCGTCGCAAAGAGATGTTGGAAGATATCGCAATCCTAACAGGCGGTTTGGTTGTAACAGAAGAGAAGGGTATCAAATTAGAAAATGCCACTATCGAAATGTTAGGTACAGCAGAAAAAGTTACAATCAACAAAGATAATACAACAATCGTAAATGGAGCAGGAGCTAAAGAGGCAATCGCAGAAAGAGTAGCTCAAATCAAAGCTCAAATTGAGGCAACAAAATCAGACTATGACCGCGAGAAACTACAAGAAAGACTTGCCAAATTGGCCGGAGGAGTTGCAGTTCTTTATGTTGGAGCTCCATCAGAGGTTGAGATGAAAGAGAAAAAAGACCGCGTTGACGATGCGTTAAGCGCAACTCGTGCTGCTGTTGAAGAAGGAATAGTTCCTGGTGGTGGTGTTACTTATATTCGCGCTATCGAGTCTTTAAATGGCTTAAAAGGTGCTAATGAAGATGAAACAACAGGTATTGAGATTATCAAGAGAGCAATAGAAGAACCTCTGCGTCAAATCATTACTAATGCAGGAAAAGAGGGAGCTGTTTACGTTCAAAAGGTAAAAGAAGGTAAGGGCGACTATGGCTATAATGCTCGTAATGAACAATTTGAAAACTTCTTCGAAGTTGGTGTTATTGACCCTGCCAAAGTTACTCGTGTTGCATTAGAAAATGCTGCTTCTATTGCAGGTATGATGTTGACAACAGAGTGTGTTATCGCAGAAAAGAAAGATGACAAAGCTGCAGCTCCTGCAATGCCTCCAATGGGAGGAGGAATGGGTGGCATGATGTAAGATTATCTTTCCTTCTTTATAAAGGGTGTGTCAGCAAATTTGTTGACACACCTTTCATTTTATAGCCATAATATTTGTACGTTATACATGATATTTAATCAATAAAAATTAGTATCAAGCCGTTAGCGGAATTTATTGACACTATCGAGGATAAATATTGCAGATATAAAAACAGGGCGAATGCGATTCGCCCCAACGGCAGTAACCGAAATAATATAATTGCTAACACGATGGCCGAATTAATTAAGAGTGAACTTAAATGTATTTCCAAACAAAAAAAACACCGATAGAGAGTAAACCTCTACCGGTGAATTTTCTATTTTATAATCAAAAATTATTTACAAATTATTTTTGTTGAGAAGCACGATAACGTTGATTCATTACAAATACAACCTCAGAAGTGATATTCAACATAGGTTCTGCATACAAAATATTATCTGCATCCGTATTACTTAAAATCAACTTATAACGTTTATCTGCATTAAAAAATTCAAAGAATGAATTAATGGAATCACGTAAACGCATATTCATCTTTTGTTGTTCAGTAATCAAATCTTGAGCCAATCTCTGTTCCAAAGTTTGCAATTCCTGATCTTTTTTAAACAAACGATTTTGTTCCTGTTCAAAAGACTCTTTAGACAAAAAACCACCAGCTTGGTATTTTTGTTGAAAGACCTCTAACTCAGCTTGCAACTTTTGCTGAGCAGAAACAAGTTCTTTTCTAGATTTTTCTTGCTTCTTCAACAAGGTCTCATTCAATTTCTTAGCATACTCATAATTCAATAAAAAAGAATCTACATTAATATAAGCTACCGGAAAAGAATTAGAGAGAGAATCAACCGGAGTTTCAACAATAGCAGAATCTGCTACAAAGGTCGAACTTTCTACTCCAACTTGTTTTTCACCTTTACCCGTAAAATGAAGGAGATACAAACCAACAACGGCCAAAGCAAGAATAGCCAATGCAATAGTGTTAAAATTTTTCATCTGTTAATCTTTATGTTTTCTTTTAGTTTTTTGTTTAATACCTTTCCACTCCATGTAGTCTTGAGTTTGGACACAATATATTCCACGTTCTGCCATTGCCTTATTACCACCCACATGAGAGTTGGGGAACTTACCATTTTTTGTAAAAAAAACACGCACCCCAAATAGCAATATAGCCACAGCTACAATACCTAACGTCAATAACAATATAATCCAAACATTCTCCATAATTCAGAAAGTCGGCGCAAATTAAATCAAATATTTTGAGATACAATTACTCTTCAACAATCTTTTTGTATTATTTCAGAGAACGAACAAAGTTTTAACATTATTTAATAATAACAAAATACCTCTATTCCCCGAATAAAAAGCGAATTGAAAGAATTAGCAAATAGAGAGACAGCCTAACTATTGAGTAATTATGTCATCAAATCACACTCAATCGGTTTAAATTTTTACCAAAGTATTGTAATCAAAAGAATATAAAGCATAAAAATATTGGTAAAGTCATGCAAAACAAGTAATTTCGCACTAATTAAAGTTGAGCTAATTTCAAAGTATGTAACCACTATTAGATACAACAAAAACACTCAACAAATTACTCACAATAAGACTTATGTAAAATAAACGTATGGGAGAAAATATAAGCAATCTTGAGCCTCAAGAATTATGGGAAATGTTTGATAAAATTTGTCAAATACCTCACCCTTCCGGTAAAGAAGAAAAAATTAGAGAATACATCGTTTCTTTTGGGAAATCACTCAATCTTCTCACAGAAACAGATTGTGTGGGCAACATCATAATTCACAAAGCGGCCACTCCGGGATATGAAAATGCACCGTTATTACTTTTGCAATCTCATATAGATATGGTATGTGAAAAAAATGAAAATACTATTCATGATTTTGAGAATGACCCAATACAAACCTACATTGATGGAGATTGGGTAAAAGCCAAAGGCACAACATTAGGTGCAGATAATGGGATTGGGGTAGCATCAATGTTAGCCATTTTACAATCATCAGAAATAAAACACGGACCACTTAAATGTCTATTTACCGTTGATGAAGAGAGAGGATTAACCGGAGCTCAACATATCTCTTCTCAATGGTTAGATGCAGATATGCTACTCAATTTAGACTCAGAAGAAGATGGTCGGTTTTGCATTGGGTGTGCAGGAGGAATAGATACCTGTGCAACCTACAAGATAACCAAAGAACAACCGCAAGAAAATCTATTTTTCTTAAAAATTTCTGTATCCGGTTTAAAAGGAGGGCATTCTGGCGACGACATAAATAAGGGTCGAGGAAATGCCATTCAGCTATTGGCTCGTTTTTTATGGGAACAAAAACAGAAATATCCGGTTTACATAGCTGAAATAAGTGGAGGGAATCTTCATAACGCAATTCCTCGCGAAGCCAGTGCAACGGTAGCCATACCAAACAAATACAAGGAAGAAATACGAATTCAACTCAATATTTATACAGCAATTATTGAAGAAGAGTACCCGACAGAAAAGGAATTTAAGATGGATTTATCATCGGAAGATTACAAAGACAGCATAATTCAACTAACAGATAGTGAACGAATTATCAATACTCTATTCAGCATTCCAAACGGAGTTATTGAAATGAGTAAAGAGATTGAGAATCTCCCTGAAACATCCACTAACTTGGCTTCAATAAAAAAGATTTCAGAAACAGAATACTTGGTAGCAACCAGTCAAAGGAGTTCAACAGAAAGCAAAAAGATAGAATTAAAGAATCGAATGGAAGCACTATTCCTTTTGAGCGGAGCATCTGTAACGCATAGTGATGGATATCCTGGATGGAAACCCAATTTACAGTCTCGCATTAAGGAAATAGTTACCCAATCTTTCACAAATCTTTTTGGTTATGCCCCTATTGTAAGTGCTATCCATGCCGGATTGGAATGTGGCTTATTTAAAGCAAAATCACCCAAATTAGACATGATATCAATTGGACCAGAAATCAATGGCAACCATTCTCCAAACGAACAATGTAGCATATCTAGTGTAAACAAATATTGGAAGCACTTAAAAGATATATTGAGCAAAGTGGCAGATATTAATAAATAAATCCATGGAAAAGTCGGCTCAATTAAGTAAAAATCAACTTATTCTAAATTTAGCCATTCCTAACATTATTTCCAACATCACCATTCCTTTATTAGGAATGGCAGATGTTGTTATTGCAGGCCATATTGGAGGAGATAGCGCCATAGGAGCAATATCAATTGGCTCTACCCTCTTTAATTTTATTTATTGGAATTGCGCATTTTTACGCATGGGATGTAGCGGATTGACTGCACAATCATACGGAGCCAGTGATTGGAAAGAGTGTACCAATCTACTAATACGCTCTCTCATATTATCTCTTACCATAGCAATCACTCTACTACTATTAAAAAATCCTATTTCACACTTTGCCATAGATTATATCGAATGTAGCGAGTCAATAAGACCATTAGTAAAAGATTACCTACTTACAAGATTTTGGGCAATCCCCGCCTCCATCTCTATTTTTTCTATTCACGGATGGTTTATTGGGATGCAAGACTCTCGTTCTCCGATGTGGATAGCAATCTTTTCTAACATTGTTAATATTGTCTTCAGCATCTACTTTGCAATGCACTTAGAGCTTGGAATAAAAGGTATTGCATGGGGGACTGTAACAGCACAATACGCCTCTCTCGTCTTATCCTTACTAATATTTTATGCTAAATACAGAAAAAAATGTGAATATACAACCCTAAAAGAGAGTTTATCCAAGTCTAAGATTCTCCGTTTCTTTGATGTCAATATTGATATTTTCATCCGTACACTCATCATTACAATTGCCTACACATTGTTTACTATTAACTCTTCAAAATTCGGAGAAACGATATTAGCAACCAATACCCTTTTAATGCAATTGTACACCTTATTTTCCTATATGTCAGACGGATTTGCATTTGCAGCAGAGTCGCTATCGGGTAGATACGTTGGAGAAAAGAGGTACGATTACTTACAATCTATTATCAAACAGCTATTAGTCTGGGCAGGAGGAGTTGCAGCCTTTTTTATCCTATGTTACATTATAGCATGGGAACCAATTTTACGTTTATTTAACCCATCCAATGATGTATTAGAGTGTGCTGACCAATACATTTTTTGGGTAATTGCCATCCCATTAGCAGGTTTTTTACCATTTATGATAGATGGTATAATGCTAGGAGCAACAAAAACCAAAGTACTTCGGAATAGTGTAGCAATATCTTTTATTGTTTATTTAATACTACTCTATACACTTATGCCAATAATTAGGAATAATGCCATTTGGACAGCCTTTTTAACCTTTATCTTATTAAGAGGAATTTTGCTAATAAAACCATTGATAAAATTAACCAAAGGAGATGGCAACAATAGGCAACTTCTATAAAAACGATTTTCTATTTGCGGCTCATAAATTCAGTTTCGGATACTTTTGAATCAACTTAAAAACATTTACCTAAAAAATCTCTCTACAACTAGCACCAACCCATCTTCATCATTTGATGCCGTCACAAAATCAGCCACCTCTTTTACCACCTGCTGAGCATTACCCATAGCAACACCCAATCCAGCGTAACGTACCATTGACAAATCATTAAAACCATCACCACATGCCACCATCTCATCACGCGAAAGATTCAAATGGGCTAATAAACGCTCTAAAGAGTATGCCTTATCAACGTTTTGCGGCATAATTTCCAAAAAGAATGGTTCTGACCGGTAAATATTGAGAACATCACCAAACAAGTTATTGACTTCAACCTCTACCTTTTCCAAATAATCCCCATCGCCAAGCATTAAACATTTAGTAACAGGATGCGTCAAAGCATCCACAAAGCTATCCACTTTAACAACCGGCATATTATTAATTCTCGCTTCAATCTCTACATATTTATCATCTACATTTTCCGTAACAATCCAACCATCTTTGTAAGAAACGATAGAAACTCCATAGTTTTGAGACGCATCATATAACTCTTGAATTTTATCATGAGGTAAAACTGTTTCAAAGACGATTTCACCTGTTTTAAAATTTGTCACAACAGCCCCATTGAAGGACAAAATATACCCTCCATATTCATCCAATCCTATTTCTTTAGCAATAGGAACAATTCCGGGCGTAGGTCTTCCCGAAGCAAGAACAATTG
The DNA here is from genome assembly GCA_017630395.1 of Paludibacteraceae bacterium. Taxonomy (GTDB): domain Bacteria; phylum Bacteroidota; class Bacteroidia; order Bacteroidales; family Paludibacteraceae; genus UBA1181. Next base: position 8,096 of record JAGBVI010000067.1, read on the forward strand.
TGACACCAGCTTCTTGTGCAGCACGTAATGCAACTTTTGTTTTTTCAGTAATTTTCTTTTCTGAATTCATTAAGGTACCATCAATGTCAAGTACCAACACTTTATAAGACATAATAGTAATCAAAAACTTAAGGAGGGTTCTATAAACTTTTTTGCGGATTTTTGAATTTATTTCGAGCAACAAACTTCAGAAATAAATCAAAAAGTACAGAAAAGTTCGCCACCTTGATTTATATTTTCTTAAATTATAACGGTGAATTTATAGGACTCACCTTAAATAAAAAAAAGCGACAAAAACTAAACGTTTTCATCGCTTGCGGTGAGAGGGGGATTCGAACCCCCGGAACGGTTACCCGTTCGACAGTTTAGCAAACTGTTGGTTTCAGCCACTCACCCATCTCACCAAACCCCTTTCGGTTTTGCGATTGCAAATATATAAAACCTTTTTCATTTGACAAAACAAATATTTCATTAAATTTGCCTTGAAATACAAAAAAATTTATTCTTATGGCAAAAAAAAGTAATGTAAAAGATAAAAATTCAAAAAAATCTCGAAACAACTCTCTAATTCACAAGATTTTAATAGCTTTAGCATTCTTTTTGATTATTGGAGGATTACTAGGTGGATATATTGCCCATTCTCTATTTTCTCCTAATATTTCAGTTGAAAATGACAAAAAAGAGTATCTTTTAGTTTACGAAAATGAATGTTACGATGACATCTTAAGCCAATTAGAGAATAAAAATCTCTTAAAAAGTGTGATTACATTCAAAACTGCATCATGGATTCTTAATTCTAAAAAGGAGTTCAAACCAGGAAGATACCAATTATCAAATGAGATGAACAACCTAACCCTCATAAGAAATTTGATCTATGGAAGACAAACTCCCATCAGTATTTCATTCAACAACGTGAGAACAAAGGAGATATTAGCAGAAAGGATTACCAAAAAACTAAAACTTACAAAAGAGGAGTTCCTTCAAGAACTGAATTCTGCATCAACTCTAGAAAATTTAGGATTAAATAAAAATACAATTGTCTGTTTATTTATACCGAACACCTACGAAGTATATTGGGACATAACTGCAGATGAACTTATAGAAAGAATGAAAAAAGAGTATGATAAATTTTGGACAGAAGAGCGTACAGACAAATTATTAGAAGTTGGATTAACCAAAGAGGAAGTTAGCACTTTAGCTTCTATCGTGGAAGAGGAGACCAAAAAGGCTGACGAACAACCTATAGTTGCCGGATTATACCTAAATCGGATCCATAAAAACATACCGCTTCAGGCTGACCCAACAGTAAAATTTGCTGTTCAAGATTTCTCTTTAAGACGGATCTATAAAAAACATTTGGAATATGATTCTCCCTACAATACCTATAAGTATGCAGGATTACCACCCGGACCAATCAGAATTCCATCTATTCAAGCCATTGATGCAGTTTTGAATTTCAAGAACCACAACTATATATATATGTGTGCAAAAGAAGATTTTTCCGGTTACCACAATTTTGCCACAACCTATAAAGAGCATCAAGATAATGCCGAAAAATATAGACGAGCATTGAACAGAAGAGGTATCAGATAAAGAGAAAAGAACAAAAAAAGAAATTAAGATAAAAACAGAGTGAATTCAGAATATGTAAAAGCGAATTATTACGTCTAACACTACATTCAAAAAAACAGGGGAGAAAAATAAATTTAAACATCTCCCCTATTAATACGAATCATCGAAAAAACTACTTACCAAAAATTAAATCCTGCAAATACCAAGATAAATTCGATTACCACCAATGTCCATATCAACCATAAAATATCGGAACAAAGAAATCCGGACGAAGTGGTCTGGTCATAGGATTTCTCATAATATCCGGAACGTCTAAGTAGAAATTTGCTATATATCCAGTAACAAAAAAATCCGACACAAACACCTAAAATAGTACCACAAATAATATCCGTAGGGAAATGGACTCCTAAATACAAACGCGTATAAGCACATAAAGCAGCCCACAACATCACTACTACAGAATAAGGTTTATATCTAAAAATCAAAGCCGAGAAGACGGCAAAACCAAAAGAATTGGCAGCATGGGAAGATGGGAATCCAAAGAGTCCTCCCCTATAGTCATTCACATATTGTAATAAATTCATCACGAGGGGGTCTCGACTAGGGCGTGAACGAGCAATCAGAGGTTTTAAAATAGAAGAACTGATTTGATCACACAACAAGAAAACAAAAATTGTCATGCCAATAATTGCCAACGCATCTCGTTTTTTATTTTTTACCAAAACATAAATAAACATCAAAATTACCGGCAACCAAATTAGAATTTGAGAATTCATCCACATAAAAAAATCCAAACCGCCATTATGGTATTTACCCAAATTTAAAAATACCATAGCAGCATAATCCCAAGACAATATAGAATCCATGCTATAAAATTTTAAAAAACAAAAATATCTGCAAACCTATAAAATTTATCAATTTTACACAAGACAATCCCAATCAATATCACACATAAAAAGCAAATAAGGTTAAAACAAGAACTAAAAATATGTAATTTATACTCCAAATTTCAAGATTGTTTTTAAATTTGCCACTGAAAAGATCAGAAAAGCGTCGAATTTAGGAAATTCAGGAAAATGAAAATTGTTATTGCCGGAGCAGGAGAAGTTGGAACACACTTAGCCAAAATGCTTTCAAGAGAAAATCACGACATAATACTCATTGATGAGGATGATAATAAACTACGTCCCATGGAGGAGAATTATGACATCATGGTTGCAGAAGGATTATCCACCTCGATATATGACTTAAAAGAGGCAGGGATTGAAAATTGCGACCTGTTTATTGCAGTAACACCTATAGAGAGTCAGAATATCACCTCTTGTATTCTGGCTCATAAACTCGGCGCAAAAAAAACTTTGGCACGCATCAATAATTACGAATATCTGCAAGAAGAAAACCAACAATTCTTCAGAGATTTAGGAATTGATGCACTAATTTATCCCGAACTATTAGCAGCTAAAGAGATTGTTAATTCACTCAAGATAAATTGGATTCGTCAATGGATGGAGTTTTCTAATGGAGCACTCACCCTTATCGGTATGAAAGTTCGTAACAACGCCTCCATCATCAACCAAAAATTGATGGATTTACGTAACAGCCAATTCTATCGTGTGGTTGCCATTCGTCGAGATACAGGAACAATCATTCCTAAAGGAAGTGATAGTATAAAAGCCAACGATATTGTTTACTTTATAACCACCAAAGATTACGTAACAGACGTTAGGGAACAAGCCGGGAAAGAGGTAATTCAGGTGAAAGACTTAATGATATTAGGTGGCGGAAACATGTCGGTAAAAACGGTTGAACGTCTTCCAAGCGACATTCGAGCGAAGGTTTTGATAAAAGAGGAAAATGCTAATAATATTCCTAAATTATTGGAACAAGACAATGTTATGGCATTTAATGGCGATGCAAGTGACCTTGATTTTTTGAAAGAAGAGGGCATTGAAGAGATGGATGCATTTGTTGCCCTATCGGACAATTCAGAAGCCAATATATTAGCCTGCATTACAGCAAAAAGAATGGGCTTAAAGAAAACAATTGCAGAGATAGAAAATATTGATTATATACCTTTGGCAGAAAGTTTAGACATAGGAACAGTCATCAATAAAAAACTGACAGCCGCAAGTTATATCTATCAATACACTTTGGATGCAGATGTACACAATGTAAAATGTTTAACACATGTAGATGCAGATGTGGTGGAATTAACCCCGAAACAAGGAGCTCCTATCACCTCCGGGAAAATCAAAGATATTACCATTCCTAAGGACATATTTATAGGAGGATATGTCCGTGATGGAATAGGCCACATTGCAAATGGTGATTCCGAAATAATGCCGGGAGACGATGTAATCGTCTTTTGCGTATCTTCAAGTTTTCATAAATTGGATAAACTTTTTAACTAAAAAAATATGTCGAAACTAAATATTTCCTTATTATTACTCTCGGCAATCAGCCTATTCTCTTGCAACAAGACAACAACAATAAAAGTAACAAAAGAGGGACAAAATACAATTCAAGTAGATTCTATTCCTACCGAAATCAAACCCCAGGAACTGTTTATGGGAATAGATGTCGAGAATTTAGACATTGAACATGGTGTAATTCCTAATGGAAAAACTTTAAGCGACATTTTATCTACATATCGCGTGAATGGTGCCACCATTCACCAATTAGCAGAGTGTTCAAAATCCACATTCGACGTCAGGAAGATAAGAAGTGGCAACAATTATCACGTATTACTAACAAGAGACTCCATTCCTACTCTTGCTCATTTTATTTATGAGATAAATCAGACAGAATACCTCACGTGCTCTTTTACAGATTCAATTTGCGTAAAGAAAGAACAAAAAGAATTGACTCGAGTAAAAAGAAAAGTATCCGGAGAAATCGAAAGTTCCCTATGGAACTCAGTTGTAGCCCAAAATGTACCATTCGAATTAGCCTTGGAATTATCCAATATTTATGCATGGAACATAGACTTCTTCAGCCTACAGAAAGGAGATAAATACGACGTGGTCTATACCGAAGTACGATGCGACTCAAATTTTGTTCGTATTGATAGCATAGAGTGTGCGATTTTCAATCATTGCGGTACAGATTTTCACGCGATTCCATTTACTCAAAATGGGAGAAGAGATTTCTTCGACTATGAAGGGAAAAGCCTTCGTAAAGCATTTTTGAAAGCACCACTGAGTTATTCTCGCATCAGTTCTCATTTTACGCATAAAAGATTTCACCCTGTATTAAAATACTACAGACCACACCATGGCGTTGACTATGCAGCCCCAACCGGAACTCCGGTACACACTATTGGAGATGGGAAAGTAATATTTAAAGGCTACACCAAAGGAGGTGGTCATACTGTTAAGATACAACATAATAGCACATACACAACTTGCTATATGCACCTATCTAAATACGGAAAAATCAGCGTAGGTTCCATCGTAAAGCAAGGAGAAGTGATTGGTTATGTAGGAAGTACAGGTCTATCAACCGGACCTCATCTTGATTTTCGAGTATATCAAAATGGCTCTCCAATCAACCCGTTAAAAATGAAATCTCCTCCGGTAGAACCCGTTAATCCTGAATTAATTGACTCATTCAATTGCGTTCGAGATTCTGTTTTAAAAATTTTAACGAGAAGATTATAGTATCAAATAAAAAAAGTACTACCTTTGCAAAAAATTTAAGTGGATAGATTTGACTGCTTGCAACCACAGGAAAAAATGCTAAAATAGATTTATATTCTATCTTTCCTGAAATAGCATTGAATATCCCTTGAATTTCAAACGAACGAATTTGAAAATAACAAGTAAATTCTAAAAGAAAAAAAGAATAAAATGGGATATTATTTTTCATCAGAATCGGTATCAGAAGGGCATCCTGATAAAGTAGCAGATCAGATTTCGGATGCTATATTGGACAATATTTTGGTCCAAGACATGGACTCAAAAGTTGCATGCGAAACTTTAGTTACAACCGGACAAGTAATCATTGCCGGAGAGATAAAAACGACAGCAAGAATCAATGAACAAGAAATTGCGCGAAGAGTAATCAACCAAATTGGTTATACCAAAAGTGATTATAAATTTGATGGAGAGTCATGCGGAATTCTTACCGCGTTGCATGGTCAATCTCCAGACATCAACCAAGGAGTGGAACGTGAAAATCCGTTCGACCAAGGAGCCGGAGACCAAGGAATGATGTTTGGCTATGCATGTGATGAAACACAAAGTTATATGCCAATTGCAATCGATATAGCTCATAACCTATTAATCGAGTTGGCTGCCATCCGAAAAGCCGGAAAAGAGATGACCTACCTTCGTCCCGACTCAAAGTCGCAAGTAACCATTGAGTATGGAGACGATAATCGTCCGAAACGAATTGACACAATCGTTTTATCCACGCAACACGACGAATTTATTGTAGATTCTAACAATCAAAAAGAGGCAGACAATAAAATGTTGGAGCAGATAAAGAAAGATGTAAAAGAGATACTCATTCCAAGAGTATTAGAGAAACATCCAGAATATCAAGCACTACTAAAAGAGGATTATACGTTACATGTTAACCCTACAGGAAAATTTGTCATTGGTGGACCTTACGGTGATACCGGCTTAACAGGACGAAAAATCATTGTAGATACCTACGGAGGAAAGGGTGCGCATGGAGGTGGTGCTTTTTCGGGGAAAGATCCGTCTAAAGTGGATCGTTCTGCCGCCTACGCAGCAAGACATTTAGCCAAAAATATTGTAGCAGCAGGTTTAGCCAAAGAGGTATTGGTACAGGTTGCGTATGCAATAGGTGTTGCAGAACCTATCAATCTATTTATCAATACCTACAACACATCTACCCTATCCATCAGCGATGGCGAAATGGCAAAAAAAATAACCGAGAGCAAAATTTTTGACATGCGCCCGAAAGCTATTGAAGAGCGACTAAAGCTAAGAAATCCTATTTACGAAGAGACAGCTTCGTACGGACATATGGGAAGAGAACCCAAAGTAGTTACAAAAACATTTGAAACTGCCGGGGGTGAAGTTATTACAAAAGAGGTAGAATTGTTTACATGGGAGAAATGTGACAAAGTAGATGAGTTAAAAAAAATATTTAATTTAAAATAGAAGAAGTAAGGAAGAATTTATAACATATTACAAAAGGTTAGAAATAGCTTCTTAAAAATTTCAGAACAATAACTTTCACAAAGACAAAAAATAAGGTGCACGTTTAATGCACCTTATTTTTTTCTTCCATTTTCAATATGAAACATACGTCTTAATATCTATACCAATCCGATTTATAAGGGCCATCAACAGAAACACCAATATAATCAGCTTGAGCTTGAGTCAACTTAGTCAATTTAGCTCCAATTTTAGCTAAATGCAAGCGAGCCACCTCTTCATCCAAAGATTTAGGAAGGCAATAAACACCAATAGAATAATCCTTAGCAAACAATTCCATTTGAGCCAATGTTTGATTAGTAAATGAATTACTCATAACAAACGAAGGATGTCCCGTTGCACAACCTAAATTAACCAATCTACCATCCGCCAAAAGAATAACAGAATGACCATCAGGAAAGAAATATTGATCAACTTGAGGTTTTATATTTCTAACTTTGATTCCCGGGAATTTTTTCAATTTATCCACTTGAATTTCGCTATCAAAATGTCCGATATTACATATAATAGCCGAATTCTTCATTTTTTCAATATGCTCAATTCTGATTACATCAATATTTCCGGTAGTTGTCACATAAATATCACCCTCAGCAACAGCATCTTCCATAGTAGTAACTTCAAAACCTTCCATAGCAGCTTGAAGTGCGCAAATAGGATCAATTTCGGTAATTAAGACCCTCGCACCATAATGACGCATAGAATGAGCACATCCTTTACCCACGTCACCATAACCACAAACGACCACCACTTTTCCAGCCACCATAATATCAGTAGCACGCTTGATACCATCAGCCAAAGATTCTCGGCAACCATAAAGGTTATCAAATTTAGACTTAGTCACCGAATCATTCACATTGAAAGCAGGGAAACGCAATTTACCCTCTTTCTCCATTTGATACAAACGATGCACACCAGTTGTTGTCTCTTCAGAAACGCCCTTAACTTCCGGAATCAATCTATTAAAAAAGGAATTATCAACCTTGATAATATTTTTCAAGATTTTCAACAACTCAATCTCATCTTCACTCGTAGCTACTCTATCCAAAATCGAAGCATTTTTCTCTATCCGTTTCTAAAGCTTTCTTTCCTTCATTATATGATGATTATATTATAACATTCGGATTCAATCAAATACAATTTTTACCAAAGCTCCGCCTTTAAACAA
>JAGBVI010000068.1 GCA_017630395.1 Paludibacteraceae bacterium
GTTTAGTGATGATCAGGTGAAGGCACTATACAGCGATTGCAGTGAAATAACCGTAACATCATCCGATGCAACGACAGGCGACGATTGCAATTGGACAGTCACTCGTACTTATACGATCAGTGACAAGTGCAACAACGCAACCACCAAGACCATGAGCGTTAGTGGAAGCGACAAGACAGTGCCAGAGTTGATAGGAACATGGCCAAAAGATATCGTAGATCAAGATAATTGCGTAGCTAACGCAGATATCACAGGCTTGATGAGCGACAATGACGTTAAGGCTCTTTACAAAGATTGTAGCACCTTTGAAGTTAGTCATACAGATGTAACTACCGGTGATGATTGTGGTTGGACAGTTACCCGTACTTACACCATCAAAGACAAGTGCAACAACGCAACCACCAAGACCATGAGCGTGAGCGGTAGCGATAAGACAGTGCCAGAGTTGACAGGTACAAGGCCGGAAGATATCTCGGGTCAAAATACTTGTTTTGCTAATGCAGATTTAAGCGGATTGAAAGATGTTGATTACATAAAAGGAATTTATTCTGATGTATGTGGTGATGTTAATGTGACTTATTCTGAAGAAAAGAACGAGACAGATTGCGGATGGAGTGTTAAACGTACGTATTTAATCTCCGATTTCTGCAAAAATAGTGTTTCCACTAGTGTTACAGTTTCTGGTAAGGATGCAGAAAAACCTGTCATCACAACCACGGCTGTGAGCGGTGATAAAGGCTGCAATCCAGAAATCGTAGCACCTGAATTTACGGTGACGGACAATTGCGACAACAATGTTCAAGTTCAGGTGACTACAACCGGTGTTCAAGGAGCTGGTTATAAGAAAACTCAAACTTGGACAGCTACGGCAAAAGATGTTTGTGGTAATAGTGCTGAACCTGTTGTTATTGTTTATACTTGGATTGAAGATTCTTCTACACCGTTTGCAGTTCAAATGCCTGCAGATATGGTTATCTGTCAAGGTTCAAGCGTTAAGTTGATTCCTACTATTCAAGGTGACCCAACATCTTTTAGTTGGAAACAAGGTGGCACTGAGGTTTCTACGGATGAGACTTATACTGCAACTCCTAATGAGACCACAACTTATCACTTTACAGCTGTAGCCAATGAATGTATAAGTTCTTCCGGTTCTGTTACGATTACCGTAGAAGATCCAATCTCATTTGATTTGAACGAGAAAGATTTGGTAATTTGTGAAGGTACTTCTGTCTCTCTTGAACCAATTAATATTCAAGGTGATTTGGCTCAGGCTCCTTATAGCTGGACCAAGAATGGAGTTGTTGTTTCATCTGCTGCTAAATTGACTGACACACCTAGTGCGAATGCAACTTATGAGTTGACAATCTCCGGTAATAAGTGTGCTAAAGCTCGTAAGAGTGTTTCAGTAACAGTAGAAAAACAGCCATCACTTTACTTGAGACTTTCTGATAATGAGGTTTGTGAAGATGAAAATGTTACTCTGCAAGTAACTTACTCTAATGTTTTAGGTTTGGAGTGGTTGAGTAAGGGGGATAGTGATAGCGAATTTACTGTATTTGCAAATAATCTAAGTGCAACTAATGAAGTGTTAGCTACAAATGATATTATGTATCAAGTTCGTTCTACCGGAAATCAAGCTTGTCCGGAAGCAGTGTCTAATGCTGTTGCGTTGATTGTCGAACCAAAGATGGAGATTTCTCTTCCTTCTGAAATCGCAATTTGTTCTAAGGATGAAAAAACTATTGAGGCTACTTTCTCTCGTACACCAACGTCTATTGTTTGGATGGTTAAGAATGCAAATGCTGCTAATTATCATCAAACGAAGTTTACTGAGGCTAAGATAGTTGTGAATCCGAATGTCTCATCATACTATAAAGTGATAGCTTCTTCCAAAAATTGTCCTACAGCTGAGGCTGAAGTCTTGCTGAAGGTTGAAGAGATTCCTAATTGGGAAATTATAAGTAAAACAAATATAGTTTGTGAAGGTGATGAGGTAGAGCTTTCAACTGATTTGCCATCCGATTATAATTTTGTGTGGGAGGCGAAAACGAATGGTTCTGCTAATTATGAACGATTGTCGGAATCCTCTTCAAAATTGTTTGATAGCCCATTGGAAAGTACTACTTATCGCTTGTCTGTTCAATCTCCTGCAGGTTGTAGTGCAGGATCTAAATTGTATGATGTAAAAGTGGATAAGCCTGTTTATGGTTCTATAGCTGATATTGCTATTTGTGATGGTGATTCCGGAAGATTGTCGGTGTTTGTTGATGATAAATCTTCTTACTCTTATTACTGGAGTGATATGCCGGATTACTCAAATATTTTGTCAAGACAAACTTCCGTAAGAGTAGCTCCAAAAACTACTACTTCGTACTATCTGAAAATTGTTAATGGAGTTTGTTCTACTGAGTATGAGGCAGAGGTGGAAGTTAGAACCTTACCTGAAATTGTTGGTATTGAAGATATGGGTAATCGCATGTACCGTATTCAAGTTGAAGGTGGTTCTGTCCCTTATTCTTATACTTGGGGTAGGAATTCTATGCCGACAAGTTCTGATATCATGGAACGTCCGACTTATGGTATGACCTATAATGTTACGGTTACTGACGCTATTGGTTGTAAAGTGTCGGATGTTGTTGAAGTTCCAACGTATGAATTGGAAATCCCTGAATATTTCTTCCCTGAATTTGAAAAATGGAAGGTAAAAAATTTGGATAGATTCTATGGATCGAAAGTTACTATCTATGATCGTTTTGGTAAGATGTTGAGAGAGTATGATGTTGACCAATTTAATGGTTGGGATGGAACTTATCTTGGTAGTCCAATGCCTTCTACTGATTATTGGTATGTTATCAGTATTCAAGAATTGGATAAGGAATTGGTAGGTCACTTTACTTTGAGAAGACGTAATAAATAAAGTTAATCACGTGTAGTCTGTTTTATATTGTGGGAGTACCTGTTTTCAGAACTCCCACTTTTTTTTATTGGTTTCTAATTTGTAAATTGTAGAGTTGATAAATGAAGTTTTATAAGTGGTTTATAGTGGTTATCTTTGGTTTATTCTTAATTCCTAATATCAAATTTTTATTTCATTTAAAAATGTCTATTTATTTTGGGGACTAAATAGCTTTTTTTATTTTATTTTTATCCTCTTGAAGTTTTTTTTATACTTTAGCATGGAAATTTGTCTTAGGTAGGTTTACGCAATTAGTAGAAGAAAAAAATCGTCTGTCGATTTTTTCAGATTAATGTTTTAATGAATAGTATATGAATAGTAATTTTTTTAGGATAGTTGTAGGACTATTTTTCTGCTGTTTTTATTTATTGGCTAATGCTCAAACATGGAATCTTGTTTGGAGAGAGGATTTTGGAGTAGCTGAGGATACTGTTATCAAGAATTTTGCTGATAGAAGTAATAGTGTTCCCGGACATTGTTTTATTGATGATGAACGTTTTTGTAATGGACAGATTGTTTGGGATGCGGCTTCCAACTCAAATATTTGTGATGGATTTTATGATTGTCGTCTTAAAACCGGAGGTACTGCAGGTTGTGGAACAATTGATGATGGGTTTTATGGTATAACCAATAATACTTGGTGGGCTTATAATAGATGGACTTCTTGTAAAATGAATGCCGGCCATTTTGTGGCAGGAAAAGATCATACAGGGAATAAAAATGGGGCTATGTTGGTTATTAATTCCGGAGTGGGAGAGGGAGATGCTATTTTTTCGAAAAAGATTGAATTTAATTTGTGCGATAGCCGCGAATATCGTTTTGTTATTTATGTGGCAAGTATTACTTCGTATGGAAATGATGACCCTGCCGACCTTTCCGGAGGGAATGCAGATCTTGAAATGAATGTGATTAATACTTCAACAGGTAAAATCGTCGAAACTATTCGTACAGGTGCTATCCCTTATTGGACTTCTAACGGATGGGGCGATAGCGGAGGTGGTATAGCCGATACCGGGGCAGATAGAAAATGGTCTGAATATTCTTGTGAGTTTATTGCTAACGATGGAGATGTGTTGGAATTGCAAGTGACCAATTGGGGGAGTGGCTACAACGACTTTGCAATCGATGATATTTCTCTTTATCGAAAGGATACTGAAGAGGTGCCGGATCCAATCATCTCTACCAATACTATTGCATCTTCTTCTACTATTGTTGACGGATGTATTTTTATGGCGGCTTTTAAAGTGCCGGATGATGTACTTCCGGCTTGGAAGAATATTTATGATAATGTCTATTTTTTATGGCAAAAATCTGAAGATGATGGACTCTCTTGGCAGAATGTTTTAGAGGTGAGTGGAATCGAAAAAACATCAGTTGATATCGAAGTGGATAAAGAGGTTCCTACTGTTTATAGGGTAATCATTACTGGTGGTTCTTCTGAATCTATTGCTGAGGAACAGGCTTTATATATCGCTCAAAATGGTGCTCCTAAGGATGGTTGTGCCTACTATTCTGTATCTAATACGTTGGCTGGTGTTTCTCCTACTCCTGATTGTTCTTTTTCTGAATCGGCAAGGGTCGTATGGAAAGAGGATTTTGGTGTGATAGACTCCTTTTCTACTCGTCCGTTTGATGGCGCAGCTCTTCATTACTACGAGCCTACAACTGGCGGATTTAAAATTGGTGATTATGTGGTGACTTCGGCTCCGGATTCGTCTGTGAAAAAAATTAATGAAAATTGGGATGGTTCGTTCTTGGGTTACTCATATAACGAAAAATCGTTGCAAGATCCATCCGGTAATCCTAATGGAGCTTTCCTTTATACTTATTTCGGTAAAAAATCAGATGTGGATGACGAAAATGTGTTGATAGAAAAAACGATTGAAGGCCCTTTCTGTAAATGTAAAAGTTTTAATTTCTCTTTCCAATTTTATGATTTTAATGAATGGGCTGGTGAAAATTTAGACGTGTTAATTTTAGATGATACAGATAATCTCCTTGCTTCTTCTACGATTGCTATTTCTAATAGTAATTCAAGACGTTGGGTGAGGTCTGTAACTCCGTTTGTTTTGCCTTTGAATTATAGCGGTGGTATAAAGTTCAGAATCTTAAATGCTACACCTTCTAATGATTGGAACTATATCTCCTTTGATGATTTTCAAATTGCTGTATGTGGCGAAACTACTCCTAAAGCTTCTATTCAGATTGATAACAATCCTACGTTGAACTATTTGGCTGATTTTAGTTGTAACGAGGAGCCGTTTCATACTGTTAATATATTGGATGATAGCGAGTGGAAGAGTTCTTTCCCTAATTATGGCTATGCTTGGCAATATAGTCAGGATGGTGAAAATTGGGCTTTCTTGTCTGAGAAGGCTTCTGTAGCTCATGAGGCTGATGCTGATTTGTTGGTGAATTATCGTTTGGTGTTGGCGGAAACTGCTGAGGATGCAATCTATATCGCTAAAAATGGTAAACCCCAGGATCCATGCGTCGTTTATGGTTTCTCTAATGTTGTGGGCTTGAAGTGTAAAGAGGATGGTTGTAAAGCTCCGGTTTTTGAATTTGATATGGAGAAAGACACAATGGAAATTTGTGGTGATATAGAAGTGGAGGTGGAATTGTCCGTTGTGCAGAAAAATAAGGCAAATGTGGATAAGATGCAGTGGTACTCTTCTCCGGCTGATAAGGCATCATGGACTGCAATCGAGGGTGCCACGGGAGAGTCTCTTTCGGTCTTGCCTGCCGATTCGACTGACTATCTTTTCATTGCTTTGAACGACACTTGTTATTCTGATTCTATTTTTGCGCGCATTAATGTGCATGAGAAGATTGTGTTTGATGTATTGAAAAATGAGAGCGGGATTTTGTGCGATTTTGATGAAGGTTACAAGATTTCGTATAATTTGTTATCGGGTAATCCTACAGAGTTTTTCTGGAATGATACAAAGGCTGAATCGGCATCGTTTATCTTTGATAATTTGGTCGAAAATGATTCAATCCTACTCTCTTTCTATGCTACGGATGGTGTCTGTGTCTCCGAAGTAATGAAGGATAGCTTTTGGGTAGAGGCAAGAACTCAATTCGCATGGGATAAATTTGATTATGTTGTGTGTGAGGGAGGAGAATTGGAATTTAATTTTCCTCAAAATTTGGCTGACTACTACGAGTCAATTGCTTGGCAATCTATCTGGGAGGTGGATGGTGTTGAGTATTCTCGTAATTATTCGGAGACTTTCGATATTACAAAGAAAACTACCTTAAAGCATATCTTGGAATCTGAAATTTGTTATTCGGAAGAGTATGTTTTTAATGTGGATTTTATTGCAAAGCCGGAATTGTCATTGAGCGCAGAAGTAGATTCTGTATGTTTGGGAACTTCTGTCGTTTTAAGTGCTACCTCTTCTGTCGAAAACTTATTGGGTTGGCAATTAGTGAAAATTGTAGAAGGCTCGAATGAGGTCGTTTCTACAGAACAAAAGGATTCATATACGCTCAAACCCACTGAGAGTGCAAGTTATTTTATTTTTATTCCGGATAATGGTTGCGGCGAATTTTCGTCTGATACTGTTAGGATTGTAGTAGATAAACCGGTGGATTATTCTTTTGAATCTATTCCTGAAAAAGTTTGTGCTGGTGATGAAGTTACACTGAAAGCTACTTCAATAGGAGCTGAAGCAAAAAGCGTTCAGTGGGTGAAGAATGGAACAATGGTATCTTCTGAATTATCGTTCGAGGATGAACCGTCAGAACATACCTCTTATCAGTTTGTGGCAGAGGCCGGTGTTTGTCCTGCTTTTACAAAATCCTTTGAGGTGGATGTCGAGGTTGCGTCTGATTTGTCCATTTCTGCTGAAAAAGATTATATCTGTGAAGGTGATAATATCCTCCTATCTGCAACTTTTGGTGAAACTAAATCAATTGAGTGGCAGTATTCAACGGATAATGTTAATTTTCAGACTTTCTCAGCAGATTTATCGAGTCAGCTTTCTTTTGAACTATTGCAGGATTTTTACCCAACCTATTTCTTCCGTTTGAAAGCAGAAGGCTCCGGTTTATGTCCGGTAGTTTACTCAAAAACAATAAAGGTGGAGGTGGAGCCTTTGCTTGATTTAGTATGGCCAAAAGATAAAATTGTGTGTAAGGGATTTTCTTTGGATTTAGGTCAGAATTTGACGGAAGAACAAAAGGCTTTGTATTCCTTCTCTTGGGAATTGAATGGCGTTGAGGTCGGTTCCGATGCAATGTATAAAACTCCTGAAATGCAAGAGTATTCAGAATATCTATACTCAATTAAAAGTAAAGTCTGTCCAACGATTTCTCATAAATATAGAATTGCTGTTGTAACTCTTGAGTTAATGACTGATAAAGAGAATGTATGCGAGGGTGATGATGTAACTCTTACCACTAATTATACTAATGTTCAAGATGGACTGTTGTGGCAGTCTGCTCCTCTTGACGATTCGCTTTCTTTTGAGACATTCTCTTCAGATGTTGTTGAAAAGATGACGTTGAATCCAACTTCTTCCAAGCAGTATTGGTTAGAATATAGTGGAAATTGTGTTTGTGATCATGAAGTAAGGTCAAATGTTGTGGTTGTTGCTGTCGAAGAGGCTATCGAAGTCAACTTGGAAGATGCCCCAACTGCAGTTTGTTTCGGTTCAGAAGTGAATTTGACGGCTACTCAAACTAAGGGAGTTGACAAGGAACATGAATGGTTGAAAAATGGTGTTTTGTTCCCATCTTCTTCTGAATACTTGTTGACAGATGTACCTACTGAGAATCCTACAACTTACTCTTTTGTTACGAAGGGAATTTATTGCAAAAATGATACGCAATCTGTATCTATTGCTGTTGAAAGAAGTGCTGATCTTGTTCTGACTGCAGATGCAACAGAATTGTGTCAGAATTCCGAATTTACATTGTCTGCTAACTATGGTGAGGCGACTATTCTTAATTGGGAAAAATCATTGGATGGTGAGAATTTTGAATCATTTTCTAGTGAATTAACTCCTTCTCAAAAAGTTGTCGCTGATAATAGTGCCTACTATAGGCTAAGTTCTGTTGGTACAGGTGTCTGCGATGCTGTCTTTTCTAACGTGGTGAATGTTGATGTCGAGGAAAATATTGTTTTCGAATTACCGGATGATCGTTTGATTTGCCCGGGTGAAACTTTCGATATTATGATCTCGACAACTTCCTCTCCTCAGCAATGGATTTGGGAGGAGAAAACTTTGAATGGAGAGTATTCTTTGTCCAATTTGTCGGGTTTGCATGTTGCTTTACAACCTTCTCACTCTATGACATATAGACTTACTGCTGATATGAAAGTTTGTGAGGATTTTTCGGATGAAATTGAGATAAAAGTTGATGAAATTCCTGTTTTAAACCTACAAGCATCTGCTTCTGCTATCTGCCAGGGGGATGTTGTGGCATTAACTACAGATTTCCCGTATGGCAATTCTTTGGTGTGGGAAGAGAGTATCTCAGGTGGATATGCTCCATTTGAAACAAGTACTTTGGGAATTTCTGTAACTCCGCAACAAACTACTTCTTATCGCCTTTCTGCTACTTCAGAGGCTGGTTGTCCCGCAGAGGCTAAAGAAGTAACTATTCAGGTGGATAAGGCAATTGAAGTCTCAATTGAAGACCTGTTTGTGTGTGAGGGAGATGAGGCTGTTTTATCTCCGATAGGCAATGATGCGTACTCTTATTTATGGAGCGATTCTGAGGCATTTGATACTATATTGCATACGGAAAAAGTATATGCTTTTACTCCGTCTCAATCTACAGTTTACCATCTTTCTGTTAAAAATGGTTTGTGTGAAAGGATTTATTCTCCTGTGGTAACTGTTTCTCCTATTCCTAAAATTATTAGCGCAGAAGATATTGGGAATAAGAGTTTTCTATTGCATACAGAAGGTGGTACGGCTCCTCTTTTGTTTGATTTTGGTGATGGTAGAACGCCTACGACCTCAAATGTTTTAGATAATGTGATTTATGGTAAAACTTATAATGTGACAGTTTCGGATGATTTAGGTTGTAGCTCTTTATTTGTGTTGGAAACACCAACTTATGAATTGGTTATCCCGAATATCTTTAATGCAAATGAACAATTGTGGTATGTAGATAATTTGGATAAATATTCCAATAGCAGAGTAACTATCTATGATCGAAATGGACGACTTTTATTGGAAATGGATGGAAACGATTTTTCCGGTTGGGATGGTACTTATAATGGACATTTAATGCCTTCAACGGATTATTGGTATGAAATCAATGTGGGAGAAATTGATATGCAGTATATTGGCCATTTTACTCTGGTTAGGTTTTAGGTGATTACTTTTTTGTAGTGTTGACCTTATGAGAGTATCTTTGGTTTAAGGCAATTTCGGGCGAATGGGTTCAAGCTTTGGGCGAATCGCATTCGCCCTATTTAATATCTGAATTTTTATCCTTGATAGGGGCAATAAATTCTGCCAACGGGTAATACTATTCAGACCTTGTTAATTTTTTTTTCGAGCCTATTTCGAGATTTTTTAATCTATTTTTACTCTTCTTTTGCAGAAAATAGTGGACTATCATCAAAAAAGGAGAATAAAAATAGGTTAAAAAGCATCTCAAAGATGCCGAAAATTGGGAGTGAAACTCTAAAATATTTTTAATAAAATTTAAACAGCTTCTTACTTTATCTAAAATATATGTGATCGGGATTTTAGATTTTTCTTTTGATAATTCTTATCCTGATAGTGTTATTACCAAAGTTCAGTTGATGGATAATCGTGGAGATGTATTTAATGATGTGTTGAACTTTGTCTATATTGAACTACCAAAATTCAGTAAAAATAAAGAAAATTTAGAAACTTTTACGGATATGTGGTTGTTTTTGATTAAAAATTTATACCAGTTGCAAGAGCGACCTATTGAGATTCAAAGTGCTATTTTTGATAGGCTTTTTGCGACGGCTGAATTATGTAATTTAGATGATATGTAATACAAGGAATACTCTAGAAGTTTAAAAGAATATCGGGATTGGAAATGTCGTATTAGTCGTGCTATTGATGATGGTCGTGCAGAAGGTCTTGAAAAAGGTTTTGCAAAAGGCTTTTCAGAGGGACATGCTGTAGGTCTCGCAGAAGGTCGAGCAGAAGGTATAAGACTAAATCAGTTAGAGACAGCAAAGTCAGTGTTTGATTTAAATGTTGATAAGGATGTCATTGTGTCTGTCACTAAGTTGACTTACGAGGAAATTGAGAATTTTAAATAAGATTTTAGCTTTTTTTATATGAAGGATTTTTAAGAATATGAAAAAGAAGTGAGTCGCGCTGAGCAGTTTAAAAATGCTTTGGATTTAGCTGCAAAAAAAGGGTTGGCAGTTGGTTATGATGAAGGTTATGATGAAGGTTTTGAAAAGGGGGTTAGAAAAACCAATCTCGTATGTGCAAAAAGGTTGTTCAACTTAGGAATTGATTTAAATATTATTGAAGAGGTTACTGAAATTCCAAAGGATGAATTGGAAGTTATATTTAAATAGAGTGGGCTATATCCTGTTTTTTTTGTTGATGGTTATTCGTTTTTTTTTATCAAAAAAGAGCTATAGAACTCTGCTATAATGATTATTAGGCGTCTATAGATAGTAATTTTCGCTTTGATTTGAAAAACAGGACAATTGTCTCGTAAGATCTCTATAAATCGAATTTTATAAGATTTGATGGTTTTATAATAAATTTTAAACACCTTCTTGTTGATGTGTTATTGCTATTTCAAACTTTTAAGTTAATTTTGCACGTTAACTTTTGATTTTTACATAAAATGGCTTCAAAACCCTCTATTCCAAAAGGAACTCGTGATTTTGCCCCCTTGGAAATGGCTCGGCGAAATTATATTTTTAATACAATTAAGGATGTCTTTAAATTGTATGGTTTTCAACAGATTGAAACGCCTGCAGTGGAAAATTTATCCACTCTTATGGGTAAATATGGCGATGAAGGTGATAAGTTGTTGTTCAAAATATTGAATTCAGGCGACTTTTTGTCTAATATTGATTTAGATGATGAGGTAAACCGAAATGCGGTAAAATTAACGACTAAAATTTCTGAAAAAGGGTTGCGTTATGATTTGACTGTCCCTTTTGCTCGCTTTGTGGTTATGAATCGGGATAAAATTTCTTTGCCTTTTAAAAGATTCCAAATTCAACCTGTTTGGCGTGCAGATCGTCCTCAAAAAGGTAGATATCGCGAGTTTTACCAATGCGATGTGGACGTTGTTGGTAGCGATTCTCTCTTAAATGAAGTGGAATTGATTCAGATAGTGGATGAGGTTTATCGTCGTTTGGGTATTAATGTTTGTTTGAAATTAAACAATCGAAAAATCTTGTCTGGAATGGCAGAAGTAATAGGGGAGCCTGAACGCATTGTTGATATTACTGTTGCTATAGACAAGTTGGATAAAATTGGGTTGGATAATGTGAATGCTGAACTACTCTCCAAAGGAATTTCTGAAGATAAAGTTAAGTTGTTACAGCCGTTTATCTTGGCAAAAGGTTCTAACAATGAAAAATTGTCGTTGCTTCGTGATGCTTTAAAAGATTCTGAGATTGGTTTAAAGGGTGTTGATGAGTGTGAACAGATTTTATCTCTTGTCGAAAAATTGGGTGTTCAGACTTTGGTTGAGTTGGATTTGACTTTGGCTCGTGGTTTGAACTACTATACCGGTGCAATTTTTGAGGTGAAGGCTTTGGATGTGCAAATAGGTAGTATTACCGGTGGTGGTCGTTACGATAACTTGACAGGTGTATTTGGTATGCCGGGACTTTCTGGTGTGGGAATTTCTTTTGGCGCAGATCGTATCTATGATGTGTTGAACCAATTGAACCTTTACCCTGAAGAGTTAATGCACTCTACTAAATTGCTCTTCGCTACCTTTGGTAATGATGAGTTGATTTTTGCATTAGATTGCTTGAAAAAAGTTAGGGCTGCCGGTATTCCTGCCGAAGTTTATCCGGAACCTGTCAAAATAAAGAAACAAATGGCTTATGCCGATTCCAAAGGAGTCCCTTTTGTGGCTATTATTGGAGATTCTGAACTAAAAGAGCAAAAATTGACGTGCAAAAATATGGTGACAGGTGAACAAATGGCTTTGTCTATAGATGAAGTAATCGCGAATTTATCAAAATAGTGATTTGTAAATATCATCCAGGGATTTTATACGAAGTTTTTTGAATTTGAATTTGGATATTTTACATTTTGTATTATATTTGTTCTTTAGGTAGGTTCTATAGATAGATTAATCACTTTTGTGAGGTTGATGATTTTATAGAACTTCCTAAAAAACATTTTTTTTATTTATTTCAAAAAAGTTGTTACTATGTCAAAAGTTCTCATTATTGGAGTCGGTGGTGTCGGAACCGTTGTGGCACATAAAGTGGCACAGAACAAAGATGTGTTTTCAGAGATTGTTATTGCGAGTCGTACGAAATCAAAATGTGATGCTTTGGCGTCTGAATTGAATAAAAAATATGGTGTAACGGTTCAAACGGATGCTGTTGACGCTGACTATGTTGACCAAGTTGTTGCATTGTTCCGTAAGCACAATCCCGAATTAGTAATTAATGTAGCTCTCCCTTACCAAGATTTGACAATTATGGATGCTTGTTTGGAGTGTGGTGTTAACTATTTGGATACGGCTAATTATGAACCAAAAGATGAGGCCCATTTCGAGTATAGTTGGCAATGGGCTTATAAGGATAGGTTTGAAAAGGCTGGTTTGACTGCTATTTTGGGCTGCGGATTTGACCCGGGCGTTTCCGGTATTTATACTGCCTATGCAGCTAAACATCACTTCTCAGAAATGCATTATTTGGATATTGTGGATTGTAATGCAGGAAATCATCATAAAGCTTTTGCTACAAATTTCAATCCGGAAATCAATATTCGTGAAATTACTCAAAAAGGTCGCTATTACCAAGATGGTAAATGGGTCGAAACCGGCGCGTTGGAGATTCATAAACCTCTGACCTATCCTAATATCGGACCTAGAGAATCTTACTTGATGTTTCATGAGGAGTTGGAGTCTTTGGTAAAGAATTTTCCAACTATTAAACGGGCTCGTTTTTGGATGACGTTTGGTCAGGAGTATTTGACCCATTTGCGTGTTATCCAAAATATAGGTATGGCTCGTATTGATGAAGTTGAATATAATGGAGTTAAGATAGTTCCTTTGCAATTTTTAAAAGCAGTGCTTCCTAATCCTCAGGACTTAGGAGAGAATTATGAGGGTGAGACTAGCATCGGTTGCCGTATTAGTGGTATTGGAACAGATGGAAAACCGCTTACGTATTACGTATATAACAATTGTAGTCACCATGAGGCTTTCTTGGAAACAGGTATGCAAGGGGTAAGTTATACTACCGGTGTGCCGGCTATGATTGGTGCAATGATGTTCTGCAAGGGACTATGGAAACGTCCGGGTGTGTGGAATGTTGAGGAGTTTGATCCGGATCCATTTATGGAACAACTGAATAAACAAGGTTTGCCTTGGCACGAAATCTTTAACGAGGATTTGGAATTGGATTGATAGATTTGGTATTGTTATAACATTATCTTTTTTTGTAAAATTTAAAGCGAGTCAGTGTTTATTTTCATCTGATTCGCTTTATTTTAATGATTTTTTGATGAATTTAGTAAATTCCTTTTCATTGTCTAATTTAATTCATACATTTGCATTATATTATCTATGCATAGTCGTATGTAATGAGTAGACTTTTAGATGATTCATTGTTTAATTTTCTGAAAATCAATGATATATATAATTTTCAGGAGCCTAAATTTTGTTTTTTATAAAAAAAAGAGATATTGATTTTATGCATCATTGTATGTGGTTTGCTATGAGCGCAACGTTCCGAGGAGAGATGAAAATGAAAGTTTCTTTGGAAGAATTGGGTTTTGCTTGCTATGTACCAATGAAGCAAAGCAAAGAAGAAGGGGAAATAAAATTTTTCGAGTTATTGAGCCTGCTATCTCTAATTTGATTTTTGTTTATGCGACGAAAGATGAAATTCAAGAGGTAAAAAGGAAGTTCCCTAGACTTCAATATCATACTTATTTTGAAAATGGACGTAATGTCCCAATTGTTGTTCCTCAACGGCAAATGGAAAACTTTATTAAAGCAACCTCTGTCGAAGGTCAAGAATTAACATATTTGACGTTGGATGAGATTGATTTAAAAGAAGGGACGCGCATTTCTGTTATTGGTAGACCTTTGGATGGTGTGGAGGGCGTTTTTATGAAAGTAAAGGGAAGCAGAGCAAAGCGTCTTGTTGTTCAGTTACAAGTGCTTTCTGTTTTTGTCGCTGTAGAAGTGTCTCCAGACCTCATTAAGATTCTCGATTAGGTATGTTTTTTGTAATTTTAGTTTAAATCTCTTTTTTTTAAGTTTGTAGAGTATACGTACTTCATTTTTATTGATGTTGTATTATAATTTTTTTATTTGCAATATGGATTTATTTTGGATTGTAAATATTGTATTGTCTTGTTTCTTAAGCATCTTATTTGCAGGAGTTTTAATTCCTCAAGTATTGCTTATATCATACAGAAGAAGATTATTTGATGAGTTGGATGAGCGTAAAATTCATCGAGGTGTAGTTCCCCGGTTGGGAGGAATTGCATTTAAGCCAGTGATTTTTGTCGTAATGGCATTGATTTTAGGTTCTACTTATGTGTTAGGGCAAAATGTGATCTTAGTGAATGCTAGTAAAAATATTTCCCAATTGGCATTCTTGTATTCTTCTTTGATGATTCTATATTTAGTTGGGATAGCTGATGATTTAGTAGGGGTTAAATTTCGTGCTAAATTTTTCGCCCAAATTGTTTGCGGTATATTATTGGTTATAGGTGGTGTTTGGATTGAAAATTTATGTGGGATGTTTGGCGTCGCAACTCTTCCGTATAGGTTTGGGGCTCCTCTATCAATATTCTTTGTGGTTTTTATTGTTAATTCAATCAATTTAATAGATGGTATTGATGGCTTAGCTTCAGGATTAAGTAGTGTGGCTTTTTTATCGTACGTGTTTGCCTTTTTTTATCTCGGAGAATTTTTCTACGCAATGATGTGTGCTGCTGCTTTAGGTGTTTTGATTCCGTTTTTCTATTTTAATGTTTTTGGTGATTCAAATAAAAGAAAAAAAATCTTTATGGGTGATACGGGAAGTTTGACAATCGGTATTTTATTATCTTTCTTCTCTATAGAGTTGTCTTCTTACTGCTCTATTTCAGAAATTCCCGATATAAATTTTTTTATTGTAGCATTTTCACCATTGGTTGTACCTTGTTTTGATGTTGTTAGGGTCTTTATTCTTCGTGTTAGAAATGGTAAACATCCGTTTAAACCTGATAGGAGTCATATTCATCATAAATTGTTGAATTTAGGTATTTCTCAGAGATGGGTGATGGTTTTGATTATTGCATTGTCTCTTTTTTATGTATTGTTGAATATGCTACTTTCTCAATATTATAATTCAGTGTTGGTTCTATTGGTTGATGTTATAATTTGGATTTTATTTAATTATTTTCTTTCAAAGTACATCAAGAATATTTCCAAAACGTCCTAATTTTATCTCGGTATTAATTGAAATGTTTGAGTTTATTTAGGATAGTGAAAGTATTTCATTTTCTTACTTGAATGATCTGTATCAATGTCTTGAATTTATATTGAATATGATAAATAGACTATTCTTTGGGATATTGATATGTTAATTGTAGATTAAATAATTATATGTTTTTTTTCGGAAAAATTAAGTTGTCTGATACAGAAATCTTCAGCGGTTTAGAAGATTTTCACTCTCATATTTTACCAGGTGTGGATGATGGTGTCTCAAAAATTGAAGAGTCTTTTCAGATTCTCCAACTCTATGAGTCGTTGGGTGTGCGTAAGTTGTGGTTGACTCCTCACATTATGGAGGATATTCCTAACTCTACAGTTGCTTTAATGGATAAATTTGAGAATTTAAAAGCTAATTATTCCGGACCTATTGAGTTGCGTTTGGCGGCAGAGTATATGTTGGATTCTCTCTTTATAAGCAGATTGGAATCAAAAGACCTTCTTCCTTTGGGAGATGAGAAGCAGTATTTGTTGGTTGAAACGTCGTTTTGGGTGGGTTCTAATATCTTGTATGAGATGCTTCAACAGATACTCTCTTCTGGTTTTTTCCCGGTTTTGGCACATCCGGAACGATTTGGATATATGACGGAAGCTGATTATGACCGACTTTTAACGATGGGAGTGAAGTTTCAGTTGAATATTCCTTCCCTGATGGGATTGTATGGTATGGGGGTTCAAAAAGTGGCAAGCGTTCTCTTGCAAAAAAAAGCCTATTCATACATTGGGTCCGACTTGCACTCATACAATCAAGCACAAAAAATCCTCTCCGGAGATGCTAAGAAAAAAGATGTTCGTCGAGTAATGGGTGTGAAAGTATGATTCTGTAGTAATCAATAGTATCCTAAACAAAATTTATTTCTGAAATAAAGAAAATTGTTATTTATAGAATTTGACTTAAAGAAGTTGGCAATACTAAAGGTTACTTAGGGGCAGTCGTGAAATATTGAAAATTCTCTAATAGATTGATTGTCAATATGATAAATATTTTGTAACTTGGCGGATGCAAATAAAAATTCCCACGAATCACAAAAAAAGAACCAATTCGGGGGAAATGAAGTTGAAAACCTCATGGCAAAGACACAAAAATTATCCGATATTCAGCAATAAATTTCATTTACAGAGTTTGATTTTTATCATCGGTACGAAGAAAGTTTCAAGAGTTCTGAACTTGGACGCATCAAATCACTTCTTCCTCTTCGAGAGATGGCGATATCGTTTGGGTTGGTAGAAGAGAATCCGAGGAGTTTTAGAATGCAACGAGGTAGAAAGCCTTTCTTTACACCAGAAAGTAAGGTTGCATTGGCGTTCTTGAAGATGTATACCGGTCTGTCCGCGCCGAAATTGATGGAGGCATTGAATGGAAATATCCATTATCAGATCTTCTGTGGAATCAGAATCTGTCCCGAA
>JAGBVI010000069.1 GCA_017630395.1 Paludibacteraceae bacterium
GTGCAAGCACTGTGACCGACTGACAAGCAGCAATTTGCCAAAATAAATCAAAAAGTACCGAAAAGTTTATCAATCTTCGATTTACACTTTTTAAATTTTAAACGGTGAATTTATAGAACTCACCTTAAACCTATTTTTATTCTCCTTTTTTGATAATAGTCCGCTATTTTCTGCAAAAGAAGACTAAAAATAGATTTAAAAATCTCTCTCAAATATGCTCGAAATAAAATTTAAACAACTTCTTAAAATTTTTCACAAAGGTAAATAAGAAAATTAGAGCGAGCAAGAGAATTAGAATAAAATTCACAAATCTGTGCAAAAGTAATTATAAATAAAAAAAGCAGAGGCAAATACGTTTTACCTCCGCCAATTCCCTACTCTTATTCTCCTCATTAAATTGAAATCGGTAATTCTCTCTTTATTCCTTGCTCTAAGCATATCAAGGTCTCTGTGGCAGAGACTCCCTTGATGCTCTGAATTTTACCATTCAGCAACTGCATCAAATGTTCGTTATCTCTTGCATAGAGTTTCACCATCATTGTATATGGTCCTGTTGTGAAATGGCACTCAACAATTTCAGGTATTTTCTCAAATTCAAGTACCACATCAGAATACATAGAGCCTTTCTCTAATTTAACTCCAATATAGGTGCATGTTTGATACCCTAAAATTTTAGGATTAACATGGTAGCCCGAGCCAATAATTACTCCCATATCAAAAAGTCGTTGCACCCTTTGGTGAATAGCTGCCCGCGAAACTCCACACTCCTCTGCTACATCCTTAAAAGGGATACGTGCGTTCTTTGTTATGATATTTAATATATCTCTGTCTAAATCATCTACTTTTTCCATTTTTTTTACTTTTTGCTACAAATATAGGTGGAAATTAGACAAAATAACACATAATTTAGAAATTTAACATAGTTTTTTGGTGTTTTGCTGTCAAATTTCTCATTTTACTCTTCGTTTAAGCTGATAACCTCGTCCATCTCAGTATCCCATTTTTCTGTCGGTACTTTCTCCACTAATTGACATGGCAGACAAATTCCTATTTTATAGGAAGGGATAGACGGAAGGAGTTTGTCGTAGTATCCTTTCCCTCGTCCTAAGCGATTTCCTACGGAATCAAATCCTACTCCCGGGATAACGCATAAGTCAATTGCTGAATAATCTTTCCATTTTTCTCCGGTCGGTTCCAAAATTCCAAATGCTCCTTTTTGCATCGAATCCATTCCCCTAAATTCTCTTATCTCCAATATATCATCTATTACCACAGGAAGGAGTATTTTCTTTTTTTTGCTCCACTGTTCGATGAATTGGTGTGTGTGAATTTCGTCCGGAAGCGACCAAAACATCAAAATGGTTTGTGCCGATTGAAATTGCAGATTATTCTCTAAGCGAGAGAGAACTTCTTGTGATAGCCCGACTCTTTCTTCTGCAGATAGAGCATTTATTCTTTTTTTTATCTCTTTGCGCAGGGTGTTTTTTATAGCTCTCATTTTCGAATAATCTTATGGGTCTGTATTGTTTCGGAAGATATGATTTTCAGAAGATACAATCCTTTCTCTCGGAATATAGAGGAGGGCAGTGTATGTTCTTGTTTATCTTCTGTCGCATTGTATATAATCCTTCCGGCAATGTCGTAGAGTTCAATTTTCACCTCTTCTGTGGTGTTGATAAGAATCTTCACTTCACCATCAGACGGATTAGGGATCACGTCAAAAGAAATCGGATTGGCAAATACATCTTGTATGTCGGTTTTTTCGGGTCGACGAACAACAGGTTCTATCATCATCGAAATTGCACCCGGACTGACGGGATGATTTTCAAATGATAACCATTTGTTCCCTTGCATGAAATAGCTGCTGTTCCCGGTTGTTTTAATTTTCGTATGGTAGAGAGAAAATTTGTCTGAATAGTTTTCCGGAAGTTCAAAAACAATGAAAAAAGTAGAGTCAACCACAATAGGTTGGTCAAATCTCAAATAGTTATCTCTTTTAGTGAGTGACTCCAATATTTTATTTTGAATCTCATTGGTTCTGCCCACGTATTGTTGATTTTGCAATTTTACCAGTTGGCTGTGTAGTAGATTTTCCGGTTTTTCGTCGCCGGAATAGAGATGCACATATATTGGATATTTAGAATTGAAACTTCCTGTCTCCGGAATAAAATGTATTCCATAAACTTCACCTCCTTGAGGCAGATAAAATCGTTCTGCAAAATGGCGAATATTCAGATTGTTGTGTCCGGTCAGAAATTCTTCTTCTGATGTGGTGTAGTAGAGTTCGTCGTATGTCCTAAAATTTCCGATGCGACTGCAACCTCTTCTGTACGGGTCAAAACCGTCGCAAGTGAGAGCCCCGGACTCTGTAGGGTCTAAAAATGTTTTCAATCCCTCGCGTTTGTAATTATCTTCCCATACTATCCCTAATCTGTAAAAGGCATCAAATCCTCTCTCTTCGCACGAAACATCCGAGTAACCACCACTTAATGCTCCGATGATTCTTTTATCCTGATTAAACAAGGCCGAACCCGATGAGCCATTTTCTGTCAATCCCTCTTCCCAAAAATCTACAATCCAATGTCCTTCGGCAGCAAACATTCCGCTGCATAAAAAGGTTCCTTTCTTAGGCGAATCAGAATCGGATGCTATTTTCTTTAAGTCCCCTTCGGGATGGTGTATGCAAAAGACATTTTCCGCCGGGGTGTCTGAAGCGTCCCAGCCGGCATAGTAGGGCATATAATCGACAGGAGGTTGAGAACTCAATTGCAAAAGGGTTAAGTCTCTCTCTCCATCAAAAGCCATAATTTTTGCCCCGGAGATGCTCATTTCCATATTTCCTCTTATTCCGGGGAAACAATGAGGAGTTTGATAATTAAAAAAGAAAACACAAGTAGCGGCCAACGCTTCCGACTTGCTTAGGCTGTTAAAATTGAGGCAATGAGATGCCGTGAGCAGATAAGGAGTTCCATCGTAGGCCGTATTGTTAATTAAATTTCCGCTACAATAGGTTGTTCCGTTGATGATGATAAGCACTCCGCTTCGTTTCTCCTCTGAGTATCTATTTTCGCAAGTGACATCAATTTGACAATATAAAGAGTTGTCAAACGAGGGCAATTTACGAAGTCCGACAAAGTCGTGGTTGATGCTGCCAACAGATAATTCCCCATTGCAATCTTTCGGACTGATATATTCGATAATGATTTCATCTCCTTCTACAGGAGCGGTAGCCAAAAGATTTTCCGGCAGATTATTTTGTTCTGTAAATGCTCCGATAATGTGAGATTTAGTGGGGGTGTAGATAAATACTTTTTCGCCTTTTTCCAAACGATACCTATTGAAGATGACATTGAGTGAGTAAGCACCTTCAGACCTTACTCGTAATCGCCACACCTTTGTGCCTAAAGAATCGGTTAAGAGAACACCAGAGTTTTCGGGAGTAAAGCAGACTTTATGGGAGAAGGCAAATTGAGTTCCGCCCATGCGAATAGCTTCGTCTTGAGAGGCAATAGCAGATGAGTCTATAGCAGGTAAAATAATCGTTTCCAACGAGCGAGCAGTTCGTACAGATTGGGTTGATTTGATAACCTCGGGGTAGGGGAATCCTCCAAAACTTATCTGAGCATTAAGGTGAGTACAGAAAAGTATAGATAGTAATAAAAAGTATCTTTTAGCCATAAAGAACAATATCCATTTCCTTTTGCAAAAATAATTTTTTATTTTTGAACAAAAATAGATTAACGGAAAAATGAATATAGAAATAGAGAGAAAATTTCTTCTGAAGAATGATAATTGGAGAGAGGGGGCAGTGGGAGTTCACTATAAGCAAGCCTATCTTAATGAGAAAGGAGACAATACCGTGCGAGTTAGGATAGAGGGCGAAAAAGCCAAATTGACGATAAAAGGGAAGAGCAGCAATATCTCTCGGTTGGAATTTGAGTATGACATACCGATGGAGGATGCCGAAGCACTTTTCACGTTGGCCAAGACTCCCATTGTGGAGAAGTACCGATACAAGATAATGTATGCCGGCAATTGTTGGGAGGTGGATGAGTTTTTAGGTTTGAACAGAGGATTAGTTGTAGCAGAAATTGAGTTAGAGAGCGAGACACAATCTTTTGAAAAACCCGATTGGATTGGCATGGAGGTCTCCGGCGACAAACGCTACACCAATGCCAACTTAGCCAGAAAGCCCTATTGCGAGTGGTAGGAGGATTAATACTTCTGTTTATTCGGGATAACACCTCTCACACCACCCTTAGGCTCTTTCACATCACCTTTGTAACGGGGGATTAAGTGGATGTGAACATGGAATATGCTTTGACCTGCAGCTTCGTTAATGTTAATGCCAACATTAAAGCCATCCGGGTTGAATTTTTCTGTCAATATTTTTTTACACCTGTTTACCAAAAGCCATAATGCTCGTTGCTCGTGCATTGTTAGGTCAAAATAATCAGCAACGTGACGTTTGGGGATTATTAGTGTATGACCTTTACTAACAGGGTAGCCATCTAAGAAAGCAATGGCGGTTGCACTCTCGCTCATTATTTCTACTTTGGAATTTAAGTTGCAAAATGGGCATTCTTTGACAATCTTATATTTTTTTTTGTAATCAGTTTTGTTAAAGAGTTTATATTCATAAATTTCACAATTCTCATTAAAGAATATACTTTTGTAGGGTAGAACAACATTGCATTGGTAAGTTGGTTGTTTATGTATGAAATGAGTGCGAAATCCTTCACTTTTTAAATCTCTTCGCACTGTAAAATAAGCTATGCCATTGGGTTTAAGCAATTCAGAAACAGACATTAGAACCTCTGCTTGTTCTTCAGGTTCAAGCACATTAAGGACATAATTGCAAATAATTGTATCAAATTGCCTATTAGGATATTCTGGACGATAGTAGTTATCATAACCAATGATGCTAAATCCCTCTTTTTCAAGTTGGTCAGTATCGAACCCAAATCCGCAACCAAAATCTAAAATATCTCCTTTGATGAGGTTGTTATTTTTTAGCCAACGAGTTGGGAAAGAGATAGATGTACGTTCTTTAGCTGTTAAATGAGGATTGTTTTTAATTTTTTTCATAGTTGCCATTTTTTGAAGCCCATGTTTTCAGCGATTTGTACCATAGGGGAGAATGTTCGCATAAATACATTGAAAAAATCCGATTTCGAAAGATTTATTAAGTCTGGAATAGAATCATAAATAATCAGATAATCTTCAAAAATTTTATTATTCATGTTCTTCTCATATAATATTTTCATAGCATCTTGATGAAGGGACGCAAATGGTTGTAAATACTTATCTAATTGGGGAAGATTATTACTTTTTGCTGAATTAACACTTGGATCAGAAGGAATTAAGTTCCATAACAAATTATGCGAAACAAAACTCCATGGGACAAAATGGTCTAAATCATATTCTTTTGCAATTATGTTTTTTCCTGTATATATGCAATTAATTCCTCCTGTGATTTCAATGTAAGAGTCCCAATATTTACGCTGTTTTGTAAGAGAATCTCTTTGAATGGGCTTAATCAGTTTTGATGGAACATCTGGAACATTGGGATTCCGTTTTTGTAAAAATTCTGTTAAGTTCCAAAAAGCAAAATCTCGCAAAATTTTATAGTGCTTTGTCAGATATTCTACCCATAAATCATTAATTACAATTTCATCGTTATAAATTGCATAAAGAGCGTTATTTTCAAATAGTTGTGATTTAGCTATTACTTCTTCGTCATAGGTGTATCTTATCCAAGGAGAAAGGAAACGATAGGGTACATTTATAGAGAAAATTTTCAAAAACTTTTTTGTTTCTTTTAGGTTGTCAACTAATAGATTTTTTATCTTTTCTTTGTCTGATTCGATTGAAATTTTATACTCCTTTTGAATTTCAAGTGATTTTACAAATAAAGAGTCGGATTTTCCAAATGATAGTTTAAAGTAATGAATGGGATACCAAGACTCCGCAATCATTCCTGCGATTATTTCCCAAAATGAAATCCGCGTTTTATGTTCTTTTACAACAATATCCATTATAGCAACGAACCAATAAAATTTGTAGGTGGCAGTTGTGTTTTCAAAAATCCTAGATAGTGAGGATACGGGAAGTTTAATATTCTGAGGTAAATTCATAGCATTTTCTGTTATATTTTGTAAAGATATAAAAAATCAATCAAACTCAAATAATTTATAGACCGCTTTTGTATAATTACCTTGAAATTTCAGACATTTCGCACTCACTTTCGTTTCTTTGTTGTATCTTTGCGCAAAAGAAATTGATTTTGAATAAATTGATAGATAAATGAAATATTATAGTACGAATAACAAATCGACACAAGCTACTTTGCAAGAGGCTGTCGTGAAGGGATTGGCCTCTGACAGAGGCTTGTATATGCCTGAGGTAATTAAGAGTTTGCCCGACTCGTTTTTTGAAGAGATAAAAGACCTTTCTTTTCAAGAGGTTGCATACGTTGTGGCGGATGCTTTCTTTGGTGAGGATGTTGAGGCGGAGGATCTGAAAAAAATTGTTTATGAAACTTTGAACTTTGATGTTCCTTTGGTGCATGTTAATGACAATATCTATAGTTTGGAGTTGTTCCATGGTCCTACATTGGCTTTTAAAGATGTTGGTGCAAGATTTATGTCACGTCTTTTGGGCTATTTCATTAAGAAAGAGGGGCAAAAGGATGTCAATGTCTTGGTGGCAACTTCGGGTGATACCGGTTCTGCTGTGGCTAACGGCTTTTTGGGTGTTGATGGAATTCATGTTTATGTCCTTTACCCGAAAGGGAAAGTCAGCCCTATCCAAGAATGCCAATTCACTACATTAGGTCAAAATATTACTGCATTGGAGATTGATGGTGTGTTTGATGATTGTCAGGCATTGGTGAAGTCGGCATTTATGGACGAAGAGTTGAACAAGAAGATGTATCTGACATCTGCCAACTCAATCAATGTGGCACGTTTCTTACCACAAGCATTTTATTATTTCTATGCGGTGGCTCAACTTCATAAATTGGGTAAAAAAGATAACATTGTTATTTGTGTGCCGTCCGGTAATTTTGGAAATATTACTGCCGGATTGTTCGGTAAGAGAATGGGTATGCCGGTGAAACGATTTATTGCTGCTAATAATCGCAACGATGTATTTTTCCAATATTTGAATAGTGGCGTTTATACTCCTAAAGCGTCTGTTCAGACAATTGCAAATGCTATGGATGTGGGCGACCCAAGTAACTTTGCTCGCGTATTGGATTTATATGGCCACTCTCATGAGGCAATCAAAAATGATATTTCGGGTTGTACCTATACCGATGAACAAATCAGCGAAACGTTGTTAGATTGTTATCGTAAGCATGGTTATCTTTTGGATCCTCATGGTGCTGTGGGGTATCGTGCTTTGTCTGAGTATTTGGAGAGTGATGAGGTGGGTGTATTCTTAGAGACTGCTCACCCTGCGAAGTTCAAAGATACTGTGGATCGAATTTTAGGTGAGGAGATCTCTATTCCGGAGAAGTTGCAAGCCTTTATGAAAGGAACAAAGCAGAGTATTAATTTGCCGAAAGATTTTGCATCGTTCAAGGCATTTCTTATGAATGAGTAATATTGTGTAAGAAGCAAAAAGAGGATGAAGGTAGTTATTGTAAAGTATAATGCCGGAAATATTTTTTCTGTCGATTATGCCATGAGACGTTTAGGCGTTGAGGCTGAAATTACTGGAGATTTGGAGCGTATCCAATCTGCCGATAAAGTGATTTTTCCCGGGGTAGGAGAGGCCGAGACCACGATGAAGTATTTGAAAGAACATCGTTTGGACGAGGTGATAAAGGGCCTTAAACAACCCACATTGGGAATTTGTATAGGCATGCAGTTGATGTGTAAGTATTCTGAAGAGGCTGTCTCCGGACGTGTTGATTGTTTGGGTATTTTTGATGAGGCAGTTCGGTTGTTTATCCCCAACGAGCAGGTTAATAAAGTCCCTCACATGGGATGGAACACTATAGAGACTGTCAATCATCCTCTCTTTAAAGGCTTGCCGGAAGACCCCTATTTCTATTATGTGCATAGCTATTATGCAACTATGGGTGAAAATACGATTGCGACAACAGATTACATACATCCATATAGTGCCGTTTTACATAAAGATAATTTTTATGCAACTCAATTTCATCCAGAAAAAAGTGGTGAATTGGGAGAGATAATCTTAAAAAATTTCTTGGATATATGTTAGCAAAAAGAATTATACCTTGTCTTGATATTAAAGATGGGCAAACTGTAAAAGGAGTAAATTTTGTCAATATTCGCAATGTTGGTGATCCCGTAGAGTTAGGTGCGGAGTATAGTCGTCAGGGGGCAGATGAGTTAGTCTTTTTAGATATCACGGCGTCGCACGAGGGGAGAAAGACCTTTGTGGATTTGGTACGTCGAATAGCTCAAAATATCAGTATCCCTTTTACTGTAGGCGGAGGAATTCATGAGTTGAAAGATGTTGATACATTGTTGAGTGCCGGTGCGGATAAGGTATCAATAAATTCTGCTGCAATAAAAAATCCGGATTTAATAAGTGAGGTGGCGAAGAATTTTGGGTCTCAAGTGTGTACTGTTGCCATTGATGCTAAATTGGAGGATGGAGAGTGGACTTGTTTTTTGAATGGAGGTAGAATACCAACAGATAAGAAGCTTTTTTCTTGGGCAAAAGAGGCTCAAGAGCGCGGAGCAGGAGAGATACTTTTTACCAGTATGAATCACGATGGAGTGAAGCAAGGGTTTGCCAATGATGCTTTGGCGCGATTGTCGGAATCCCTCTCTATTCCGGTTATTGCGTCGGGAGGGGCTGGTACAATGGAGCATTTCAGAGATGTTTTCGCAGAGGGAAAAGCAGATGCTGCTTTGGCGGCTTCTATCTTTCATTTTCACGAAATTGCAATCCCTGATTTGAAGCAATATTTGAAGCAACAGGGGGTTCCTGTTCGGTTGACTTGCTAAGAAGCGATTGTGCTTATTCCATAAATTTAGAGACTAATTTAGATAGATTTGGTTTTATCCACTTGTTCCGGAATAGGACCAATAATAGCATGGTGATAATATTCAGACTTGCAGCACAAAGAAGCGCAATACCTGTGTCACCATGCCATTCTTTTATATAGTGGTAAGTTGCTAGAGAAGCAAATAATAGAAATAGTATCGAGTTGGTTAAGCAAATAGCAATGACAATAAAAAAGGTTAATGCATCAGCCAATTTGTTCCTGATTTTAAATTTTGTTAGGGTTATTTCTTGTTTGAAAAAAGAGAATAATAGATTAAGAATAAATTGTGTCATAGTTTTTTTTAAAGAAAACGATTGATTTGTTTGTTTTGTTCACTTCTGATTTGATTGTATCTTTGTGGAAATTATAATAGATTTAATTATGAAAGAGTATTTTCCTATAATAGATGAAGAGGGTAATGTGCTTGGTAAGGCATTACGTTCTGATTGTCACAATGGTTCTAAGATTTTACATGTGGCTGTTCATCTTCATTTATTCAATACAAAAGGCGAATTATATTTGCAGAAGCGAGCAGATTGGAAAGATATTCAGCCCGGCAAGTGGGATACTTCTGTGGGAGGGCATGTTGATTACGGAGAAGAGATAGAAGCGGCTTTGCTTCGAGAGGCTCGCGAAGAGTTAGGTTTAGAGGGAATCCGGCCTAAGTTTCTCTTTCGGTATATATGGGAGAGTCCCGTAGAAAGAGAGATGATTTATGTGCATTATGCAGTGTCGGATATAGAGCCCAAACCCGACGAAAATGAGGTGACAGAGGGACGATATTGGTCGATAGAAGAGATAGAAAACTCATTATCAAAGTCGGTATTTACCCCTAACTTTGAAGTAGATTTTGCAAAATTGAGGGAATCAGGAGTGTTCTGACTCCCTCAAATTTTTATCGAGTCAAGTTAATTTTGAATGCGATACCAAAGTCATTGGTTATAGTAGGGAACCCTTCAGACACCTTTGGATTGCTTGATTTGCAATCATAATACAACTTGATATTCAAACGTTCGCTGAATAGGTAGTCGGCAGAGAATTTCAAAGTGAATGATCTCAAACCACTACTCAACTGAGAATATTCTTCATCAATCACACGAATATAGGCATCTGTATTTTTGAAACCGATGTCGGCTCTTAAATTCAAATCATTTTTAAACTTCTTTTGTTTTTCTCCGATATTTAAAATCATACCAATGTCATCAAAACGATAACCGGAACCAACTACAAATTCCAAACTAGACGATTCTAAGATTTGGTTACCCGGAATATCCAATTGTGCGGTACGAGACTTTTTGATTTCAAATTTCATGGACAAGCTGTTTTTCATGCTCGCATCCAAACCAATGAGAGGAGAGAACTGTTCATTGATGCTTACCCCTAATACATCGTATCTAGAAGAGATATTATTGAACTCTTCAAACTCTCCTGCTGTACCATAAATGTCGCTTCCATATACATTATTAGACCAATCAGTCAGTGATTCGTACGGACCGATATTGTATGTGCTCTTATACGTATGATTTATATTAAATGCTTTAAAATGCTTTTTGATAGCCGGAATCCACATGAAAGCGTCACAAGTAATTTTCCAGTTTGGAATCAACGAAGTGATGATGCTTTTGAATGTTCCGGAAGGGATATAATTTAAATCTACATTATGAGCACTACGTCCAAAATAAGTAGAGTAGAATGCAGGGATAAGAACGTCTGCAGAGCTTTTATTAACGTAGTTGATTTTCCCGTTAGGATTTTCTCTTCCCACTTCGTTATAAATTCTTGATTGGATGATGTCTCTATTTTTTAAGAATTCATCAAACACTTCAGAATTATGCGTATTATCCTTAAATGCAGTTTTGATAGGGAGGCAAGTTCGCGAGAAAGAACCCGCAATGTCCTGTGAATTCCAATCACTATCATAACCATACATATAGTAGATGTCTGTTTGGTGATTCTTGTACCAAGAAGCGTTAAGATCAATCTTCAAGCCTGGGATAGGTTCCACCAATGATTTAACAGTCAAATTCTGGGTAATACTATGAATCAAAGGATTGGTGATATTCTCATTGACAATCAACAAAGAATCTTCACGATATGCCCGTTGTAAGAATTTTTCGGCATTAAAGAAACCGAACGTAAAGTCATAGCCCGGATTTGAATGGTCTTGACCTAAGAATCCACTTAGTGGTCTGTATCCGTTCACTTCCAATGCATCTGAATGACGATAATTGACACTAATATTTCTAATCATTGTCAAGAATCTGATTGAGTAATCTTTTACGGCTGTCATAGGACCTTCTTTCTTAACAATTGTAGTAATTTTCAGTGTAAGATTATTCAGATCCTCTTTACTAGTAATAGTGATTGAATTAGCATCAACAGTTTTCACCTTCACCGGAACAACATTTCCGGCAGTATCCGTCAACTCTACATTTAAGTTTGTAGAATTTAAGCGGTGATTGATACGAGTCTTATTTCCTTTTTTAAGACGAAGACGCTTACGCTCATAATTCTTCGGTTTT
Organism: Paludibacteraceae bacterium; assembly: GCA_017630395.1. Lineage (GTDB taxonomy): Bacteria > Bacteroidota > Bacteroidia > Bacteroidales > Paludibacteraceae > UBA1181. Next base: position 11,554 of record JAGBVI010000069.1, read on the forward strand.
TTAGGCTCTGCATCTTTTTTCTTAACGGCATTTTTGTTATTCAATCTTCTATTCAAATCTTTCAAGTATGGGAATTTGTTATAGAAATTCTCAAAATTCAAGCGTACATCACCAGTCCAATTTCTAACATTCTCCATCATATTTCCTGTGATAGGACTTTCGCCCAAAGAAAGAATAGTACCCTTGTCCCATTGATAATTTGCATTGTACTGAGCGTTGGAGGTAATCCAATCCAAGTGAGGCAATTTATTTATCGGAATTGCGTAACTTGCAGTAAATTTCTGTTCATAAGAGACAGGTTCTCCAAACTCCTTAATGCTTCTCCATACAGTATCTTTCCATTGCTCATACCAATCAAAGTAATTGATGTCTCGCAAATACTCTTTATTGATTGGAATATTAACAAGTCTTTCATCATCTGTGCTTCTGATAATCTCGTTGATTTCAGAATTAGTAGCAGATGTAAATCTTAGTTTAAGTGAGCGAGTCAGATCCCACTTGATGTCTGCAGTTCTGTCCCATTGCCAATTCTTGTCAAATGACATATATTGGAAAGTGGTATCTTTCACAATAGGAGAATTGTAGTTGCGCGATTGAATTTCTTCATAATACCTGGTCATGGAGGTACTAAATGCTATATTCTTAGGAACATAGTAGAAATTAAAATCGCGGATTAATTTCCAATTATTAGATTTAAACAATTTTACCTTCTTGAAAGGTTCTACCGGTTTTGGATTAATTGAATAAACATAATTGAAAGTACCTTTATAGTTCTTAATCTTTTCATATTCCACCTCCGGGTTCTTCTCCACAGATTCGTTGTAACCCAAACTGAAAGAGAAGTTCGCTGGGTCATACGGCATAGGAGTTTTGCTAGTAATACCAACACGAACGTTGTTTAAAGTATAACTTTGGTACACCTTATCTGTTTGAGACATAGCTTTTATTGAATCCTTTTCTTTCTCGTGATCAAAATTATCCAATGTTTTGCTTAACTCTGTATCTGTGTTCATTGGATCATATTTTGGAGAGGTACGTTGATGAGTTCTAGTGTAGGTAAATGGCAAATTCACTTTTGCCTTTTCAGGGAATAATTTACCTAACTGAACAGCTGCAGTGATATTATATTCGTAGAAATCCTCTTGATTTCTATCGGAGATATTATCCTCGATATTACCAAAACCTACTGTTTCAATTTGTCCACCCACTGTCAATGAACCTAAATCAGAGAAGACAATACCTAAATTAGCAATAGCAGCCCAACCTCCCTCTTCATCGTATCCTGACATACGCATTTCGTTCACCCATATTTCTGCACTATGAGTTACATCATCCTCGTTAACGATACCAATCATCATGGAAGAGATGTCTCCAAATGATGGTGACCCAATAACGGCCATAGTATTATTTCCGTGCATTTTGGTATAACGTTCGTTATATCGCACTTGACCTGCATTTCTTTTCTTATCGCGCTCCAATTTTAAGTTGGTTAACATCTCAAATTCGAAGTCGAAATTATTGGCTTGAGGCCATACTGAATATTGGTCGATAGCTCCGGCAGGAGTAATCTTCAATGGAATACGATACTCGTAATAATTTTGTGTAAAGTCGGATCCAAAACGAACGAATGCGTATAGGCGATTATCAGGAATATTTTCTCCATCAATCAACTCCTCAGCGTGAACAAACATTTTGAAACGTTTATACTGGCGAGTATCCAACGTAATTGTTTTATAAACTGCGCGAGCATCATTAGGTTCCAAACTATCAATTTTTAGCACCATAGCCTGTTCATTCTCTTCTGTCAATTGCATCTGGCTTGGATCTATGGTTCTATCTATACCCGGAGGCAATTGATAGCCGACTGGTTTTTTACGCGAGTCATTTTCAATACAAACAGACGAGATGCCAATTCTTCCTGTTTTTTGAGTTTTGATGCTATCTGCGATGCGATTATCAACCAAATTTTCGTTCTGTTCGTAAACTCTCCAATCCGTGCGCACGAATTGCAATTCACCAAATCTTAAATGCTCTTCCTCCGTGAATTCTGTCAAATACATACGAATGAAGCGGATAGAACGGAAGTCGCTAATGCCACCTTGTGCACGTCCTTTCTTGATTGGAATACGGAATTGGTACCATTTCACAACGTCAGTATTCCCATTTTTAAGTTCAACAGTCGATTCTACGCGGTTTGTGATGAAGTTGCTCTCCCAGTTAGCCTCATTTTCAAACTGCTCTTTGTCAATCTCCACAATGTACTCGTAATATTGTTCAGTTTCATTGAGAGTATTATCTCCATTCAGATCTTCAGAGTCAGGGGATGTGGTTGCAGTGGATGTAAATTCGTCAGAATTAGCTGTAGAATTACCTTCTACACCATTATAGTATTTATATCTGCTGAAGATGTCCAATTCGCGCTCATCGTAGTCGTCTCCTCTGAAGTAGTGGAAATTATCTCCGGCAGGGTCAGATAAAGGAGAGAATGCCTCCTCAGCCCATCTCAATTTTGCATCGCCGGAAGCTGTGCTGTTTATTTTTTCGTAATATTTGCTGTACGTATAGAAGTTATATTCATCATCATTTGAGATGCCGTCTAATCCTAAATCTTGTTGGTATAGATTAGAGTTATCAAAAGAGTTTGTAATGGAGGTCAAGCGAGGAACACGTCCCCAAATTGTGGTATCATTAACAGCATTATTGTTAGATGTTGGCAAGCCATTTTCAAAAGCTTTTCTACCATCTTTTAGAACATCTTCCGATACACTACCCAAATTAAATACAAGCTTTCCGGGAGTGGTATTCATACTATCCGGACAAGTAATGAATGGGTCCATCAACCAAAACTCTAAGTATTCAATATTAGAAGTTTCAAAATTGGTGTTGTCCAATTTTCTCATAATTCCGGCCCATCTATTCTCCGGATTCTTTAAGTAACCATCTTTATCCATTCCATCAACATCCAAGTTATAAGCACCCCTCTCTTTCGGATAATAGTGTAGATGTAATGTTTGGAGCGTAGAAGATTCTCCAAAAATAGGATCCTTATCTTGATAGATCTCTTGTTCGATAACCGGTCTTATGTAGTGGTGAGAGAGCATCTCCTTATCATTTTTGATATGCTTTGGAGTATTCGCATTTCCGTTGGTGAAGATTTGGTCGATATAGTACCATGCGATATGCGCACGATTGAGGTTGTACCCAATATTAAGCATATCGGTTTCGTTAATATACTTATCAACTTGCTCATTCCAGAATGTAGTATCTTTATCCATTATGAATTGTTTCCCAGAGAGTGGACCGGAGGTGATTCTAGGAGTACTTGCCAATGCCCATGCAGTTGGATTTTTAATATTGATTGTAGATTCAGTCCCCTCAAAATCGTCAATATAAGAGGTGCCATAGTCATCTTGATTTACGGCCTTATTGTGTCCAGGTAACAACTGTGCAAACTCTCCCGAAAATGCAACTGAAGATGGAGCTGTTGCATTGATAAGAGGAATCTTGTCAATAACCGATGTCAACCATTGCCAATCCGACTTAAATGTACCATTTACGCCCCAAATAGTATTAGAGATAGGTTCATTTCCTAAATTAACCTTTTGAGTCAGTGGTTTTTCAGACAGATGGAGGATCGTTCCTCCCAAAGTAAATTTATCAGAAAATGCATACTCCAAATTGGTTCCTAATAGAGATTTTCTTTGCGTATTAAAGAATGATTGACTTTCAACCGAAACATCTATAGGCGAATTAGAAGCTAAAGCAGTTTCATCCAAAATTTTGACGATACCCAAGTTATAATCTACGGTATAACCGGTTCCCTCGGTCAAAGTACGTCCTCCGGCAGTAACACGAACAGAACCTCTGGCAATATTGGTCACACCTAACCGAATTTCAGAACCGGATGTAGAGCTATACTCTCCTGTGATTATAAACTTATTCTTTTCTGTATATTGTTCGGCAACGGTTAAAGTAGAGTCGTACAATTGAGGGAAGGCATAATTTACCACTCCATGCATATTTCCGTACCCATCTTTAATACCTTTATCAAACGGGCGAGTAGATAAGAAAATAATTCTACCTGTTGCAGGGTGAACAGTATAGCCTTCAATATAATCAAAGTAGCCATCCGGCATAGCTTTATTTCGTTTATTCAACCTATCCATATTAAGTACTTGCAATAAGTTACGATTACCTAGAGCAGGGATATAGGTTAAATAAGAGGTAACAGAGTCGCTTTGGTAATAATATTTAATTTCGACTTCAAAATTATCAGAAGGGATATTGTAAGCCCCTAATGAATAGATATTTTTCATCGCAAGATTCCACAGACGCTTATTATTATTAGGAGCCGGGATTGAACTCTTAATCAGTTTGACATAGATATTTTGTGTAGAAGTCTTTGAAGTATCAGTGGTAGAAGTGGTTAACTCACCCACGCGATAAGTTTTACCTCCTTTTGTGTATTCGTAAGCTACAGCGACGATGTTATCTGGATTTACCGAACTTTTCAAAGAGATGTATCCTAATTCTTGATTTAAGATATATTCAGATGGGTTTAAGAGTTTTGCATTGTTTAAGATTTCAAAATCTTTTGTTGCTTCCAAGGAGTCTCCTTTCTCATTTTTAATCATAGCTAGGGCGTAAGAAGCAGTTTGAATATCTCTAATTTCAGGCTTATTCTTGATTGTCTTATAAAGAGTTCCATTGCTATTTTGTGGCAATTCTTTGGAGATATTCTCATTATCATTGTAAGTTTCTCCTAAGTCAGCGAGAGCCACGATATTACGCGTTGTGTAATTAGAAGAAGAGTTAGAAGCATTGGTGGTCCATACCTCTACCTTATTGATAACAATTCCCGATTGAGGATTAGGAGCATTTTTAGCCCATTCGTCATAATGGTCGTAGAAGTAAGTAGAGAGGAAGAAGTGCCTATTTTCCTCATATTCAGTAGGTAACAATTCAAATTCTGTTGTTTGGGCACCTTCAGTTGAAATTGTTTTTCTTTCAGATTCTTGTTGTGTAATGATTGCAGAAACTTTCAATTTACCAAATTGCAAATCGGTTCTGAATCCAAAGAGGTCGGTACTTCCGGATATTAATGAAGAGGAGAGCGGAAGACTTACGTTACCGGCTTCAATTCGTTGAATGATATCATCTTCGTCACCTTTGTATCCTAAATTAACCAAACTTTGGTCTGCATTAAACGTAGCTTCGGTATTATAATTTAAATTGAAATTAATCTTGTCACCAACAGACCCATTGGCAGAAAGTTGAATTTTTGTATCGAAGTCAAATATTGTATTGATTCGATTATTTTCAGAGATGGTAGGATTTTCTCGTTTAGAAATAGTAAATCCAAAATCTAAGTCGACAGAACCTTGAGTTTTCAATTGAATACCACCGGGACCGAAAATTTTATCTCCGGTTTTTCCCAAGCCAATTTTCAATTCGCTCAAGGAGAATTTATTTCCTCCATCTGTGTTACTTTTTGCTTTTTCAGCCCAATAGGAGTTCATAGACTCTTGTAATGAGTGTGCGCGATATTCATCTTCACTCAGTACAAAAGGAGTTACAATATCCATATCCCCAATTCTTGTACGATAGATGTAGTAACCGGAATTTGGGTCATATATCACGTCTTTTGTAACATTCGATGGGTCTTCTAAATCTGCGGGAGTTTTTTGTCTAAAATCATCGTATGTGACAACCTCTTTTTTTATTGGGAAACGAAGTTCCGTTGAGTCAGACTTCATCTTTTCTTCCTTTTCTTTCGGAGAAACAATGTAGTCTGTCGCCACCTTTTGAGCATAGGCAGAAAATGCTACAATACCACTGATTAGTAGCGAGATACCGATTATATATTTATAAAACTGTTTCAATTTTTTTTCCTTAGTAGATATTAAGAACGTTATCTTAATCGTTTTAGTGCCTCTTTGATTAATTTTTCTAAAGGTAATGCAGGAGATTCTATCAAAATCTTATCTAAAACTTTCTCTGAATTACTGCGAAGAAAACCTAATACAGTGAGGGCTGTTAATGCCTCTTCTCGATTATTGTTTTCGGATAAGAATAATTCGTCTGATTCAGACTTACCAACTTTATCTTTTAAATCAACAATAATTCGTTGAGCGGTTTTAAGACCAATCCCTTTAACTCCTTTAAGTTGATTAACATTTCCTGAACAGATGATTGCTTCTAATTCAGCAACTGAAAAAGAGGATAAAATGGTTCTTGCAGTATTTGCGCCCACTCCGGATACGGAAATTAGTAGTAGAAATATATCTCGTTCTTCTTTCTCAGCGAACCCATAAAGGGTAAATGCGTCTTCGCGAATAACTTCGTGAATGAATAATTTCGCACTCGATTGACCTTCAATTTTAGCGTATGTATTTAGAGAAATGTTCAAAGTAAAACCTATTTGTCCGGTCTCAATCACAGCAGCCGTTGGTTTCAATTCTGAAATTTCACCTTTGATGTATTCAAACATTTTTATAAAATTTGCCAATTAAACCGCTGACAAAGATAGCGGAAAATTCGCACTTTGCAAAATATTGAGGTGGGTTCTATAAATTCAAAATTTTACGAAATGAATTTTTCAGAACCACCTTAAGTAAAATGCTTTTCAAAATCATCTTGCTCCAATCTATAGAATTAGTTTAAAATAAATCAAAAAATTACAGCAAAGTTCATTCTACTTCTATTTGTGCTTTACCCCATTATAAATGGTGAATTTTTAGAACTTAACGATATTGATGATTTTTTTGTCGGGCAGATTAAAAGCTGTTTAAATTTTATAGAAAGAAATATTTTAGAGTTTCACTCTCTTATTTTTGGACATTTTTGAGGTGTTTTTAGCCTATTTTTACCGTTCTTTATTTTTGATAATAGTCAATTATTAACTTCAAAAGAATAATAAATAGATTTTTAGAAATCGCTCACAAATAGGCTCGAAATTAAATTAAAATTCGAAGATAAAATAGGTTAGTTTTGCAATAACGTAGGTAGAAACACCCAAATAAATGCACAAAATTGTCATAGATATTGGAATATTAAAGTTCATTTAAAAGGCTCTTAAAATTTTAATAAAAATCGGATTAATACCTAAATATTTGTAAATCTGTGATTAAAAGCCCATCTTAATTTGGCAAATCCAATGAAAAAAATTAATTTTGCAGACTATTATGGCAAAAAATGAAATTCAATGATTGTATGATGAAGAGAATTTATCTATTTCTTTCAGTTTTCTTTGTGTGTCTAGGTTTGTCGGCACAAATTACAATGCAAAATTTGCATCAAGTTAAGGTGGACAATTTGTCAGATGCACAGGTTTCTGATTTCGTAAAGAAGTATACAGATGCCGGCTATACTTTGTCTGATGTAGAGCAGATGGCAAAAGCCAAAAATATGCCATCCTCTGAATTTGAAAAGTTAAAACAAAGAATTAATAATTCTGATATGCGAGTTAACCAAGTTTCAACTTCAGACGTGTCAGAGGGGGTATCAGACATGAAAATGACGGCAGTTCAGAATCAGAATATAGAAGATGGTGCTGCAGATAATCGTATTTTTGGAGCTTCATTATTCAAAAGTTCAAAGCTATCATTTGAGCCGGGACAAAATATTGCAACACCTAAGACATATAAGGTGGGACCATCTGATGTGTTGCATGTAGATGTTTATGGAATGAGCGAGGCAACATACGACTTGACGGTGTCGAGAGATGGAGCAATTAGAGTGCCGGGAGTTGGATTAATTCATGTTAGCGGTTTAACTTTGGAGCGTGTTGAGAATCTTCTTAAGAAAAAAATGACGTCTGTTTATAGTACAATTGCATCTGGAAGGACAACAGTTTCAGTGACTATAAATAAGATTCGTTCCATCAAGGTTTATATTTTAGGAGAAGTAGCAAATCCCGGTAGCTATACATTGTCATCGGTATCTTCTGTTTTTAATGCGTTGAATGCATGTGGAGGACCTTCTAATAATGGATCTATGCGTGCGATTCGTCTCGTTCGCGATGGGAAAGTTTTAGCGGAGGTTGACCTATATGAGTTTTTGATGAATGGAATTATGCCGAGTGATATTACTTTGCAAGATCAAGATGTGATTCAGGTTCCTCCATACAAAAGTAGAATTACTATCAATGGAGCTGTTAAAAGAGATGGAATATATGAGTTGAAGGAGGGGGAGACGCTTGATGATTTGTTAAGATATTGTGGAGGTTTTGTGGATAATGCTTATACAGAAAGGATCTCTGTATCGCGTAATAAGGGTGGAGAAAAAAGTGTTGCAGATGTTCCTGCAGAGATGTTTGGAATGTTTACTCCGGCATCTGGTGACATTTATCAGGTAGGAGAAATATTGGAAAAATATACGAATAGAGTCCAAATTATGGGAAGTGTATTTCGTCCGGGTGTTTATGCACTAGAGCAGGGAATGTCTCTTCGTGATTTGATTACGAAAGCAAATGGATTGACAGAAGATGCGTTTATGGAACAAGCCTCATTGGTGCGACTACAAGAAGATTTAACTCCGGAAATTATTTCATTTAGTGTAAAAGATTTAATGAATGGTAATTTCAATGTAGAATTACAAAAAGAGGATATTGTAACCATCGGAGGGAAAAATGATTTTGATTCAAAAAAGAGTGTGTCGATATATGGTCAAGTTTTTGAACCGGGTTCATTCCCATACTATGAAAATATGACCTTGAAGGATGTGCTTTTCATGGCAAAAGGATTTAAAGATGAAGCTAATCCCGAAAAGGTTGAAGTTGTCAGACAAATTTTGGATGGAGAAAAGTTGGCATACGATGATGTTAAAACAGAAGTGTTTATTTTATCGATGACAAAAGATTTGTCGGGTGTCGGAGGTGATTTTAAAATAGAGCCGAGAGATCAAATAACTGTGCGAACAAAAGTAGGATTGGAAAAATTAGGTAAAGTTCAAGTTGTAGGGGAGGTAAAAATGCCTGGTTATTATTCCATTACTCGCAAAACAGAAAAGATTTCGGATGTTTTGGCTCGTAGTGGAGGATTAACGGAGTATTCTTATCCGAAGGGTGCATTTTTGATTCGTTCAGGACATCGCACAGAGGCTGAAAAACAGAGAGATCAAAAGATATTAGCGATGCTTATGGAGCAAACAGATAAAAACAATGATGATGATTTAAGAAAAGAGCTAAGTTCTCGTACCGATTTGGTCGGAATTCAGTTGGAGCGCATTTTGGATAGACCCGGAAGAGAAGGAGATTTAAAAATTGAAGATGGAGATATTATTTTTATTCCAAAGGAGTTGGAGACGATAACAATTGGAGGAGAAGTTCAAGTGCCCGGAAAAGAGGTTTATACGACATCATCTTTAAGAAAGTATGTAAGAGGTGCCGGTGGTTTTGGAAATAGAGCCGATAAGAGCAAAGTGTATGTTGCCTATTCTAATGGTACGGTTGCGTCAACAAGACATTTCTTGTGGTTTAAGAATTATCCAGATATTGAACCGGGTGCGCATATTTTTGTTCCAGAAAAACCTGATAAGGGAAATGATAGCAAAGAGAATGCATCGTTCTTCGTGTCATTGTTTGGTTCAATCGTTTCAATGGCATCTGTTATTGTAACAGCTATTTCTGTAGTAAGTAAATAAAAGAGAAAATATGGCAGATTTGGATGAGTTATATAAGTCGTTATTAGGAGAGACGAAAGAAGAATCTATCTCGTTAAACGATATCATAAAGACGTTAAAAGTCTATTGGGACTTTCTATTGAAGCGCTGGTGGATTGTGGTCATCTGTGGCTTATTGGGAGGTGCGTTGGGTTTGGTATATGCGTGTTTACGAACAACCAATTATGAAGCAAGGTATGTTTTCACAATCGGAGGATCTTCTTCATCTTCTTCTGGTATGGGTTCCCTTACTGCTCTATTGGGGTTGGGTTCCACATCAATGGGAGCATTTAGTGGTGATAACATTCTTGAGTTATTTAAGTCTCGTTCTTTGATGGAAAATACGTTGTTGTCTCCAATTGAATACAATGGAGATACAATAACTTTTATGGAATATTCTTTAATTTGTGATAGTGTTCGTGCAAGGTGTTTGGAGCGTGAGCCAGAAGAGAGTGAAAAAATGGAAAAGATTTCTATTTGTGACGTTGAGTTCCCATATGGACAAAGTCGTTCCTCCTTTTCTCGAGTGCAAGATAGTATTTTATTATCTAAGGCAAGAGCGTTATTGCAAACAAATGTGATGGTGGAAAAGAGAGATAAAAAGTTGTCGTACGTGGAGTATGTTTTTACTTATCCAGATGAGGCATTTGCTAAAGCTTTTGCAACTTCTCACTTGAATCAGGTTTCTTCTTTCTATGTAAATACAAAAACGGAGTTGTCTCGTTTGAATATTGAATCTTTTCAAGATCAAGCAGACTCTGTGCGTCGAGAATTAGACAAAGCATTGAGTAGCAGAGCTTATTATGCTGATGGGAATATGAATGCTGCTCGGCAAATAGTGGGAGTGCAATTAAGAAAGTTAGAAACAGATATTCAGATTCTTGCCACTTCGTATGCAGAGATGATAAAGAATATAGAGGTACTTAAGCTGGATTTGGCAAGAGAAACTCCGTTGATACAAATTATAGATAGTCCTATTTTCCCTCTACCTAATGATAAAATGAGGAAGGCAAAATGGATTGTGATTGGAGGATTTTTAGGTGGATTTTTATCTTGTTTGGCTTTAGTAGCTTTTTGTTACTATTTACAGTTGAAGGAGCAAATGTCCACTGAGGTTACAACATTACCGGCAGACAAGAAGGAGGGAGAGCAATGAAAGGGAAGAGGATTATAGTTGGAATAACCGGAGGGATTGCGGCCTATAAAGTAGCTACGGTGGTTCGTGAAATGAAACGCCGTGGAGCAGAGGTTAGGGTGGTAATGACTCCTATGGCAAAACAGTTTATTACTCCATTGACGATGGCAACGTTATCTCAGAATCCCATTGCAGTGGATTTCTTTGATCCTGAAAATGGAGCATGGAATAGTCATGTCTCTTTGGGGTTATGGGCAGATGCCTATTTGATAGCCCCTGCAACTGCCAATACGTTAGGTAAAATGGCAAATGGTATAGCAGACAATTTGCTTTTAACTACTTATTTATCTGCGAAATGTCCGGTGTTTGTAGCACCCTCCATGGATTTGGATATGTATGCTCATGAAGCGACTCAACATAACATCTCACTATTAAAGCAACGCGGGGTTCAGGTAATTGATGCTGAAGAGGGATTTTTAGCAAGTGGTTTGTCTGGGAAAGGACGCATGGCAGAGCCGGAACAGATTGTGAATGCAATGGATGAGTTTTTTTCCAAAAATGAGTCGTTAAGGGGAAAGAGAGTATTAATCACAGCTGGACCAACATACGAAAAAATAGATCCTGTACGTTTTATAGGAAACTATTCTTCCGGCAAGATGGGATATGCGATTGCTGAGGAGTGTGCAAAGCGAGGTGCTGAGGTTATATTAGTGTCAGGACCGGTAAAATTGAATCCTCAACATCCTAATATAAGAAGAGTTTCTGTTGAATCGGCGCAAGAGATGTTTGAGGCATCTGTGGAAGATTTTCCTACGGTTGATTTTGCTATTTTGAGTGCTGCAGTTGCGGATTATACTCCGGAGGTTAAGTCTGATAGCAAAATAAAAAGAGAAAAGACGGGTGCTATGCAGTTGAATTTATCTCCGACAAAGGATATTGCTGCTCATTTGGGAACCATGAAGAAAGAGGGGCAATTGCTAATCGGTTTTGCGCTTGAAACGGATAACGAATTTGGTAATGCAACTGAAAAATGCAAACGTAAGAATTTTGATTTCATTGTGTTAAATTCTTTGAGAGATAAGAATGCAGGTTTCCAGTACGATACCAACAAGATTACGATTATTGATAAATTTGGCACTTCTACCTCTTATGATTTGAAACCGAAGTCGGAAGTGGCAAAGGATATTTTGGACTATGCATCGCAATTATTATAAGTTTTGTTATGAAATGGTTTAGACTCATATTGTTTTTGTTGTTCTCTTGCACATTATTTCAGGTGGTATATTCGCAAGAGTTGAAAGCCTATGTTCGAATAAATAGTGACCAAATAGAGGGGACTAACAAAGATATTTATGATGAATTAAGTAACAGTTTAACCGAGTTTATTAATTCAAGGAAATGGACTGATGCAACGTTTACGGAGGAGGAGCGGATAGAGTGTAATTTCGTGATTACAATTGATAATGTTGCAGGCGAGTCTTATACCGGTCAATTGCAAGTTCAGGCGAGTCGTCCTGTATTTAATTCGGGATATACAACCACTTTGTTTAATTTTTTGGATCAGAACTTCACTTTTAACTATACGCAATTTCAACGTTTTGAATTTGATGAAAATCTTTATGAGTCCAATCTACTTTCAACAATAGCATTCTATGCAAACATTATTTTAGGACTTCATTTTGATTCGTTTGGCAGATATGGAGGCTCTAAATATCTTGAAAAAGCAGAGTTGATAGCAGCATTGGCTCAGTCTTCAGATGATGCAGGATGGAAAGCATTTGACAGTGATAGGAATCGTTATGCGTTGATTAGCAATTACATTGATGAACGATTAAAAAGGTTGAGAGATGTAAATTATGAGTACCATCGTTTCGGTTTGGATGAGATGGTGACTAGTGTGGAAAAGGGTCGAACCGTTATTTATGGACTATTACCCTATCTTCAAGAAATGAATCGTTCTTTTCCATATTCGATTGGATTGCAACTTTTTGTTGAAGCCAAATTAAATGAGTTGTTAGATATGTTTAAGCCGGCAACATCAAAAGAGAAAAAGGAGGTATATGATATATTATCAAGTATCATACCAACACAATCGACGAAATTTCAAGAGTTATTGAATTAATTGTAGGAGTTATGTTGAAAAGTTTGACAGTTGAAAATTATGCACTGATTGAAAAGAGTGAAATCTTCTTCAATGAGGGTTTTTCTGTCATTACGGGTGAAACAGGTTCCGGTAAATCGATATTATTAGATGCTCTTGGACTAATTTTAGGTCAGCGTGCCGACCAAAAAATGTTGAAAGATCCGGCTCGGAAATGTGTAGTTGAAGCAATTTTTGATTTAAAAGAATATGACCTTCTATCTTTTTTTGAGAGCGAAGAGTTGGAGTATGACGAAGAGACTGTCATCAGAAGAGAAGTTTTGCCTTCCGGAAAGTCTCGTGCATTTGTAAATGATTCTCCTGTTTCATTAAGTAGCTTGAAAGAGTTGGCAGAGCGTTTGATTGATATTCATTCGCAGCATGCTAATTTATTGTTGGCAGAGAGTAGTTTTCAATTGCAAGTTGTGGATGCAGTTGCTGATAATTCGACAGAATTAGCTGAATATAAGGAGTTGTTTTCTGCGTATGTACAGTTGCAACGTGAATTGAAAATTTTAGAAGAGCAGTCTGTTGTAGCAGAATCGGATAGAGATTACTTAGAATATCAATTATCTCAATTAAAAGAGTTATCTTTGAAGGAGATAGATCAAGTAGCATTGGAGGAAGAGTTGTCTTATCTGACGCATGCTACAGAAATTAAGGATGCTATAGAGGGGACAGCATGGTTGTTGAATGGGAAAGATGATAATATCTTATCAGAGTTGAAGTCAGCATCACAAATTTTGAGTGGAGTAACCACTCTTTATCCCAAGGTTTCAGGATGGGTAGAGAGAATCAATTCTGTGATGATTGAAATGAAAGATATTGCTCGGGATTTGGAACAGGAAGTAGAGAGTGTTGAAGTAAATCCCAATCGTTTGGAGAGTGTAGAGAAGACCTTGGATAAAATCTATGCGGTAGAGAAAAAACATCATCTGTCATCTGTTCAGGAGTTGATGGAACTTCAAGAGGATTTTGAGAATAAGTTGGAGCAGATAGGAAGTTATTCAGAGCGGATTACAAATTGTAAAGAGCAGATAAAAAGTATTCAGGAGGATTTGAGTACTAAATCAGCAATGATTTCTGAGAAAAGAGCAAAGGCTGTGCCATCCTTAGAGCAATCTATGAATAGGTTGTTGATAGAGTTGGGAATTGTGAATGCTCGTTTTAATGTTCAGATTGACAGGTCAGAAACATTCTTGCCAACAGGAGAGGATTGCATCACATTCTTATTTTCAGCGAACAAGAGTGTTCCGGAGAGAGCATTGCATCAAATTGCGTCTGGCGGAGAAATGTCTCGAGTAATGTTAGCGTTGAAGTGTATATTGTCGAGAAATGTTAATTTGCCAACTATCTTGTTAGATGAGATAGATACAGGAGTTTCAGGAGAAGTGGCAACGAGGATGGCAATGTTGATGAAGCAGATGGGAGAATTCATGCAAGTTATCAGCATTACCCATTTACCGCAAATTGCGGCAAAAGGTGATGCTCATTATAAGGTGTACAAAGAGGATGGTGAGCAGGGAACCATATCACACATCAAAGCTTTGTCAAAAGAGGAGAGAGAGTTGGAGATAGCTCAAATGTTAAGTGGCTTAAATCCAACAGAAGCAGCTAAATTAACAGCAAAAGAGTTATTAATTAAATAAATAGCATAAACAATGATTTCATTTTTCAAGAAAGCGGATGCCGGTTACTTGGCAGTTGAAGTAGAACATGCGTTCTCTTCGGAGGAAATCGAGAAGTTGACATGGCTCTTTAGTGGAGCAGAATATACGGAAGAGAAAGAGATTGGAGGATGGTTTGTCGGACCTCGTAGAGAGATGATAACTCCGTGGAGTACAAATGCAGTAGAAATAACGCAAAATATGGCTATTGCAGGTATTTCTCGTATAGAAGAGTATTTTCCTGTGAAAGGAAAAGATTCAGAACATGACCCGATGTTACAACGTATTTATGCCGGGTTGGACCAATCTATTTTTACTATTGATAAGCAACCGGACCCTATTGTTTATATTGATGATTTGGCGGCTTATAATGAGAAAGAAGGACTGGCATTGAGTTCTCAAGAGATGGATTACTTGAATGAAGTTAGTCAGAAAATTGGAAGAAAGTTGACAGATAGCGAAGTATTTGGTTTTTCACAAGTAAACTCAGAACATTGTCGTCATAAAATTTTTAATGGATTATTTATTATTGATGGAGAGGAGAAGGAGAGTTCGTTATTTAAGTTAATTAAGCGAACTTCAGAAACCAATCCGAATAAAATTGTTTCTGCGTACAAAGATAATGTTGCATTCAACGATGGTCCGGAAATAGAACAATTTGCTCCTAAAAGTGGAGACAAGCCTGATTTCTTTGAAGTAAAGAAGATGAAATCGGTTATTTCGTTAAAGGCAGAAACGCATAATTTCCCTACAACCGTGGAGCCATTTAATGGGGCTGCAACCGGAACGGGAGGTGAGATTCGAGATCGTTTAGGAGGAGGAAAGGCAAGTTTGCCAATTGCCGGTACTGCTGTCTATATGACATCTTATCCTCGTACAGAGGGGGCAAGAGCTTGGGAAAATGCTATGCCTGAGCGTAAGTGGCTTTATCAAACACCTGAACAAATTTTGATTAAAGCTTCTAATGGAGCAAGTGATTTTGGAAATAAATTTGGTCAACCTTTAATCTGTGGTTCCGTTTTAACATTTGAACATGCAGAGAACTACAAAAAATTTGCCTTTGATAAGGTAATCATGTTGGCTGGTGGTGTTGGTTTTGCTAAGAAAAATGATAGTTTGAAAGGAGAACCTAAACCAGGCGAAAAAGTTGTGGTGATGGGAGGTGATAATTATCGTATCGGAATGGGTGGTGGAGCAGTCTCTTCTGTTGATACAGGTTCTTACGATAATGCCATAGAATTGAATGCTGTTCAGCGTGCTAATCCGGAGATGCAAAAACGTGTTTCTAACGTAATTCGGACATTGGCTGAATCTGATAATAACCCAATTGTTTCTATCCATGACCATGGTGCAGGAGGACATTTAAATTGTTTGTCTGAGTTGGTAGAAGCAACAGGAGGAAAAATTGACATGGATAATCTTCCGATAGGAGATCCAACTCTTTCTGATAAGGAAATTATTGGAAATGAGAGTCAAGAAAGAATGGGATTATTGGTAGAAGAAAAAGATATAGAATTGATTAGACGCATTGCAGATCGCGAACGTGCGCCAATGTACGTTGTTGGTGAAACGACTGATGATATGCAATTTGTCTTTGAACGCAAGAATGGTGATAAGCCGATTGATTTGCGCTTGGATTATATGATAGGTAAGCCACCTCGCACGGTCATTACTGATTCTACTGTTGAAGAGAAGTTTGAGTCGGTACAAGTGGAAGAGACAAAAATTGAATCATATATCGAAAATGTGTTGCAAATGGAAGCCGTTGCATGTAAAGATTGGTTGACAAATAAAGTTGACCGTTCTGTAACAGGTAAGGTGGCTCGCCAGCAATGTGCAGGAGAAATTCAATTGCCGGTTAATGATTTGGGTGCAGTTGCATTGGATTATAGAGGGAAAAGTGGAATAGCTACTTCTATCGGACATGCGCCGGCTGTTGCATTGGTAGATCCGGCTGCCGGTTCGGTTATTTCCATTGCAGAGGCTTTGACTAACATCGTTTGGGCTCCATTAAAAGATGGTTTGGAAAGTGTGTCTTTGAGTGCCAATTGGATGTGGCCTTGCAAAAATCCGGGAGAAGATGCTCGTCTATATAAGGCGGTAGAAGCATGTAGCGATTTTGCTTGTGAGTTGGGTGTGAATATTCCAACAGGAAAGGATTCCCTTTCTATGACTCAAAAATATGGAGATGAAAAAGTATATTCTCCGGGAACCGTGATTATCTCTGCAGGTGCAGAAGTAGAAGATATTAGAAAGATTGTTTCTCCGGTTTTGGTAAATAAAAAAGGAAGTTATTTATATCATATCGATTTCTCTTTTGATTCATTAAAATTAGGGGGCTCAGCTTTGGCATTGTCCTTGAATCGTTTGGGAGATGAGGTTCCTACCGTTGCAGACCCATCTTATTTTGCAGATGCATTTGAGGCTGTTCAAGAACTGATTAAATCAAATTTGGTGTTAGCAGGTCATGATATTTCTGCAGGAGGAATGTTGACGGCTTTATTAGAGATGTGTTTCCCTAATACGAATGGAGGTTTGAAAGTTAATCTGAATGCAATAGCAGAAGAGAGTTTGGTTAAAATATTGTTTAGCGAAAATCCGGGTGTTATCATTCAGGTTGAGGATAAGAATGCTGTAGAGAAACTATTGCAAGATGCAGGAGTAGGTTTTGCTCAAATTGCTACTTTGACAGATGATAGAGAGTTAGTTGTTGAAAAAGCAGGAAAAACCGTTAGTTTAGATATTGATAAGATGAGAGATTTATGGTTTAAATCATCTTACTTATTAGATCGTAAGCAAAGTGGAGAGACTTGTGCAAAAGAGCGATTCGAAAACTACAAAAAGCAACCGTTGCAAGTTAAGTTCAATACAAATTTCCAAGGAAAATTGTCTCAATTTGGTTTGTCTGCGGATCGTAATGGAATGTCTGGCATTAAGGCAGCTATTATTCGCGAGAAGGGAACCAATGGAGAGCGTGAAATGGCATACTCTTTATGGTTGGCAGGTTTTGATGTAAAGGATGTTCACATGACAGATTTAACAACCGGAAGAGAGACGTTGGAAGATGTAAATATGATTGTTTTCTGCGGAGGTTTCTCTAACTCGGATGTGTTAGGTTCTGCAAAAGGTTGGGCAGGAGGATTCCGTTATAGTGAAAAAGCGAAAGAGACTTTAGCTAAATTCTATGCAAGAAAAGATACGTTGAGTTTAGGAATTTGTAACGGATGTCAATTGATGGCCGAATTGGAATTGTTGTATCCGGAGCATGAGTTAAAGCATAAGATGTTGCATAACAATTCACATAAGTTTGAATCCTCATTTGTAGGTTTGCACATTCCTGAAAATAATTCGGTAATGTTTGGATCTTTGTCAGGAAGCAAATTAGGAATTTGGGTTGCTCATGGAGAGGGTAAATTTGATTTCCCATACGCAGAGGACGCATACAATGTTATAGCAAAATATGAGTATGAAGGATACCCTGCAAATCCAAATGGTTCTATGTACAATGTTGCCGGAGTATGTTCTAAAGATGGACGTCATTTAGCCATGATGCCACACTTGGAAAGAGCAATCTTCCCATGGCAATGGGCATATTACCCGGAAGGCCGTAAAGCAAATGATGAAATAACACCATGGTTAGAGGCTTTTGTTAATGCAAGGAAATGGATAGAAAATTGTAAGTAATTTCAATTATAAAAGTAACCATAAGATGCATGAAGAGGATTTTGTTGTATATCGACAAAATCCTCTTTTTTTTCAACAAAACGTAATATTTCATAAAGCAAACATTAAAAAAATATAGTTTTTTTTAATAATTATTTTGATATATGTTTTTTTTTGTTAACTTTGAAATGTGTATTATGCGCACATAGTATTTAGAATAGTATAGAACTTAGTACGAACTACTATAAAAACTTATAGATATGAGACACGTTATTTTAATAAAAAAGTGGTTGCTTTTATTCGTATTTATTGCGGCATGTCAATTTACGTATTCTCAATCGTTTACGTTCAATAATTGGTATGCATTTGCCGGAGCAACTGTTACGGAAGCTGATGAATGCGGTACTATCTTTAGAGTTACTGCAAGTATGAATGGTTGGTCCCCTGCTCAATTTCAAATTTTAAAGGATGGGGTTCCAATGGGACAGTCTGATTTGGTATCCAATGATGCTAATATTTATTATGAGGGGAATGGCGCTGAACCGGCTTGGCGAGTAAAAATGGATAATTCTGGAGAAAGTTGGAGTTACTCATTTTATATTAATACTCGTGTTACTCCTAATAGAATAGAGAGGTCATTGCCTACTACACCTTATGATGGTGTGAAAGCTACAACAAGTAAAGCTATTTTAACTGCACCAACACAAGAATTTAAATTGTCTGGTTTTGGTTGTTCCTCCGTAGATACTGCTCAATTTTCATCTTATCAGTGGGTTGTGAGTGAAGATGCGGAGAACTGGGAAGAGATAAAAGGGGCAACATCTGAAACATTAACTCTCTCTGGTTTGAAAATGGGAGATAAGGTTTATGAAACACTCTATTATGCGTTGAAGGCAAATATTGTATATACGGATGTTGATAAGGAGTTAATCTCTTCTCCGGTGAAGATGTCGTATGCCAAACCTTCGATGGGAGGATTTGTTGTGAATAATGCTAATGGGAAAACCTTCAACGTTAAGGAGTATGAAATAAGTTCTTTTTCCAATATTGCGTCAATAGAGATATTGGATGAAGCATTGGTTGGTTTTGAAGGTGATGTTGAGTACTGCTTGAGTTTAAAGTCATTGGAAAAGGTTGATGCAGAGTGGGAGGAATTTAAGTGTGGAAAAGCAAAAGAGTGGAAAAAAATTAAACCACAAGGAAGTGCATTGTATCGGGTGATTGCAAAAGGAAAATCTCAATATTCAGGATTGCCGGTTTCTGCAGTTTCGCCAGATTCTGTGGTGATTCGTGTAGTACATCGTGCTGATAGTGCTTACACTGAGGAGAATTTATGGTTGGATGACTTTGGAATGTTTGCGTCTGAAACCTCTTATTGGGCAAAAGATTCAACAGGAGCAGTGAAGCAACATACCGGTACTATTAATGGTAAGTCCGGTGTTGAATATACGATTGAAAATTTCTGGGCTCCGGATCCATTTAATTATGTGAAAGAGCATTCGTATGGATTGACAGACCCTAATGTAATTAATCCAAGCCGTGATTGGTGTGGTAAGTATCGTTTGGATGATGGGTATTATATCATTACATCCAATTCATATTTAGGTGATGGACCTAATCATGGTGGTGGTCAAGATTATTGGAAAGGAGAAGACCATACAGCAGGGGATGAAAATGGAGGTATGTTGTTTGTGAATTGTGCTCCCGGAAAAGTGAATACGTTGATTTATGAGAGAGACATATATTTGAAAGGTACATGTCAAAATGTGGAGTTGTTGTTCTCTTGTTTTATTTGTAATGCGGTATTCAAAGAGGGTTCTAATGTTCCTGTAAATCTTCGTTTGGACATGTTGGATGAGAATGGAGATTTGGTACACTCTGTTTCTACCGGTGACATTCAGAGAAGAGAGCAAAACTGGTCAACCTTGCCGGCTTCTGAGTGGGCTAATTTGACCTTTAAATTCCCAATCACAGGTTCGAAATATACGATGCAATTGTATAACAATGCAGCGGGAGGAAATGAGAATGGTGGTAATGATATTTTGATTGATGATATCTCTATTTCATTGTGTTATCCAAATATAGAGTTGGAGGCAGGAATTTGGGATGCGAAGGGTGATTCTGTAATAAGTTCTTCTACAGATGTGCAGGCTTGTTTGGGAGAAACATTCCAATTGCATGCGTTTAATGAATTGGGCATAACTCAATTTATTTCTAACCCTCTTTATTTGTATCAATATAAAAATGCATCTACTGAGGGTCAATGGAAAAATTATGGAAAGATTACAAGCAAAGAAAAGATTCTAATTGAAACTAAAAAGGAAGATAATACATTTAGAGATAAGACAACATTCCGTGTTATAGTTGCAGCAAGTGAAAGTGCAATTAAGGAGATTTTAGAGCATGGTTCAATTGATTTGAGTTGTCAGAATATGTATGCTATCAACGAGGCATTGACAATTGTGGCTAATGATCCGGTTGTTGAGTTGGAACCGGACAATAGTCTATACTGTCTTCACTCAGATAAAGATACACCGGTAGATTTGAAGTTGAAAATTGTTTCCGGAACACCTAAAAATATCTTATGGAATGCTTTTGCTTCTGCAAGAGACACTGCGGGATTTGATTGGAAAACAGCAGAAGTGATAGAGTGTACAGAAAAAGATTCTGTGGGAGCGGTTGTGACAATTGAGGTATCTGCTATCAAGGCAGGAGAGTTGTATGTGGCTCGTTTGGAAGATAAGAAATGTGGCATCTCTGCTCCATCATCACTTTCGTTGAGTACAGCAGATCAAGTAGTGTTGGATATTGAAATTTCTGATACAAAGGTTTCTTTTGGTGAGTCTGTTAAATTGACAGTAGAATCATCTAATTCTGCTATTGATAGTTTCTTGTGGTATGGGAATGGAGAAAAAATCAAGGAGACTGAAGGTGTTTATGAGTTGGAATACAAAGCAACTAAAAATGGAAATATAGATTTCTTTGCAGATGTTAATATTGCAGATAAGAGATGTGCATCTCCTTCGGATACAGTCTCTTTAGAGGTGTCATTGAAAGTTCCGAATATCATTACACCTTATAATGATGCGAGTGATTTAGAACGTAATAATAGTTTTATGAAAGGTTATCAAGTTGAGATTTACAATCGTTATCAACAGATGATCTTTGAGGGTACTGATGGTTGGGATGCAACTTACAGAGGCGAGATTGCAGAACCCGGAACATATTACTATCGTCTTTTCTTACCTGATGGAACAATCCAAAAAGGTACGCTTGAGGTTGCAAAATTTTGATAATGTTAAAGTCATAGGAGTATGAAAAAGATATTTTATTTAATATTGACAGTCGGGCTTTCGTTGGAGGCATATTCAGTTGAAAGTCGGTTAAGTGGAGGCATGTTTGATTTTGAATCGTCCGACATTAATACCTCAGCCAAGGAACTTCCTATGTCGCCATATAAGGATGGAAAAATAGCTTTTTTCCGTAATGATACGGCGTATGTGTTCCAACCTAATTCAGAGGGAATGATAAACAAAATTGAGATTTGTCCGGAGTTGATGGGATTGGGTATTGATGGTACTTTTGCCTACGATGAAAAAAACAACAAGCTTTACTTCTCAAAATTAGGTGAGGCAGAGAAAAATGATTTGTTTGAGGCTACTTGGTCTAAGGAGGAAAAGAAGTGGGGCAAGGTAACCATGTTACAAATTAGAGGAATTATGCCGCAACCTTTAAAGTATAAGAACTCTTCTTTAGCTGTTTCACGTTGGGTGCAACAAGGTAGAGGTGCTTCCGGATTGTATAATCCTTCATTAGGAAAGGGTGGTAAGAGAATCTATTTTTCAGGCGAGTTTAAGTCTGGAAAAGGGTCTCGTGACTTGTGGTACATAGATCAAGAGGCGAATGGTATTTGGAGTCGTCCGGTTTTGTTGGGAGATTCTATTGTGAATGGTCAGTCGTCTGAGGATTATCCATTGATTGTTGGAGATACTTTATTGTTCTTTGCTTCGGATAGAGCCGGAGGAGAGGGTGGAAAAGATATTTACATGTCACAGGGTGAAAATAATCAATGGGGCGAAGCGCAAGTCTTGCCTGATTTAATAAATAGTTCTGCCAATGATTTTAATATAATTTTTGGGAAAACATCCGGAATCTTCTTTATCTCTGATAGAGAGGGAGGAAAGGGTAGTGATGATATTTATCAGGCTTCTCCTCTTTACGTGACGCATGATACAGAATTGGCGTTGGAATTACCCCTGGATGAACCAAAGGGCTTCCATTGGGTTTTATTCTTCTTCGATTTGGACAAGTATGTTATGAAGCCTGAATATGAGGTTCAGTTGGATGAATTGGTTGAGGCGATGAAAGAGTTCCCTGGAGCTACCTTTGAGATTAGTGGACATACAGACTCTCGTGGAGATGATAATTACAACATGAGATTGTCTGATAAACGTGCGAAATTCGTTCGCGAATTGTTATTGAAACGTGGTGTTGATCCATCTGTCTTAGTTGCTATTGGTAAGGGTGAAACGGAACCAATTGTTCCAAATGCTCAAACAGAACCGGAGCACGAGCAGAACAGACGTGTTGATGTAAAAATTATTAACGAATAATTAGGGAGGGACGAAAGATGAAAAAGTTATTAGTTTTGATAGGATTCCTTTCATTAGGATTTGCGGTAAATGCGCAACAAGAGTTGCTCCTTTCCCAACAATATTTTTCCCGTATTAATAAGAATCCGGCAGGTATAGGTAACGTTGAGGATGTTGACCTCTTCCTTTTGGGGCATTATCAGTATGCCGGTGTGGAAGATGCGCCTAAAACGCTATTGTTTAATGCTCAGACCTTTATCTCTCAGATTAATTCTGGAGTGGGTATAACCTTCTCTCACGATAATTTGGGTATCACTCGTAGTTTTACTAATGCGAAATTGGTCTATTCGTATGGGTTGAGAATTAATGATGAGATGTTGGTGTCGCTCGGACTTAGTATGGGTATTTTAGGAACTTCGTTCAATGTTGATGAGTATATCTTTGATGATGATACGGAGTGGCCGGATTTGGGATTCGAGGAGAGTGAGGATTACGACAAACATGTTCGATTTGACATGGACTTTGGTGCTGAGTTTACATTCCGCGAGAATTTATTAGTGGGATTCTCAATGACCCATTTAACCAATGGTGAGTCGATGACTCTAAAAACAGGTCGCCACTTCTATTGGTATGCTCGTTATCTGTTTAACATAAATGATAAGTGGGATATTGCTCCGATGTTAACATATATGCATCACGAAAAAACAAATATCTTGGAAGTGAATGTTACTGCCTTCTACGACAGATTTATTTGGGGAGGATTGACGTGGCATCCGGATATGAGCGATAAGTTTGGAACAAATCCATTGGCTATTACCCTTGGGGCTGAATATAAGAGATTCCGCCTAGGATATACCTTTGATTATTCTTTTGGAAATGTATCTCGCTTAGCAGGAACTTCGCACGAGGTGATGTTGTCTTATTCAATCGAGAGAAAGAAAACATCTTCTGCAGCATCTCAGGAGGACTTCTTTGAATAGATTATCGTACGATAAAATACAAAAGGAGTTAGACAGGATATGTTTAACTCCTTTTTTTATGCGTAAAATTAAAATCTATTCAATCATAGATAAAACTTCGTCTCTTTTTATTATCTTTGTTTGTTAAATTTTATTGCGTTAAATTAGGTCTGAAATTCAGTGTGATTAGTAGGACTTTGATAGTAAAGAATAATAATCGGGGAGTTGTAGTCCCTATAAGAAAATAAAAATATGAAAGTCTTGAAATTTAGCGGAGCGTCCGTAGGCTCCATTGCAAACTTGCAAAATGTAAAGAGAATTGTTGATGAAGTCAACGATTCTGCAGTGATAGTTGTTTCTGCAGTTGATGGTGTAACAGATTGGTTATTTTCTGCAGTTGAAAAAGCCACAGATGGAGATGCAACCTACGTTGATTTATTGCAAAAAGTAAAAGAAGTTCATAATCAGTTGATAGAGGGGATTATTCCAGTTGCAGCAAGAGAAAGTTTGAACAAGCAAATGGATAACTATTTCTTAGAGTTGAGCAATATGCTTAAAGGTGTTTTTTTATTGAAAGATTCAACTTTTAAATCTACTTGCTCAATTGTTGCGTATGGAGAGTTGTTAGCATCAACAATGGTGAGTTATTATTTAGATGCTAAATGGATTGATTCAAGGGAATTAATCAAAACTTATGGGATAGGAGAAGAGGTTTTTGTAAGTGAAAAGGTCTCTTTTGATAATATTAAAAAGAACATAAAAAAGGGAGCTACACGTGTTGTGTTGGCAGGTTATATTGCTTCAAGTGAACGTGAAAATTATACAACTCTTTTGGGTAGAGGAGGAACCGATCAAACAGCAGCGATGGTTGCATCTGCTCTTAATGCTAAATCCATTGAGATTTGGAACAAAGGTCGTAGTTTTATGACAGCTGATCCTAATGTTATTAGTAAGGCGTATGAGATAGACCATTTGAGTTATGAGGAAGCGTCTGAATTTTGTTCGTTAAAGTCGGGTGCAGTTTATCCTCCGGCAATCTATTTTGCGTCAAAGAAAAATATTCCTATTTATGTAAAAAACATAGAGGACTTATCATCAAAAGGAACCATTATATCTAATAATTCTTATGATGAAAAGACTATCAAAGGTATCTCATCCCTAGAGGATACAACTCTGATTACATTTTATGGACAAAGAATGTGTAATTGTAAAGACATCAAAACTCGTATCTTTAAGACATTGGATGAGATTGAAGTGGAATCATTCTTTGTTACTCAAGCTTTGACAGAAACATCTATTACTGTGGGAATAAGTGATGAGGATGCTGATATGGTGGTAGATGTGTTAAAGGCTGAGTTCGAGTTTGAACTGGAATTAAATATTATTGATGAGATAACCTATCAAACTGATTTGGCTACAATTGCAATTATTGGAGAAAATATGAAGCGTGCAACAGGAACTTCCGGAAAGTTGTTTGATGCTTTAGGACGCAACAATATCAATGTGATTGCAGTGGCTCAAGGTTCGTCCGAAACAAATATTTCTTGTGTTGTCCGTAAGGAGGATTTGAGAAAAGCCTTGAATGCAATTCATGAATCTTTCTTCTTGTCAGAGTACCAAGAGTTGAATCTTTTTGTTGTAGGAACCGGAACAGTTGGTGGTAGTTTATTGGAACAACTTCATGCTCAGAAAGAGTTATTGATGAGTCAAAACTCATTGAAAGTGAAAGTTATAGGTATTGCTGATGTAGCTAACTTCATTTTGGACCGCAATGGAATTGATTTGACATGCTACAATGAGTTGTTGAAAAAGGGAACCCCTTCAACTCCAGAGAAATTGAAAAATGCTCTGATTGATTTGAATATCTATAATTGTGTCTTTGTGGATTGTACTGCTTCTCCTGCAATAGCCGGCATTTATAAGGATTTGTTATTGCATAACATTTCTGTTGTGGCGGCTAATAAAATTGCAGCATCAGGCGATTATGATAACTATATGGAGTTGAAGCAGATTGCCAGAAAGAAGGGTATTAAGTATTTGTTTGAGACAAATGTGGGGGCAGGTCTTCCTATCATCAATACCATCAATGACTTAATTTATTCCGGCGACAGAATTTTGAAGTTAGAGGCAGTTTTGTCCGGAACGTTGAATTTTATATTCAATACAATTAGTGCAGAAATACCATTGAGTAAAGCTATTCGTATGGCTATGGAGGCTAGATTTGCTGAGCCGGATCCTCGTATCGACCTCAGCGGTAAGGATGTAATTCGTAAATTGGTTATTTTGGCTCGTGAATCGGGGTTGCGTGTGGAGCAAGATGATGTAGAGAAAAATTTGTTTATTCCGAACGATTTCTTTGAAGGTTCTTTGGATGATTTTTGGGCAAAAGTTGAATCTTTTGATGCTGAATTTGAAGAGAAGCGTAAGGTCTTGGAGAAAGAGAACAAGCGTTGGAGATTTGTGGCAAAATTGGAAGATGGAAAAACAAGTGTTGGTTTGGTGGCTGTTGATTCCCGTCATCCATTTTATGATTTGGAAGGAAGCAACAACTTGATTATCATCAATACTGCCAGATACAAAGATCCAATGATGATCAGAGGTTATGGTGCCGGTGCTGCGGTTACTGCTGCCGGTGTCTTTGCTGATATTATTAGTATAGCAAATATTCGTTAATATAGAATTTATGAAATATTTGATAATTTTAGGAGATGGTATGGCTGATGAGCCAATTGCAGAATTGGGGAACAAAACGATTTTGCAAGCGGCTAATATTCCTACTATTGATAAATTGGCTTCGTTGGGCTCTTGTGGTTTGTTTAAGACTGTTCCTCAAGGGTTTCATCCGGGTAGCGAAATTGCAAATCTGTCTGTATTAGGATATGATGTTGCAAAAGTTTTCGAGGGAAGAGGTTCTCTTGAGGCTGCCAGCATGGGTATTGAAATAGAGCCTAATGAAATGGCTATGCGATGCAATATAATCTGTATTGAAGATGGGAAAATTAAGAACCATTCTGCCGGACATATTTCTAACGAGGAGGCGTATGAATTAATCGATGCGTTGAATAAAGGATTGGGTGATGATGTTGTTCAATTCTTTCCCGGTGTTTCGTATCGTCACTTGTTGAAAATTAAGGGTGGAGACAAAAGAGTCTCTTGTACTCCTCCGCACGATGTTCCCGGAACACCATTTCGTGAGGTTATGATAAAGGCTGATTGTCCCGAAGCCGAAGCAACAGCAGAAAAGTTGAACCAACTGATTCTGAAGTCGCAGGAGATACTTTCTAACCATCCTGTGAATTTAAAGCGTGTGTCAGAGGGGAAAGACCCAGCCAATAGTATTTGGCCGTGGTCTGCCGGTTATAAGCCTCAGATGAAGACACTTATGGAGCAATACGGATTAAAAAATGGTGCTGTCATTTCTGCCGTAGATTTGATAAAGGGTATTGGTGTTTATGCCGGGTTAAAACCTATCGAAGTTGAAGGTGCAACCGGTCTTTATGATACAAATTATGAAGGGAAAGTGGCTGCAACAATCAGTGCCTTAAAAGAGTCTGATTTTGTCTATTTGCATGTGGAGGCAAGTGATGAGGCAGGTCATGAAGGAGATGTGGCATTGAAATTAAAAACAGTTGAGTTTTTGGAAAATAGGGTTGTTAAGCCAATTTTTGATGAGGTGTCAACATGGGACGAGCCGGTTGCAATTGCAATTCTTCCGGACCACCCAACTCCTTGCAGATTGCGTACTCATACGTCAGATGCAATTCCTTTTATTATTTATCATCCTGATAGAGAGGGCGATAAAGTAACAAAGTACGATGAAGATTCAGTGAAAGATGGTGTTTATGGAGAACTTTCCGGAGATGAGTTTATTAAACGTTTATTAAATAAATAATTATTTGGTATGAAAAGGTGTTTAAATTTGGTATTACTAGTAGCGTTATTGGGATTGACAGCTTGTACACAATCTCCTATGAGTGTTGCAGAAGATTTTGCTACTGCCTTAGCAATAGGTAAGGTGGAAGAAGCTAAAAAATATTGTACAGAAAGTACCGCAAAAATGATTGATATGTCAAGTTCTATGGGTGTAATAGATATTAATCCCAACTATAAAATTAATTGCTTGAGAGATTCTATCGTTGACAATACTGCGTATGTATTCTATACAGAAAACGATGCAACAAGAGAACGCATGATGACTTTGTATAAAATCGATGGAGAATGGAAAGTAAACATGAAAGGAAAGTAATTGTTTTCTTTTTTCTGTTACTTTCTTTTATTTGTACAATGTGCAGTAAAGATAAAGAAATTAGCCCATCAGAAACAATTGATGGGCTAAATTTATCTCTGCCATCTAATGTTAAAAATGGAGATCTGATTTGCCGGTTGGGTAATGGCTATTTTTCTGCGTTCTTCCAAAAACCGAATGGAGAAAATTCTCGTTTTTCTCATATTGGTATAGTTGCTTGTGAAGGCGATACTCTTTTTATATACCATTCAGAGGCAAGTGAATTTACCGGAGTAGGGGAGGTGATGAAGACTCTTGCTGTTGATTTTATAAGAGAGTCATTGGTGTGGGAAGTCTTTCTGTTAAAAGATTCTCTGTTGGGAGAAAAAGTAGTAGAGTGGGCTGAATTTTATGAACGTAAGCCTACGCCCTTTGATACAGATTTTGATGCGAATAATGACTCTGCATTGTATTGTACGGAGTATGTTGCAAAGTGTATCAACTTAGCGTGTAGTAAAGATACCATACAACCCACCGGAGAGATTCAAGGCAAGCGTTTCTATCGCATTGATGATATTATAAATGTTTTAGATTAGATTTAACCATTAATTAGTGTTTTGTGAAGGTATGGATGATCGACCCAATTTAGCCAATGATTTGGATAGTAAAACATTCAGATGCTTTTACTATTTGAAAAGTGAGTTGGTAAATTTTTGTAGAGAAAATGGATTGTCAATCTTCGGAAGCAAGTTAGAGCTTACAGAACGGGTTGCCTATTTTCTTGATACAGGAAAGCATTTACCATTGTTATCCAAGTATAGAAAGAAGAAATATCGTGGTGAAATTTCAGAAACAACAATAATTGAGGATAATATAGCATGTTCCGAAAATCATAGAGCTTTTTTTAAGAAGTTTATAGGTGAAAAATTTTCGTTCAATGTTCAGTTCCAAAATTGGTTGAAGAATAATTCCGGTAAAACTTACAGTGAGGCTGTTGATGCGTATTACGAGATTCTTGAGAAGAAAAAAAACGAAAAATCTGTGATCGACAAGCAGTTTGAATATAACTCGTATATTCGTAGTTTTTTTGAAGATAACAAAGGGAAAAGTTTAAAGGATGCAATCAAATGTTGGAAATACAAAAAAGCGTTGCCGGGGGACAATCGTTATGAACAATCAGATTTAGACGTTCTAAAACAATAGAGACTATCCTATGCCTTGAGGTAGGGTAGTCTCTATATTTTATATGCTGAAATCTAAGAGCTTTTTGATTATAACTCTTTTTTATATAACTCTTCCAAACTTAAAAATTTGTCTTTGTATTCGCTCCATCCTTCTGCTGTTTTATATTTAGTTATTGAGGATTTCGGAACGTAGATTGCTTTTAGGTTTTTAATCTTTTTTGACCTATAGCTCTTTATCAATGTTTTTTCTTGGCATTGAATGGCGAGTAACATATTTTCTGCAACAGATGAGGGCTGCCCATCATGGACTGACCCCTTTCCCACCGCCTGAATATTGACCTTTACGCCACTCTTTTTTTAACTCTTCCAGACTTAAGATTATGTCTTTGTATTCGCTCCATCCTTCTGTCGTTTTATATTTAGTTATTGAGGATTTTGGAACGTAGATTGCTTTTAGGTTTTTAATCTTTTTTACCTTTTCTAAATCGGTAGGAATTGGAGTTTCCGAGTTGGTAAAAAACTTGGTTTCTCCGCGATCCATAAGGTCATTTATGAATTCTTTATACGACTTTTCTTTGCAATTATTTTTAAGTGCTGTTCCTCCGTTTTTTATGTTGTCTGCTTCTTCTCCATAAAATGGACTTCCTTTCTTGATTTTTATATCCTTAAGATTGGGACATTTAAAGAAGGCAGAATCTCCTATGCCGACTACATTTTTCTTTATTTGTATAGCTTGAAGATTTGTACAGCCGGAAAACGCATTGCCGGCTATATATTCTGTGGAGAATGGGAACTTTATTTGTTTAATATTTTCACATTCGGCAAAGGCATACTCTCTTATTTCTCTCAAAGAATTTGAAATTGGGAATTCTGGTAATTTTTTGCATTTCATAAATGCAGATTTTTCTATCAGAGAAACAGAGTTGGGCATATTAATTTCCATAAGATTTTCACAACCAAAAAATGCGGCATTCTCTATTACAGTGACATTTTTGGGAATAGTAACTTTTTGTAGGTTCTTGCAATTGAGGAATGTACCTCTCGCAATATATTCTACATGTAGAGGTATCTTAATCTCTTGCAGATTCTCACATAGCGCAAAAGCTTCTTCACCTATTGTTAATACACTTCTTGGGATATCAATGCTTTTAAGGTTCTTGCAGTTGGCAAATGCTCGGTTATCAATTGCAATTACCCAATAATTTTTATTGTCGAACCTCACTATACTCGGAATTTTTACATCTCCGGATACGTTATTGTTGACAAGAGTTTTAACGTGTGCATATCCAATAACTTCATAATTCAGGGTTTGCCCTTTATGCGTATATTCAAACACTTGGGCTTGCGTTACTCCTATCGATAGTAATGCGAAATAAATCAGACTAAATAACTTTTTCATGGATTTATACTTTAAATATTTGTAATAATATATGTTATACGATTCAAGATGATTTTATAAATCAGGTATTACATCCTATACTCCTTACCCAAATCATTCCGGATCTTGATTTCGTTCTCGTCTCCAAAGTTATCTATTTACTTTTAATAAACAAATTTTTGAGGGGATAAATCAACGTTGTTACAATTCGATAGATTATTGAAATAACCTATAATATAAAGCGAAAAAACGGAAACTGTAAAGGGTTGTCCTTTATACAGTTTCCGTTTTTAATAATAAAAGGTGGTTTTATTACACTGTTTGTTCAATATTCCAAACAAAAGCCCTGACTCCGATGGCAGGATTTCGCATATCCAATTTTTTTACAGCACTCAAAAGAGACTCTACTTGAGAATCTTCAATCACTGTGATAATTGCAGAGTTCATCTCGGGCCATGTGTGTGAGCCTCTGTGGGGATCTCCATCTTTTGTGCCGCGTCCCTGAACTTGCTCGAAGAACGTAAATCCTCGAATACCAAGTTTGTCTAACATAAATTCAACACGCTCAGTATTTGCTTGATTATATATAATTAAGACTGATTTCATATTTTCAATTTAAATTTATTCAACAATCTCCGTATTTCTTGATTCTTTATCAGCTAATCCTGCCTTCTCGTTAATGTCCATAAAGATAAATTGAGATCTTACATCTTTCTCTTTGTCGCGCTCTCCGTGTTTAGACATGATTGCGTATAAAACAGGAACCACAATAAGTGTAACCAAAGTAGAGAATAACAATCCTCCGATTACCACGATACCCATAGGTACCCACATCTCAGAGCCATCACTTGTAGACAATGCCATAGGTAGCATACCTAAGATGGTGGTACATGCAGTCATCAATACCGGACGAAGACGAGACTGACCGGAAACGGCAATCGCTTCATTTAGTTCCATTCCTCTATCTCGCATCAAATTGATATAGTCCACCAACACGATACCATTCTTTACAACGATACCCACCAACATGATAACTCCTAATGCTCCAATCATATCTAATGTTGTGTTGGTGATTAGAAGGGCAATAACAACTCCCGAAAATGCGAATGGCACAGACATCATGATGATAAATGGTTTTGCGTATGACTCAAACTGAGAGGCCATCACAACATATACCAAGATTACAATCAGTAGCAACAACATTCCCATATCGGCAAATGACTCTTGTTGATCTTCGTAGCTACCTCCTAAATCAACAGATATATCAGATGGTTTTTCTATGGTTTTTAACGCATTCTCCACCTCTATTGCTAACTCTCCTAACGAAATATTATAAGGAACAACAGATACAGTCAAGTAACGTTGACGGCTCTTTCTTTCAATTTCAGGTGGTCCCCAATACTCTTCGATTTTGGCCACTTCACTTAATTTTACCAATCCACGTTGAGTTGGAATAGATAAATCTTCTATGGCACTTACTGAGTTTCTGTTTTCCTCTTTCAGGCGAACCAAGATACTATATTCATCACCATCTTCTTTCAAAAATCCTGAGTTCATACCATTAACTCTATTGCGGACGAATGAAGCAACTGTGGCTGAATTTAAACCATGATAAGCCAATTTTTCTTTATCTACTGTAATCTTTAACTCAGGACGATCATCTTCGCGACTGATATCGATGCTTCGTGCATTTGGCACTTTCTCGGTAATCACTCGCTTCACCTCTTGTGCATACTTACTTGTTTCATCGAAAGAGTAACCATAGATTTCAACGTCAACTGTAGACTCTCCTCCCATTCCTCCTCCGGATGAAGTTTTTACCAAATATTCTGTAATCTGAGGATATTGTTTCAACTCTTCGCGAATCGCCTCTGCAATAGTCCAAATATCTCTTTCACGAGTATCTTTTTTGTCAGCATTCAATCGCATTTCTATGGTGTTGTTTTTGGTTGAGCTAAACAAAGCTCCCATACCGGCTTCATCGTTTGTACCACAAGTGGTTGACAAGTTTTTTGTTTCCGGTGCTACCGCTATAATGCGTTTTTCTAACTCTCGTGCTAATTTTGCTGTCTCTTCTACTCTTGTACCTTGTGCCAACTCTATTGAGATATTCAAACGACCACCATCTGTCGTTTGCATAAAGTCGGTTCCAATCCAACCTAAGGCCATTGGCAACATAGATAGAACAAAGATAGCCACTACGACCAACATGGTTATCTTTTTGTTAGCCAAGCATACGCGAAGAACATTGGCATAAAAGATATCCAATTTATCCAATGCTCTAACAACTGTTCTGTCGTAGAAATTCTTTTCTTGCTTCTTTTCAATCAATCTACCATTTTCATCTACTTCATACTCTTTTGCTTTTAACAATTTAGAACAAAGCATAGGTACCAATGAAATGGCTACGGTAGTTGAAGTACAAACCACTATTGTTACGATCCATCCCAATTCTTTGAACAAGATTCCGGCCATACCAGACAACATGGTCAATGGTACGAATACGGCAACAATTACCAAGGTGGTGGCAATTACGGAAATCCAAACCTCGTTGGTTGCATAGATGGAAGCTTCTCTTGGATTAGAACCTCTTTCGATATGTGTGGTAATATTTTCCAAGACCACAATCGCATCATCCACAACCATACCAATTGCAATAGAAAGAGAACAAAGTGATATGATATTCAACGAACTATCAACAAATAGTAGGTAAATAAATGCTACCAACAATGAGATCGGAATGGTTAGTCCGATAATCAAACTAGCACGCCACTTTCCTAAGAAGAATAAGATAACCAACACCACAAATACCAAGGCGTACATTACCGATTCTTCCAAAGAGTAGATTGCATTTTCAATATCTGTTGAAGAGTCATAAATCAAGTTAATCTCAATATCAGAAGGAAGCGTCTCCTTGATTTTTGCCAACTCTTTATTGATGTCTTTACAGATTTGTACGGTATTGGCTCCGGTTTGTTTAGAAACCATCATACGCACGGCATCTCGACCATTCATCTTTTCATCCAATGTCAAGTCTTTGATAGTATCTTTTACTGTTGCAATATCGCGAACAAAGATTTGTTTTCCATCAGGAGTTGTTGCAACAACAATGTTAGCAATTTCACTACTTTCCAAATATTCACTTCGTACCTGTAATGCATATTGTTCCTTCTCCATCTTCACATTTCCGGAAGAAAGGTTAAGGTTATTGTTGGCAATAGCAGTTCCTACAGACTCCAATGAGATGCTATAAGCATCCAACTGGTTTTGGTCTATATCCACATATACATAACGGATAGGTTCTCCGGACAATGAGATATTTCCCACACCACTTACGCGGTTTAATTGAGGGATTACTACGTCATTCAAAATTTTGTCCAATCCGGCATAACTCTCTTTAGCAGAGAAAGAGAATTGGATAATTGGTGCAGAACTACTGTTAAATTTGATAATCAATGGGGTAGAACATCCTTCAGGAAGGTTGTCTTTCGTCATATCCACGTATGACCGAATATCATTTACCACCTCGTCCAAGTTTTGTCCCCACTCAAATTCCAAGGCAACCAATGAAAGGTTATCTTTTGAGGTAGATGTCATTTCATCCAAACCTTCCAAAGAGTTCAAACTATTTTCAAGAAGTTTCGTAACGTTTGTTTCCACCTCCTGAGCATTTGCTCCGGCGTATGTTGTCATAACGGCAACAAAAGGTGGTTCAATCTCCGGCATTTGATCTATCGGTAGCTTCAAGAATGAGAAGATTCCCATAATCATGACAGCAACGAAGATCAAAATCGTGGTTACCGGTTTATTAATCGCACTTTTATAGATACTCATTTTTTTGCGCTTTAAAAATTATTATTTTACAATAGTATCTTGTTTTGTTTCTGATGTTAATGAATCAGTGGATGCATTTACATTTTGAACATCTGAAATGATTTCCAATCCGATACCATCAACCAAGCGGTTTTGTCCTTGTACAACCAATTCTTTTCCTTTGAGGTCCTCTTCTGCGATAACTTCAATCTTAGTATCGAAACGATCTCCTAAAGTTACTGCAATACGTTTTGCATAGCCACCTTCATTGATAAACAAGAAACGTTCGTTTGATCCGGTTAGTTTTAATACTGCTTGGTAAGGAACCAAAAGTGCTTCACTTTTTCCTACAGGCACAGTTGTGTGAATATACATTCCCGGGCGAAGAAGATTTGTTCCGTTTGGAATTCTTACTTTACATTGGAATGTGTGTGTAGCGGCATCAATTGTTGGATAGATTGTCTCTATAACAGCAGGGAACTTCTTGTCAGGATAGATGTCTGAGATTAATTCCAACTTCATTCCTTGCTTTACACGTGGGAAGTATGCTTCCGGAATGCTAATCAATGTTTTCAAAACGTTGATTTGTGTAACAGTCAAGATTGCTCTTGCTCCATTAAACAACTCACCATCTTCAAAGTTCTTTGCAGAAACAACGCCAGGGAAAGTTGCCTTGAAGAATGTATTATTTTGAAGAAATTCCAAATTTTCCTTTGCTTGGTCATATTGAAATTTAACCCCATCATATTGTTGTTGAGTAGTATTTCCGCCGGCAATCAATGCCTCCATACGTTTCATCTCTGTCTCGAGGTTAGCAAATGCCAATTTAGCTTGTTTCAATTGGGTTTGATCCATTCTTACCAACAATTCTCCTGTTGATACTCGATCTCCTACCTCTTTATATATCTTCTCTATGATTCCTGTCATTGATGGAGAGACATTCATGGTTTCGTATCCTTCCAATACAGATGTACGCTCTATTTCTCTCTCAATCATTTCTGTGCGAATAGTATCCACTCTAACTTTCTCTTGCTTATTCGCTGCAGATTCCGACTCAATCTTTCCGATTGATGTTTTCTTTTCGTCGCCACCACAACTTATGGTTGCAAAGGCTAATAACACAGCCCAACCGATTGTTAAAACTTTTTTCATATATGCTAATTTTTTTATTTATTCAAAAGGATTTTTAATTCTATATGAGCATTCACCATTTCCAATAGTGAATTAACATAATCGTTTTGTGCATTTACCAATTCTGTACTGGAAGTAGTTACCTGCATACTTGATGCCACTCCGTATTTGAACTTTTCGGCATAGCTGTTGAATACATTTTGCATTACCTCCATGTTGTTAGATTGAATTTGGTAATTTTCGTATGCAGAAGATAAATTGAATCTCAATTGTTTGTCTTGAATCATCAACCCTTCTGTAGTTTGTTCCAATGAGTTAATGGCAGAAG
Source organism: Paludibacteraceae bacterium (assembly GCA_017630395.1). Classification (GTDB taxonomy): domain Bacteria; phylum Bacteroidota; class Bacteroidia; order Bacteroidales; family Paludibacteraceae; genus UBA1181. Next base: position 47,429 of record JAGBVI010000069.1, read on the forward strand.
CATAATCACATTTTGCAGCACGAACTCCTGCCCAATTAACACCGGATGAGAAAATCGGAATGGAAAGTCCAATGTTCACTGTATGAGGTGGTTGCATATCCATTTTTGCCTCATCACCTACATATACCTTTTTATTCAAAACGTAAGCAGCAGACAATTGAGGAACGTAACTCATTTTGCTACTTGTTACTTGTTTGCGAGCTAACTCGGTTTGCATATTAACCAATTGGTAGCTATAGTTGTTGTTCAAATCCAACTCAGTATTCAACAATTGTAAGATTGATTCAAGGTTGACAATATCTTCCAACTTCTGAGTTAGAATAATCGTTGCATCGGGTTTAGCTCCCATAGATAGTAACAATGAATTGTAAAGCACCTCAATAGTTCTTTCCAATGTATTAATACCGCTCTTCATCGCAGCAACTTGAATGGCAATTTGGTCGGCATCATTTTGCTCTGCCACTCCCACTTTAACCGCGTTTTGCGTCATCTCCATCAGTTTTTCCAAATTCCCCAAGTTAGAATTCAATAGAGCAACTGATGATTGAAGAGCCAAAATGTTAACGTATGATTTTTCGATGTTTGCAGAAATTTCCTGAGCCGTTTTATTGATATTAATTTCTTGCATTCTTTTACTCATTTTCGCTAACTGCACTCCTACAATTTGAGCTCCACTCACAGCCATCGCAGCTGTTCCTCCAAAAGAGAAATAGGGAGGCATGGCAATGTTAGTAGAACCTGCTCCGGACATCTTTTTCATAATTGCTCCGGCAATGTCATTCACAATCGGCTTCATATCTGCAGGTACACTCTCAGGCAATTCTAATTCTGATTGTTCTGTAGAAGAACCACCACCCATATTCATCGTCATCTCATATCCACACATATTTGTGTAATCCGCCTTTCCACTCACTTGTGGCAACATACTTGCGATCGCCTTCCATCGATTTGCTTCCGCTTTTTGAACAGCATAAGAGGCATTCTTAATGTCGCGGTTGTGTTCCAGAGCATAAACCTTTGCAGAATCCAACGACAACATTAGTGTGTCACTTGTCTGTCCATAAGCAAGAGATCCACATAACATAAATCCCAATACGCTTAAACATTTGAACATTCTTTTCATCTCTTTTATTTTTATTTTCAAGTAACTATTTTCTTTTTATTGAAATTGTCTATCAACTTCATCCCCTTTTCTGTAGCAACCCCTCTGAAAAATAGTTCAGAGTTGGTCCAAAATACATCTGGAAAGGGATATTTTCTGAAATCATAGTAGGATGGGTCTTTTAGAGCCATTATCATTAGATAAAAAATTTTCTTCAAAATCTCTACGTTATAATCGATACGGATAAAGCCCTCATCCTGTGCAGTTTGTAATATCTTGCCAAATATTTCAATATTCTCTAATTCTTTTTTTTCAACGTCCGACTGAATATTTGGGAACATTCGTTTTATGTCTTTGAAAAAGTTGACATTCACGATACGAAACATTTGTACGTTAGTGTAAAAAACATTTAAAAGAAATTCTAATGAATTAGCTGATTGTTTTCTCTTCTTTTCGCATTCCTCTTTCATCCTGTTGCCGAAAAGCTCTAAACAAGCTAAAACCAATTTCTCTTTATTGTCGAAGTACTCATATATGGTTCGTTTGGATATGGATAACTCGGAAGCTATCATATCCATTGTGACATTTTTAATTCCCTTCTCGTGGAACATGTCGAGAGCCCCATTTATAATCCTATTTTTTACATCCCAATTCATAATCACTTTTTCGGCAATAATGAGGATGCAAAAATAATAGAAAACTTTGAAGTAGCTTTTAGTTTTCTTTGTTTTTTGTGTTATTTAACATAATTTATATACCACAAACGTGCTGCATCTTCCACTATCTTGGCGCATGGCCTGCGTTCATAGTATTGTTGGGTGCGTTCTTCCGGTTGGTGGCTCTCCTTTTTATCTTCAGACAAACCCAATAAATCCCGGCATCTCAAGAAGCCATTTTGTTCTTTAAATTTTGCAGCTAATTCTTGTACAACTCGGTAGTTTTCTCCTTTTGCTTCAGCATTCTTTGCATCAGTGGTTCCAAATTTCAGCCCGGCAAGGATAAACAATCCGCAAGCTGCTCCACATGTCTCTCTCATTCGTCCTATACCTCCACCAAAAGAGGCTGATACCCTCAATGCGTCTTCTCTTGACATTCCATACAAATCTGCAAATGCAGCAACAACAGCTTGAGAGCAGTTATAACCGCTTTTAAATAATTCGACAGCTAATGCTATTCTTTCTTCTCCTTTTTCCATGTTCTTGACAATTTTATCTGCTACAAAGATATAAAAAGAACTGAAATTGTATGGGTGATGGAGAAAGATTGTAGGTCTGTTGGCGATTTAAGAGTGGTCGATGAGATGTTGCAGTCTCGTCAAAAAACTAAAAAATGTTGGAAATGAGAGTTTTGTGCCTATCTCGGCACTTTACTATTTTCTGCAATAGTTTGAAAAGTAATACAAGTATGTTGTTGCTGCAAGGTCTGTTTTGAGTTACGTCCCGAAAATCTTGTCTTAATTTTGCGAACTTACCCCTCATAGTTTAGGTAATTGGATGTTTCTCATTAAAAATGCGTTTAAATTTTATGTTTGTATCGTAATAGAGTCTCAATTTCAAATTAAATAAGTACTTTTGCATTCGGACGAGGTTATATGTTGCTTTTTAAACACGAGAGGTAATGGGACGCCTGACAAAAGAACAACGACATAAGAATATGTCGGCAAACAAAGGAAAAGGAACCCAACCTGAACTTTTGTTTGGTAAATTGTTGTGGAATGCCGGTGTCAGATATCGCAAGAATGATAAAACAGTCTTTGGGAAACCGGACTTTGTTATTCGAAAAATGAAAATTGCGATATTTTGTGATGGAGAATTTTGGCATGACAGAAATTGGGAAGAAAAATACTATTAGATTAAGAAGTTGTTTAAATTTTATTTTAAAAAAAATTTAGAGTTTCACTCTCTTATTTTCGGCATCTTTGAGATTCTTTTTAACCTATTTTTATTCTCCTTTTTTGATAATAGTCCACTATTTTCTGCAAAAGAAGACTAAAAATAGATTTAAAAATCTCTCTCA
>JAGBVI010000006.1 GCA_017630395.1 Paludibacteraceae bacterium
CATCGTTGTTCGGTAGTTTTTTCATTGTTTTAATGTGTTTTCTCACCTCATTTCCATTATGAGGCAACGTCAATAGTTTATAATAATGTGCAAACAAACATTCCGCCGAATGCAAGGCAAAGTTAATAAAAATTTTGTTGGATGGCAAGTGCTTTTTAGCATTAAGGTTTTAGAAACTGTTTAAATTTCATAAAAAAGAGCCGCCCAACTTGACGACTCTTATTCATTACCCTAAATTAGCCTCTTCGAGAAACTAATCTACCTCAAATTTTCTTAGAAATTATCTTCCAAAATTCTTTTTAATACCGTTTCACAAGAAATCTCTCTATTGGCAGCTTCCGGAATTACCAATGATTGAGGACTTTCAATAACATCATCTGTCACAATCATATTTCTACGCACAGGAAGGCAATGCATAAAGTGAGCATTATTGGTTAATGCCATTTTTTCTGCACTAACTGTCCAACTCATATCTTTACTTAATATCTTTCCGTAATTAGGATCAATATATGCCGACCAATTTTTTGCATAAACAAAATCAGCATCTTTCAGTGCCTCATCTTGATTATATACAACCTTAGCTCCCCTCACAAACTTTGGATCTAAATCATACCCTTCAGGGTGTGTAATCACAAAATCAACATCCGCCTCGTTCATAAAATCTGCAAATGAGTTAGGAACAGCTTGAGGAAGAGCCTTTGGATGAGGTGCCCAAGTTAAAACAACCTTAGGTCTTGCCACTTTTTTATGCTCCTCGATCGTAATTAAATCTGCAAATGCCTGCAATGGATGAACCGTTGCAGATTCCATGCTGAACACAGGTTTTCCTGAATATTTTATAAATTGATTCAGGATAGTCTCTTGATAATCAAACTCTTTATTTTCAAAATTAGCAAAAGAACGAACTCCGATTACATCACAAAATTGAGCCATCACAGGAATAGCCTCCAAAAGGTGCTCAGACTTATCACCATCCATGATTACTCCACGCTCTGTTTCCAATTTCCATGCCCCTTGATTCACATCCAAAACAATTGTGTTCATCCCCAAATTCATGCCTGCTTTTTGGGTACTTAGACGTGTTCTTAAACTATTATTAAAGAAGACGCATAGCAATGTTTTATTTTCACCTAAGTGCTTATATGCATAACGATTTTTCTTGATTTCTAAAGCTTCCTGAACAGCTTTGTTTACGTCGCCTAAATCTGAGGCTGTCATAAATGTTCTCATATCGTAACTTTTAAATGATAACTAACTTCTAACCTGACCATTCCCTTTTATAATCCACTTATAAGTGGTTAATTCTTCCAACGCCATTGGACCACGAGCATGCATTTTTTGAGTAGAAATTCCGATTTCTGCACCCAACCCAAATTGTGCTCCATCTGTCCATGCTGTTGTAGTATTAGTATAGACACATGCAGCATCCACCAAATTATCAAACATGGCAATGGCATTGTCATCTGCACTCACAATAGCCTCACTATGTTTTGAACTATATTCGGCAATATGCTCAATAGCTTGTTCTACACTATCTACAACCTTAACGGCCATTTTATAGTCTAAAAACTCCTTCCCAAAACTTTCCGATGTAGCTTTTTTTAATAGGTCTGACGGATAATTTCCATTCAAAACGGAATAGGCTCTTTCATCAGCAAAAAGTTCAACATTTTTCTCCGATAAACGATGGCATAAAGCAGGAAGGTCTTCCATGCGGTCTTCATGTACCAAAAGACAATCCAACGCATTACATACACTCACACGTCTGGTTTTTCCATTATAAATCACATCGACACCAATTTTCAAGTCTCCACTTTTATCAAAATAAAGATGACAAACTCCAGCTCCAGTTTCTATCACCGGCACTTTTGCATTATCTCTGACAAAATTGATAAGACCGGCACTTCCTCTTGGTATAATCATGTCTATATAATCAACAGCCACCAACATTTCACCTGTTGCCTCTCTTCCGGCAGGCAAAAGTGCCACTATATTCTTGTCCACCCCAAATCGGTCCAACACAGAATGAATTACCGAAACAATTGCCGTATTAGATGCATGGGCATCTGTTCCTCCTTTCAAGATGGAGGCATTACCCGACTTTAAGCAGATGGAAAAGACATCGAAACTCACATTGGGACGAGCCTCATATATCACACCTATCACCCCAATAGGAACTGAAATACGTTTCAATGACAAGCCATTAGGTCTCACACTCTCTTTCAGCACTTTACCCAAAGGAGAAGGCAAACTTGCAACGTTGCGAATATCTGATGCAATTCCCGACAATCGCTCATTCGTAAGCAAAAGACGATCATACATCGGGTTCGACTTATCCATTTTATCCAAATCTTTTTGATTTTCTGCCAATATAAAATCGGCTTGCGCCTCTGTCTCATCAGCCAATGCCAACAAAATTTTATTTATCATCTCATCGGTCATGCAATTCAATGAACGAGAGGCCTTTTTTACTGCAGCAAAAACATTGTTCAAATTCATACCTTATCGAGTTTAATTAACACCCTAAAATATATAGAGATAATCGTAGTGGATAATCGGTTTTTTACCTTTTTTCCCGATATTGAGTCGCGCATCAGAACTCTTGTATTGGGTTTTCCCAACTCCCAACTGATTGCCCTCAGCATCCATCACCTTAACAATATCATCCTTTTCAAAATCACCTTCCACACGAGTCACGCCCACCAACAATACGGAAGAGGCTTCATCCCCCTCCACAATAGCCAATCTGGCACCCTCATTTAAATAAATTTCTCCTCTTGCGAAGCCTTCACTATGCGCAATCCACTTTTTTACACTTGTTGCAGGCTCATCTGAAGGAACAAAACGAGTGCAAACAATATCCTCCTCTTTCAATAACAAATCAATCAAAATATCATCTCGCTTTCCATTAGCAATAATAACCTCCAAACCCTCATCTGCCACCTTACTTGCAATATTAGTTTTAGTTTGCATACCACCACGGCCAAAAGAGGATTTAGATGATTGGATATAGGAAGATAAATCTCTCTTACCAGGCAAAACTTCACGAATAACGGATGATTGCGGGTCGGAAGGATTACCATCAAAAATACCATCGATATTACTCAAAATCACCAACTTCTCTGCCCCCATCATTGTAGCAACAATACCTGACAACTCGTCGTTATCCGTAAACATCAATTCTGTAACAGAAATCGTATCATTTTCATTCACAATCGGAACAACAGCATGTTGCAACATCACCTCCATGCAATTCCGCTGATTTAGATAATGAGCACGTGTACCTAAACTCTCTTTGGTGGTCAAGACCTGTCCGCAAAAGATACCTTGCTCCTTAAAGAATTCGTAGTAATGATTAATTAATTTTGCTTGACCTACAGCCGAAAATAGTTGGCGAGCAGACACTGCATCCAACTTATTATCGGGGAGCATAGCCCTACCGGCAGCAACAGCACCCGAAGATATCAATATCACCTCAATCCCTGCTTTATGTAAAGTGGAGACTTGATGCACCAACATCTCTATACGTCTCAAGTCTAAGCCTCCTTCAGGGAGAGTTAGGACATTACTTCCTATTTTTATTGCGACACGTTTTACCATACAAACTAGTTAACCAAAGTACTACTCCTTACGAATCTCTTTTCGCTTTATTTTACCACTGATGGTTTTAGGTAATTCATCCACAAACTCCACAACACGCGGATATTTATAAGGAGCTGTCGTTTTTTTGACGTGATTTTGTATTTCCTTTATAAGTTCTTCTCCTGCACGCTCTTTATAATTTGCAGACAAGACAATTGTAGCTTTCACTACCTGCCCCCTCACTTCATCAGGCACACCTGTAATAGCACACTCGACAACAGCAGGATGAGTCATCAAAGCACTCTCTACTTCAAATGGGCCGATACGATATCCGGAACTCTTGATAACATCATCTGTTCTACCAACAAACCAATAATATCCATCTTCATCTCTCCATGCCACATCTCCTGTATGATATACATTGTCAGCAAAAACAACTTTGTTCTTCTCTTCATCCTTGTAATACCCTTTGAAAAGACCAACCTGTGGCCTTTTATCCAAACGAATAACAATCTCACCGTGCTCTCCTTCCTCAACAGAACGACCATCAGCTGAAACTAAATCCATATCATAAGCCGGATTTGGAATTCCCATTGAACCCGGCTTTGGTTCTACCCATGGGAATGTTGCTATTGTAACTGTTGTTTCTGTCTGCCCAAATCCCTCCATCAACTTAATGCCTGTTGCTTTGTAAAACGTTTCATAGACATGAGGATTTAAGGGCTCACCTGCAATAGTACAATACTTCAAAGACGATAAATCATATTTGGACAAATCCTCACGAATCATAAAACGGAAAACAGTTGGAGGTGCACAAAATGATGTGATACCATATTTTTGAATCATCGCCAACATATCAGCCGGAGTAAACTTTTCATGATCATAGACAAAAATAGTTGCACCAACAATCCATTGACCATACAATTTTCCCCAAGCCGCTTTTCCCCATCCTGTATCTGCCACAGTCAAGTGCAAACTATCTTCAGTTAAATTATGCCAATACTTAGCTGTAACAATATGTCCTAAAGGATAAGTATGACAATGCACAACCATTTTAGGATTTCCGGTTGTTCCAGAGGTAAAATACATCAAGAATAGATCATCATTGCTATTCTTTTCCGGACGGACAAAAGGCTTCGCCTCATTCAATCCTTTATGAAAATCACTCCAATTGTCAGGAATATTAGGACCAACTGAAATACAATGTTCAATAGAAGGCGACTCGGCAAGAGAAGAAGAAATATGCTCAACAATCAAATCATCACCAACAGCAACAATCGCCTTAATCGTAGCTGCATTCGCTCTATACACGATATCTTTTTTCGTTAGCAAATGAGTAGCAGGTATAACAACAGCATTAATTTTATGCAAGGCAACTATACTAATCCAAAACTCATATCTACGTTTTAAAATCAACATAACTTTGTCTCCCTTTCCAATACCCAACGATTGGAAATAAGAGGCAGCCTTATCCGTTTCCCTCTTTATATCAGCAAAAGTAAAATCAATATTTTCACCCTTGTCATTAGTCCATCTCAAAGCAACTTTCTCAGGTGCTTTTTCTGCCCATGCATCTACAATATCGTACCCAAAATTGAAATTTTCGGGAACATTGAGTTTGAAATTAGTCTTAAAATCTTCGTATGATTCAAACTCTGTCTTATCTAAAAATTTTTCTAACATATCTATAATCGGGAATCCCCGTATTTATTTTACAAATTGGAAATTGTTTCAATTTTATTTCGAGCAAGTTTAAGATTATATTTATTTATCCTTAAGTAGAAAATAGCGGACAATTATCAAAAAAAAAAATAATAATAGGCTAAAATAATCTCAAAGATGCCCCAAAAAGAGAGTGAAGTTCAAAATCAATTTAATAACAAAAATAAACAGCTTCTTAGAATATTTCAAATTGAATTGAATCGATTTAATAAAATACTCTTAAATCTATCACCTCAAACTAAAGCTTAAATAATGATGGCAAGAAACTTTACCGGTTGATTATTCAATGCTTTCATTCCATGCAATTTATTGGAATCGAAATAGATACTATCCCCTTCATTCAAGGTTAATTCTTTTCCATTGATACTCAACAATAAAGTTCCCTCAAGAATCATATTAAACTCTTGTCCGGGATGAGAATTCAGATGCAACGGTTTGTCATTAGGTTCAACCGTCACAATAAACGGGTCAGCTTTTCTGTCCATAAAGCCGGCAGCAAGAGATTGATATTTATAGGCTTTTGTCCTTTCCATGGCTGTTCCTTGCCCCTTGCGCGTAAGGTAGTAAGTTTTCATGTGAGGATCTTCACCAAACAAAAGCGTGGTCATCTCCACATTGCAATGTTGAGAGATACAATGCAAGATACTTACCGGAATATCTTTTTCTCCACTCTCATAAGCGATGTAGTCATTTGTTGAAACGGCACAAATATCAGCCATTTGCTCGAGAGTCATTTCCAAATCCTCTCTCAAACCCCTCATACGAGAAGCAATTTGTTTAATTTGTTCGTTAACCATACGATATATTTTAATAGAGAAAACTCCCTGATTGACAATTTGTTACTTATTAGTATTTGCTTTAATTCCTTGAATAACGGCATTAGAAAAGCCATACTCCTCCATTTTGTTCAGCCCCTTAATTGTCCATCCGCCCGGAGTGGTCACTTTATCTACTTCAACCTCTGCATTCTCTTTGTTATTCAAAAGCAAAGAAGCAGCTCCCATAATGGTTTGAGCAATTACATCTTGAGCAATATCCGGACGAATACCCAACTCGACCGAGCCTTCGACCGCAGCCCTCACATAACGCAACGCATAAGCTATTCCGCAGGAAGAGATAGAAGTATAAGCTGCCATTTGAGATTCCGGAATAACGATGGCTTTACCTAATTGAGAAAAGATAGATAAAACAGCAGATACTTGATCGGCAGAGGCATTCAGAGAAGAAACAAATGTCATACTCTGTCTAAGTGCAATTGCAGTATTGGGCAAAACCCTAAACAAAGTAAAATTGCCTGCCAACTTCTCTTTGATTTGAGCCAATTCTACCCCCGCAGCTATAGATATAAGGGTATGCTTTTTTAGGTCTAAAACAGAAAAAATCGAATCCAAAACCTCGTTCATCAACCATGGTTTTACTGCCAAAATAACATAATCGGCCAACTTTACCACCTCCACATTGATATTAGAAACATAAATTCCCGAATCAATTGCCTTCATGGCATCTAAATTTTGAGGCATAACATCTGCGCAGAACAAATCAGAAGCAGAACACAAACCGCTATCATACAGTCCTTTAACGATTGCTCCACCCATATTGCCACAACCAATCACAGCTATCTTCATACTTACTTAAATTTTTAGGTGAATTTATAAAACTCACTTTGATTAATCCAATTTGCAAATTTAATAAATCTAATTTAGAATGCAGAAGATGTTTTGAAATTTATTAAAATTTATTTTTAGGTAGGTTCAACGCTCTGCGGATGTATCGGGTTATTGGTTTCAAGTTCAAGTTTCTAGGTTTAGGTTTCAGGATTCAATATGCTGACGAACATTTCAAGATTCAGGATTCAGGTTTCAAACAGCAGATGCCTGAAACTTGAACCCTGAAAATTGAAAGCAATTTCTAATTCCTATTTGTTATAAACAACCTCAATCGATCCATTCACCACCGCTCCATTCTTCATTTGAGCTGTATAGAAATAGACTCCCGGATCAACCAAAATGCCGGACTTTGTTCCGTCCCAACCATTATCTCCTTCATATACCTTTTGTCCGTATCGGTCAAAAATAACCACATGGTGTCTCTCCAAGAATAGATCGTTATACCCATCTTTCACATAAGGGGTGAAAGCAGTTGCCAACTTCGACATGACATCAACTTTTACCAAGTTGGTAGCCACAGCAGGACAAACCCCATCTCCTACAACAACGTAGTAAGAAGCAGAATCTTCCGGCTGCATAACGTAGGCAGATGGCAACTCATTACTTAAATCTATCTCATAAATACGATTGTCTGATGCTATTGCAAAAAGTTGAGGAACTCCTGATAGGTCATATCCTTTCTCTCCATCAAAATCATCGTTTACTTGATACCAGTGATAGAACAATGGTGCAGATACCAACTCCTTCTTTGCACTAAGCAACAAAGATACCTCCTCGCCAATGAAGAACATGGTTGTGTCCGGTCTTCCCTCTATTGCCAAACCAAAATCGCCCGACTGATGACGATAATAGACATCAACTTTCACAGGTTCATTCTCTCCAATGGTATCAGAGCGTCCACACGCATTCTCTGCATAATAGTAGAAACTTCTTCCATCAAAGTCCATTGGAATTTCATCCAAAGATTCATACTTTACATCACCAATTATCCACCCCTTTTCCGAAACATCATTATTCCTTGATAAAACAGATACTTTGATGGATGATAAAGGCAAAGAGTCTCCTTCACAAATATTAAACCCTCCACGCCCATAATCTACAGAAACAGATGGAACATCCATTGCCAAGATAGAGAATCCGGCATTGTTTGAAATACATCCTTCATCACTTTTTACATTATACGAATATTCATACGCAGGCTCTAACGATGATAATTTTGACAAATCTGATTCAGGATTAACAAGCCACTGAATAGTCACTTTCTCAAATTTACCCTCTTTTGATTTTGGCAAACTTGGTATATTCTCTTTATCATTCAAACAGAAAGAGAAACTCTCCACTTGAGGCACTTCCGGCACGGCATAAACAATCACCGGAACAGTCCCTTTATTATCACTCAAGCAATTATATACACTCGTCACAGTGTAATGGAAATTATAACTACCAGCTACCAATGATTTTAAATCCGGCGCTGAATTTATCTTCTCCTTTAAGTCTGCATCTTTATACCAATTAAAAGTCACCTCATCCAATTCTTTCCCTTGCGAAACAGGCAGAGATGGTTTCTCATCAATATTGGCACAGAACGGAGCAACAGCAAGAGTTGGCAATTGCGGCTGCGGGTAAACTGTTATTTGTGCACTTGCGGTATCACTACATCCTGTTAAAGTATCTGTTGCCACCACATAATATAATCCGGAGGCAGAACTACTCTTCAATACAGAATCTCCTGCGAAATGCCAAGCACCCGTCGAATAAATCGGATTTGAACTTATCTCTTTGAAATAATAATCTGTCTGATAAACAGTTCCTTTCACAGAGACTTGTTTAGTCAAATCAACACTATCCGCAGAACAAGCAGCAATCTCATCCATCGAAACGGAAATGATAGCATCCTTTGATGTTTCCACAAAAATAGTCACGCTATCCAATGTAGAATTTCCACAAGGGTCTGCCAATCGAATATAGACGGTAGTCGTTTGAGATATACGCACTGTTGTATCAGGTGTTTGCGTATAAATTAGGTTCTCCACATTGGTACAATTATCGACCAAATCACTCATAACAAGAGAACTTAAATCCGGAACCCGATAGATACATTTTCCCTCGTAGATTGGCATCACCGTATCTTTAGTCACCACAAAAGAAGGAGCAACTGTATCTTTAATAGTAATAACCTGAGTAACCGTATTGCTGTTTCCTGTTGGGTCTTTTGCTAACCATGTTTTAGTAATTGTGTAACTATAATGAGCACAACTATCTAAATTTTCGCTTTGCGTACTAAGACTATCTTGTAAGGTCAATACGATATCCGCTATAGGCGCACAATTATCATCAACCAAAGGCCATTTATGAATATACTCTCCATCACAACGCAAAAGTGTATCCTTTGGAATGGTATTAAATGTCGGGCTCTCAGTATCACGAACGGTTATCACTTGAGTCAGAGAGTCTATATTGCCACTTTCATCTGTAGCAAACCATGTCTTGGTCACTGTATAATTATAATATGTGCTATCTGCAGTATTTTCACTTTGTGTACTTACACTATCAAGTGTTACAACTATCTGTCCTCCGCTATTATCACTGATAATCGGCCACTCCTTTAACATCTCATCTTGACAAGCAATAGCGGCATCAGCAACATTCGAGTTGTCAAAAGTTGGCACAACAGTATCTAATAGGGTTACATATCGCATACAAGATAAACTACGAGAGGCAATAAAATTCCCATAATCCGCATCGATTTTATAGGTGTAATAAAGAGAGTCTTTACCTAACCCAAACTCATACGCATCATTGATCGCCACATTCTCATCATCCACTCTGGCTGCATGTGCAACTTTAACTTGACGACAAAAATCTGTTACAACAGAATCTTTATACCCCAATTCCACCATCTCTCCAAAAGTAAATGAATTTCCATCAGGTTTGACGTAGAAAATATCATTGGTCAATTCCGGACAAGTTAATGGAACGCTATCCAAAACAGTCAATATTTGTGATGAGGTACAACTATTTCCGGACAAATCGGTTATCGTCCAAGAAATTATCGTTTCTCCAATTGGATAAGGTTCGTCCCAAGCCACTGAAGCCCCGTTGCGAGTTCTGGCAAATTCTATCGTTAGAGAATCTGCCAATGAACAATTATCTGTTGCCCCAATTCCTGCGGCTGTCACTGCACCTAAGTTCAAAGCAACCATTGCAGTATCTACCGAACAATTTGTTTCTGCATAGAAACTTGTTTTCCCCCAGAAATTACCACACTTAGGAGAGACAGTGTCTATCAAAGTGACATATCGACGACATGCTAAATTACGCTCTGCAATAAATTTAGAAGGGTCTCGCTCAATTTTGTATGTATAATAAATGGAATCTAACCCTAAATTGAAGATATAATCATCTCCTATTGTTGCACCATCTACAGACTGACGTGTTGCATGAGCAACCCATTGGTTGCCACGACAATTATCTGCCACCAACGAATCTTTATATCCTAATTCAACCAATTGTGCGAACGTGTAAGAGCAATCATCCGGTTGAACATAAAAATGGTCATTTGTAACCTCCGGACAAATCAATGGTACGCTATCAAGAATAGTAATAACTTGACTACCAATACAGAAATTTCCGGAACCATCCACCACTTTCCATTCCAATGTTGTCTCGCCTATTGGGAATGGAGCGTTCAATTTCTCTGCAACGCCCAAAAATGTACGATTCATGGTTAATGTCAAAGTTTCACCACTGTTATCTGAAATTCCTAATTTATCTTTTAGAATCTCCTTTTCAGCTTCCGATAATTCTCCCCAAGAGGCAGCTGGCACATTGAATCCTACCAACGATGTATCAACCTTGCAACTATCAAATGCATAAAACAGAGTTTGACTATTCCAATAGTCTCCACAACTTGGCATTGTTGTATCCTTTACAGTTAAATTCATATCACACACCTTGGTGTAACATCTTTCATCCACCGTAAAACGAAGTTTATAATTTCCTTTTTCCAAACGAACCGTAGTATCCTTTGGCAATTCTGCCAATACGTTGTCCCAACTTTTTTCCAACAACAAAGAAGGGTCTCCCTCTGCAACAATCTTACTCACTTGTAATCCAATTTTTGCAGAGTCTGCACAAGATTGGAACGTTGGGAATGACAAATGAAGCAACGTGTCTTTACTTTCTCCTTGCAACTCAATTTCCGTTGGAAGTTCAGGACATACTACATCATTTGCACTATTGTTCTTAAATTTAAATAGGGTATCGATGCGCATTGAACAAGTCAAATCATTGCGAACAACCCTGTTTACATCTAACGATACCGACATTCGCTTTGTCCCGCAGGCTGGCTTATCCAACTCAATTAAAGGGTTTTCTATAAATGCAGCACCATTCCACGAATACAAATATCCTATAGAGTCTGCTGCAATTGTCACCTTGCCATATTTAGAGATACAAACAGAATCATTTCCCCCAAGCAATGTCCCTGCCTCATCTTTTAACAAGACATCAACATCAGGAGTTTGATAAGCAAAAATTTTAACAGAGACAGTATCTTTGGCTCTCGGATCATCCACTTTAGACGGATCCGGATCTTGAGCAATAACTCTGAATAAATATTCTCCATCCAAATTATTCGGCAAAGTCAAATCAAAGTAGAGCGAATCCCTCCCCACAGACGGCATGGTATCCACCTCTATCTGACTAATCAAATCTTCACCTTTATCATTCAAGAATGCCCAAACGTAACCATTCATACCATTACCCAAATTGGTTTCATCATACGGCGTTAAGAAATACCTTGTCTTTGCTACTGCTCCCGTCTCTTTAGTGACACACAACAAAGTATCTTTGGCAGAGAGTCCTGCAAGCGTATCAGGATATTTCACGCAATCTAAACGTTTGGCAAACTCCACGACAAAGGAGGTATCCTGACCAACATTTTCGGTCATTTCGTTCTTAACAATAGCTCTAAACTGCACCGTATCCGGATAAAGCCCATTCACCATCTGATAATTAAAAGTCACTTTATTATCACTCGATGAAAACACTTTAGTGGCAAAAGGAGTCCATGCGTTATAAACACCATCTGACGACCCCACTTTCGGGTAATTCACTTGCCACTCTATCTCTGCCCCCTCTTGATAATGGTGAGCAGAAAGAGTAATTTGTTCTCCCGGACAACCTTGTCCTTTATCTATACAAATATGCTCGGTATTCATACCAACATAGTCCACGAAGATAACATCTTGATTGTCATGATTATAAACATTCGTAGAAAAGACATAAAATAAATTAGCAAAGTTAGGGTCATTATAATTAGGGAAAGCATTAATCTTAATAGTAAGAGTGTACCACCCATAATAATTCCACTTATCGCTACCGCACGTCAAATCTTGCCGAACCACACTTCCTGATACTAAATTAAATGTTGCTCCATTCCCAATTTGAACAGTAGCAGAATCTCCACAAAGAGTATCACCAGCCTCTGTAACTACAGGATCCTTAACAATTATTCCCGTAGTTGAAGCTCCTCCTGCTCCATTTTCAAATCCTAAACCATATGAAGCACCATGATCTTGAATCGGGTCACCACCCAAGTTTCCGATGAAGAAACGGAATTCCAACGAACCGGCACGACCGCGATACAACTCCCAAGGGAAGTAGAACATAACAGACCCTCTTTGAGAACTATTAGGACGAAGCACATAAAAAGCATTACCATCCGAAGTTCCCGTAGGCAAAACGGCATATTCATTCGCTCCCCATCTGGAAAAAACCGAATCTGTAATAAGGTAAGAATTGTCTTGTGAAAGAGTTTCGTCATACGTCAACGAATTTAAATAACCTTGCGCAGAAGGCGGCAATGGTCCACCATCGGGCAAAATACGCACACCGGAAAGAGTCGTGGTTAAAATAGACTCCGTCGCAAAGTTTTGATTGACAACAGAAGAATCCTTTCTATTGAAGTCGGATCCAATTAAACTCTCCACCAATCCATCTGACGTAGATTGACAATTTTGTGCAACAAGGGTTTGGCAAGACAAGAAACCGAAAACTATAAGTAACAATCCTAATTTCTGTCTGAAACTGCTCCTGATTTTCATGGTAAATGAATACATTCTATAATTTTAAAATTAACATTTTTTGGCATAACTCCTCATCAAAACACATCTCAAGACCTCCACAAGATTTTCATTTATACTTGTCAACTTCTATAAATCATGATTTTCATTTTTTATGATAAACCATATTTCAGAGGCTTTTGAATTCATTTTATTTATCTTAGAAGCAACCTAAACATAACGTTCTTCAAAATCACCTCAACCAATTTATAGAATTAAGAAACTGTTTAAATTTTATTAAAAAAACACTTTAGAGTTTCACTCTCTTATTTTCTGCATCTTTGGACTTCTTTTTTAACCTATTTTTATTATTCTTTGTTAATAATGTCCACTATTAACAGCAAAAAACAATAAAAATAATCTTAAAAATCTCTCAAATAGGCTCGAAATAAAATTTAAACAACATCTAAAAATATAAAATTCACTTCTTTAAGGGTGCAAAATTATATTTTTCGTTGATTTACACAAATAAATCTTCAATTTTTATGCAATAAAACGAATAAATTTGAGAGAATTACTGCCATTAGGGAAAGAAGGTTATCTCGTTTTGCTCGAATAGGAAAAAAATAAGAGACAACCCTACATTTCTGATTGTTAATTTCTCGTGAATAACTTTACACTAAAAAAAAGAGATAAAAGAATGAAAAAAGATACCTTTGCAACTCGAAATTGATTAAAGGTACAAGATTAGCAAATTATGGCAGAACAAAGTAGAAGTTATACAAGAAGAAACGAAAATAATATTAGCGAATATACAAAACTCCCCCCTCAAGCTTTGGAGTTGGAAGAGGCTGTTTTGGGAGCATTAATGCTGGAAAAAGATGCATATAGTTGCGTTAGCGACATCCTAAAAGAGAGTTGCTTCTACAAAGATGCTCATAAAACAATCTTTAGAGCGATTGTCTCGTTGGCCTCTAAACAAGAACCGGTGGACTTGCTTACAGTTCCGGAAGAGTTGAAAAAAGAGGGTAAACTAGAAGAGGTAGGCGGAGCCTACTACATCGCTAAACTTACTGCCGGCGTTACTTCTACTGCACACCTTGAATATCACTCCCGAATACTTGCTCAAAAGTCCTTGGCCAGAGAACTTATCACTTTCTCATCTGATATTCAGCGTAAAGCTTACGATGAAAAAACAGATATTGATGACTTAATGCAAGAGGCTGAATCCCGACTATTTGAGATCTCTAACAAAAATATGAGTCACGACTTCCAAGAGATTAAGTCGGTCTTGGGCGAAGCGATTAAGCGTATCGAGGATGCTTCCAATAAGGCTGATGGTCTAAGTGGTGTGGCTAGTGGTTTTCATAAGTTGGACGAAATCACCTCAGGATGGCAACGCTCCGACTTGATTATCATTGCGGCTCGTCCGGCCATGGGTAAAACTGCTTTCGTCCTCTCCATGGTTCGTAATATGGCAGAGCAAGGAACACCCGTGGCTGTATTCGACCTGGAAATGTCTAATGTTCAATTGGTGAACCGTTTGCTTACCAACGTTTGCGAAATCTCCGGAAAGAAAATTCGTGATGGTAGATTGGATGATAATGAATGGAAACAACTTATGCAACGCTCGCGTATCCTGGAAGATATGCCTATCTACTTGGATGACTCTGCTGCGTTGAATATCATCGACCTGAATACAAAAGCAAGACGTTTGGTGAAGGATCATGGTGTAAAATGTATCGTTATCGACTACCTTCAATTGATGAATGCAAGCGGAATGAAATTTGGTAGCCGTGAACAAGAGGTGAGTTTGATCTCTCGTTCGCTAAAACAATTGGCTAAGGAATTGGATATTCCCATTATCGCTCTTTCTCAGTTGAACCGTGGTGTGGAAAAAACAGAAGACAAACGACCGGGATTGGCTGACCTCCGTGAATCGGGAGCCATCGAGCAAGATGCGGATATGGTGCTATTTATTCACCGCCCGGAATACTACAAAATTTTCGAAGATCCAAGAACCGGTGAAGATTTAACCGGTATTGCTGAAATTATTATCGCAAAGCATCGTAATGGTGGTTTAGGTGATGTACGACTTAGATTTAGAAGTGAATTGGCTCGCTTCCAAAATCTTGATGACAAGGTGAACCTCAGTTTTGGTTCGGTTGAACATTCTTCTCAGAACAATCCTTTCCCAACAACTCCTCCAAGCTCACCTACCAACTTCGACAGACCGGAATTTTCCACCTCAAATAATTCAGCTCCTTTTTAGGAGCTGTTTCTTTTTAGAAGTTGTTTTAAATTTTATTTCGAGCATATTGAGAGAAATTTTTAAATCTATTTTTAATCTTCTTTTGCAGAAAATAGTGGACTATTATCAAAAAAGGAGAATAAAAATAGGTTTAAGGTGAGTACTATAAATTCACCTACAGAAATTACCTTAAATATATTTAAAAGGGATGGAAATTATAAAACTTTTTATTTCCTTTGCAATGGATTGTGACCATTGTTTATATGAAAACAAATCGTTCTATATTAACCTACTTTAGTGCGACATACACCACGCTCAAAATTTCACAGGAAATTACTCGTACAATTTCTCCTATACACGAGGAGTATGATATTACATGCCAATATCCAACGGATACAATATACTGCAATGCTAACGATTTACTTATCGTGGGGGTACCCGTATATGCCGGACGTGTGCCGATACAAGCTGCAAACGCATTAAAGTTTTTCAAAGGTAATAACACTCCTGCAATTATCATCTGCACTTACGGTAATCGTGCCTACGATGATGCATTGCTGGAATTGCAAGATATTGTTGAACAAAACGGATTTAAAACGATTGCAGCAGCTACCTTTATCGCCCAACACTCTATCTTTCCTCAAATTGGAGCCGGAAGACCGGATGAGGAGGACTACAAATTAATGGCCCAATTTGCAAAAGATTGTAATGAATTGCTATCGAAGTTAGAGGATGTTGCAAAACTTCCTAAACTGAAAATTAATGGCAATCACCCCTATACCAAACATAAACAAATCCCATTTCATCCAAGCACACTAAAAATTTTGTGTTCTAAATGTGGTAGGTGCGCACAACTTTGTCCTACACAGGCTATCAAAGTTGGAAATATTTTTAATGCCAACGATAATCTTTCAAATACCGTCTTAAGACCTATAACAAAGGCTATCGAAAATCACTATTATACAGATGAAGAGCTTTGTATTTCTTGCGGAAGATGCTTAATCGAATGTCCTAAAGGAGCTCGCCAATACTTTAATGTCCTCCATAAGGCTACTCTCTTGAAGTTTTCTAATAACTACATCGAAAGAAAGGATCCTGAGTTTTTCTCTTATTCTTTATGATCCTCCGCTTTTAACAACCTGCGATTTCGAATAGATAGCTGAAAACTATTCACTAAATTTTGCCATACAACGTATGTGGCAGGAGCAACAACTACCATGGGCGAGAAAAATGTTTGTGCTATCCATATCGCCAAAATGGTATTTTTTTGTCCTAATGCTTGTCCGCTCGCTATTTTATTATGATACTTTGCTCCCATGTAACGTCCTACAAAAAATTGCAATAAACAGGTAAACAAGGCTATCGCAGCAATCACCACTGCACCCTTCCGGTGCGAAACATCCATGCCCAACAAATCTGTGGTGGTACGAGACATTAATAATACCAATGCAATCGTCCACAACCAAAATGAGATTCCTTGTTTCTGTTTAAGAAACAGATGGACTTTCGGGAAAAATTTTGCTAAAATAATGGACAAAACAAATGGTCCTAACACCAAAGGGAAAACCTTCTTCGCAATAACCCAAAATGCATGCGCAAAAGTAAGTGTCTCACCACTGACTCCATGAGCTCCCACCAAGGCTAAGAACAACGGTGCCATAATAGCTATCAAGAGATTGGTGGTGATACTATAGGTGATTAACCCGGCTACATTACCACCTAATAAAGCGGTAATAACAGGTGCCGAAGTTGCTGTGGGGGCCATCAGACAAATTAGTGCTCCAGAGGCAAGGGAGTCATCAATATTGTATAAGACAAAATAGATAAACAGACAAGATATAAACTGGAAAAGACCTAAATAGATATGCCATTTTTTGAACTGTATCTGGCGAATTGAAACCTTACAATAGACGATCAGCAACATCACAAACAGCATGTATTTAGTTAGGAAAGTGATGTCTTTTATGGGGTCTTCCATAAAGTACTTAGTAACAAAAGAAATATCGACAAAAAGCGAATGGAAAATTATCCCAACCAACATTGAAATAAATAAGGCATAGGTTTTAAGAAACTTTTTCATCTCAAATTTTAATTCAATCGCAATGTTATTCCTACAGTTAAATATCTGTGTTTTGAATTCATTTTCATTAAATTAGCCTTACGGATTCCGTATAATTGGGAAATCGAATACCATGTATCTCCCTCTCTGACATAATGCCCATCATGCTCCTTGTTCTTTTTCTTTTTAGGCTCTAAAAACAGGTACTCTCCAACTTGTAAAACATGGTCTTCAGACATATCGTTGAGATACTTCAATTCTGCAATCGTAAGTCCAGCTTTCTTCGAGAGTCCATAAAAGGTATCTCCCTGTTTTACTTGCAAGCATTTTATGCCATTTACTTTATTTCGTTTAAGAGTAGGCGGAGAGACTCTCTCTTTGCTTGCCTCCTTTGCCGGATTAGGAGCTATAACTTTTAATGATTTTGTTCTGCGAGAATCATCTTTTGCTAAATATCGCTCCGGATTTTTATCATATTCGTATAACTTATTCTGCTCAATGATATCAATTAATAGTTGAGGATACTTAGTGTTGGTCGCATAGCCTGCTTTTTTTAGTCCCTTCGCCCACCCTTTGTAATCTGTTTCTGACAGTTTAAACAATTCAGCATAGCGGGGTTTCGTAAGAAAAATTGAATGGTCTCTGAAGGACTCTTCTGCGTTTTTATAAACTCGGAAACATTCATTTCTTTTATCATCATCTTTGTAATACCCCTTACCGGAATAATCTCCCGGACATTTGATGCCAAAATGGTTGTTCGCTCTCTCTGCTAAGTCACTTCTTCCACTTCCCGACTCTAAAATCCCCTGCGCCAAGGTTATACTTGCAGGAATTTTATAGAGATACATTTCTCTTATCGCTATTTTGTGAAATTGCTCTATATAAGCCGACGTTTGTGCTGATTGATAAGACTGTGCTCCTACAGAAAGTACAGACAGCAACAAAAAAAGAAAAAAAGAGACAAACCTACTCATATCAAATTATATTTCTATGCCGATGATACCTGACTAGTAATTCCTATTCCTTACGAATCAAATTTATCACTCTGGCAGGTTCTAAATACTCCTTAGAAAGAGATGCTTCATACTTGGCTTGTGTCGTGAATAACACAATCCCATTACCACCTCGCATACCTAACGCAGCACAAGCCGGATTGGAAGAGAGAACAACCTCTACATACGCAATCTCCATAATGGGAATTCCTGTAACATTTGTTGTTTCAACACCGTCCAAAAAATAAATGGGAAGAGAAGACCCTAGAAAAGTTGTTGCTCCATGCGACTGATATTTTCTGTTGACGGCTTCCAAGGCTGTCATCTCTCCGGTTGCCTTTAGCTCCTCTTGTTTTACTATCACTCCTCCGTAAACCGTAGGTATTTCCGGCAGACGTTTCTTCATCGTTCCAGTAATCAACGAATCTTTGACATCTACTTCAATATCATCCATCCCTCCTAAAGTAAAATAATAAGGAAGTGCATTCTCATTTTCATAAAAGAAGAAGGTATCCTTCTCCAAATCTACTTTTCTAAATGAAAAATAGCCTCTTTTACTAACTTTTTTAAGTTGCGGAGAGGAACTGGTTGATACCCTAACTTGCTTTACATCTATTTTCCCTTGTACTACTCCACTCAATGTTTGAGCGAAAATCGGTGCGGAAAAAATAATTGCTGAGATTATGGAAATAATTCTCAACAGACCAAAATTAACAATCATACTCATTCTTGTTTAATTTGTTTTAAATTTATTTTTAATCCTAACTTAGCATGCTCTATCATAACCACCTCTTCGTCGAAAACTCCTATCATACCTTTGAGTCCGGAGCCCCGACCGACCATGCGTATAAATTTCGTTCCGTTGGGATACAACAAATAGTTGTATTCTCCATTCTTTGTTCTTAAACTACAGCCCCAACGCTGTGAATTTACCGGTGTTTGGTATAGAAGGCATTTAAATTGATCCGGAACATCCAACATCAATATGCTTCTAAAATCATCTCGTAAAAGATTTAATATCACCTTTTTGTTCAGTTGCTCCATGCAACTATGAACAATAAAACTATCCCTTGAAATTGAAAAATCAAATATTTGCATTCCAAAAGTTGTCATCATCACAATGCGATAAGCTCTGCTTCCTTCCTCTGTCATGGCCAACATACCGGACAAGTTATTCTCTTTAAACGTGACATCTGCCGTGAAATATAAAGGAGCTGCAAGCGAATCAAATACCGGCATTAAATTAGATCTATAAGTGCTGACAGAGATAGTCGGACGCATTCCCATGCTACGATAAATCTTGGGAGTACATCCTACTATCAAAAATGTCGTTATTAATGCAAATAATATTTTTTTCATCAGTTACCAATACTAAAAACTTAGAAGCTGTTTAAATTTTATTAAAAAAAATTAGAGTTTCACTCTCTTATTTTCGGCATCTTTGAGATTCTTTTTAACCTATTTTTATTCTCCTTTTTTGATAATAGTCCACTATTTTCTGCAAAAGAAGACTAAA
>JAGBVI010000007.1 GCA_017630395.1 Paludibacteraceae bacterium
AACGAGAAACTTATCAAAGGATGAGATAATGGCAGCTATCCAGGAGGTCGATGAATACAAGAAGAATGTTCGCAAGTCTTTCGGTTGTGAGTTGTTTCATCTTTCTACGACCCCGAGTCGGCAATTAGATGTGCTTCAGTGGAGTTCGTCTCCACAAACTTTGACAGCAGAACTGCTCGATAGGGTTTTAGCGTTTTATAATGAGGAAATCGAGGATTACAAGAAGAGCATTGCAAGGTATAAGGCAAATATAGCTAAGTTGGAAACGCGCATACTCAAGGCTAATGTAGAACTGTACGATAAGATTAGTAAGGATATTGATGAATACAATGATAATATTCGCGACTTTGAAGAAGATCTTGAAAACAAGCAATATCTGTATAACAAGTTCTATTTTGCAAAGGGCATATTAGATAACAAGTCTAATGCTGATGATTACGAATTGGTTTACACAAAATGTTAAGAGGAGATAAGTTATATGAAGATACAATACGCATCTGACATACATTTGGAGTTGTCAGATAATTCAAGATTTATAAACAGTATACCGTTTGAGGTTACTGGTGAAGTATTAGTTTTTGCTGGTGACATAGGTTACTTGCGCGAAAAGACCTTACCAAATATGAAGTTTTGGAAATGGGCATCGGCAAACTATCGAGAAGTGTTGTTGGTGCCCGGTAATCACGAGTTTTATTGTAATGGCGACGTATTAGCCTATGGCGATAGTTGGAGTCGTAAGATACTGCCGAATGTACATTATTATCAGAACAAGGTGGTACGCATTGATGATACGGACTTTATCCTCTCTACTCTGTGGTCGCATATCCAGCCTCAGGATGAGTATTTCGTAAGTAGAGGGATGAACGATTTTAGGCAGATACGATATGGCGGTCGTAGGTTTACTACCGATGATTTTAATGTCGAACATCAAAAGTGTTTGTCGTTCATTAAACAGAGTGTCGCCGAGAGTACGGCAGAGCATATTGTGGTAGTAACGCATCATCTGCCATCGTTGGCAGTCGTGGCTCCACAACATAAAGGCAGCCTACTTAATAGTGCATTTGCAGCTGAGTTGGGTGACTTCATCGCTAACAGCCGTATTGATGCGTGGATTTTCGGACACTCGCACGCTAACGAAGAGGTAACTATTGGCAATACACGCCTTGTTTGCAATCAACTTGGCTATGTGGCCTATGGTGAGCATCTTGTAGGATTTGATGGTGGTAAATTTATTAAGATATAGAAGTGTTTATTTAAGAAATAAAGAATAAGATATTATGAGCAATCAACCTGATTTAACAAAATTTCGTGGTGCGATATTTTGGGATACGGCAATAGAGAATATTGACTTCACAGCGCATCGTGGTTATGTTATAAACCGCATTTTCGAGCGAGGTAACGAGGAGCAGATATTGGAGATAATTCGTTTTTATGGTATTGAAACTATTAAGAATGAAATAAGGCTCGATAGTAAATCTCCATTTGAAAGAAAGATTTGCGAGAATTTTGAAAAGTACATTTACTAATAAAATATGCTCCACATATGATGGTTTCTTGCTATCATAGTGGAGCATATTTTAAAAGATAGACTTAATGTAGTTTATAAGTTGTAGATTGTTGCAGTTCGGGATTTCAAGACTTTTACCACCTTTGAAACCGTGTTGCAGTAGAACGGCCTCTGCTAGTTGTGAGCCATTATATTCTTCGAGCAATTCTAACTTATATGTCTTATCGTTAGGTGCTTTCTCTACCCAATAGTCTTTATCTTGACGTTCCTGATGTTCTGCTGTTACAACCATCTTGAAGCGAACATAACGTTCATCAGACATAAATAGATAAACTATATCGCCTATGGCAAAACGAGCTCTGCCCATCCTCCAACTGATAAAACCAAGGTTTAGTATTGCATCGGCGTGCCTACATCTGTTTCTATTTGCAAAGGCAATCCAAGTACGGTTACATTTATTCATAGCAGTACAATTTGTAACTTTTTCAAAATGATAAATATAATTAGTATCGTTTATGAATGTTAGTCTTCTTTTAATTTGGGAAGATGAAATATCATTACTTCCAAATATATGGGTTTAGCATCGTCTGTGGGAAGATGAAATATATAACTGAATGACGATTCAGCTCTTTCTCCTGAGTTTCTCACAAACAATTTATGCGTTGGTAGTTCTTTTTTAATAGAATCTATAACAGATGTGAAATTTTCCCCTTTTACAAAGAAAATAAGAGCAACCTTAGTGTCTCGAACTGTTAAATATCGTTCAAATAGTTGATCAATGGCATTATGCATAGCCTTTGCTCCATGCCAAAATTTACATTCTGCGATAAACAAGTTGGCTCCTGATGTGGCATCTTTTAAGCATATATCAGTTTTCCCGCCATAGTTAAATGTTTCTCCTGTTGCTGTGACATTATCATACCGGCACTCTAGTCTTAATAAAAACATATCACGCAAAGACTCTTCGTCTTTTCCGATGTAAAGTAATGGTTTTCTTTCTATAGATTGCCCACATTTGTATATTTCAGCAATAATGTCCTCATACATCTCATTAGACATTGATGGATATGTTTCATATTTTCTGCTTCCCACATTTGGTTTGGGTGTACGCTTTTTCTGGATAGTTGGTACGGTTATTTTTACGGGTGTATCCACACATGGTTGCACATTGATTGCATGAAAGAATTTATTTTCAGCCAAACATTTATCTTTTGCATGCTTAAATTCTAATTGAGCTTGCTGTCTAATTTGGGAGTTAAAATCAAGTACCTCTGGGTTGATGGATAGATAATGTAATACTTGGTGTTCAAAAGCACTTTGTTTGTTATGGGTAAACTGTTCTGCATTTTGATCCCATACCTCGAAAACGAGGGATAAAGTATTATTCAATTCGTTTACCCTCAGTTCTGCATATGCCCCACCAATTGTAAATGAATTAGGACGGACATTAAAAAGAATAGCATCGCCACTGAACGGATAACTTACCTCAATCCTATATCCTTCATATATCATTTTATGTCCATATATGCCATATCTCGCACTATCATATGGATTTTCAACCTCTTTCGATATTGGCGTGGGTTCATGAATTATTTCATTATCTCGATGAACGCACAGAGGCTCTAACGAGTATTTGTCTTCTAGATAATCTATATATGAGTTTTCATCAATATTTAATATCTCATTTTTTGAAAGCTGATTAATTTCCTTTTTAAGTAGATTAATTCGAGCTTCAAAAAAATCTCTACGACTCTCGTATTTATGTGATTTTTTATAATACATACAACTAGTAATAATATGATAGTCTAGCAAGAATGAAGGAAAGATACTTTAAACTGGTTATCTCGTTCTTTGAATTCACTAACGAAATGTCGATTAGACTTTAGGAAACTTAATAACTCTCTGTTATGTTCGTTAATATCAAAAGAAGCTGCCCCATATGTTGTATTAAGTTTCAAGTATTCGCCACCAAGTGATGCTATCATCTGTGTTTCTCTAGACTTACTATATGTAAGAATTTGGTTAATGCGATTAATTGATCTAATCTTCAACTCCCAACTAGTACAAAGATTTATAGCATTTATTATTAAATCATAATTGTTATCCGCTGTAAAGTTTATTTCAAGATAACATCGACAAATAGCATCTGCAAAGCGAGATGCGAAACTGTCATTATCTATTTCTGTTATTAACTCTAGTAACTGTATTTTTGATATGATGTTTATCTTGTCAGATTCTAAAATATGACAATAAACCTCATTATTTGCAGTATGATCACTATCCATAAATGCCTTAAAGTTATTCAATATGAACAGTGATAGTGTATATGGTGAAAAATGCTCTTGGATCAAAGCATAACTATCATCGCCATATTCAAATTTATTATTTGAAATAACGATGTCCATCCTTTTAGAAGATAGTTCCGATAAATCATCGTTATTCGCAAATTCAAATGGGAATAAAGGCAATAATTGAGCATAGACATCTTCCGGTAGACTATTGTTGGCAAATAGCAAATCAAATGCACTCATAACAATATCCTCATTGTTATATTCTATGGTTTGATTTCTTAGTTCGTCGCAATGCCTAATGATAAATTCAGTGTGATAATCATCTATCTGTTTTTTGTTATGAGAAAAACTATCAAATATATTCTCCCACAAAACAGCTATGTGATCTGTTGAAAATAAAATACCTTCGACCTCTGGATTAACACCATTCAGGTCTTTTATAGTACAATATTGTTTCTTGACGTATTGCTTTTTGAAATCGAAAGGAATACGGGAGTCATTTATCAGGGTTTTTATGGCATCTTCCTCCTCTTCGATGCTGGTATCAGGAATAAACTTATATATTGCACTCAAAGAACGCCATAGATTTGCATATACATTTTTGTTACGATTGTGAATAATTGAAGTTATTGTTTTGAGTTTAAAGTTCTCTCCAAGTATGGTTTTAACATTATCAATATTTATTGCATATAAAGAATGATCCAACACAAAGTTGTATAAAATGGTAGCTTCCTCTATATGCCCATCGAATATCCTTGTAAATCGCAATTTCAAGCCCTTTAATAATCCACATAAGTGATCAATATCCAACAATACAACATTGTTAGCTATTACACTATACATATTATTTAGTCTGTCAGAATAGTTTTTATACTTATTTGCAGTATCTACTGGGCAGTATTTAAAATACAATAACACTAATTCATCTTGTAATTCAATGTGGTTATCATTGAAGGCGACATCTAAAAACCAATCGTATTCTGTTAATATATGCTCGAAGAACTCCAGGCAATTAGCCCCCACTTTATCATATTCAATCATAAATTTAGGGGCGATTCTAACATTAGAAAGAATGCGATCTAAAAATGTGTGATATTCCGTATTAACGGATAAATAATCAACTATATTGAAATTTAAAGCGGTTTCACTATCGTAGTATTCTGTAACCATACGTTTTACTACGCCATCAACATTATCCAACTTATAATCATATCCCAGAGTAATTCCTAAAGTGATCGACTGAAGGTACTTATTGTCATTATCAGTCAAAGAGCCTGGATAAAAATATGAAATATATTGTGGGTAATTTTCATCAATATATCCATTACGTAGTAAAAATAGAATCATTCTGCATTGATCCATTGCCTCGGTGTTCAATTTGTCATCCTTGCCTAATAGATGGCAAACTTTATACTGATCTGTAATTATACCAAGAGCAATATTCCCATCTTTGATTTTTGAAATAATATTAGATAATGAGCTATTGGCTAAGCTAATTATTTGAGATTCAAGTTTATTCCTCTCGGCAACAACTCTTGCCATTTCAGTTTCAGCCTTACGAAGTTGTTCTACAAATCCATCCCCATTATTAAGGTTATTATCAATGTCATCAAACACTATATCATATAATTTCGACTCTCTGTTTCCATTGTTTTCAGTAATATACTCGTCTACAGAGTCATCGGCGAACGCTCTAAACAATTCGTCAGTTTTCTTAACCTTATCAAGTGGATACTCTTTACCTTTAATAACCAGTCCGACAATACCATACGATTTTTTCAACTCTTCAAGGTAATTATTACGTATCCCATAAAGTTGAATACTTAGTATACCATCTATATTCTGATTATAAGAATGGTATTTATCAACATCTTCTTTGGTTGCCTCCTTTGAGAAATGTTCTTTTGCATTTATAGACAGGTATAAAACACCTGATTTAGTATGTAACAGTGAATAATCTCGTGGATACTTATTTTTATATATCGTTATTGCAAATAATTTATGATCTTCTAATGATTTGCCAATTTGAATTTTGTATTGTGTAAACTCATTTATTACATTATATAGTTCTCGCATTCCATGAATGTAGGAACCTAATTCTTGCCATTGCTGCTTTGAAATCTTATATGTGTCATCTTGACCATATTGTTTTATTAAATAGTCTGATGAATTATTGGCATTAACAGCTGGTATAGCAGAAACGATATAATCAAAGAATTTGGTTCTATGTTCTCCTATAAACACATCATCTTTAATAGCATATATAAACTTTATTGGACTTTTTATTTCAGCTGAGTCATTAAGAATTGCATTCAATTCTCGTAATTTTAAGAATAAGGCCCTTGGTTTTTTAATTCGATCTAGATCCTCAAATACAACAACATTAGCCTTTGTAGCGCGAAAAAAGCATTCTATTTCATCTAAATGTTTGTTAAAAACTGATGCTTTTTCAGAGAATTCAATAGATGTGTTATAGACATCAAGACGCTTTATTGTATAGCAGTGTAATCTTTTTATTATTTTTTGTAAAAACTTGATAATGAAGTAGCATATATATATTAATGCAACGACATCAGTAATTACATTCAACCAATACCCATATGTTAAACCAAACAGTTTGTAATATAACGCATAAGCCCAGTCTATTTGTAACCAATTTGGCTCAAATAGAATACATATTGCAGTTATGAATAATGCAATCTTAGTTATCCATCCATTTAATTCCTTTTCTTCTAAAATAAATGGTTTAATGTATCTATATTGCCCAGACTTATGACTATCTGTCTTATATAATAATTGTTGAACTATACTAGATTCTATATCTTGAGCATTGGTGTCTAATGTTGACAATGAGATGTTGACAAAATTATACTCACTACCTACTTCGTCTTGTAGTGTCCTGATAATAGATGATTTACCAGAACCATATGCTCCAGTTATTGCGATATTACGACAATCATTCTCTTTAAGAACTTCTTTTAACTCTTTGACAGACTGATGTGCGGTATCGGCTTCTGTTAGTATTGTTGGAGATAGTAGGTGGGTATGCTGTCTCATATATGTCAATGTTATCTTTAGGCCTTTTTTTAAATCTAATATGGTATATACCTTTGGCTACACTATGAATTATAATTGATATTTATTGTGGTAGGATACACTAATTGGAGCTTATAATTCGCACATTACAATCCATCTACCATTACGCTTGCCGTTCTCTCTTTCGAGCAGACCTCGCTCAATCAGGGCGGGGGTCATACGCTTTACTGTTCTTTCCGACTTGCCAATGTGCTTTGCAATCTCAATCTGTGTTGCATTTGGGTTTTCTTTCACAAATCGCAAAAGTGCTAACTCATCAAGATTACAATTCAAAGTGCCATCCAAAGTGTCATTTTGGCTCTTTGAAACTTCTGCCGTGGCACTTTGGAGCTCGCCTGCCAACATTGTACGGTTACTCAACTTGTTCTGCTCGCCGAACAGAAGGTTTCTGAAAAACAGTTCGAGGTACTCTGATGTCGCAAAGATTCGCTTCGGGATATTGTTGTAGTTTGCCCTTACAAGCGCATTTCTGAAATACCACGAGTTATCCTTGAATACATCGTTATCGACACTGAATCCGAATGTCTGCAACCACTTCATCGTAAATACGGCGGTAGTGCGGGTGTTACCCTCACGGAAGGGGTGTATCTGCCAAATGCCCGACACGAACTTGCAAATCTGTTTCACTGCCATATCGGCATTGAGCACCGAATAATCGGTTTTCTTCTCCTGCTCGAAGTCGTATTCGAGCGTCTCACGCAGCATATCGTAGTTCGAATAGAGCACCGTGTCGCCACTCAGCACCCACTCCTTCTTTGTGATATTGACATCACGTAACTTACCAGCGTGTTTGTAGATACCCTCAAACAATCTGCGGTGTATTCTCAGCAGATAATCGGGAGTGAATGAGAACGACTGCTCGGACAAAATCTCGGTAATACGCGCAGAAACCTTGTCTGCCTCCTCTGTGCGCTCGTCGTCAAGATGCTCGCGAACATCTTTGGTCTGATAATAGGTGTCAAGCATATCCTTGACCTGGTCGATAGTAATATCGCCCTCGATATGTTGCACCGCAGTCTTGATGAGATACTCCGACGGCTTCAAACCATCCACATCTTGAAGACCTATCGCTGTTTGCCAAGCATTAGCCTTTGCCTTTTTATCGGGTTCTCCTTGAACTATGTATTTATCAAATTCGCTCATATTACCTTAATATATGTTAATTAGGATTAGATGCATAATATATACTTGTAATGAAACTAAATATAAATGATTATAGTATATTAAGTAATAATATGTCCAATATCTAAACTGTTAACGTTCCTATGTAATTTCCATAAGAATCTGGAAGATTTTCGTTATCTAAGTAGTCCGCTGTATATGAATCAGATGATACATATATATGAACTTTGTCATTCTCGCATTCAAAAGTTATATCTCCTGCAGAATTCTGAGTTATTGTATTATAATTATTGTAGTAATTAAGATCTTTACATGGAGCTTCTCCAATCACAATGATTTTAGGATTTAATTTCCTTAATACATCTTCTGGAATTTTACCAGAATCTCTTCCGTGATGAGGTGCAAATAATATGTCCACTTTAGGCCAAGCTACATAATTCCTAATATTTTCTTGAAATTCTGTTTCGAGATCTCCCATCCACAGAAAAGTTGCACCATCAGCTATGGAATACTTGATAATAGGAGATATATTATTAGGGCTTCCACCATTTTTTGCAGTCTTTAATGCTTCTTTGTAGGCATCATTTGAAATATCTGGCCATATACATGTCAATCCAGCGCTACCTCTTGTTTCATCGCTTTCGTTCATCCATTTCCGACTACACCCTTTATATAAATAAAAATGATGTTTGCCATCTCGAAGTTTACAATACTCCTTGAAGTCATCGCTTTCATCATCTTTCGTAGCCTCATTTTGCACGCAATAAAAGTTTGTAATTCTAAATCTATTGTTGTACTCTTTAAGACCTTTAATATGGTCCTCGTCTGGATGGGTAGATATAAAACGAGTTATTCCTTTCCCCTTAGAGGATTCAAAGATCTCATTGAATATTCTCAAACGATTCAATGCACAATCATAACAACAATCAATAGTTGTGAAATTATCAGAGTTATGGCGAATATAAAACATATCACCATTACCAACTGAAAATGACTTAATTATACTCATATATACTTTTA
>JAGBVI010000070.1 GCA_017630395.1 Paludibacteraceae bacterium
CCTCGGCATGTACCAACTCAAAATAATCGTATATTACACTTGGTAACAACAATTTTAACGGATCTTCTATCTTCTTTTTACGCTGTTCCATACCACAAAGATAGTATATTTTCAAATCTTTCCCACCGAAATTTTACGGTAATCTATGTTTTTAAAGGTGGGTCCTTGCGGATTTATTTCGAGGAAATTACTGAACGAAACAGTAATTCAGGTATTGAGACCGACAGACAAACTGTAAGTTGCCGAAATGAATTAAAAAAGTGCCGAAAAGTTTAGGCGTATGGTTCAAAGTTTATCCCCATGCGATTTATCTTTTTTAATTTAAATGGAGAACTAATTTTACACTATTTTTCAATCAAAATAAGCAATTTTTTGGGTTAAATAGGGTAGAGTTCTTTCAATGTCTGCTAAATTAGTATATCCCGATTGCTTTGAATGATGTTTGCAATAAGGAAGTTATAATTTTATGATAGAGAGGTTTTGCGGAGTCTTACTCCGCAAAACCTTGTTGTTTTAGAAAATTTAATAATACCTGAGAAAAGTATTCATTGTCTTTTTTTGTATATCTAATATCAGTGAAAATTTGCGCTAAAGTCTCTTTTTTATTAATTTCTACGAAGTTTTTATTGCATGCCAAATTTTCTTTCTCCCTAAAAAGTTCATCAATCTCTTCGTTTGAGTAATCTTTGTAGGTTTCGTAATGAATCAAGCCTTCTGCAGGTAATCTATCTTGTTTTTCCGGTGACTCGTCCGGATAGCCTACAGCTAATGTTGTTATGGGAACTACGAATTTAGGCAAATTCAGAACTTTTGCAATCTTGTCCGGATTGTAGGTAGTTGTACCTAAATAACATATTCCAAGCCCTTTTTCTTCGGCAAGCATGGAGAATGTTTGAGCAACCAATAGAGCATCTATACTAGCTGTGATAAAAGATTGAAAGTTGTTATACCCGGGTTCTGCATTTCTTTGTTTACACCACTTGATGAAGCGATTGTAATCTGCACAGAAAGTTATTATCACCGGAGCGTTCATAAAGGCAGGTTGTGAAAAATGGGAAGGAGCCAATTTCTCTTTTTGCTCTTTATCTTTTGTAACAATAATGCTATACAATTGCATGTTTCCGGTTGTAGAAGCGAGGAATGAGTCGCTCAACAATTCATTAATTACTGAATTATCTATATCGTCGGATTTGAATTTTCTAATCGACTTTCTATTTTTCAATATCTCTTTCATTTTTGATAATTATTTAATCCCTTTTTAAGGAATTTGATAAAATCTAAACTATTTTTAGTGAATCCTACTGGAGGGTTGATAACCTCTCCATTGTTATTTAATATAACATAAAAAGGTTGAGCATTTGCTCCAAACTTATGACGTTGAAGGTAGCTCCATTTTTCTCCGATTGTACGTATTTTTTTCTCTTTCCCATTTTCTGTAATAATCATAGGTTTTGCTAATTTTCGTTTATCATCAACATAAAGAGAGATAAGTACATAGTCGTTATTCAGTAAACTTGATACTTCCGGATTATTCCATATTTTGGCTTCCATTTCTCTACAGTTAACGCAGCCATATCCTGTGAAGTCGACCAATACCGGTTTTTGATGCTCTTTGGCATATTTCATACCTTCTTCATAGGAGGTGAATTTTGCTTGAGTCTCCTCATATAGATTTAAATCCTGTGTCCACAAAGGTGGTGCGAAAGCGCTAATAGCTTTAAGCGGAGCTCCAAATAGGCCGGGAACAAGATAAACCATAAATGAAAAGCAAAAACCGGCTGCAAAAATTCGAGGAACAGATATTGTATCTATATCATCATCTCCTTTGAATTTTATTTTACCAAGGAGATACAATCCTGCCATTAAGAATATTACAATCCACAATACAATGAATACTTCGCGGTCTAAGATATGCCAACCGTATGCCAAGTCGGCCACCGACAAAAATTTGAGAGAAAAGGCCAATTCAAAGAAACCGAGAAGGACTTTGACCGTATTGAGCCATCCGCCGGAGCGAGGTAAGTTTTTTAGCCAACTTGGGAAGAAGGCGAAAAGGGTGAAAGGTCCAGCTAAGGCAATGGCAAATCCCAACATTCCAATGGTTGGAGCCAAAATATTTCCTTCTGTGGAGACGTGTACCAATAATGTGCCGATAAGGGGCCCGGTGCAAGAAAAGGATACGATTACCAATGTCAGAGCCATAAATAGGATACTAACAAGACCAGATGTTTTATCGGCTTTATTGTCTAATTTTGTGCTCCATGTTGCAGGTAGTGTCAAATCAAAACCACCAAAGAAAGAAATGGCAAACAGCACCAATAGTGCAAAGATAAATAGATTGAAAATCGCATTGGTAGATAGCGCGTTGAGAGCGTCAGCTCCAAACAAAAGGGTTATGAAAATCCCTAAACATAGATAGATAGCGATAATGGATAAACCGTATGTAATAGCAGCTTTTTTCCCTTTTTTAGAATCATCTCCATTTTTCAAAAAGAAAGAGACTGTCATAGGAATGATAGGCCATACGCAAGGAGTGATAATCGCCACTAAACCGCCTAAAAAGCCTATCCAAAAGACAAACCAAAGTGAGTCTTCTTCGGCTGTTAGGGTGTTGTTTCCTTCTGCCAATTTATTTAGAGTCTCTATTTGAGGTTCCCACCAATCTGTTTCTGCGCTGATATTCAAGTCGCCCATCGGGAAAAATGCAGTTTGACTTTGAGTTGTATCCGTGTTGGAATTGTTTTGTTCTTTTTCTGCAACTATTGGGTTGGGTGCAATCACAACTGGTTCTAATGCGACTGTTGATTTATTATGTTTTTCAAAATGAAACGCTTCGGAAGTTGGAGGAAGACAAGTGTTGTCATTGCACACCATATACTCGACGTATCCATCAATTTCGTAATTGTTAGGATCTGTTACCTTAATATGTTGTGAAAATGTTGTTGTCTCTTCATACCATTTCAGGTTCATTTGATAAAGAGGTTCAAATTTTTCAATTGCTTTTTTGTTGGCAGCCACCTTACCAATGATCTTTACATTGTTCAATTTTTCGAAATTGAAGGAGGTGGATCTTGGACCATCTTCAGGCAGGTCTTGGTCGTAGATATGCCAACCTTCATCGACAATTGATTTAAAGGTAAGTACTGCATCTCCGTCTTTGCCTATTTCCGAACAAGATATCACCCATTTTACAGGTTGATGTATCTGGGAATAGGAAGAAATGGATAGGAAACAAAGTAGGAAAAATAAGATGCTCTTTTTCATGATGTTTTGTTGGATTATAATGAATAATCGACGCAAGAACGACTTGCTAAAATTGGGCGGATTAAATCTTTTGAAACTTGAACATGATCCGGATGGGTTGCATATTCTTTCAACTTATCCATGCTGTCATGTGTGGATGTCAGGGATAAATCAAATTGTTCGTTGGGGTTTTCGTTGATACCAATTTCAATTGAATTGAGAGCTTCAACTTTATCCAATAAATTTAACAATGCATCTTTGATTTCGTTTAATTTTTCTTTTTTTTCAACTTCTGATGAGAAGTCGTTGAATTTAAATAATACAATGTGCTTTACCATAATAATTGAAATTTTTTTCAAAGATACAATTTATGGTGAATATAAGAAATCATTAGTTCGTTATTTTTTCTCCCGAAGCGGTAATATGGCTTCTAAATTCCCCTATCTTCAATGCTCAAATTTATATTTCTTGGTGGCTGCTCATTCTATTAGGCTACTTATATTACAAATATGATACCCCCGATTTTGTAATCACCCTTATCAGCCTATTGTTAATCGTGAACCTTCTGTTGACAATCTGGGCAGAATCCTTTTATCAAGAAAGATTGTTCCAATATAGAATAACCCTTGGGTATTTCTATGTTGGGAGAGATGATTGCATTTAAACAGACTGTTTTATGACATTTTATACAAGTAAAATGAACAAATGAACTTTGAGCAAGAGAATAGTTATGTGTGCATCGGCAATATTTTCGGCACCCGCTTCCATCTTCAATTTCGTGAATAATACCTTTTTCGGCAAATAATGTCAATGCTCTGAATATGGTGGATTTATCTACCGTGTCTAATAGATTTTCCAAATCGTTCAACGATAGGGGAGCTCCATTGTTTTCGATTGCTTTCAACACCAATAATCTTGTAGCTGTGGGTTGAATATTTTTTTCAATCAATATATTTTCTGTTTTGTTCATGCTGCAAAGTTACTATTTTTACCTTTTATTGCAGTTCTTTTTTTGCGGATAACAACAAACGAAATGCCGGAACTGCAATGATAATTGTAATAAGAAGACTTATAAACCCATCAATAATGTTATACCCTGTGATAGCTATAATCAATCCGGAGAGCAGTACACCAACGGAGACAAGAGCATCTGTTGCGGCGTGTAGGTAAGCGGCTTTGATGTTTGTGTTTTTATTGCTTCCTTTTAGTAATATGGCTGCGGTTACCCCGTTGATGATGATTGCAATGGCAGACGTGATTATGACTGCAAATCCATTGACCAATGTTGGATAAATAATTTTTTGAATACTCTCTATCCCGATGATGATTACGGCAACAACCAGTAGCAGAGCATTGAGCAGAGTGACATAGCTTGCAATTTTAGCTCCCTCTCTATGAGCGGATTGTGCAAGAATAATTCCAAGGAGTGCGAGAACCAATCCCAAGACATCACTTAAGTTATGTCCTGCGTCAGACAACAGTCCGATGGAGTTGTAGAGATAGCCTGCACCTGCTTCAATTATCACAAATGCCAAGTTGATTATCAAACAGATGATAATTTGTTTTTTTTGTTGTTGTGGGTCATCCGCTATGGGATGATGATGGTGATGATGATGCATAATTTTAAAATTTTGTTTCTGCAAAGGTAATCATGCCGCGTTGCAAATGAGTTGCAATATTATGTGAGGGCGAATTGTATATCGATGGATGAGGTCATAAAGAGAGCATTTTGTATTTTTCTGAAAGAGTTATATATTTGCAAGTTAGTATTTTCAATGAATAGGTGTGTGATTTGGTTCTCATGATAAGTTCTGTAAATCAGGAAGGAAGTTTGAACAATAAGTGGGAGTTTGATGAGATAGGATAGGAAGTAAAATTTTTTATAATATGAAGATTAAAATTTTTATTGCAGGTTTATTGGCTCTATTTTTCGGGGAAAATTTATTAGCGCAAAAGGAGATTTATATCCCCAATCAGATGTATGAAGAGGGGTATAGTGAAACAGACGAATCTCAACAATGGTGCAAAATAAGAAGTAGAGAGAGTGAAAATATCATTGTGTTTTGGGCTAATGGGTATGGGCAAAATGACCCTAATTCTGGTTCGGTGCCGTCTGAATATAGGGTGGATGTTGATGATTTATTGAAAAAGTTGGAAAGTTTTTACGACCTATATATCCATCAATTAAAGTTTGCAGAAGTGGGAGTGGGGAAATCCAATTTAGACAAGTATAAGATGATTATATGTCTTTATTATACAACTGATTGGATGGCGTATGGTTCCGGGTTTGATGATTTGATAGGTGGTATGTGGATTAGTCCGAGTACATGTCATCCTGTAGGTTCAACAATTGCGCATGAGATGGGACATAGTTTTCAGTATCAATGTTATTGTGATTTAAAAGGTTATGCAGGCTTTCGATATGAGGTAGGACAGGGCAATGGGTATTGGGAGCAGACTGCTCAGTGGCAATCTTTTCAAGCCTATCCGGAACAAGCATTCACCACCTACGATTTTTCTGTATATAAGCAAAATCACCACAGAGCATTCACGCATGAGTGGCAACGCTATGCCAGTTACTTTTTTCACTATTACCAGGTTGATAAACATGGCAGAGATATTATTGGACGTATTTGGAGGGGTAATACGGTGAAGGGGGCGGATGCGAATCAAGTTTATATGAATATTACCGGTTTGTCTGATTATGAGTTTTATGCAGAATGTTATGATGCGGCAGCCAAGTTTGCCACTTGGGATTTGGATGAGATTAGAGATTACGGTAAAAAATACATAGGAAGTCAACAATACAATTACATTGATTTAGGAAACGGGAAATTGCAGGTGGCCTATTCAAGCACGCCACAGAGTACCGGTTACAATGTCATACCTTTGCAATTGCCGTTTGAAGGGAACGAGGTTGCAACAATTTTTACGGCTCTTCCGGACGGTGAACCTTTGGCTGAGGGAGATCCGGGAATTTGCAATAAGAAAGATGATGGATCTTTTGAAACCACCACCAAGTATAACACTTTTGATGGGGCAAGCAAGCGTGGTTTCCGCTTAGGATATGTGGCCCTTTTGACGAATGGAGAGCGTGTGTATCACTCCTTGGATACTGTTTATTCTTTGGGCAATAATTGGCAGAGTGATACTTTGCGTTTTGCTGTTCCGGAAGGGGCAGAGCGGATGTGGTTTATTGTTTCGCCTGCTCCGGCATCCTATATCGTACACAAGTGGGATGAGCAGGAACTGAATGACGACCAGTGGCCTTATCAACTTCAATTTGAGAATACAGATATTGTGGGACATGTGAATATTGGAGATCCGGATGGCGAGATTTCAGACACTACTCTTCATTTAAATGTGAGATTTGAGCTTAGTGCAACAGAACATTCCGGAGCAACAGTTGCCATTTCCTCTGCCAATTTAGAGGCTTTAGGAGTGGCATTTAAGTTGCAACCCAAAGAGATTGCAGCCTTAATGAAACAGTGGAGTCAATCTCCTACAGACAATACAATTACGCTATGGGCAATAGACCCTACTACCGGCGAATTGCAATCGTCCGGTTCTACAGCCAATGGTTATGGTCATTGGTTTGATGAATCCGGAAAGGTCAATAGTTATTACAATAGTATTGTCTATTCCGAATTTGATGCTTCTGCCTTAACCTTTACCGTAGGACAATTCCCGGGAAAACTGACTGATGGTCAAAAAATTAGTTTTGGTCAGGCTCTTGTTTATCAAAAAGAGGGAAAGAGAGCGGTTGCGAGAATAATTTTCCATGTGATAGTAGGTACAGAGACAACAACACATATCCAGACGGTTCGTTCTGAAGAGAAGAGAGTTGATGTCTATAATCTGCAAGGAGTGGAGCTTTATCGCAACGTATATCGTTCTACTATTCAAGCACGACTAAGAGAGGGATTGTATCTGATCGGTGGAGAAAAAATTTATATTTACAAGTGATTATGACAGAAAAGGAGAAGTTGTTGCATGGCGAATTGTATGACGCAAATTATGACAAGGAGCTTATAGAAGAGCGGCTACGTTGTAAAATAGAGTGTCAAAAATATAATACGTTACCCTATAATTCTGAAGAACGTAAAAATATATTGGCATCTATCTTGGGTTCATTTGGAAAAGAGTTTACCATTGAACCCTCTTTTTGGTGTGATTATGGTTATAATATTCATTTAGGCGAAAATTTTTACTCTAATCATAACTTGGTTATTTTGGATGGTGCTCCTGTACGTTTTG
The DNA here is from genome assembly GCA_017630395.1 of Paludibacteraceae bacterium. Taxonomy (GTDB): domain Bacteria; phylum Bacteroidota; class Bacteroidia; order Bacteroidales; family Paludibacteraceae; genus UBA1181. The sequence continues at coordinate 7,501 of JAGBVI010000070.1, forward strand.
GGAATAATGTATTTGTTGCTCCTAATTGTGGATTTTATACAGCCGGACATCTTGTTAATGCGGAAGAGAGGAATAAAGGGTTGGAGTATGCACGCTCTATAACTATTGGCAATGATGTGTGGATAGGTGCGGGCGTGCAAGTAATGCCCGGAGTGAACATTGGTAACAATGTTGTGATTGGAGGGGGAGTGTAGTGGTAAAAGATATTCTGGATAACTCTGTGGCAGTGGGTAATCCTTGCAAAGTGATTAGAAAGATTTAGAACCTGTTTAAATTTTATTATTATATTGTTTTTAAGTTTTAGAAGTTGTTTAAATTTTATTTCGAGCATAATTGAGAGAGATTTTTAAGGTTATTTTGATTATTTTTTTGCCGTTAATAGTGGACTATTATCAAAAAAGAATAATAATAGATTAAAAAGAATCTCAAAGATGCCGAAAATAAGAGAGTGAAACTCTAAAGTGTTTTTTTCAATAAAATTTAAATAGCTTCTTATACATTTCTTGCTCTGTCGCTACAAATTTTCTACCACAACTTCTAAAAGTTTATTGTGAAATATATTATGATTATTAAAACGAATATAATATTATCATGGAAATAATGATAATATTTAACCTATAGGTTAGAATATTTTGATATTCCGGAGGATCTTTCCACGTATGTAGGTTATTTTGCTGTTCTATTTCATAATCAAAATCATCCGCATAAAGTGTATTATGATTACGGTGAAAATTTAACTCAATTCAGTCATTTTATGTATTTTAACCTGCTTGGGGAGTTGTCTTGTCGTGTTGATAATAAAAATGATGCAGAGCCTTATCGCAATGTTTATTATTCTCGCTTCGGGAAGTCTCTTCAAGGGCTGAAAGCAAATGAACCGATGGTGGTCGTTTCTAAAAATGATAAAGATCAAATAATCAGTAGCGAGATAACAATATGGAGACCATAAGGATGAGATTGTTTTCTCCACTATGCAGATGAAACGAGACCAAGAGTAGAAATAAGTTCCTATTACAAAAAATGAATGCCCCCTAAAGTCTGAGCAATCAACTTTAGGGGGCATTTCAATTTAGAGAATATTTGATTTATTTTTTTATCAATTTAGCAGTTACATATCCATCCGGAGTTTGAACAGCTACAAAATAGATACCTGCTTTTAATCCGCTTACATCCACAGAATCTCCGTTACAAATTGATTTAGATAGTAGAATGTTACCTGTTATATTGCAGATAGATACAGCAGAACAATTATCCCAAGGTAAAGCGAAGTATAATTCGTTCTCTACCGGATTCGGATAAATCGCCATTGTAGCTTCATCAGCAGAAACGGTTGGTACATCTATATCGAATCCATATTGATTCAACTCTTCAAAAGTTGTCCAAGCTGTAATTTTCCAATCGCCCTCTTTGTTGTATGCAAACCGAGCGTAAGATTCGTTTCTTCTCAATACCTTTGTTGTGACAGAGTCAATAATGGAGATATTCTTTTCTTCGTCCATTACAGAGAGGAAGATAGTTTGGATACTAAGTTTATTCAGTTTAAAATTACTATGAAGTGGACCTTGAGCAGAATCTTTATCCATCCAAATAATTTTATAACCATTAGCATCGATAGAAGTTACTTCCGGGGCGTTTGTAGGGATTTGGTACATAGTTAAGTTATTCTTGTCATTCGAGATGTACATACCACCCAAGTCATCAGCCTTTTCACTTCTGTTATAAATTTCAATCCAATCGTTAGCTTCTCTGAACTCATCAACATAGACAGAGTTGGAAGTACAAATTTCGTTGATGAACAAAGCTCTTTCATCAGCCTTATACTCCTCATCTTTGACATAACTTGCTTTAAGAGTTTCACCTGCATAGTATTGATTGTCATACACTTTTGAAGATACTTTTTTCACTGTACCATCCAAATAAGTTACTTCCCAATGGTCAAATTTGTATCCTTTTACCTCTTCAGCCACAACGTTGCAATGCAGACTATCAAAGAAGTAGCCATTGTAGTCGGCAATGATAATAGGTTCATCATTCAATCTATAGGCACTATTTTCGATATTAGAGTAGATTCGCATAGGAATAGTGTCCATTTTGAATTTTAAGCTTAAGTGTTTGTACATGTTTCGAGGACGATTTTTCCAGAAACTCTTGATAGTGTTGATATCTTTTTCAAAATCAGCTTCAATACCTAATTCGTTCTCGATAATGTGATTTCTATAGAATTCCACTTCATTTTCGATATTCCCAATCAAGCTATCCAATGTTTTTTCAACATTATCGTATTTAAATGTTGTTGCAGAATGAACAAAGAATTTAGTGATGAATTTTTCTTTGAATTTAGGGTAATTCAAAATAGCTTTCAGCATAGGTTCATTGTTGATTGCATGATTCAAGCGATTTGTGGTTTTGTAGTCTCCGTATAGCGACTGACTAAATTCCGCACCAAATAAAATCCATCTCCAACGGCCACCCTCTTCAGCTGGTCTCCAACGACGAGTGTTACCTGGCATCCAGTCGCTATTGGCAATATAAATTTGAGTTACGAAGTAGTTGAACATCTCTTCGATGTCCACCATGTTATAGATATACCTTTGAATAGAATCAAGTGTGTCGCCAGTCGATTTAGAATGTTTTTTAATATAGTCTATAGTTTCAAGAAAATTCTCAGAATGAGATCCCTCACCATGGAACATAATTTCATCTTCGTTGAAACCATGATTAGAGAAGACGTTATCTTTTTGAGCTCTTTCACGGATATTCAACATACCGTAGTATTCTCCATTGATGAATACGGAAGAAGGTTGGTATGCCTGATGGTCTACATCCATTGTAGAGTTGGCAACTAAAGTATGAACAAGTCCATCGCGAACAAATGAACGACCAAAATCGTTTCCTGAATTTCTCAAGACAATACTCTTCCAGCGAAGGTTTGGTTTTTCTGAAAAGATGGAGTAATCAAATTCATTTCCACCGTAGATTTTGGAGGCGTTTACTTTAAGCGATTTTATTCTCTTTGTGCGCGAGCACGAACCATAAACACCGATTTTAACCTCCAAGTTGATTTGTTCTTTATCATTTGCATCAAACAATTCGAAATTGGAAGGATGTTTCCAATCGTTGTAATAGTTGGCATAAGTATTTTCAAGAGGATCGTTACAATAGCCTGGAATTTCTACATTTCCGTTTACTCCGGTCGCGATTATTCCGAAAGAGTCTCCATATATCAATTCAGGTTCAGCCACCAATGCAACCACCGGGATATTGATTTCCCTTTCATCAATAAAATAAGAAGCCGTATTGATTTCGCTGCTGATCTCGCCATCAACAAATGCTGCAGCTCTGATAGGAGTATTTTTTTCAATTATTATTGGTTCTGTGTAGGGAGTACTTTGTGGAGTAGGTTCAGAACCATTGGTTGTATAATAAATTTTTGCATTTTTGTCTTTTACAGACATTTCAATAGTTTGAGCATCTTTATAAAATCCCGGTTTTAAACTGAATGAAGGCATTTCTGTTTGTTTCGTAAGGAATTTACCACCCTCATTGCTCTTTCCGGGAGATGGTACAGCAAATGTACCAATTTCGGCACTTCCGTCAGTTAATCTACCAACAGACATATTGCGATAGGTAGTGTCATACTTCAATTCGTCAATGATGGTGCCTGTTTCATCAGACAAGTAAAGAGCGCCATTTTCTACGTCCAACTTAAAATTTGTGTGGTAAGGAGAGAATGATTCCACCTCGTCTAAATAGACCAATAGATATTGACCGGCTTCAATGATAACTGGTTCACCATCAATAGGGTTTCCATCTTCATCTTGAATAGGGGAAGAAGATTCAAATTTCCACTTGGTAGGTCTGTTTGTTCTATCCGACAAGAAGTAATTGGTGATATCTACCGCTTCAGCTCCTGAGTTGTATAACTCAGCCCAACCGGAGTACTGTAACTTGTCATCCATTAAATAACTTACATTTTTAGGCATCAACTCATTGATGATAACCGAAGCTTCAGCGAAGAATACTCCACTCATGAGCATAATCGCAAGGAATGTTTTTCTTAGCATTTTTTTATTATTTTGGAACATTTATACGTTCATTTCAATTCTTTTGCAAATTTATATTTAATTTTTCTATTCGCCAAATAAATTTATTTCTTACCATCTGTAATTTAGTGAGATATATTTCTCTTGAAGGATAAAATTTTTTACTCTCATTGCAAGAGAAATTTATACCACTGATTTGCCCAAAAGAAAAGGTGCGCAACAGAAAAGTCTTTGCGCACCTTTTTTATCATTACTTTATTATTTTACTCATCCCAAGAAAGAGATTAAGATACCTGCAGCCACTGCAGAACCGATAACCCCGGATACATTGGATGACATGCAATAGTTTAATACGTGGTTTTTAGGATCGTATTTCAAAGCGATGTCGTTAGCAACACGAGATGCCATAGGAACTGCACTTAAGCCTGTTGCACCCACCAATGGATTGATTTTCTTCTTGGCAAAAAGATTCCAAACTTTCACCATCAATACACCTCCCAAAATAGATAGACCAAAAGCAAAGAATCCACCTACCACAATACCTATGGTTTGAATGTTTAAGAATGAATCAACAGTCATGGTAGCCCCAACGCACAATCCTAAGAAGATGGTTGCTGTATTCATGATGCCGTTAGAAGCTGCATTAAATAGGCGAGAGGTGTTGTTTCCGATCTCTTTGATTAGGTTACCAAACATCAACATACCCACCAATGACACAGCGTCCGGTACGATTATTGCAACAATTGTTGTAACTGCAATAGGGAAGATAATTTTCAATACCCTCATGTTTTTGAACTCTGTTTTTGAAGGGTAAAGTTTATCTTGCTCTTTCATATTGATCTTTAGTTCTTTCTCCGAACAACTTAGTTTTACAACTAAAGGAACAATCACCGGAACTAAAGCCATATAAGAGTAAGCCGCAATTGCAATTGGTCCTAATAGGTGAGGAGCCAATTTCAATGTTGTGAAGATAGCAGTAGGACCATCGGCACCACCAATGATAGCCAAAGAGGCAGCCTCTTTCATGGTAAAGAATTGGCTACCGATTAGTAATACAGCAAAAATACCCAATTGAGCCGCCGCACCAAAAATTGCCAATTTTAAGTTTCGTAACATCGGACCAAAGTCTGTCAATGCACCTACACCCATAAAGATGATAGGAGGAAGTAGTCCCGATTTAATCAACGCATAATAAAGGAAGTTCATGATTCCCAAGTCATGCGCAATTTCAGGCAAAGACATCTCATAGATATTTTTAACCACCTCTGCACCATTTAAGGTGTAGCGCACAAAACCTTCTCCATCGGTTGCAATAACACCCATTCCACCTCCAGGAAAGTTAGCGATTAGAACGCCAAATGCGATTGGAACAAGAAGTAGGGGTTCAAACTCTTTTTTGATACCAAGGTAAAGTAAAACAAACCCCAAAAGAATCATGATTAAATAGCCGGGCTGTGCGATAAGTTCATTTATCGCAGTCATGCCATATATATTTTCTAATATTTCGCGCATAGCCTCAATTATTTAATTTTCATCAATACATCATCTTCAGAAACAGAAGCTCCGCTGCTTAAGCAGATTTCTGTCACTACACCATCCCATTCAGAAGCGATGGCGTTAAATGTTTTCATTGCCTCTACGTAGCAGATTACTTGTCCTTTTTTAACAGAGTCACCCACCTTAACTGCAGCATCGCCGGAATTTTTCACCAAGTAGAATTTACCTTCAAGAGGAGACAACAATTCGTTGCCTTCGCCCGGTGCAACGTTGGTAGTTGCTGCAGGAGTAGCAGAAGAAGAACCATCGTTAGCTCCGATTACAACATTATATTTAGCTCCATTTACATCCACAGTAACTGTTTGAGGCAATGAAATTTCGCCACTTCCGCCTTTTGCATTTTTCTTTGCTTTTCTTTCTGTCAAATCTGCTTCAAAGTCAGCTTTTGCTTTTCCTGATTTGTAGGCACGATATTGTTGCGGATGCATAGCTAATTCAAACAATTCTTCGTCATCTTCACCAAGCTCCCATCCCTCTTTTTTCATCTCTTCTCTGAAAGAATCCAATGCGTCAGGATAGTTGCTTTGAGGATCTTCTGTATGGAATTCACGACCTTGTTCTTTTGCTTTCTGAATCAATTCAGGAGCCAATTCACCCGGAAGATTTCCAGATTTACCCAACATCATATCCCAAATGTCATCAGCAATCATAGACCATCTCTCTTTCCCTTTCTCCATTTGCATAACGTTCATCAACGCCATGTTTTTAACATATTGAGAGAATGGAGTTACCAAGCAAGGGTATCCCATCATCGGCCAAACATATTTCACCTCATCAAACAATTTGATAAGAAGCTCGTCCTGAGTCATTTTAAGTTTACCATTTTTTTCTTTCCATTTGTTGATAGACTCCAAATTGGTTTCAAGGTCTGTCATCAATGATCCCATCATACCACCTGGTAAGCCCGGTCCGATTAATAATGAGTTCATTTGGCGATTACGTTCAGGAATATAGTATCCCAAGAAGTCGTCCATCATCTCTTGTATCAATGTACGAGCTTCCATATAAGCTTCCATGTTAATCTCTTTTACTTGGAAACCGGCATCTTTCAACATTGCTTGAACAGCAATAATATCAGCATGACCAGTACCCCAAGAAAGAGGTTCCATACCCACGTCAACATAGTCGCAACCCGCTTTACAAACCTCTAAAATTGAAGCCATATTAAAACCAGGTCCGGCATGACTATGATATTGGATAGTAATATCTTTGATTGCTTTGATATTTTTGGTTAATTCACCTAAAAAAGCAGGACGACCAATTCCAGCCATATCTTTCAAGCAAATTTCATCGCAACCCGCTTCAATCAATTCCTTTGCCATATTTGTGTAATACTCAACCGTATGAATAGGAGAGTAGGTGATGCAAAGGCAACATTGAGAAATCATTCCTCCTTCGTGAGCATAGGCGATTGAAGGGATGATATTACGAGTATCATTCAATCCACAAAATGTTCTTGTGATATCTGTACCTTGTTTTTTCTTTACTTTGTAGAATAATTTTCTTACGTCGGCAGGAACAGGACTCATTCTTAAACCATTCAAAGCACGATCCAACATGTGAGTTTGAATACCTGCATCATGAAATGGTTTTGTCCATTGTCTAACTGCTTTATTCGGATTTTCACCAAACAATAAATTAACTTGTTCAAATCCTCCACCATTTGTTTCTACTCGGTCGAAGCAACCCATTTTGATGATTGCAGGTGCCACTTTTACCAATTGATCCACACGAGGAACATATTTCCCCGCTGCTTGCCACATATCTCTGAATACGAGACTGAATTTAACTTCTTTAGCCATTTTTTATCTTATTTTTTTTCTATTTTTTCTACTTTTCCTTTTCCATTAGTAATTTGTGCTATTGCAAGTTGTATTGCCTGTGCTACCGATGGGTCTATAGCAACATTTTCACTCTGACTGGTTACTTTTTTTACAACCTCTTCCGGTGCAAATTTATTAATTGCTTTGATAAGTAAATTTCCTAAACAGATGACTAGCAGCAATACCGAAAATACGGTTGCCATTCCTATCACCATCAACTGTAATGCTTCTAAAAAATTTTCCATTTTTATTTCTATTAAATTTTATTTTCTTTGTTTTCAGTACCAAAGATAATAACCTCCTTTTAAATTTCTCTTTTTTTTTGCTTTTTTTTCAAAAAATGGCTCTCTTTTGAAAATTTATGCAGAAACTGGCAAGTGTTATTTATCTGATAGATATGAAACTATCTTATTTATGCTTTTACAAAAATATAAGCAGTAAAATTATGTTCATTATACAAATTGAACCAAAGCCCAATATAAGAGGTTTGAGAATAGTCTTTTTAGAGAAGAATATGCAATAAAGCATTTTTACTATATTGTTGCTTATTATTGCTTGAAATGCAGCTTGTATCAAAACTGTTTCTCCTACATTATTATTGGATTGAAATAGATTGATTAAAAATGGGTTGATATCGGTTACACCTACTAAGACAGAGAGGGTCATTAATCCGCTATCTCCAAAATATTGCAATGTATAATGTGTTATTAGAGTGAAGGCAATGAATAATGATGCAAATATTAATGCAACTTTAAATTCCAATGGATTGCTTTCTTTGTATTCCTCTGCAGATATTTTATCTAAAGTACTCTCTTTTTTTCTGTAGTAAAAATAAAATATCACAGAAATTATTGCAGAGATACCAAACATGATAAGAAATATATGACAATACTTTTTTAGTAGTTCGATATTGAATATTCCTAGCAAAAACATAAATTTCAAATACATCATGGTGATAGCACAAAATATCGCAGAGATATATTGGAATTTGTTATTCTCTGCCTTTAAAACTTTTTTAGCTAATATCACGCATGTTGCAGTACTACTATAAATTCCTCCTAATATTCCGGAGACAATGATTCCCGAATCTTTAAAAACATATTTTTTCAGCAAGTAACTTACGTAAGAAATTCCGGAAATCACAACGGTTGCCAACCAAATGCTGTAGGGAGTTAAATCTAGCCCTTCGATAATTTCGGTGCGAGGAAGTATGGGTAGTATAACTCCCCATATTATCAGGAATTTAGCTAAGTTGATAAACTCTTCGTCTTGCATTCGTTTCGTAAATTGGATGAATTTGTTTTTCATCTCTGTCAGAATCAAGACGGTAACAACAATCAACACTGATACCCATAGAGGTTTCATGTAGATTAGTGGTGCTAATCCATACGTTACAAATGCAATCATTATGGAAGTGATTCCGAAACGCTTCAGCATAAATATTTTATGAACATAACTAATAGCCAATATCACTACAATAGATATGCCTCCACAGAGATATAAGCGCATGGTTATGGGATCTAACAGATAGAGTATATATCCTAAAATTCCAATCAATGTAAATGTCCGATCAGAACCAAATGAATTGTATCCATCCTCTTTCAAGTATAACTTTCTTTGTGAAAGTCCTATAACTAAAGAATAGAGTGCGATTAGTATGAAATTCTTTAGGTCTAATGGCATTATGTCCAATATCTCTTCCATCTCTTCCGTTTTTTCTGTTTACTCCTATTTTTGTCTAATAAAGATGTTGATCGGAGTCCCTCCAAAATTCCACTCTGCTCTCAATTTGTTTTCTAAAAAGCGTTTATATGGTTCTTTTACATATTGAGGAAGGTTCGCATAAAAGACGAAAGAGGGGATTTGTGTATCTGGTAATTGTGTTACATATTTGATTTTTATGTATTTACCTTTTGTTGCAGGTGGCGGATAGTTTTCAATCAATGGCAAGAAAAATTCATTTAACTTGCTTGTTGATATTTTTCTTTTTTTGTTTTCATACACCTCCATTGCAGTTTCAATCACCTTCATAATCCTTTGTTTCGTGATAGCTGATGTAAAGATGATTGGGAAATCGGTAAATGGTGACAATCGTTCTCTAATTGCCTTTTCTACGGTAAGAGTACTCTTGGCATCTTTGTTTGTTATTAAGTCCCACTTATTTACGCAAATAACCAATCCCTTTTTATTTCGTTGAATTAGTTGCACAATGTTCATGTCTTGTGCCTCTATTCCCCTTGTAGCATCAATCATTAAGATACAAACGTCTGAATTCTCAATAGACCGAATTGAGCGTATAACAGAGAAATATTCCAAATCTTCTGTTACCTTCCCTTTTTTTCTAATCCCGGCTGTATCTACCAAGTAAAAATCATATCCAAATTTGGTATAGCGTGAGTTTATGCTATCTCGAGTTGTTCCGGCAATGTCTGTAACGATGTAGCGATCTTCGCCCATAAAGGCATTAATGATAGATGATTTTCCTGCGTTGGGCCGACCAACAACTGCAAAACGTGGCAAATCTTCCTCCATCTCTTCCTCTTTTTTTTGAGGAAGTTTCTCTATTATCACATCCAATAAGTCTCCTGTACCTGAGCCGGAGATAGAGGAGATACAATAGGGTTCACCTAAACCAAATTTATAAAATTCTGCTGAATAATATTGCAATGAAGTGTTGTCAACTTTATTACATACCAATACAACTTCTTTTTTTGAAGAGCGAAGGATTTGCGCAACTCTTTCATCCAAATCGGTAATCCCATTTTGAACATCTACGACAAATAAAATTACATCTGCCTCTTCTATTGCGATATTTACTTGTTTACGAATCTCTTCTTCGAAAATGTCATCAGAATTTACCACCCAACCTCCGGTATCAACTACGGAAAATTCTTTCCCACTCCAATCTACTTTCCCATATTGTCGGTCTCGCGTTGTTCCTGCTTCTTCATTTACAATTGCATCACGTGTTTGTGTTAAACGATTGAATAATGTTGATTTCCCTACATTGGGACGACCTACTATTGCTACTAAATTGCTCATAGAATTATTCTTTTATGTTTATTGGGATTGTTAATCAATTGACAATTTATAATCAATAGTTCTGATACCCAAAATCTTTTAACTTATTCTCTTTATTTCGCCAATCTTTTTCTACTTTGACATATAGCTCCAAAAATACTTTTTTGTCGAAAAAATTTTCAATGTCTTTTCTTGCTTCAGTTCCGACCTTCTTAAGCATTTTTCCTCCTTGACCTATGATTATCCCTTTTTGAGAATCCCGTTCTACATAGATCACGGCATTGATATGAATCATCTTTTTATCCTCTTTGAAACTCTCTACAGCTACTTCAACAGAGTAGGGGACCTCTTTGTCATAATTTGTCAAAATTTTTTCTCTTATGATCTCTGTTACAAAAAATCGAGCCGGTTTGTCCGTTAATGCGTCCTTTTCGAAAAATGGTGGTGAATCCGGTAATTGAGCCTTTATACGTTTCAATAGATGATCTATATTAAAATTGTTGGTGGCAGAAATAGGAATAATCTCAGTATCAGGTAGTACCTCTTTCCATTTTTCAACCAATTCTATCAATTTTTCTTGATTTGTTAAGTCTATTTTGTTAATAATCAGCATAACCGGTGCTGATTGCTTTTTTACTTTTTCTAAGAAACTTTGATTTTTATCGAAACTTTCTACAACATCGGTGACGTATAATATTATGTCTGCATCCGTAAGTGCTCCGGTTGAAAAGTTCAGCATCGATTCTTGAAGTTTGTAATTAGGTTTAAGAACTCCGGGTGTGTCTGAATAGACTATCTGAAAATCTTCACCATTTACGATTCCCATTATTCGATGACGAGTTGTTTGTGCTTTTGAGGTGATAATTGATATTTTTTCACCTACCAATGCATTCATTAATGTTGATTTACCAACATTCGGATTTCCGACTATATTTACAAAACCAGATTTATGCATAATAGATCATTTTTTGCAAAGTTATAAAAAATAGCGGAATTTTGCTAATTTACTATCTAAATCCGTTGTAAAATTTAGATTATTTCATTATTTTCCAAGATGTAAATAGCTGTGATTTGTAAGGTCATAAGAATTTTTGAACTTCCCTTAGAAGTTGTTTACATTTATTTTATTAAGTTATTTTTGAGTTTTACTTTTTCTTTTTCGGCCTCGTTGAGGCGTTATAAGTCTGTTTTTACTATTCTTTATTTAGAATAGAGTACTACTAATTGCAACAGAATAATAAACATAATCTTAAAATCGCTTTTAAATATGCTTAAATATTATTGAATCAACTACTTAATAGATTTATGCAAAAAAGGATGTTTCTCTAATGAAACATCCTTTTTTATGTATGTGTGCTTTGTTGCTTCTAATTAGACAACGCTGCCGCACCGCCGACGATATCCAACAATTCGCTTGTAATAGCTTGTTGACGTGTCTTATTGTACAAAATTGTTAGCTCATTAATCAATTCATTGGCATTATCAGTAGCTACTTGCATAGCCACAACCCTTGCACCATGTTCAGATGCATTAGAATCCAATAAACAAGCATACATTTTAGTACGTAACGCCTTTGGCAATAGAGATTCCAAAATTTCAGCCTTGCTTGGTTCTACCAAGTAGTCGCCACTCATTTTTTCACCCGCTCCATTCGCTTCCAAAGAGATAGGAAGGAATGTTTCTGTTGTCAATTTTTGAACAGCAGTATTTTTCATGTGATGATAAATCACAATAACTTTATCATACTCTTTATTCAAAAATTTAGCCATTAGTTCGTTGGTAATTTCGCTAATGCCATCAAAAGAAGGATGATTAGCCAAATCGTTAGAGATATCAACGATTTTCACACCACTCATCTTTTGCGAAGCCTCTTTAACCTTTTTACCGATAGGGTAGAGGGTTACAGAAGTCTGTGCGTTAGCCTCTTTTTTAATTACCGCATTCAACTCTTTTATGACGTTGGAATTGAAAGCTCCACAAAGGCTTGAATTAGAAGAAAAAACTACAATTGCCAAGTTCTTGACCTCTCTTACGGCCGAAAAATCGGATTGAAAATCTGATTCTGTGGCCAAAAAGTTGTTCAAGATCCCATTAAGACGACTTTGATACGGCGAAATGTTTTCGATAGCCATTTGGGCCTTTTTCAATTTTGCCGAAGAAATCATCTTCATAGCTCCGGTTATCTTTTTTGTAGTATTAACCGAACCAATTCTTGCTTTTACTTCTTTTAATGATGCCATTTACTAAACATTAATTTTTTTAATAACAACTTCCGCTTCTTGTTTTAAGATGCCTTTGATGTTATCATCGATGATTCCTTTCTTCAATTGAGCAAGTACATCTTCTTTATGTAGATGTTCCAATCTCTCGATGAAATCTTTTTCAAATTCAGGAACCTTTTCAACCGGAATAACATTCAATAAACCTTGAGTACCACAATAGATTACAGCGATTTGATGTTCTACCGGGTATGGAGTATATTGAGGTTGTTTCAAAAGTTCAGTATTTCTGATACCTTTGTCGATTGTCATTTTGGTTACGGCATCCATATCTCCACCGAATCGGGTAAAAGATTCCAATTCGCGGTATTGAGCCTGGTCTGTTTTCAATGTTCCGGCAATAGACTTCATAGCTTTCACTTGAGCACTACCACCCACACGAGATACAGAGATACCCACGTTAATTGCAGGACGAATACCTGCGTTAAACATATTTGTTTCCAAGAATATCTGTCCGTCTGTAATTGAAATTACATTGGTTGGGATATACGCAGAAACGTCTCCGGCTTGAGTCTCAATAATTGGAAGTGCAGTTAACGAACCTCCACCTTTTACTCTTCCTTGCAAAGATTTAGGTAGGTCATTCATTTGCGATGCCACATTGTCATTGTTAATGATTTTTGCAGCACGTTCCAATAATCTTGAGTGAAGATAGAATACATCTCCTGGATAAGCCTCACGTCCTGATGGACGTTTCAAAATCAAAGATACCTCACGATATGCAACCGCTTGTTTTGATAGGTCATCATATACCACTAATGCATGCTTTCCTTGATCACGGAAATATTCTCCGATTGCAGCTCCTGCAAATGGAGCAAAGTATTGCATTGCAGCAGGGTCAGATGCTGTTGCAGATACGATGATGGTGTAATCCATTGCACCATGTTCTTTCAACGTATTTACAATGTTAGCAACTGTTGAACCTTTTTGTCCCACAGCAACGTAGATACAATAAACAGGATTTCCGCTCTCGTAAGCCTCTTTTTGGTTTATGATGGTGTCAATTGCAATTGCAGTTTTTCCCGTTTGACGGTCTCCAATAATCAACTCACGTTGTCCGCGACCGATAGGAATCATGGCGTCAATAGCTTTGATACCTGTTTGTAACGGTTGTTTTACCGGTTCACGAAAGATTACACCAGGTGCTTTTCTTTCCAAAGGCATCTCTATCAACTCTCCTTTGATTGGTCCTAAACCATCTATTGGGGCTCCAATTGAATTTACAACTCGTCCAACCATACCTTCTCCCGTCATGATGGAAGCGATACGACCGGTTCTTTTTACGGTGTCTCCCTCACTAATTTGGTCTGTTGGACCCAATAACACAGCTCCAACGTTATCCTCTTCCAAGTTCAAGACCACCGCATTAATGCCGTTTTCGAACTCTAAAAGCTCTCCTGCTTCGGCATTTTGCAGACCGTACATGCGAACTACACCATCACTAACTTGTAGAACGGTTCCTACTTCCTCGAATTTTACTTTCGTATCGAGTTCTTGTAGTTGCATTTTTAGCACGTCGGATACTTCACTTGCTTTTATTGCCATAATTGTTTCTTTTTAATTTACGAATACATAAAAGTTAAACATCTTTTGCGTTACTGTGCAATAACTTATCTTTTACCATTCTTAATTGACTTTTTATGCTTGCATCCAATTGGTAGGTTTCCACATTTAATATAAAACCTCCAATCAATTCCGGATCTACGCATTTTTCAAATTCAATGGTTCCGGTAGTTATACTCTTTACAGCATTTTTCATACGCTCTTCTTCTGCTTCCGTAATTGGTTGGGCAGAAGTGATCTTGCTTATTACTATGTTCTTTTCCTTTCGGTAAAGATCTTGATAAACAAGACTGATGCTTTGAAAGTATTCCTCTCGTTTATGCTCGACGACCAAATCCACAAAACGCTTGAATTCGGCACATACTTGGGTACCTGCAGCTGTGATAAGCAAAGCTTTTTTCTTTTCTGCAGAGAGCGTAGGATTTGATAATGCCTCATTTAGTTCAGGCACCTCCATGAAACTATTTGCAACTATTTTCATCTCGTTGTAAACAGTCTCTTCCTGCTTCTGCTCTTCTGCAAATTTATAAAGAGCTTTTGCATATCTTGCTGAAATTTTACCTGTAATCATCAGCTATTACGATTTTGCGATGTTAATTTCATCCAAAAGTTTTGTTATCATGTCATCTTGAGCTTTTGCATCTTTCAATTCGCCACGAATAATCTTTTCTGCAATCTTTACAGACAATTCAGCGACTTGAGAGCGAATCTCTTTGACGGCATTATCCTTCTCCAATTGGACGCTTTCGTTACCTCTTTCAATGATTTTTGCAGCCTCTATATTTGCTTGCGCTTGGGCTTCAGCAATCATTCGATTTTTTTGTTCAGATGCTTCTTTTAACATCTCTAATCGCTCATTTTTTGTCTCTGCCAATAGTTTTTCTCCCTCGGCTTTGATATTTGCTAATGCGGCATTTGCCTCATCTGCTTTTTTAAGCGATTCTTCGATGTAGTTTCCTCTCTCTTCAATCATACTGACGATTACCGGCCAGCCGAATTTCCCCAATATGAGTGCCAATATAGAGAAGCTAAGCACCATCCAAAACAATAGTCCAAAGTCCGGTGTTAATAAATCCATAGCTTCTTCTTTTTAGAGATTATTACATAAAGATAGCCAAAATTGCTACGATGATAGCCAACAATGCAGCTCCCTCGACCAATGCTGCTGCGATAATCATATTTGTTCTGATATCTCCGGCTGCTTCTGGTTGACGACCAATTGCTTCCATTGCTGATCCACCAATACGTCCAATACCGATACCTGCACCAATTGCAGCTACACCTGCACCAATTGCAGCTCCTAATTTTGCGATTCCTGCTGCTGCAGCAGCTTCTAATAAAATGCTTAACATAGTCTTAAATTTTTTTAATGATTATTATTTACGTTTATTATTCTCTTTTTTATTTTGAATGATGTGGTTCAACTTGTGCTAAACCTATAAATATTGCCGATAGCATTGTAAATACGTAGGCTTGAATGAAACATACCAAGCACTCCAACAACGACATAAACACAACTAATAAGACAGAGAATACTGATACTGCTCCTCCTACTATTGTTCCCAATGTCGATGAAAATACGAATATCAAACCTATTAGCACTAATACCATTACGTGTCCGGCAAACATATTCGCAAAGAGACGTATGCATAATGCAAATGGTTTTGTAAAGATTCCTATCAACTCAATAAATGGCATGATCGGAATTGGAACTTTTAACCATGCAGGTACTTCCGGCCAAAATATCTCTTTCCAATACTCTTTGGTTCCAAAAATATTTGTTAACAAGAATGTTATTACCGCTAATACCAACGTAATTGCTATATTTCCTGTCAAATTGGCTCCTCCCGGAAATATCGGTATGATTCCCAATAAGTTGTTTAAGAATATAAAGAAAAACGCTGTCAGTAAGTAGGACGAGAATTTTTTATAATTCTTTCCAATACTTGGCTTAATGATATCATCATGAAGCGATATTATCAGTGGTTCCAATAATGCTTGTATTCCTGTTGGACGTGTTCGATTGTTCTTCTTGTACTTGTTTGCAATAGACAAGAATATGATTAGTAGGAGAGCGCAACTCATTAAAAGTGAAAGTACATTCTTGGTTATCGAGATATCCAAGGGACGCTCGCCCGTACTCACTTCTATTATTTTTCCTGCGTTTGGTTCTCCTTCTTCTGCAATTCTATATCCATTGTACTCCGTGTAGTGACCCTCATGTCCCAACTTGGAGGAGCAAAATAGATCCCAACCGTTTTGACCCTTAACGATGCATAACAATGGTATCGATATATGGTGTCCATCTATCGTTGTGATATGCCAATCATAAGCATCGCTAATATGCCCGAATATTAACTTCTTCATATCTACTTCCTCCTTCTCTTGCTTTTCCGGAGTTAACCCCTCGCTTGCAAAAGTTGGCAAAGAGAATGATACGAACAACGCTAATATTGTCGCAACAAGTTTTGCTTTTGTGATTTTGAATTGACTCATTTTTTTAATTCTTTGTTGATGTTTATTGAAATTATGACTTCCAATATCGTATAGGCTACATAGAATAGAGATAAAGCGAGTAGGAATGACACCATATTCTCTTTTATGAACACTACATACAATACGCATAGTAAAATTGTAATAAATAACTTTATTGCTTTACTTAGCATAAATGCCATTTGAAACTTTTGATGTCCCATTTGCATAGCTTTGTTCAAAATTGGTATAGTTAGCACTCCTATTACGATGAAATATAGTGGTATTGCTGTGTAAAGTGGAAAATAGTATTGGGGAAAACAAGTGTAGATTCCTGCTCCTATCATCCCTAAAATGGATATTCCTAACACTAAAAATAAACTATTTTTCATCAATGAACTCATCTTCCTACTCTTCTATTATATTTTCTACGCAAACATATATAGTATCTTCCTTTACCTCTGCAAAGCCTCCATCTATTTTGATTGTTGTGGTTGCTCCCTCCATTGTGTAAGAGAGTTCACCATTAAGTAATGATGATATTAAGGCTGCATGACGTGGAAGTACCGTGAATCGTCCTCCTCCGCCAGGTAAATTCACAGAATCTACTTCTCCTGAAAATACCAATTTGTCCGGTGATATGATTTCTAATTTCATACGATATAAATTTTGCTGTAAAACAACCTTGCTTTTGCCTGATTATTGTCCAGCTTGAGACATCAATTTCTTTCCTTTCTCTATTGCATCATCAATAGTTCCAACATTCAAGAATGCTTGTTCCGGAAGATTATCAACTTCTCCATTGATAATCATGTTGAAACCACGAATAGTCTCTTCGATTGGAACCATTACTCCCGGAAGTCCTGTAAATTGTGATGCTACGTGGAATGGTTGAGACAAGAATCTTTGGATACGACGAGCACGTGCAACTACCAATTTATCATCTTCAGACAACTCTTCCATACCCAAGATTGCAATGATGTCTTGCAACTCTTTGTATTTTTGTAGTATTTGCTTCACATTTTGAGCACATTCATAGTGAGCTGTACCAATTACATTTGGATCTAGAATTCGAGATGTTGAATCCAATGGATCCACAGCCGGATAGATACCCAACTCTGCAATCTTACGACTCAATACGGTTGTCGCATCCAAGTGAGAGAACGTTGTTGCCGGTGCAGGGTCTGTTAAGTCGTCCGCAGGCACATATACCGCCTCTACCGCCGTAATGGAACCATGTTTCGTTGATGTAATACGCTCTTGCATTTGTCCCATCTCTGTTGCCAATGTTGGTTGGTATCCTACTGCTGATGGCATACGACCCAATAATGCCGATACCTCAGATCCTGCTTGGGTGAAACGGAAGATATTATCAACAAAGAACAAAATATCTTTTCCTCCTTGTCCTGAGTCGCGGAATGTCTCTGCTACTGTCAATCCGGATAATGCTACGGAAGAACGTGCTCCAGGTGGTTCATTCATCTGTCCATAAACCAATGTAGCTTGTGATTTCGCTAATTCGTTGTAATCGATTTTGCTCAAATCCCAATCTCCTTTTTCCATTGATTCCTTGAATGCATCTCCATAACGTACGATGTTAGATTCTATCATCTCTCGTAATAAGTCATTACCCTCACGAGTACGTTCTCCAACTCCTGCAAATACTGAATATCCATTGTATCCCTTTGCAATGTTGTTAATCAACTCCATGATCAACACCGTTTTTCCTACTCCGGCACCTCCGAATAGACCAATCTTTCCTCCTTTTAAGTAAGGAACCAAAAGGTCGATCACCTTGATACCCGTGAACAAAATCTCTTTGGATGTTGCTAACTCATCGAATTTCGGAGCCGGACGGTGGATTGGAGATACATCTGTTCTGTCGAATGTCTTCATTCCGTCAATAGGTTCTCCTACGACATTTAACATTCGTCCTTTGATTTGTTCTCCACTTGGTACTGAAATTGCTTGTCCTAATGATACTACCTTCATCCCTCTTCTTAGTCCGTCGGTAGAGTCCATCGCAATTGTTCGAATGGAATTTTCTCCGATGTGTTGTTGACACTCGATAATCAATTTACTCTGTCCAGGACGCTCTATCTCTAGCGCATCGTGAATCTGTGGTAGAGACTCTCCCGTCTCTGGAAAACTTACGTCCACTACAGGTCCGATAACCTGAATGACTTCACCAATTATTTCTGCCATTTCTTTAGCTGTTTTTTATGGTATTAATATTTCTTTCAATTTTTCTCTTACTTGTTTTTACTCTCATAGAGTGGCAGTTTTTCCCAAACAAGTTATTTGCAAATATAAGTTTTTTTTTATGCGATTAAAATTTTAAGTTAATTTTTTTTTGAAAATAATTTAATTTTTACACTTTGTTAAAATGTTTTTGCTTTTAAAGTTTTTTAATCTTTTTTAATTGTTTTAATTTCTAATTGGTTGTGATTCATTGTTTTATTTGATGCTGATAGGGATGGGATTTTATCCGTTTACTGTGATTCTTTGTTTTGCTTTTTGGGGAAAGTTTCCTTGTTTTGAACTTTTTATTTTAAATCTATTTTTTCTTTTTTTTCTGTTGTTTGACATGTTTTTCGTTTATTTACCACTTTACTCGTTTGAGTAGATTAAATTTAAAATCGAATATAAGGATGGTTTTTTTGCTTAATTCTACTATATAGTAGCTTCTTTTTCTTGAAATCCGAATTATTTCATCGTCAATCTTATTTCTTTCTATGTATTCTGCTATTTTCTTTGGAACAATTTTTGATGATAGTTCTTCTCGGAGACACTCAACTTCTTTCCAATTCCCATTTTCTTCAAATGATATATTGCATCCATTATCCAAGGCTACTGAGTAGGAGAGTATTCGATAATTATTTTTTTCTATATGGGTGATTAGTACTTTGTTTTCCGGATAATATTGCAATAAAAAGTTTTGTACTTTGGGTGGTAGTTGTGTGAAGTCTGTTTTGATAATTTCTCTGGCTTTGATTGGTGTTAGAACAGAGATGAGGAGTATTGGTATAAGTTTTTTCATGAGGAATAGTGTCATGTCTCCTCATAGAACAAATCTAATTTGTTTTCAGTTTGTTTTTGGCAAAAAAAAAATATAATGGTTACTATGACTTTTTATTCACACTCTCTTTTTTTGCATTGTTCACATTGTCCGTATAGGGCGAGGGTATAGTGTGAGGTGGTGAAATTCCAGATATGTTTATTTTGAATTATTCTACGGATATTGGGGTCGGAAAACTTTTTAATTTTTCCGCACGTGTTGCAAATCATGTAATGAAGGTTACTATTTAAAGACTTTTCGTACATGGTTCGATTTCCACCTAATTGTAGTCGGGTGACCAAGCCACAATCTTCGAGAATCTCAATATTGTTGTATAAGGTGGCTTTGCTAATGGAAAATTCTGTTATCATCAATGTGTGTAGAGTTTCGATATCAAAGGGGCCTTTGAATCCATAAATAAACTCTAAAATAGAGTAGCGTTCAGGAGTCTTTCTCATCTTGTTTTTGGTGAGATAGTCTGTTAGAATTTGTGCTGCATGTTTTTTTATTTTTTCATTGTTTTCCATTCTTTTGTTATCTTTGAATCTTTCGCAAAATTACTATTTTTTTCATTTTTTGAAACTAAATACAGACTTAAAAAGGACTATGTATAAATTTTATTTTGAGAATATTTGACTACTTAGTGGAATATTTCTTAAATTTGCATGATTTATAAGAAAATAGATTTTTTACAAAAATAGTTAACGATGAATATTTCGTATAATTGGTTAAAAAGGTACATTGCTTTGGATTTGGAGCCAGAGGCAGTTTCAAAGATTTTGACATCCATTGGTTTGGAAGTGGGTGGCGTAGAAGAGGTTGAAACCATCAAGGGGGGCTTACAAGGGTTAGTTGTTGGTGCTGTTGTTGAAGCAGAGAATCACCCTAATTCTGATCACCTTCATGTTGCAAAAGTTGACGTTGGCAGTGGTGAGTTATTGCAAATTGTTTGTGGTGCTCCTAATTGTCGTGCGGGAATTAAGACTATCGTGGCTACCATTGGTACTAAATTATATGATGGAGATGAATCGTTTACCATTAAACGTTCTAAGTTGAGAGGTGTTGAGTCTTGTGGTATGTTGTGTGCTGAAGATGAAATCGGAGTAGGTGCAAGTCATGATGGAATTATTGAATTGCCTGCTGATGCTGTAGTGGGGACATTAGCGAAAGATTATTATAAGGTGGAGAGTGATTATTTGTTTGAGGTGGATATTACGCCTAATCGTATTGATGCTGCTTCTCACTTCGGTGTTGCTCGAGACTTAGCTGCTTATTTCTCTTTACGAGGAGGAAAGTATCCTTTGATTAAACCGGATGTCTCTTCTTTTAAAGTGGATAATAACAACACTCCTGTAAAGGTTACTATTGAAAATGTAGATGCGTGTCCTCGTTATTCCGGTGTTACGATTTCCGGTGTCTCTGTTCATGAGTCTCCGGATTGGTTGAAGAATGCTTTGCGTACAATTGGTGTTCGTCCGATTAATAATGTTGTGGATGTTACCAATTATGTTCTTCATGCGATGGGACAGCCTTTACATGCTTTTGATTTAGCTAAAGTCAGTGGTAATCACATCATTGTTAAAAATCTGCCTGAAGGAACAAAGTTTACAACTTTAGACGGGGTAGAACGCACTTTAAGTGCTGATGATTTGATGATTTGTGATGAAATGGGTGGCGCTTGTATTGCCGGTGTTTTTGGTGGCTTGAATTCAGGTGTTACAGAAGAGACTAAAGACGTATTTTTGGAGAGTGCTTATTTTAATCCGGTTTCTGTTAGGAAAACAGCTCGTCGTCATGGATTAAATACTGATGCATCTTTCCGTTTTGAAAGGGGTTGTGATCCTAATAATACCCTCTATATTTTGAAGTTTGCTTCTCTTTTGATTAAAGAGGTTGCCGGAGGTACAATTTCTAGTGAAGTGTTTGATAATTATCCGGTTGCTGTTGAACCGTTTAAGGTTGATTTGTCTTTCTCTAAAATCAATTCTTTGATTGGGAAAGAGATTACTCCGTCGGAGGTATTAACAATTTTAAAAGGTTTAGAAATCGATGTATTGAAACAAGAAGGTGACCTCTTATCATTGTCTGTTCCTTCATATCGTGTGGATGTGCAACGTGATGTGGATGTTATTGAGGATATTTTAAGGATTTATGGGTATGATAATGTGGAAGCTGGTTCTTCTTTGAAATCTTCTATTGCTTATTCTGTTAATCCTAATAGTGTAAAATTGCAAGAATTAGCTTCTAATCACTTGTCCGGAGCCGGATTTCACGAAATATTGAATAACTCTTTGACTAAGGTCTCTTATTATGCGGAGGGTAAAGCTTTCCCTGCTGCTTCTGCTGTGAATATAATGAATCCTTTGAGTGCCGATTTGGGCTGTTTAAGACAAACTTTGTTGTTTGGCGGATTGGAGAGTATTGCGTATAATGCGAATAGAAAAAGTGCTGACTTGAAGTTCTATGAGTTTGGTAATTGTTATCGTTTTGATGCAGAAAAGGAATCTACGGATGAAAATCCTTTGAAACCGTACTCTGAGGATTATCATTTGGCTTTGTGGATTACCGGTAATAAATCTGCTGCGAATTGGAGTGTTTCGCAAGAAAAATCAAGTTTTTACCAGTTGAGAGCATACGTGGATAATGTTTTGACTAAGTTAGGCGTAAATTTAGATACTTTGGTTGTTGAGTCTTATTCTGATGATTTGTTGGAGGATGGTCTTCGTTATGTTTCTCGTCGGGGAAAAGTTTTGACTACTATTGGTATTGTTTCAAGAGGATTGCAGAAGAAGTTTGGTATTGATAATCAAATCTATTTCGCAGATATTGTTTGGACTGATATGTTGAAAGAATTGAAGGGTCATAAGGTTTCTTATTCTGAAATTTCTAAGTATCCTGAAGTTAAACGTGATTTGGCATTATTGATTGATAAGGGTGTTTCTTTTGCGGACATTGTAAAGGTTGCGAAAGAGACGGAGCGTAAGTTGTTGAAAGATGTCTATTTGTTTGATGTTTATGAAGGTGCTAATTTATTGACTGGAAAGAAATCTTATGCGGTAAGTTTTATCCTTCAAGATGAAAATAAAACTCTAACAGATGTTCAAATTGATGCAATTATGAACAAGTTGATTAAAAACTTTGACGAAAAGTTGGATGCGAAGATTCGCTAATTTAATACGGTGAATTTATAGAACTCACTTAATATAAATAAAATGCGTCAAAGAGAAGTTATATTCAGCTTTGACGCATTTTTTGTTTATTGGATTTTTTATTTATAGGGTTATATAAGCATTGTTAGTTGAATTCTTTTTCGTGCAATATCTACCTCCAATACTTTTACGTTGACATGTTGGTGTAGGGCCACCACTTCCGATGGACTATTGATGAAGTGGTCTGCCATCTGTGATATATGTACCAAGCCATTCTCCTTTACCCCAATATCTACAAACGCTCCAAAATTGGTTACATTGGTAACTATGCCGGGATAGGTTACTCCTATTTTTACATCCTCAATGGTTCTAATAGTAGGGTCAAATTCAAATACTTTAATTGCCTTTCGTCTATCTAGTCCGGGTTTATCCAACTCTTCCATGATGTCTTTTAAGGTTGGAAGTCCTATCGTTTCTGTGATATACTTTTCGGGAGTAATCTTTTTTCTAAGCTCTTTGTTGGAAATAAGTTCCTCAACAGTACTTCCTAAATCTTTAGCCATTTTCTTGACAATTCCATAGCTTTCCGGATGTACGGCTGTGTTGTCTAAAGGGTTATTACCATTGCTTATTCGCAGGAACCCGGCGCATTGTTCGTATGCTTTTGAACCTAATCGAGCTACTTTTTTTAACTCCTCTCGATTATAAAATGCACCGTTTTCGGCTCTGTAATCAACGATATTTTGAGCCAATTGAGGTCCTAACCCGGATATATATGTGAGCAGGTGTTTGCTGGCTGTATTTAAATTGACTCCTACTAAGTTTACGCAGTTAATCACAGTTTGGTCTAAAGAGCGTTTCAATTTGCCTTGATCGACATCGTGTTGATATTGTCCGACTCCAATTGATTTTGCATCAATTTTTACCAATTCAGCCAATGGATCCATCAAACGACGGCCAATAGATACTGCTCCACGAACGGTAACGTCATAGTTGGGAAACTCTTCTCTTGCAATTGGGGAAGCAGAATAGATGGAGGCGCCGTTTTCACTCACTACAAACACCTGCACTTTACGATCGAAACGAATGCTTTGGATAAATTGTTCGGTTTCTCGGCTAGCGGTTCCGTTACCAATTGATATAGCTTCGATTTGATACGTTTCAACCAAATGAGAGATCTTAGACATGGCTTTTGTCCGTTCATTTTGTGGAGGGTGAGGGTAGATGGTCTCGTTGTGTAAAAGATTCCCTTGGGCATCCAAACAAACTACCTTACAGCCTGTTCTGTATCCCGGATCAATTGCAAGAACTCTTTTTTCGCCCAGTGGTGATGCCATTAACAATTGTTTTAAGTTTTCTGCAAACACCTTAATAGCCTCATCGTCAGCTTTTTCTTTACTACTTGTGGTAAACTCACTCTCCATAGAGGGTTTTATTAAGCGTTTGTATCCATCTTTTACAGCCTCTTCCACAATTTGTGATGAACGGGTTCTTCCTTTAACGAAAAGGGGATTTATTCGATCAATATTTCTTTCATCATCAGAGGAGATTGTAACTCGTAAAAATCCTTCAGATTCACCTCGTCTCATCGCTAATAGTCGGTGCGAACTACATCTTTTCAGAGGCTCAGATAATTCAAAATAGTCTTTATATTTCTCTCCCTCTTTTTCTTTTCCTTTAACGACTTTGGAGGTTATGATAGCATCTCTGTTGTAGTTTTGCCTGATGCGTTCACGGGCAACTTCGTTTTCACTGATCCATTCTGCGATAATTTCAGATGCACCTTGTAGTGCATCTTCCACATCTTTTACATCTCCTTTTACAAAGGCGAGTGCTTTGCTATCGGGTTCTTTTTCGTCTTGTTTGAAAATGATTTGAGCCAAAGGTTCTAACCCTTTCTCTCTTGCTATTTCGGCTTTGGTGCGACGTTTGGGTTTGAATGGTAAGTAGATATCTTCTAACTCAATTAAATTGCAACAGTCGCTAATTTTTTTCTTCAGTGGATCACTAAGTTTCCCTTGCTCTTCAATGCTTTTTAGTACTGTTTGTTTCCTTTTTTCTAACTCTGTCAGTTTTTCATATTGCAATTGAATTTCTTGGATTTGAACCTCATTCAACTCTCCGGTTCGCTCTTTTCTATATCGACTGATAAAAGGGATAGTAGCCCCTTCTGCTAATAGTTTTAGCGTATTGCTAACTTGGTATTCTTGTAAATTAAGATTTTTTGCTATAATTGAATTATATGTCATACTGATAATTTTTGTTGAAGCAAAGGTAGTAAATTTATTTTGTCTATATCAGATTGTTTTATTCTATTTTGCATAATATAAATACAGGCGATAAAGTATCCCACCTTATCGCCTGCCAAAAGTCTGTATATATGTCTAATATAAAAAATCTAGAACTCAATTTCATCCGTTTGTTTTATTTTAGTAGAGGACTATCTATGATCACGTATCCTCCATCTACAGCCTGAAACCATGTGTCTGCTCCAAACCAATATAGTCTTTGATTTACGATTACACGTTTGCTTCCTTGTGGTAACTCTGCGATAAAGTTGGTGTCATCGTAGATAACTTCAGGTGCGTCAACAATGATGAATTGCTTTCCGTGAGGCATAAACCAAGTGTTTTCTCCATAGTAGTATGTTACTCCATTGATGGAAATGATTTCACAATTGAATGGAAGTGAACTTAGTACTACCGCTTGGGTCGGACTGATTGGCCTGTCTATGATAACATACTGAGTATTCTTTTTGGCAAACCATATACCATCGCTATACCAATATGGAGTGCTCCCAATATGTACTTGCACGCAAGTGAATGGTAATGTTGCAAAGGTCAAGATAGGACGAGTAATCAATTCGTAGCCTAATTTTGCATGCCACAAGTAGAATAATCCGTTGTGTACATAATAGCGGTGTTTGCCATGATGGAAGAAACGAGCATGCTCGTGAATTCTATCGTAGTATTTATGTCCGCCGTGAATATGTAACTTTGGTGCCGGACCATGGTGGAAGATTACAGGACGAGGTGCTGGCTTAAAATCTTTAGAATGAGCTTGCACTTTCCCCATACTGCCTTTCTTTACCATACTTGAAGAAACTTGTCCTTTCTTTTCTACTTTTGCGGCATTTGCTCTTGCACGGTTGTCACTGTTTTTTACTGCCAAGTTAGAGCTTGTACTTCTTGTACTTCTTGTATCAACTTGACTTCTTGTAGATTCTACTTTTTTTGCAGAACTATTGCCGGAAGATCTTGTTGAGCTGTTGGTTGCTGAACTTTGTCTTACGCTACTGTTTCCGCTTGTTGTAGAACGAACAGTGGACGAACTTCTTGTTCCACTTGTATTATTAACGCTTGAGCGAGAAGTTGAGTTGTTAACCGTAGAGCGTGTGCTATTGCCGGTAGTACCGGAGCGAACAGCAGAGCTGTTGTTGGTTGTAGAACGTGATGTCACTGCTGATGAGCGTGTTACGCTACTATTGTTGGTGGTGCGTGCTGCACTATTTACTGATGAGCGAGTTGCGCTGCTTGTCGTAGGACGAGCAGTAGAACGTGTGTTAGTTGTGCTGCTATTGATTGAAGAGCGAGAACTTACTCCCGAATTGGAAGAACGTGTTGCTTGGCTCTTAGGTGCAGAACTACTTCTACTCACAGAAGATGAACTTCTTGCGCTACTTGAACTCCGAGCTTCTGTTCTTGCTCCTCTATTGTCACTTCCACTACTTCTTTGTGCCATTGCCGGAATGCAAACTACCGCTATCGCGATTAGAATTGCTATAATCTTATTTGTTTTCATGTCCGTAATATTTTAATCGTTATACATCTTCTTCTTGCTAATTTAAGTTCAAAATTTATGCCAAATAGTATTGTTAATTTTATCTTTAGGTTTATTTTGTTATGAATAACCTTTATTTGATGACTATTTGTCTCTTTTTGTCGACCAAATCATTTTGTACGACTCTCTTCTTGCTCTTTTTTAGGCTATTTCTCTATTATCCGCATAGAGTATATAGATCTTTTCTTGGATTGATAATCATAACCGGAACCGGAGATTTCTTTATTACCGTAAGCTCTTTGGGTCCAAATAGTATGTCGTCAATCCCATAATCTCGTGAAGAACTGATTAATATCATGTCTGCCTTCAATTCATTGGCTTTTTTTGCTGCTTCTATCTCAACTTTAAAACTATCTTTTTTTGCTTCAACTATTTGATGATTTATTCCAAGTTTTTCTAATAGTGTTTTTATTGACTCAGTATTATTACGAGCTCTACTTCCATAATCATTAGCCGGCATAAGTAAAATCTCGGCTTTTAGGAAACGCCCCATTCCGCTGCAGAATATTCCTTTTTCTTTCTCTTCAACCAAAAATCCAACGGGTACTAATACGCGATTAATCTCTATTTTATGATTGCTTTGTACAATGTAATATGGTATGCGTAGTTCTCTACACATTTTCAAAAGTGTTTTAGGTTTATTGAACGGTTTTTCTTGGCATTGTTCAAAAATTAAGACACCTCCTTCATTCTCCTCTATAAAATCGGTAAGTTCTTCTTCGCGTATCACAACATATTCAATCCTCTTTTCAACTTGCTCTTGTTGGATATTGCTCCATTCTTTAAATTTTGCTTCGTAGTTTGATGCTTCCAATGATGGGTCGGAGATGAGTCCTAAAAAGGCAATCTCCTTGTCGTGAGCTTGAGATAAAATTCGTGCCAATTCAAATCCTTTTTCAGGGAAATGGTTGGGGTGTGCAACTACAAAAATTAGTTCTTTGGGTAATTCGTTATTTGATTTTACTATTTGCTCCATATAATTATTATCTTGTGACAATTTCTATTAATTATGATTCTTTACCTTGTTATTTTTGATTCAGTTTCGGAGGCTTTTGAATCCGTTTTGTTTATATTGCTTCTATTCTTTTAGTTACGATGCTTGTATTTTTCCTAATTTTTTCTTTTTTCATTGACCTTAAATTTTTTTTTAAATCAAGTCTATATGGTTTTGAAGCCCCATTTCGATAAGTCAAATGATAGACATGAAGCTTGGTTTATTTTTTTATCTGATCATAATATAACGGATGTTAAATTGTGATTTTTACTAAGAAGTTGTTTGAAATTTTATTTCTAGCCTATTTGAGAGAGATTTTTAAATTTATTTTTATTATCTTCTGCGGAATATTATTAAAAAAGAATAATAAAAATAGGTTAAAAAGCATCTCAAAGATGCTGAAAAAAGGTGAGTGAAGTTTAAAATCAATTTGATAATTAAAATTCAACAACTTCTAATTGTCGTTACAAAGTAACGATTTTTTTTTTGTATTAGAAAGAATTATATTTAATTTCAGAAATTCATTTTCAGGGTAACCTCTGTAAGTTTTTTTGTGATTTTGAAGAAGATTTTGTTTAAGTTGATCGTATTACAGAAAGTATAATACTGTCGGTTTTTAGAACCATTTGCCCAATTAAGAAAATACCCTTAAATTAGCGACCATGAAGAGAAGTGTGGACAACAATATTAAGGGACGGTGGTTCTTCAAGAAGGAGACCAGCAAAACTCCCTTTGGAATGACCCTGCCGGGCAGGAGCTACAATGCCCACACCTTGCGCCACGGCTTCACGGGACACGAGAAAGAGAGCGACCTTGCCGAAGGCATTTACACCACCGAGTACCGCCTCTACGATGCCCGAGTGGGAAGGTGGCTGAGTGTGGATCCGTTGTTTGAGAAGTATGTGGGCATGAGTCCGTATAACTATTGCGCCGGCAATCCGGTGAAGTTGGTGGATGTGGGTGGGAGAAAAATCGATTTCAGTGTACTAACAGAAGAACAAGCTACAATATATAATGACAAAACACAAACAAAATATGACCACAAAAAACAGTAAATATACATGCGGTGAGTTCTATAAATTTACCGTTTATAATTAAGAAAACGTAAATCAAGGGGGAGAACTTTTCGGTAATTTTTGATTTATTTCGGCAACTTGCTGTTTGTCAGTCGGTCACAGTGCTCGCACTGCTTCCTTCTTTCGCTCAGCAATTTACTCGAAATAAATTCAAAAATTCCTCGAAATGAATTTATAGAACCCACCTTACTTCTATATCCTCGACCATTTAGGCTTCACTCGATGGTTTTGGATGTAGATGGAAATATTTCACAATCAGTCACTTATATTCCGTATGGAGGAATTTTTGTAGAAGAGCGCAACGGGACTTGGAATTCACTTCCAGAAGGAGAGAAAAGAGAAACATCGTGTGTTTGCATACTTGAAACTTGAAACCAATTCACACTTGCTAGTTGACTCTACATTAATTTAAGACCTAGAGAAAAATTGAATTTTTCTGCCCCTAAAGATGAGTTCTTTAAACATTTTATTTAATTTCGCACTTGCTAGTTGACTCTACACTTTCCTTTTCTTTCGTTCGGACTATAAATTTCTGCATAATTTTCTTGCTTAATTTAAATTAAATATTATCTTTGCCTTAGGTAATTTTTAAAATTAGGTAGAGTAGTTTTAAAAAGTATTCGAAAGGGTTTGAATTTTCAAGAATACAATTCCTAATTGTATAAGGGTTACCGCATGTAAAATACAAATTGATAGAATTATGGTAAAACGCATCATTCCTTCATCAGAGTTAATTATTAATGCTGATGGTTCAGTTTTTCATTTGCATTTGCGTCCGGAGCAATTGGCAGATATTGTTGTGTTGGTGGGAGATCCTGCTCGTGTCGATTTGGTGGCTTCATTTTTTGATAAGATTGAAGTTGATGTTTGGAGTAGGGAGTTTCATACAATCACGGGTGTTTGCCATGGTAAAAGAGTTTCGTGTGTCTCTCATGGTATTGGGACGGATAATATCGACATCGTCTTAACGGAACTGGATGCTTTGAAAAATATTGATTTTACTACGCGACAGGTTAAATCTAAATTTACTCAACTTACTTTGGTGCGTATTGGAACTTCCGGAGGATTGCAACCTTTCTGTCCTGTTGGTTCTAACGTTATTTCGTGTCGTTCTATTGGGTTTGATGGGTTGTTGAATTTTTATAACGTTCCAGGAGGAACTATCGATTTGGATTTTGAAAGAGCTTTTTGTGAGCATGTTGGATGGGGTGAGCGTTTGGCTTCGCCTTATGTGGTTTCAGCTGATGAGGGATTGGTTGAAAAGATAGGTAAAGACATGGTTAGGGGTGTTACTATTTCTGCTCCCGGATTTTATGGTCCGCAAGGAAGATATGTTCGTTTGCCTCTTGCTTTTCCTTCGATGAATGAGAAAATTGGCTCGTTTGAGTATATGGGTGAAAAAATTACCAACTTTGAAATGGAGAGTTCTGCTCTTGCCGGTTTGGCTAAATTGTTAGGTCATAAAGCGGTTACAATTTGTAATATTATTGCCGGTCGTGTGGATAAGAGCATGAATACTGAGTATAAAGGGGGTATGGAACAATTGATTAGAATCGTTTTAGAAAGATTGACAAATGATTGATACTAGTTTATTGAATATTATTCCTGATCGAGCAAAGTTAATTGTGGGGGTCAGTGGAGGGGCAGATTCGGTTGCTTTGCTACACCTCTTAGTTGAAGGGGGAATGAATTGTGTTGTGGCACATTGTAATTTCCACCTGAGAGGGGCTGAGTCTGATCGTGATGCTTTATTTGTCAAAAATTTGGCTAAAGAATATGAATTGCCTTATTATCAGGTGGATTTTAAGACTGAAGAGTATGCCAAATTAAGACACCTGTCGATAGAGATGGCTGCGCGTGAATTGCGTTATGATTGGTTTAAAGAGTTAATTTCTCGGGAGAAGGCTGATTATGTTGCTGTGGCTCATCATGCTGATGATTTGGTGGAGACTTTTTTGATTAATCTTTCTCGGGGAACCGGATTGCATGGGCTGACCGGCATGAAGGAAATAAATGGAAAGGTGGTTAGACCATTGCTCTCTGTTTGGCGAGAAGAGATTAAAAGTTATGTCCGAAAAAATAGATTGTCGTATGTAGAAGATTCTTCTAATGCCATTCCTTTCTGTGCCAGAAATAAATTTAGGAATGATATTATTCCGGGTATTGAAGAGACGTTTCCTTACTTTAAAAAGAGTTTGTTCTCTACCATTCACAATTTAAGAGAGGCAGAGGTATTTATGGAGTCTCAGATCAACTCTTTGGCTCTATTGGATGAAGTTGATGGTGATAGTTATAAAATCTCAAAAGAGCGTGTAAAGGAGCTTTATTCTCCTGTTTTTGCTCTTTATGAGAGTTTAAGTTCTTTTGGCTTTTCTTATGGTGTGGTTGCTGATGCTGTTAATGGTGTGGATAAACCTTCTGGTAAGGCTTTCTTGTCTAAGGATGCCAAGTTTATATTGAGAAGTGAACGAGGCTATTGGATTTTAACTCGAAATATAGAAAATTCTAGCGCAGAGTATTCTATTTCCAAAAAGGAGGACTGGGATAAGTTGCCTATTTCTTTAGCGGTTAGAGAATATGATATTTCGGAATTTCATTTGATTAAGGATAAAAATATCTGTTATCTTGATGCTGAAAAGGTTTCCTATCCATTTGTTATTCGGCATTGGTTGGTTGGTGATTATTTTGTTCCTTTCGGTATGAAAGGGAAGAAGAAATTAAGCGATTATTTTATTGATAATTCTTTCTCAGAGGAGCAGAAAAAATCGACTTTGATTTTGGTAAATGATGAAGATATTGTTTGGATTTTAGGAGAAAGAGCTGATGACCGATTTAAAATTGATGAAAAGACAAAACGTGTTTTGGAATTGAAGTATATGAAGTAATATTATTTTTCATAATACAAATAAGGCCGATTCTATTTGAACCGGCCTTTTTCTTCTTATTTACGCAATGCTATAACTTTTCTTTATTTTGCAAAGGCAAGGATTAGTGTAAAAGAGCGTACAGAAGAGCGTAAAAGAGCACTAATATCTATGCAATGCCGTAGATTGTTAATTATAATAAACAGACTACTAGGCTTGTTCCTTAAGAATCACATCGTGTGCACCTCCTTCTATGATAGAAGTAGATGAAACCATGGTGATTTTTGCATTCTTTTGAAGTTGAGGTATTGTTATAGAACCGCAACTGCACATGGTTGAGATGATTTTTCCTAGAGTTACATTTAAGTTATCTTTCATCTTTCCTGCGTAGGGTACATAACTATCAACTCCTTCTTCAAACTTCATGCCTGCTTTTCCTCCCATATCGTAGCGTTGCCAATTCTTTGCGCGGTTAGAACCTTCGCCCCAATACTCTTTAACGATACGGTTGCCGATGGTTAATTTCTTTGTTGGAGATTCGTCAAATCTAGCAAAGTAGCGTCCCATCATCAAGAAGTCTGCTCCCATGGCTAAAGCTAAAACCATGTGATAATCATGAACCAAACCTCCATCACTGCAAATAGGAATATACTCTCCGGTCTTTTCAAAATGCTCGTCGCGTGCCTTTGCTACATCAAGTAGAGCAGTTGCTTGTCCGCGACCAATACCTTTTTGCTCGCGAGTGATACAAATAGAGCCTCCGCCGATACCCACTTTGATAAAGTCGGCTCCGGCTGCAACTAAATAATCAAAACCCTCTTTGTCAACAATGTTTCCTGCTCCAACCTTCACCTTATCTCCATATTTTTCTTTAATCCAAGACAAAGTATCCTTTTGCCATTCAGAAAAACCATCGGAAGAGTCTATGCATAATACATCAACACCGGCTTCCACCAATGCAGGTACTCGCTCCATATAATCGCGTGTATTTATGCCGGCTCCAACCAATAATTTCTTGTCAGCATCAGACAATTCGTTAGGATTGTCGTGGTGGCTGTCATAGTCTTTTCTGAATACAAAGTATTGTAGATTTCCTGCGTCATCAATTATCGGAAGTGTATTTAATTTATTTTCCCAAATTATTGTATTGGCTTGAGAAAGTGTGATTCCCAATTTTCCAACGGTTAATTTTTCAAATGGAGTCATAAACTCTTTTACCGGCGCATTATGATCTACCTTGTCTATACGATAATCTCTGCTTGTCAATAGTCCTTTTAATTTTCCATTCGCCTTACCATCTTCTGTAACACCTATGGTAGAATGCCCTGTCTCGCGAATCAATGCAATGGCTTCTCCTAAAGGTGTGTCCGGAGTGACATTGGAATCACTAATTACAAAACCGGCTTTGAAATTCTTTACTTTTCTAACCATTTCGGCTTGTGATTCAATGGGTTGCGAACCGAAGATGAAAGATAAACCACCATTTCTGGCTAACTCGATGGCTAAACCCGAATCGGAAACCGATTGCATAATTGCTGATACAAACGGAATGTTTAATTGAATGGCAGACTCTTCTCCCTTTTTATATTTTACCAATGGTGTACGTAACGATACATTGGAAGGAATACACTCTTTAGTAGTTAATCCGGGAATTAACAAATATTCTCCGAAAGTCTTTGAAACGTCATTAATAATTTTAGCCATAAGTATATTGTTTTTTTATTTATTGCGAATATCAGTTTTTGAGGTGTCCCTCTAAAATTGTGCAAATTTACAAAATATTTCTTAAATTAGGAGTAAATAATTGGTGAATTTTAGAAAAGTGTGAGTAAGAAATTATTTATTTCGCTGTTAAATTATTGTTAATTTTAATTTGTTTTAATAAAAAATGAATTAACTTTACAAAATGGTAGGAGACGTTAACGTCTGAAGTAGAACTAAATTTTGTAGATTATGAATAGTATGGTTGTTTTGAATCGGAATTTCATTAAGAAATATTGCTGGTTCATATTATTTTGTGTATTCCCATTGTTGTTGTCTGCTCAGTGTCCGGTGTTAATTGGAGGTTCTGATTTTGAGGATATTGGTAGTAGTGATACTTTGTGGAATGGGACTTTTAGTTTAACCAAACAGAAAGGTCCTACTGGAAATTCTTTTTTATCGGATTTTCCTCATGCAGATTCTGCTCAAATGTTTTATGAAGATCTGGCGTTATATGCTATAACTTCTAATCCCCATTTGCTTGATTCTACCTATATCGACATTGATAAAAATATGTGTGTGATAAAGACAAAGTACGATGATGTGAAAAATGCTATGTTTAAGTATCGTATTAATGGATTGCAACCGGGAACTAACTTCAATATTAAAATGAAAATTTATAATGTAATTGATCCCAATAAATCTTCGTGTTCATTTTTAGAGTGGCAGTCTGGAATTAGACTTGTTTCAAAAATTGATCAATATGGAAATGTTCCAGAAAATTCGATTAGTGAATCTATTAAATTAGGAGCTCCGGGTTCTGATTTTATAGATGTTAATATATCTGGTACTTTACCTGCTACGGATAATTATTTGGAATTTTCAATTTTGCCCGACTATAACTTATCCAAATGTGCTGCGTTTGGTATCACTGATCTTGAAGTCTATGGTTGTTATAAACCAAAAGTAAAATCAAACATGGGGATTGATATTTGTCAAGGGGAACAAAACTTATTTTATTTAGATCGAGAATATAATGCATCATCTTATGAGTGGATGAAATCAACTGATAATGGAGCTTCATGGACGAGTGTTGGAAGTTCGAAAAATTTATTAGAAGAAGTTCATGAGCCAATTGTAATGTATTATTGTTTGGTAGATGGTGTGGAATCCGATACTATTAGTATTACTTCTTCTAAATGTTGTGAGGATGAATTTGGAAATCCTATGTCTAAGTTGACTGTTTTTTATGAGAATTTTGGTAGTTTCAAAGACGGGCATACCTATGTTGATGCTGATGGAGTTGAGACGCAAACTCCTGCAAATTGGATCGAGACACGTGCTGATACCCGTTTTACAATGCCTGCTGCACAAAAATTTGACCCTACCGGGCAAATTAATGATGGCTCATACGGAGTAGTTGTTCCTACAAGTATGGGGTATAAAACAGATTGGTGGGCTACTTGGATGACTGGTGTAACTTCTGATTATACGAGTACCGTTGGTGGAGAAGAAAATGGTGCTTGCTTGTTTATGAATGTGTCTGAAGGTTTTCATGATGTAATATTCTCAACTTCTATTGATGGATTGTGTACAAATAAGCCTCTGTTTTTTGAAACTTTTATTGCTAATATGTCAGGAGGTTCTGATCCTGAAATTACTCTTAACATAAAAGATTCAAAAACGGGGAATATTATAGAATCAGCTACAGCTGTTGCTCTGGCTGGAAATGGTTGGATTCGTGTTAATATTGATGAATTATTGTTAGATGAAAATGTGACTTCTGTGATTTTAGAAGTGGTTGCTACCGGTACTGAAGATCTTGATTATGATTATTCTGGATGTAACGATAGCGGTCATCCAAATAAGTATTGGAAATGTGGAAATGATTTAGCTATTGATGATATTAAATTCAGTGTTTGTTCTCCTCCTAATGTTGATCTTTATTCCAATTTATCTTCCTTTGCAAGGGATACAACTATTTGTGGAGATACTGATATTACCGTTGGTACAGTAACTAGTTCTTTGTTGGAATCTTTTTACAAAAATTCTCCTAAATTTTTATATCAACAAAGTTCGGATGGTGAAAATTGGGTAAATATGAAAGTTGTTACAGATAAAGAGTTTACCTTTAATACGGCTGATTATCCGGCTGACACAAATTATATTCGTTTGGTTGTTACTTCTGAATCTGGAGTGAATAAGTTTATTGAGAATCCTTCTGCTGCCGATTTTGATAATCCATGTAGGGATTATTCAATTTCTAAGCCGTTTAAAATAATTAGGGCCGGCAGTATCGATTTGGGTAAGAGTTATTCTGGTTCTGCTTGTAAAAATGAAAAGGTAACGTTGAAAGGTGTTAGTACTCCTACTATTAGTAGTTGGCATTGGGCTGATAGTCATGATAACAAATTAACAACTTCTTCGGAATTGGATTTTTCATTCGATTTGGTCTCAGATACAACATTTTATTTCGTTGGTTATTCTCCGGATGGTTGTGTGGGTAAGCGTAAATATGAGGTGGATGTTAATCCTACTGCTGAGGTTCAACTGCTTTTGGATATGTATTGCGATTCTACCATTCTCTCATATTCTGCAACTCCCGCAAATGCTACACTGGATTGGGTGTTGGATGGTGTTGCCTATACACCATCTTCTCCTATTGTTTTCAAACAGGCTGATATGGGTGCTAAACTTTCTATTGTGGCTTCGGCTGCCGGTTATTGCGAAAGTTTGCCTGCTGAAGAGGTTATTGCAGTGAAACAGAGTCCTGTTGCGCCTACTACTCTGGATATTGATTTGGTGGCTACTCCAAATAAGTCTATCTCGCTCGATACAGCTGCAACTGCTGATGCGGGTTGTTCTTTGTTGTGGTATGGCAATGGTTCTGTTTATACTTCTACTGCTGCTACCGCAACTCCAACTCTTTCTGTTGCTCAAGAGGGTACTTTCTATTATTGGGTAACTCAGTTGAATGCGGATAATTGTGAGAGTGATACAGTGCGTGTTACAGTAACTGTTAATGATGCCCCGCTTCCTACAACAAGAGATACTATGGTTTGTGTAGGGGAGAGTGTGAACTTGTCTGATTTGGCAACTCCGGAAAATAATACAGATTATACGTTGAATTGGTATATCGACAATAATGTGCAAAAGGAAACTTCTGTGCCGACAGTGGATGTTTCTATTCCAACAATGCGTACTTTCTACGTTTCTCAGACCAACAATGCGGCGGCTATTCCTGTAGAGAGTAAAAAGAAAAAGATCGTTGTTGAGATCTTTGCCGTGCAAAAACCTACTAAACCTGCGGATATCCAACTGTGCTATGGGGATAACGCTCCTGTTTTATCATATACAAATGAGGCTTATCCTTCGAACTATTTAGGAGCTGATGCTACGGTATGGTACGTGAATGGGGGCGCGCAGAATGCGGTTCCGGTT
This sequence comes from Paludibacteraceae bacterium, assembly GCA_017630395.1. Classification (GTDB taxonomy): domain Bacteria; phylum Bacteroidota; class Bacteroidia; order Bacteroidales; family Paludibacteraceae; genus UBA1181. Next base: position 44,382 of record JAGBVI010000070.1, read on the forward strand.
ATTTCAACTGCTGTTCAGCAAACTACAACTACCACTTATAGTATCGGTCAGACTTATACCATCCCGACAAGCGGTTCGGTTTGTATTGGTGATACTACCTCCTTTAATGTTACCGTTACGGTTGTTCAGGCTCCTATCGGTTCTTTCAATGTTGGTTATGTGCGTAGTGAGGCTGCAAATAATAATGGTGTTTTTGCTGATGACTTGTTGAAAAAGGATTCTGCAGTGGCTGTGCCTAATCAAGGTTGTCAGTTGTTATGGTATGATGAAAACAAAAATATAATAGGTAATGGCTTGACGGCTCCAACTCCGAAGTATGATGCTAATTGGCCGGTAGGACAAGAGGTGAAGTTTACCTATTATGTTGCACAAAAAGATGTTGCAACCGGTTGTGTGAGCGAAATGAAAGAGGTGGAGGTTGTAATCAGTGATTCTCCTAAACCTAAGGTGACTCCTCTTTATTATTGCGTTGGAGATGACCCTAAATCTACATCTTTTGCTAAGGATTTATTGGCAAGTGCTACTCCGGACATGACCATCAACCCTCAGGGAAATTATAAGTTGTTGTGGTTCTCGTCGGCCGATGAGTATAAAACAAATCCTGCTGCCGGTGTAGAGACTCCCGTGAAAGTTCCTTCTACTCAGTCTGCAGGAACGCAAGAGTTTTTTGTTTGTCAGTATGATAATGATTCAAAAGCAATGAGTTTCCCTTCTTCCGTTCTTGTAACTGTTTATGAGAATCCGGTATTAACGCCTCAGTCAACAACGCAAGTTTGCGATTTAGATGGCGCAGGTGCTAAGGTTGATTTGAACGAAGGGTATAAGACAGATATAGTAACAACAGCAGAATTTTTCTTGGATGCGGCAGCGCAAACGCCAATTAATCCTATAGTTTCTTCTTCTGCAACATATTATGCAAGGGGATACTATTCGCCAATTGCTAACTTGGTATGTTATTCTACGATAGAACCTATTGTTGCAACTATCTATGATTTGAATACTCCTACAATTGATGCAAAACCTACTGCTTGTCCGGGTAGTGTTGCTACACTCTCGGCTACTGCTGTTTCTCTCAATCCGGGAGCGACAAGTGTTTCTTATGCTTGGTCTGCTTCTGATGGTTCTTCTTATACCGGTAGTACTATCACTTCTAATCCTCTTCCGGCAGAAGCTAAAAAAACTGTTACTTATAGTGTTGTTGCTACAGTAGGTTCTTGTCAGCTGTCGGCTTCTCATACCATTACAGTGGGTAGTGCTCCTATTTCCGGCGAAATTTCTATCGTTGAGACTCAAAATGCTACTCCATTCTCTATCGTTAATCAGTCGGCTACTGAAATCTATACTTGTGGAGGCGATTTGGAAATGACTGCTACCATGACCAAAACTGAGGGTGATTATGTTTGGTTTAAAAATAATGTTCAAGTCGCAACGGGTGATATCTTCACTACTCCAATGCCGGAGGGTGATGCCTCTTTCCGTGTAGAATTTATTAATGAGTGTCCAACCTATATGGATTTTATTGTTCACTCTATTCCGGTAACTGCAACTCCTATTGGTTCTACTACAATTGAAATTTGCGAAGGAGAAAAGTTTACAACCGGTCTGACATTTACTTCACGAGAAACTCCTGAAATACAATGGTATAAGGGTACTGAATTAATATCGGGAGCTAATCAAAAGGATTTTGTTATTAATTCTGTTTCGGATAGCGATGATGGAGTGTACAACTTTGTGGTGAAAAATAGCGCTTGTTCGGCGAAGGGGGATGCTCATACGCTGAATGCTAAGCCATACATAAAAGTTACGGAATTTACATCTCCATTTATTGTCCCTCGTAATGGTAGTCAAACAATTGATTTAGACATTACGGTTCCGACTTCCGGAGGTGTACAAAACATAGATTGGATAGAGAATGGTGCTACTGTTTCTTCGGATAAGTCTTACTCTATTAACAATGTTGTTGCCGATCATAATTATCATATAACATTGAGTGATCCGGAATATTGTGAAGCTTCTCTTGATGTGATTGTTTGGGTGGATGCTGAACTTCAATTGACAACTCAGTTGAAAGATACTTTATGTATTGGTTCTGCTGATATTTTAGTGATTGATACCACCGGAACCGGTGCATTCCGTCAGCCGGGAGTTATTCCTTCTCTCAAGGTATCTTCCTCTATTGGTGGAGAAACAAAGGATTTGTCCTCTTCGCTTCAAAAAGTGGGTGATAAGCTGCAGTTAACGGTTTCTCCTGATCTTAATGCTACGTATAAAGTCGATTTCATTTACGGAACTCAAAATCTTTCTTCCTCTGAGTTGGTGACGGTTATTCCTGCTATTACAGTGGTTGTTCCGAAGGCTCAAGAGATATGCGAGGGTGAGAGTGCTACTATTTATGTAGAAAAGGTTCTTCCTATAGGTACCACCGTTTCTTGGTTGGCTGATCCTACAATAGAAGGTTCTACTGATGGTGATAGTATTACAGTGAAACCTATTTATGCTGGTGGTGCTAATTCGCAATCTATTGTTTATTATACCGCTGTCGCTTATAACAAACTTTGTGATAGTGAGGCTCAATTTGAAGTGCCTATTAAAGTTGATGAACCTCTTTCCGGATTTATTGCCGGAAAACAGGCTATTTGTGAGAATGAATCTGCAGTCTTAAATGCAACGGACTATAGTGCCTCTGTTTATAGTTGGAGTGCTAATGGTTCTGTTCTCTCCAATAGTGGTATGCTGACAGTTAAACCTGCAGAGACTACTACCTATATCGTGGATATGGAGAGGGGGATGTGTAAGGCATCGGACAACTTTACGGTGGAAGTTACTACCATTCCAACTATTGTTTCTGTAGATTCTATTGGTATTCGTGATAGACAGGTTATCGTTGAGGCCGGCAAGGGTACACCTCCGTTTGAGTATTGGTGCGACGAGAATAAGAATTTGGCTAATGTTGATGATATTTTGTATGGCTTATCTTTTACTTCTCATGTTGCTCATGTTATGGATATTAACGGATGTACTTCATCCATGCAATTTGTTATGCTTCCTCCTCAAATTTCTATCCCTGAACACTTCTCTCCGAATGGTGATGGGGTGAATGATAATTGGGTCGTTGGCTCTCTTGCTGATGTATATCCTGAAGCTTTGGTTGTTATTTATGACCGTTTTGGTAAAGAGTTAATTCGTTTCAGAGGCGAAGATGCTAATGGTTGGGATGGAACTTACAACGGGGTGAGTATGCCTTCTACTGATTATTGGTATGTTATTGATATAGAGGAAATTGATATGCAATATACAGGGCATTTCACCTTGGTTAGACAGTAAATGTGATTATTTAGATCTTAGTTCATAGATTTTATCTAAGTTCTAAGATCTATCTAATTGTTGATGATATTCTTATGGTGTGTTCTATAAATTCATAAATATAATAAAAAAGCTGTTTAAATTTTATTTCGAGTATATTTGAGAGTTATTAAATTTAAAATAAAATTTAAACGGCTTCTTATAGAATCCTCTTTAAATTTTTTGGATTATGTTTCATTCATTTTTATCAAATAATTCAACCGAACTTCCAGCTAAGTTTACTTATCCCTTTTGTTATAAACCTAACTCGTTAGCAGTAATGGCTGCTGAAGAGGTGAAAGAATATCTTGTATCTCAAACACAATGGAATGATGAGTTAAAACGAGGGAAAATGTTTGGTGTTTTAGTTGTTAAAAATCAAAATAATCAGTTAGGTTATCTTGCAGGATTTTCCGGTAGAATAGCAGATTCTTATCATCACTCTTTTTTTGTTCCTCCTATTTATGATTTAAAGGAATCTTCCGGTTTCTTTTTGCGAGAAGAGGAGTGTATATCGAATTTAAATGAAAAAATTGAGAACCTTTTGTCGGATGAGAACTATATTTCTTTGAAAAATAGCTGGCAAAAACTTAATGATGATTTTTTACTTTTCTTGGAGGAGAGTCAGAAACAACTGGCTTATAACAAAAAGTGCAGAGCAGAGAGAAGGACTCAATCATTGTCAGAAGAAGAGAATCTTCGTTTAACTAAAGAGAGTCAGTTTCAAAAGGCTCAATTCAAAAGGGATAAACAAATTTGGCAGAATAAACTATCAGAACTTCGTACTCGTCTAGATAAATATGAAACAGAAATTTCTGAACTACAAAATCTGCGGAAACAAAGTTCTGCTCTTTTGCAACAAAAAATATTTGAACAATTTGAATTGTTTAATGCGAAGGGAGAGAGGAAAAATCTTTGCCAAATTTTTAGTGATTACGGAAATTTGATTCCTCCCGGTGGGGCAGGAGAGTGTGCGGCACCTAAATTATTGCAACATGCATACAAAAATAATTTTAAGCCTGTTTGTATGGCCGAATTTTGGTGGGGGGAGTCTCCTGTAGGTGTTGTTCGTAACCATGGTTGCTTTTATCCCTCTTGCACTTCTAAATGTGGTCCAATACTTTCGTTTATGTTGCAAGGATTAGAGGTGGAGGAGAACCCTTTAAGTGTTGCTGTCTCATTAGAACATCAGGTGAAAATTATTTATGAGGATGATTATATTTTGGTTTTAGATAAGCCGCATGGTATGCTTTCTGTCCCGGGTAAAGAGTCTCTTTCATCTATTTATGATTTTGTAAATCAACGTTGGAAAAATCTTTCCGGACCGTTAATTGTACATCGTTTGGATATGGCAACTTCCGGTATTATCTTGATAGCAAAAGACAAAATTTCTCATCAAAATTTGCAAGCTCAATTTAAAAATCGGGTCGTAAAAAAAACTTATATAGCAATTTTAGATGGAATCGTAGAAGAGGATGAGGGAACTATTGATTTACCCCTATTACCAGATTTTAATAACAGACCTTGCCAAATGGTAGATTTTAAATTGGGAAAACCTGCTTATACTTCTTATAAGGTCTTGGACAGAGGAAACGATTTTACTCGGATGGAATTTTCTCCTTATACCGGACGCACTCATCAGTTACGAGTTCATGCGGCGCACAAGTCGGGGTTGAATCATCCTATCAAAGGAGATTTGCTCTATGGGAATGCGGCAGATAGGCTCTACCTTCATGCTCAATCCATCTCTTTTATTCATCCCAATAGCGGTAATAGTATTTCATTTACCTCCCTTCCTGATTTTTAATTCATATTGGATTTAGAAAGATTTGAAATACAAAATTCGTCAGATAGGATTAGTACTTTATAGTAAATCCACTTGCCCCTAACATTCTCTTTATTTTTTTATTTCTGTGAATAATACAAACCATAAAGGGCTGAATTTCTCAATAAATGGAATCAGCCCTAATTTATTTGTAATCCTTAGAGGGATGGTAATGATACAAAATTTTGTATAAACTCCGGTTTATAGATGTCCCTTTCAGAACTCTACATAAATGTTATGCTCTTTAGCTAATCGTTTCATATTCATAACAGCATAACGCATTCTTCCCAATGCTGTATTTATGCTAACTTGAGTTTTGTCTGCAATATCTTTAAAACTAATATCTTCGAAAATGCGCATTTTTAATACCTCCTTTTGACAATCGGGTAACAGTTCGATTAATCCAACTAAGTTAGTTAGCGTTTCCTCTTTATCCGAGTGTTCTTGCATGTCCGTATCGTATAATTTGATATTGTTTAGCAAGTCCAATCCATACTCTTCGTTAGATATGGTGTTTTCATTTTTTTCTTTTCTAAAATAATCTATGGTAAGGTTGTGCGATATGCGCAAAATCCAAGAAGAAAATTTCCCCTTCTCTGTATATCTACCTCGTTTGATTGTGGTAATTGCTTTTATGAATGTCTCCTGAAAGAGATCATTGGCAATATCTATATCTTTTACTGTGGTGTAGATATAAGTATATACTCTTTTTTTATGGCGCAACAATAATATGTCGAAAGCTTCATTATTACCTTCGGCATACAATTGAACCAACTCCTCATCAGTTAGTGATTTCAAAAATTCCATACTTCATTTATTTATAATTAAAGTAGGAGTTTTCTCTATAGGCATTCTAATTTTATGGAAGTGACTAAAAAATTATTCACATCACGAGTTTAACATTCATTTTCGCTTGCAAATATATTTATTTTATAGATATACTCAAATAGTTTAACGTTTTTTGTCTAAAAAACTGTCATTGTGTGAAATTTCTATTCGGTTCTATTGCCTAATTCTTTTATTTAGGCTTATTTCTGTAAATAACGAGAAAAGATTGAAATAAAGTCACCTAAGTGAGATTTACGATAGAATACGATAAATCTTTAATTATAGAACAATCTTCTTTGTAATCGATCGGTGTACTATACCCAAACGTTATTCTATAACTAAACCATCTTCGATTTTAAAGCCTCTTAAAAATTCGTCGATAGCCAAGCGTTTCTTTCCCGGGATTTGTATTGATTTAATACCGATTTTTCCTCCTTGTACGGATATTTTTAAGTATTTCTTCTTGTCGGTATCTATTGCTCCTGTTTTCTCAGAGTCTGTATCATTGCAAATCTCTGTTTCATAAACCTTTGCTGCAATAGTTTCTCCTGAAGGAAGTCTTAAATTGCACCATGCTGCAGGGTAAGGGGAGAGACCTCTTACAAAATTATGAATTTCTTCAGCCGTTTTATTAAAATCTATTTTACAGGTCTCTTTGAATATTTTCGGAGCTGATTTTAACTCATCTTCACTTTGGTAAAACGCACTTTGGTCAATTGTTTCTGCGCTGCCATCCAAAAGTTTGTCAACAGTTTGCGTTACCAATTTAGCTCCTAAATGCATTAATTTATCGTGTATCAATCCAACATTATCATTCGGACTGATAGCAATTCTCTCTTGTAGTATGATTTTTCCGGTATCTATTTCGTGCGTTAAAAAGAATGTGGTGATACCAGTCTCTTTTTCTCCATTTATAATAGCCCAATTGATAGGAGCAGCTCCTCGGTATTGAGGTAATAATGAGGCGTGTAAATTAAATGTTCCTAATCGAGGCATCGACCATACAACTTCAGGGAGCATTCTGAATGCAACTACGATTTGAAGGTCTGCATTCCACTCTCTCAATGCATTTAAAAATTGTTCGTCTTTTAGTTTTTCAGGTTGTAAAAGTGGAATATTTTTAGCTAAAGCATACTCTTTAACAGGTGAAAATTGTACTTTATGTCCTCGTCCCGCTTGCTTGTCCGGCATTGTGATGCATCCCACAATATTGTAGCCGTTTTCAACCAATTCTCTTAGAGGTTCTACCGCAAAATCGGGAGTTCCCATGTACACTATTCTTAAATCCTTTTTATCCATCTGTTACAATCTTTTATATATTAGGTGTATCCTATAAATTCACAGTTTTTAATTAAAAAAGTATTAGTCGCACGTTGATAATTTCCCCCAACCTTAATCAAAATGCTCTTCAAAATCCTCTCGGTCTAATTTATAGAACCCGACTTAAATCGTTGCAGTGGTGTACTATTATCGTTCACTCATTCCCCACATCAATTTGCTTCTTAGAGTGTCAAAAAAGTCATTATTCTCTCTTTTAACAACCTTTGTAGTAAATCCAGCCTTCTTTATTAATAGGTGAGTTTTAGAATCAAATATATTGTTTCTGCCATCAAGGGCTATTAAAAATTGGTTGTTTCTACTTTCCACTCTTAATTTTATTTCCCAATCGTCCGGTATAATGATTGGTCTTACGTTTAAACTATGAGGTGCGATTGGGGTAATGATAAAGTTGGGTGCTTGTGGTACTACGATGGGGCCTCCAACACTCATTGAGTAGGCTGTTGAGCCGGTAGAGGTTGAAATTAGTAGTCCGTCTGCTTGATATGAGTTGATGAAGACATCGTTGGCCCATGCATCTATGGTAATCATTGATGAAGAATCTCGCTTCATGACTGCAATTTCATTTAGTGCATAATTGAAATCCTTGTAGAGTTTCTCTTCTGTGTAGAGGCGTAACAATGTCCTGTCTTCTATTTTGTATTTTCCGTCCAAAATCTCTTTTACAGCCACTTCTATTTCATCTCCGGCTATATCTGCAAGAAATCCTAATCGTCCTGCATTTATTCCGATGATTGGAATATTCTTTTTTCCAATTTTTGCAGATGTTTTTATAAATGTTCCATCTCCTCCTATGCTAAAAGCCATGTCTGCTTCAAAATCTTCTCCTTCACAGAGTAACTGGTGGGGGAATGCCATGTCAATCCCTTTTTCTACTAAAAATCTACAAAAATCTTTTTCGAAATAGATGGAAACATTTCGTTTTAATAGGGAATTTACCAATTGTCTTGCGTATATGGCAATTCGGTCTTTACATTTATTTCCGAAGATTATTACTTTCATTGTTTTTATTTTTTTGCAAAGATACTATTTTTATGGTAATTTTTATAGGCATTTTCTATAAATTAGGTCGTGATGGTTTTGAAAATCATTTTGATAGTAGGTTCGATTAAAGAAGATGTGATGCGGATATTGCAAATGAATGTGTGGAAGAGTGATATATAAAATGAATTAAAAGTTTTTCTAAATAAGATTTATTTTTGGGTGATCTGATGAAGAGGAGAGGAGCGTCGTAGATAAAATAAAAAGGGTGAGCCTGTTGACTCACCCTCCTGAAAATCATAACGTAGATATGATTATTTTTTTCTGTTTCCGTAGCGGTTCATGAACTTATCAACACGACCTGCTGTGTCAACCATCTTAGCTTTTCCTGTGAAGAATGGGTGAGAAGAACTTGAAATTTCAAGTTTTACCAATGGTAATGTTTCACCATCAATCTCAATTGTGTCTTTTGTGTTGATTGTAGAACGTGAGATAAATAAATCTCCGTTTGACATGTCCTTAAATGCTACAGGACGATAATTTTCGGGTTGAATCTCCTTATTCATTTTATTATTTCGTTAAATTTGTTTTTTAATTCGTTTAATTTAAATTGGTAACCTTATGCAATTGGCGGTGCAAAATTATAAAAAAAAATCGAATTGAAAAGTTATTTTTGAAAAAATCTGCAATTTATTGTAGTTATTTCTTGGGTTTGGGATGGAATTCTAAAAAAATAGAATAGTGAAAACAGGTAAAAAAAGTACTTCTAAGATGCCGAAAAAGAAGAGATCGAAGCTTAAAATTTTTTATAATTAAATTCAAATAGTTTCTTAAATGAGGTTGAGGTGTTTGAATAATAAATTCTTTGTTTTATCTCAAAAATATTCTACCTTTGTTTCGTTTTTTAACATAGACGCTTTCTATAAATTAGAGAAAATGATTTTCGTTTGTTGTGAATCATTTTAAGAAAATTGTGCTAATAGTTGGAGTTTTACTGATTCTAAATAATCTTGGGAATAACTCTTTCTTAACCTTTCTTTTTGTACAAAGTATAATCTCTTGATTTGTTGAATTCGTCATTAAACGTGTAATTGTTATGGTAAAGAAATTTTATTTGATTATTTTATTAATGGCTATGACTATGGTTGCGACAGCACAAGAAAAAGAGACTATGGTGGTTTTAACTACTGAGTATGGAACAATGAAAATCAAGTTGTATAATGAGACTCCTCAACATCGTGATAATTTTATCAAGTTGATCGAGAAGGGATTTTATAACGACTTGTTATTTCATAGAGTGATAAAGGATTTTATGATTCAAGGTGGTGATCCCGATTCTAAAAATGCACCTGCATCTAAACAATTAGGAGCCGGAGATGTGGGTTATACAATTCCTGCAGAGTTTGTTTATCCTAAATATTATCATAAAAAAGGTGCTTTGGCTGCTGCTCGTCAAGGGGATCAAGTGAATCCTGAAAAAAGATCTTCCGGTTGCCAATTTTACATTGTTCAAGGAAAAGTTATGAACGAAGTTGAAATTGGACAAATGGAGAAAAATATGTTGAATAAGGCGAAACAAAATCGTTTTTATCAAATGGCTGATGAACGTTCTGCTGAAATTCAAAAGTTGCGTGCCGCTCAAGATAAAGAGGGACTTATGAAGTTGCAAAATGAATTGATTGCCTTGTTGGAAAAAGAGTTTGAAGGTAAAAAGATAGAGATGCCTGCTGAGATGAAAAAAGATTATATGACTATCGGTGGAACTCCTTTCTTGGATAATGAATATACCGTATTTGGGGAGGTTGTTGAAGGTTTGGAGGTGATTGATGCTATTGCTGCCGTGCAAACAATGCCGGGAGATAGACCGAAGAGCGATTTAAAGATGAAAATTGAAGTTGTTAAATAATTTTGGAGTTTTTGATGTTCGTGATGCTGCAAACTACATGATTTGTTATTTCAAGTTTAGGCAAGCAAGAATGAATTCGAAATAATTTAGATGTTGTTAGAACTGATAAATAAACAATGAATAAAGAGGCTATATTGTTGAATTTCAATTATTATAGCCTCTTTGTTGTATGATAAGTCGAAAATGAAAGATGAAACAATACTAAAAAACGAATGGGTAAAACGGTATGATTTAACGGCTGTTACTCAATCAAAATACTATAAAATTGTAGGTTGTTTTGCTATAGGTTTTGAACGTCGTAAGATACGAGGTGATATACATCCTATTTTGTTATCTATCCTCTGTGGGAGGAGGATGTAAAGAAGTGTTTTTGGGGTCCTTTCCTTTATCATCATATAAAGGATTCAAAAGGTTTACCTTACTATCTTTCGATATCCCAAATGTTAGAAAAGAAAGAAGAGATTTTCCTAAATGCTGAAAACTATATAAATTTTGATTTAAGAAAAAATATTCATAAGGATACTCTTTTTAAAGTTATCAATGCATATTCTAATGAAAGATATTCTGTGCCATCAGCTCAATATGCTACAATAGAAATGAAGGCACATATGGCAACGTTTCTAAATGATGAATCGTTGTTCGAACAAGCTATTGTAGATATGGAAATTGCGTATGCTAAATATAATAGTATCTTTGAAAAGTATTTAGGAAAATTAGATGATTGGAAGAACAATTTGACATCTGTTTTCTCTAACCGCCAAGCAATGTTAGACAAAATCGAGGAAAATATAGCCAATGGGAAAATCAAGGCGCAAGTTGAACTGTTGCCTTGAATTTTATTGCCCCATATTTTTGGTTTTTAAGGCTCTTCTTTTGTCCTATCCTTCTTTTGCAAAATTTAATTTAGATAAGTGCACTATCGATTCTTGAGATGAACTTTCGGTCTAAATTAAAGAGGTGACAAAGTAGTATAGAAAAACAAAACATACAATCAGTTTGGCACCTGTAGTAGTGATAAATCCAATAAAGGAGCCTAATCCGCTCTTGCAAGCCAAGGCAAATTCTTTTCCACTAACTAATTCACCTCCAATAGCTCCAATTATAGGACCCACGATTATGCCGATAGGGGGGAAGAACAATCCGGCAATCAGTCCGATGGTACTTCCTATCATACCTAATTTACTGCCACCAAATTTTTTTGTAAACCAAATTGGTAAAATATAATCGGATACTTGAACGATAATGGTGACAATCAAAAGAATTATTAATTTTTCGTTTGAAAAATTTACGGCATCAACATAGCGCATAATCAGTATTCCTACATATCCGATTGGAGGACCGGGAATGATAGGAACAAAGCAACCAGCTATCGACAAGATGATTAATATTGCAGCTAAACAAATTAAAAAAATCTCCATAATTCAAATAAATTTTCTCCAAAATTAGACAATTTGTTTGAATAAGAAAAAAGATAAAAAGTGAAATTTCTTTAACGATACGATTGAAATACAAATGTTTTTATTAAATTTGTAATCGTAGAATTTGAGGTGAGTAAAAATTTAAATAATTTTTTATGGATAAAATGGAAGAAATGGATCTTTTAAAGATTCAAAATGATGTTGAAAATCAATTAGTTGACTCTGTAGAGGAGCAGGTGTTAGACGTAGAGATGAGTGTAGAATCTGCAGATTATAGCGATTGTACAGAGGGTGAGTTGGTGGAGAAGATGAAAGGTTTGCTAAAGAGTAACCTTGAGTCTTATGTGTCTATCAAAGGAGATGTAGAATCTATAAAACAAAATTTTTACCGCAAATTAAAGGCGAAAAATGAGGAGTTAAAATCTGCATTTTTGGCAGATGGAGGAGAGGAAGCTGACTTTGAACCGGTGCCTAATCCGTTAGAGGATGAGTTGAAGGAGTTGTTGGCTAAGTACAAGGAGAAAAGAGCTTCTGAATTATTGCGTCAAGAGAATCAAAAGAAGGAGAATTTAGAGTCTAAAAGGCACTTGTTGGAAGAATTGAAAGTGTTGGTAGATGAAAGTAATACCGAAGATTTCGGGAAAAGAATTCCTATTTTTCAAAAAATTCAACAAGATTGGAAAGCAATCGGAGATGTTCCGGCTTCTGATTCCAATGCATTATGGAGAGAGTATCAAAATTATGTAGAGAGTTTTTATGATAATCTCAAAATCAACAAAGAGTTACGAGACTACGATTTTAGAAAGAATTTAGAGGCGAAGAGTGAATTATGTGAACAGGCAGAGAAATTGGCCTCAGATGAGGATGTTGTTGTAGCTTTCCGAAAATTGCAGGTTTTGCATGAAAAGTGGAGGGAGATTGGTCCTGTTTCAAGAGAAAATAGAGAAGAAATTTGGAATCGTTTTAAGTCGGCTTCTACAATAGTGCATAAAAAACATCATGACTATTTTGATAAGTTGAAGGAGACTGAGATTGAAAACTTTGAAAAGAAAAAGAGTTTGTGTGAGAAATTAGAGTCGATGGATTTGTCTGAGTTGACTTCCTATAAGGCATGGCAGGAGAAGAGTGATGAGATTATAGAATTACAGAATGAGTGGAAAAAAATAGGATTTGCACCTAAGAAAGATAATGTTGCTATTTATGAACGATTTAGGGCTGCTTGTGATGAGTTTTTTAAGCAGAAGAATGATTTCTTTAAATCGACAAAAAAAGCTTTGGTGGATAATTTAACTCGTAAGATTGCGTTGTGTGAGAAGGCTGAAGCATTAAAAGATAGTGTAGAGTGGAAGTCGGCATCGGACAAGTTGGTGTTGTTGCAAAAAGAGTGGAAACAGATTGGTGCTGTTCCAAAGAAGCAATCTGAGATTGTATGGAAACGATTTATTTCTGCATGTGATTATTTCTTTGAAAGAAAGGAGAAGGAGTTTAAATCTCAAAAAAGTGAGCAGGATGAAAATTTAGCGAAGAAAAAAGAGATAATAGAACAAATAAAATCCTTAGAGATAGGGACAGATTCAGAGGCTGCGTTAGTAGCGTTAAAGGAGTTAACAGCGAAATGGAATCAGATTGGATTTGTTCCATTTAAAGAAAAAGATAAAATATATAAGGTTTATAAGTCGGCTATTGATGAGAAGTTTGATAAGTTGAACTTGGATAGAACTGCTCGCCGAATGGATGTGTATAAGGCTAATTTGCAAGATATAGCAAATAAAGGTCAGCAAAAGTTGCAATCAGAACGGAAACGACTTCTTCGTCAGTATGAGACTTTGACGTCTGAGATAGCTACTTATGAAAATAATATTGGCTTTTTTTCCGGTTCATCAAAGAAAGCTGAAGGAATGATAAAGGATATGGAGATGAAGGTGTCTAAATTGAAGAATGAGAGAGAGGTGGTTTTGGAAAAAATCAAAATGTTAGAAGAGGCATCTGAAGCATAAGGTGAACTATATTGGTTATAGATTGTTTTGTAAAAGGTTGATAGGAGAGGTTGATAATTTAATAAAATATTTTAATTAATTAAATAAAGTAATTGTATGAGACCGTTAGATGAAGAGTGGCAAGATTCCGGGAGGAATTTTGATGCAGAAAATGAAGGCGAAGTTAGAGCAAGAAAAAGTTTTAACCCTAATTTCACCTCGGAGAATAGAGTGAGATCAACGTCTCCAGATGGCGTTAAGCGTCCAAGAAGACGTGTGGGTGAGGCTCCTCGCTATAATGTAGAAGAAAGTGGTGATTATTCAAATAATCATCAGTTTAGGCCAAACAATAATGGTTATAACAATAACAGACGTTATAACAACAATAGAGGTGGCTCTTATGGTGGAAACCATAATTATGGAAATAACAGACCTAATAATTATGGAGGAGGTTATAATCGTAATAATAATTATGGTAATAACAACTATAATAATAATTACGGTGGAGAGCGTTTTTATGATAATGGTGATTTTGGAAATGGAGACCAAAATTCACAATATAATTCGCAAAATTATGGCACCAGACCTCAGCAAAATGGAGGTTATCGTCAAGGCGGATATAATAATAGAGGAGGTTATAATCGTAATCCTCGTTTTAATGGTCGTGATGATAATGGTGGAAATCGCCAAGGTTTTAGACCTAATAACAATCGTCAAGGATTTGGCGGAAAAGGAGGAAATCGTCGTCCAAATAATAACAACAATAAACAAGGATTTAACAAAAATCGCATCATTACTCGTCCTATTGAATATCGCTCAATTGTGGAGGATCCAAACGAGGAAATCCGTTTGAATAAATTTTTGTCTAATGCAGGAATTTGTTCTCGTCGCGAGGCTGATGAGTTGATAACAGCCGGTGTTGTTACTGTAAATGGTAATCCGGTTTCTGAATTGGGAACTAAGATTTTGCGTGGAGATAGAGTGATGATTCACGATCAATTGGTATCTCCTGATAAGAGAGTTTATTTGTTGTTGAATAAACCGAAAGATTGTGTTACGACAAGTGATGATCCATTTGCAAAAACCACAGTGATGGATTTGGTTAAGTCTGCATGTACAGAGCGTATTTATCCAGTTGGACGTTTGGATAGAAATACAACCGGTGTATTGCTATTGACCAATGATGGAGATTTAGCAGCTAAATTAACTCACCCGAAATATAACAAGAAGAAGATTTATCAAGTGGTTTTGGATAAGGAGTTGCAGCAAGAGGATTTTGACAAAATGTTGGAGGGTATCGAGTTGGAAGATGGAGAAATCAAGGCTGATTCTTTGAATTATATTGATGAAGAGGATAAGAAGAAGGTGGGTATAGAAATTCACTCTGGTAGAAATCGTATTGTTCGTAGATTCTTTGAAGCGTTGGGATATCGTGTGTTAAGGTTGGATAGAGTCTATTTTGCCGGTTTAACTAAAAAGAATCTTCGTAGAGGTCAATGGCGTTTCTTGTCTGAAAGAGAAGTTAGTATGCTCCGTATGGGTGCATTTGAATAATATATAAATTTTTATTTATAGCTTATGAAAGTAGATGTTTTGTTAGGATTACAATGGGGAGACGAGGGAAAAGGTAAGGTAGTAGATGTCCTTACTCCTGGTTATGATGTTGTTTCTCGTTTTCAAGGTGGTCCGAATGCCGGCCATACATTGGAATTCGAAGGGCAAAAGTATGTGTTGCGTTCTATTCCTTCCGGAATTTTCCAAGGAGGAAAAATTAACATCATTGGTAATGGTGTTGTTTTGGACCCGGCGTTGTTTAAAAAAGAGGTGGAAGAGTTGGAAAAATCAGGTCATGATTTGACCAGTCGTCTTTTTATTTCTAAAAAAGCGCATTTGATTTTGCCTACTCATCGTTTATTAGATGCTGCATACGAGTCGGCTAAAGGTGATGCTAAAATCGGAACAACAGGTAAAGGTATCGGACCAACTTATACTGATAAAATAAGTAGAAATGGTTTACGTGTTGGTGACCTCTTATCTAATTTCGAAGAAAAGTATCAAAAAGCAATTGCTCGTCATAAAGAGATTTTAAGTCATTACGATTTTTCATACGATTTGTCTTCTATCGAAAAAGAGTGGATGGAGGGTGTTGAAAAATTAAAGCAATATACCTTTATTGATAGTGAGCATGTGTTGAATGCTCTTTTGGCTGATGGTAAAAGTGTCTTGGCAGAAGGTGCTCAAGGAACTATGTTAGATGTTGATTTTGGTTCTTATCCTTTTGTTACTTCGTCTAATACAATTTGCGCCGGTGCTTGCACAGGATTGGGTATTGCACCTCGTCAAATTGGTGAAGTTTATGGTATTTTTAAGGCTTATTGTACTCGTGTAGGTGCAGGTCCTTTCCCTACAGAATTGTTTGACGAAACCGGAAAATTGATGTGTCAGTTGGGACATGAATATGGTTCAGTTACAGGTAGAGAACGTCGTTGTGGTTGGATTGATTTGGTGGCATTGAAGTATGCTGTAATGATTAATGGAGTTACTAAATTGATAATGATGAAGAGTGATGTTTTGGATGACTTTGATACAATAAAAGCTTGTGTTGCATATAATATCAATGGAGAAGAAACAGATGAGTTTCCTTTTGATTTGACAGAAGGTAATATAGAGCCTGTATATGTGGAAATGAGTGGTTGGAAAACCAAAATGACTCAAATGAAAAATGAAAATGAATTTCCGGAAGAGTTTAATGCTTACTTGGATTTTCTTGAGGATTATTTGGAAATTCCAATTAAGATCGTTTCTGTTGGTCCTGACAGAGAACAAACTATTGTTCGATACAGAGATTTTGAGTAATTGTAATATGAAGAGGGTACCATCGGTACCCTCTTGTTTTAATGATACATAAAGAGTTATTTTGAACTTTTATGGAGTTGTTATATTCAGATGTCGTGTTCTAAATTTATTAAGGCAGGTTCTTTAAATTGGTCGAGATGATTTTGAATAGTATTTCTTCGGTTGTTTATATTTATGCCCCTTTTTGTCAAGTAAGTGAGCATAGTGAAACATGTTTCTGCTTTGCTATGGCGAAAAATGAAATACGTAAGTGAAAGAAGTGATGCAGTCATTGTAACTGGTAGAATATCAAAAAGATGAGTAAAGTAAATTCATAAGCATCCGAAAAAGATTTAAGAAGTTGTTTAAATTTTATTTCGAGCCTATTTGAGAGAGATTTTTAAATCTAATTTTAATCTTCTTTTGCAGAAAATAGTGGACTATTATCAAAAAAGGAGAATAAAAATAGGTTTAAGGTGAGTACTATAAATTCACCATTTAAAATTTAAAACGTGTAAATCGCAGATTGATAAACTTTTCGGTAATTTTTGATTTCTTTTGGCAATTTGCTGCTTGTCAGTCGGTCACAGTGCTCGCACTGCTCCTTCCTTTCGCACAGCAATTTACTCGAAATAAATTCAAAAATTCTTCGAAATGAATTTATAGAACCCACCTAAAAGAATCTCAAAGATGCCGAAAATAAGAGAGTGAAACTCTAAAATATTTTTAATAATAAAATTTAAACAGCTTCTTATTAGCTGCAATAGAAAATCGTAATTTATAGAAGTTGCTTTTGTAATTGGGTGTTTCTTCGTGTATTTTCTATAAATTTTGATGTATGATATGAGTAAAGGGAAATTTTTTATATTGTTAGTAATTACAATTTCACTTTGTTTGCAAAGTTGTAATGGTTTTGCTCAAACTTTGAAGGAGGTTGCACGTAAAGCGGTTATTCAATGTTCATCTATTAATGAAAAGTTGGAAGCCAAAGAGGTTGTTGAGATGAAGGTTATAAAGATAGTTGATGGGGATACTTTTGATGGTTTGACAAAGGATTTTAAACAAGTTAGAGTGAGGTTAGCGGCCTTTGATGCTCCTGAAAAAGGACAACCATATGGGAATAATGCAAGACAAAAATTGTCTGAATTACTCTTTGGTAAAGAGGTTGTAGTAGTTATGACCGGAAAAGAACACTATTCGAGAATGATAGCTAAAGTATATACTAAAGATAGTGTTGATGTAGTTGCTGAAATGCTTAAATCCGGTATGGGATGGCATTTTAAGCGTTTTGATAATAATCTTCTTTATCATAATATGGAAGAGGAGGCAAGGAATGCACAAGTGGGACTTTGGCATCAGGATGCGCATACACCGATTGCACCTTGGATTTGGAGAAAAATGAGTAAAGAAGAGCGAGACAAAAATCGTTAATTTAAGAATTATTTCTAACTGATTTGAAATTTTTGTTGTAGTTCTTTGTTTTGTAAGTTGCTTAGATGATTTAAACTATCAAATATAGAACATGTTTGATATTTATTTATATCAAATAAGGAGACTAATTCAAACTTTCTTTTTAGATATGAGATTTAAAAAAAATGTGTTAGTGCTACTTATTTCTATGAGAATTTTGGTTACACGTGAGATTTAACAATTTTCCAGTAGTTTTATTTTTAAAAATTTTTTAATTTTGTAGTAGGGTATGGACGGAAGCACAAGTGTAGTTTCTCTTTATACTAAGTTTTAAAATTTTATTTAAATATTCTCTAAATGTTGCATTTTAAGAGATTCTTATTGATAATTTTTATTCTGATTTTCCATCTATCTAATGCTGTAGATAGAGTGGATGTGTCAACGTTTCGCAATTATACATCTGATAATGGTTTAAGTTGTAATTATGTGCATTCGTTTACGCAAGATTCAAAAGGATTTATATGGGTCGCTACTGAGTTAGGTTTGAATCGTTTTGATGGAATTAACTTTAAACATTACTTATTGGATAAATACCCATCCATGTTTCGTAATGATATATTGCATTTGTCGACTTTGCCTGATGGGAGAGTTGCAGTTGCGGGTAACAATGGATTGGTTTTAGCGTATAATGAAGATACTGATGAATTTGAAGATTTAAAGCCCTTAGAGTTTGATAGTTCTTACTATAAAGGAATAACAGGTTTTCATAAAACGAATGAAGATTCTCTTGTTATTTCTACATCAGGAGGAATCTATTTTTGGAATACAGCCTTAAATCGTTTTGATGGTAATTGTGCGATATCTGATTCTTCTCAATCAATATATTCAACCGCAGTTTATGAAGATAAATTTGCCCGTTTTTGGTTGGCGTCAGGAGATGATTTGGTCTTGTTGGACTCTATAGGGAAACGTTGTATTTTGAAATTTGATTTTAAGCAGTTAGATGCAGCGATTAGTGGTTTCATAGCAATAAATGATAGTTCTTTTTTAGTGATCTCTTCAGAAGGATGTTTTTGGAAGTTTATTTTAGATTCCAATGGAGATATCCTCTCTTGTAAAAAAGAACAAATGCCTTTTAAAGAAGTTACTTCGTGGTTGAAAGTTGAAAATGGGGAGTATTGGTTTGGAACTTCCAGTTATGGTTTGTGGAGATGTACTTATGTTGATGGTAAATATGTTTATGCCAAAATGCTTGTACCCAACAGGGAATTAGATTCATTACGAAAAATACATGCTCTTTTTAAGGATAAATTTGGTAATGTTTGGATAGGTACCCAAAATTCAGGTATTTGGAGATTTGGAAATTCATATGGTCCCAGTTCTTTACATTCGTTGGAGTTGGGATTTCCTGAGGTTGACGTGACTTCTTTCGTGCAGTTAGAAGATGGATTGGTGGCTGTAGCTTCTGATGGTCATGGTATTTTTGTGGTTGACTCTATGTTTCAACAACAGAAAAGAATGGAGGTAGCTCAAGGATTAACTAGTAATAATGTTTTATCCATGAGTAAAAGTTCAAATGGTTTTTTATGGGTTGTTTTTTGGGGAGGAGAAACGTGTTTGGTTAATCCATTAACGGATGAAATTATTAAAATTAACTATAATGGAATTTCGGACCCTATATATAATACAAAAGCAGTTAAAGAATTTTCAAATGGAGAAGTTTGGGTGGGAACTTCAGGAGATGGTGTTTATGCGAGAGATTTAGATGGGAATTGGAAACGTATAATCCTTTCTGATGAAAATCAGTTCAAAAGAAGAGACTTATGGGTGGAAGATTTTGGTGAATCAAAACAGGGAATCCGTTGGGTGATAACCTCCCGTACTGTGTGGAGAGTTGAGAACGACAAAATTACGTCTGTATATCCGGATGTAGAATTAACGCAGTCACAGAGATTGTTTTTGATGTATCAAGCGGAGTGTGATGATGAAGGTAATTTGTATGTTGTAACTACTCAGGGAATCCTTCGTTTTCAGTCTGATGGAAAGTCTTATGAATGGCTTGATTTTTTGCCGAAAGGTTCATATGTTTCTATTTTGCGAGATTCTTATGGGGCATTTTGGGTTAGTGGATCTAATGGTATCATTTCATTTGATCCCAAATTAAAAATCTACAAAAATGTAATTTTGTCCGGTCGTGAGGGGCGAAACAATTATTATACTTGTCGCTCGTCATTTATGGATAATGATGGGTTAATAAGTTTTGGTGGTTCGGATGGATTTATTGTTTTCGATCCTGCTTTAGTACAAGATGTTCAGCATATTGCCAATCTTACTTTAGCGGATTTATACATTCATGGTAAGAAGATTAAACCCTATTCTGATATTCTTCCGAAGCCACTTCGTATGATGAACAAGTTGGAATTGGAACACGATGAAACCAATATTGTTATTGAGATTGACATGGTGGATTTTGTAGGGTTGAATAGCGTTCAAATTTTATATAAGCTAAGTGAAGTAGATAAAGGTTGGGTGGATTTGGGAACAAAACGACAAATCTCATTTTCTCATATTCCGGAAGGAAATCATCTTTTGGAGATTGAAGTTAAGAGAGCCGGAGTAGTTTGTGACGAGCATAAGATTGTCTTACCGATAGAAGTTTTCCCACCATGGTGGACTTCTTTTTGGTTTCAATTACTTGTTATTGTTGTATTATTTTTGATTTGTTGGTGGTTTATATATTCTTATTTAAGACGAGTTGAACATCAACGTAATTTATTACAGCAACGTGTCAAGGAGCGTACAAAGGAGTTGAGAGAGATTAATTTGATTTTAGATTCTAAACAGAAGTTGTTAGTACAAAGAAATGTTGATTTAGAGCAAGCTTTGGAAGAGAAAGATTTATTGATTTCCCTAATTGCTCACGACTTGAAAAATCCTATGTTTGCTATTGTCGGAGCCTTAGATACGGTTTTGAGAAGAAAAGGTTCATTAGAGGATTGTCGTTCGACGCTCAGAGATATTCACTCTTCTGCATTTAATCTTCAAACTATTATGGTACGCATTATAGAGTGGGTTAAAGGTAGAAGTTCGAAGATTGATTGCACCTTAGAAGATGTTGATTTTGGTGATATTGTAAAAGATGTTTTAGTTTTGTTCAGAAGTTTATTGGAAAGAAAATCAATAAAAGTAAATTTTGAATCGCAAATTGAAAACTACGCAGTTGTAGATTTACGAATGGCAGAATCTATTGTTAGAAATTTGCTATCTAATGCCATTAAATATAGTTCTGAAGGAGGCCGTATTGACATTAAAGTATCTCAGGATGAAGATTACATTAAATTGTCTGTTAGAGATTACGGAGTTGGTATGAGTGCCGAAACCATTAATCGGTTATTGAATGAAGATAAACAAATATCTACTCTAGGAACATGTAACGAACAAGGCTCAGGTTTGGGATTCCAAATTGTAAAAGAGTTTGTCGGAAAATTGAATGGTAAATTACGCATTCTAAGTGCAAACGGAGAAGGGAGTGAAATTGAGATAATGTTTGTTAAATCTCAGAATGAACTTAAAAAGAATGAAAAGCAGGAGTTGGGGTTGTCGTATGTTAATTATTCTTTGGACAAAGAGAGCTATTCGGGAAGTATGGTTTTGCTGGTGGATGATGATCATTTAACTTTGGAGTATGTCAGGAGTTTATTGATTCCATATGTCCACGTTAAAGTGGCAACCAATGGTGTAGAGGCATTAGATTTGGCATTTAAAATTAATCCGGATATAATTCTATCGGATGTAGATATGCCGCTAATGGATGGTATTCAATTGTTGAAAGAGGTGAGAAATGTAACCACTTTTAAATCGATACCATTTATCTTTTTGTCTGCTAAAGACGAGGATAAAGTTCGTTTTGTCGGTTTGTCATATGGAGCTTTGGATTATATAACTAAACCATTTAAAGAGGAAGAGTTGATAATGAAACTATTTAACTTGTTGGATTTTAAACGAAAACAACAACAACAGTTTTTGTTAAATAGTCTCAAAGAAGAAGTGGTGGTTGAAGAATTGGATCCGCTGTTGAAAAAATTAATGACTTTCATTTCGGAAAATTATAGTAATTCAGAACTGTCTTTGGATGAGTTAGCCTCGGAAATGTCTATGAGTAAGTCAACATTATCCCGTAGATTAAAGGCTATAATGGATAAAACTCCGATTGAAATCTTGGTGGAATATCGTTTATATAAGTCTAGAGATTTGTTGAAAAATAGTAAAGATACGATTGCAGAGATAGCTCAGAAAGTAGGATTTAATGACCCTTTATATTTTAGCAAAAAGTATAAAGCATTTTTTGGGTATTCTCCATCTGAAAATAGGTAGATAAGTTCTCTTTTTTTCTGTAAAATTTAAGAAGCTGATTAAATTTTATTATAAAATTGATTTTGAGTTTCACTCTCTTTTTTCGGCATCTTTGAAGCGCTTTATAAGCTGTTTTTTACTTTTTTTTTTGATAATAGTCCACTATTAACTTCAAAAGAATAATAAAAATAATCTTAAAAATCACTCTCAAATATGCTCGAAATAAAATTTAAACAACTCCTAAATAGCTTCTTAAAATGTTGCTCATAAATTAATTATTTGATAATTATGTTTTTTATTGTTTAAATTTTACTATCTTTCCGCTCTAAAGTTTAAATCTATGTTTAGGAAGGTTGGCATATTGATTTTGATAACTCTTTTTTTATCTATTGGTCATGCAACATTGTATGCTCAAAAAGAGGTGCGTTTTGATCAACTTTCTGTTTCTCAAGGTTTATCATCTAATTTGGTTCATTCCATAGCTCAAGATTCTATGGGTTTTATGTGGTTTGGAACAGGTTCAGGTCTTAATCGTTACGATGGAAAAATATGCAAAAGGTTTCTAAAATCTCAATATCCTTCACTTTTGCGTAACGACGTTCGTACACTTTATACCTTTTCGGATGGTACAGTTGTAATGGGTAGTTTTTTTGGTTGTGTGTTGCAATATGACCCTAAAAAGGAAGAGTTTTCCAATTTGAAACCAACTGATTTTGATAGTACATACTACAAGCAAATTGTGAGTTTTTCCGAAACAAAAAACGGTGATAAATATCTTAATACTTCAAGCGGATTTTATTTGTATGATTCGCAAGAGAAGCGTTTTTGCAACCGGTTCCCTGCTTATTCTCGCATAAAAGATACTTACATATTGTCTTTATATGAGGATAATTTTGATCGGTTTTGGATATGTTCTTTCAATTCTGTGATAGTAATTGATAAAGTAGGGAATGAAATATATCGTTTCGACCTCTCTAATGGAGGAAATAAACAAACTGCAACAAGTAAATTTACTATTTTATCAGATTCTCATATTTTGGTTTCATGTTTCTCCGATCTTATTCATTCGTTTGAATTAGATTCGCAAGGAAATATTGCAAAATTTACTGAGATTAAAGTTCCATTTTCCGGTTTAAATAATATTATGAGGGATAGAAATGGGCATTTTTGGTATACTTCTGATGGATTTGGTTTGTGGTATTCAGAGGATTTTCCAACCTCTAAAGAGGATCTTGTAAAGGTGGTTTCTGTTGGTGAGAAAAAGTTGGATTTTAGTAAGATATATTGTATAATGGAGTCGGATAATGGTGATATTTGGATTGGTACGCAAGCAGAAGGAGCCTTAAAATTTAATCCGAATGCAGAAGAGTCGGTTGTTTTTTCAAACTATCTTGCTTACCCTTATAGAATAAGTTCGTCTTTTACAGAAACACCTGATGGTCAGTTGTATGTAGCATCCGATGGAGAGGGATTTTGTAGAATGAATCCGGAACGCATGGAGTATCGTTTGTTTAGTGAAAAAGATGGTTTAACTAACAAAAATGTCGTTGAGATAGACGCAGATAAAAACGGAGATATTTGGGTTGCCACATGGGGTGGAGGAGTATATCGTTATTCTCCTAAAAAAGATAAAATTGAAAAGGTGACATTTTCTCCGCTAAATTCTAATCTAAATTGTTTTATTTCAATATCAACAACAAGTAATGGAGAAGTATGGGCTTCTTCAGGTGGAGATGGTTTGTATGTTAGAGATACTTTGGGGCGTTGGCATAAGATAGTACTTAGTTTCTCTCCGGGAGAAGATGATATGTGGCCAAGTGGAGTTGTTGAAGGAAAACAAGACATTCGGTGGGTAAATACATCTCGTTCATTATGGTGGATAAAAGGAGAAGAGTCTCGGCCTCTTATGGGTGATTTTTCTAAACAAATGACTCACACCCCAATTTCAATAAATAATATGATGTGTGATGATGAGTATAACTTGTGGGTAGCTACCAATCAGGGGTTGTTGCGTTTCTCTCCCGATGGAACTAAGCTGGACACTATTAAAACTGTACCTATACAAGAATATACGTCAGTTGCATTTGATGGAAAAAATAACATGGTGGTAACATCATCATCTGATATTTATTATGTTGATTGTAAAACATTTGAAGCGCAGAGATTTTTATATGATTTTAGTTCTATAGGATTGTCTGGGTTCAATTTACAAGGGAACTATATTTCCTCATCAGGAGTTTTGTTTTGTTCTACTTCTAATGGATTTGTAATGATTAAGCCGGAAGAAGAAAATCAGCAAGATTCACTTCGCTATTTATCAATATCTTCTGTACATATCCAGAAGAATCCTTTGGCTAAATGTGCGGATTATTGTGAGTGGAATGAGAAGGGCGATTTATCTCAAATAACTCTTCCCTATAATTTGGCAGAATTGTCTTTATGTATTGATTTAGTTGATTATTCAAAGCATACGCCTGAACTTAATTATCGTTTAATAGGGTTGACAGATAAGTGGGATAAGGTTGACCATAATAGAACTATCTATTTCCCATATTTGCCACCAGGTGATTATGTTTTGGAGATTCAATCCTATAAAAAGGGAAATGGTAAATACTATGCTCTATATACATTGCCGATTGTTGTAACACCACCTTGGTGGCAAACTTGGTGGTTCCGCCTTTTATTCGTTTCTGTTTTGGCTTTAATTATTGGTTCATTTTTGTATTTGCGTTTTAGACGTTTGTTAAAGCAAAAAGTAATGTTAGAACAAATGGTGAAAGAGCGAACAAAGGAGTTAGATGAGAAGAATGTATTGATAGAGTCTCAGAACGAAGAATTGAAGCAAGTTTTATTTGACAAAGATAGATTGATTTCTGTATTGGCACACGATTTAAAGAACCCAATGTTTGCAATTGTTGGAGCCTTAGAAGGTTGGTTGAAACGAGAAGCTGATTTAGGAAAAGAAGAGCGAAGAGGTATTATATCGAGTGCATTGAGTTCTGCACAGTCCCTTCAAGATGAGTTGATACGTTTGTTGGAATGGGCGAGAGCAAAAAGTGAGAAGATAGAGTGTACTCCTCAGTCATTGGATCTTCGTTCCTCCTTGCAGAATGTGGTCTCTTTATTGTCCGGAGTTATTAATAAAAAGAATTTGCATTTTACAACCAACTTAAATATAGAGCATTGTGTTGTTGTTGACCCTAGAATGTTGAGGGCAATTTTGAGGAATATATTAAACAATGCGATTAAATTTACTCATTCCGGAGGTGATATATCTGTAACGGCATGTGAAGAGGGTAAAGATATGGTGATTGATATAAAAGATTCCGGTGTTGGTATGGATGATAAGCAGATTGCTTTACTTTTATCAGGTAAGGGGGAGAATTCTTCAAAAGGAACTGAAAATGAGAGTGGTACAGGATTAGGTTTTCGTATTTGCTTAGACTATGTAAAGCGAAATAAAGGAACGATTGCTATAGAGAGTGAGAAAGGGGCAGGAACTCTTGTACGTTTACGTTTACCATTGTCTGATGAAAAATTGTCTGATGATGTAGAAATGGTAGATGAAGAGATTCACCATGTTGTGGATAAAGAGTTATTGGGTGGAAATGTGGTGATGGTTGTAGATGATGATCCGTTGATTAGCAAGAATATTAAGATGATTTTAGAACCATATATGCAAGTTTACGTGGCGAATGATGGTAGTGAGGGATTGGAATTAGCAAAAAAATATTCGTTTGATTTAGTGTTGAGTGATGTGGAAATGCCGATTATGAATGGTATCGAGATGTGTAAACAATTGTTGAAAGAAGAGAAAAATAGTGGTTTGCCAATATTGTTCTTATCTGCTAAAAGTGAACAGTCTGATCGTTTGTTAGGCTTGATAAGCGGAGCTGTTGACTATGTTCCAAAACCATTTAATACCAATGAATTATTGTTGAAATTGACCAATATTTTGATTAACCGACGCAAGCAACAACAAAGATTGTTAAACATCAGATTGATGAGTAGTGCATCTGATGTGCCGGAGAAAACGACAGATGAGAAAATCAATCCTTTGTTGGAACAAATTATAGATGTTGTGGCAAAGAACTATCAAGATAGTGAATTCTCTATTGAAAAGATGGCAAGTTTGTTGTTCGTCAGTCAATCTACGTTGATTCGTCGCTCCAAATCAATTATTGGTAAAACACCTATTGAAGTCTTGAATGAATATCGTTTAAATAAAGCTAAAGGTTTGTTGATGAGTGCGAGAGATGAAATGTCTGTGGCCGATATCGCTTTTGAAGTTGGATTTTCTGATCCAGCATATTTTACTAGAAAGTATAAAGATTTCTATGGATTTACACCAAGTGAAACACCTAAATCATAGATTCTAACCTATCGTTAAAATTTTAAAGAAGACCTAAACTTTCTCCTATACTTAGTTATGGATATGAGTGATTTTGATTAAATTTGCAAAAAATTAAGAGAAATGGAAAAGAAACAGACGGCAATTCTATTGATTCATTGTCCCGATAAGCAAGGTATTTTAGCGGCAGTGACAGATTTTATCAATGTTAATAAGGGGAATATTGTATATTTGGATCAGCATGTAGATTATGTTCAGAATACATTCTTTATGCGTGTGGAGTGGGATTTGAAGGATTTTATTATTCCTCGTGATAAGATTGAAGAGTATTTTAGAACGCTTTATGCAAATAAATATGACATGGTATTTACACTGAATTTCTCAGATGTTAAGCCTCGTATGGCTATTTTTGTTTCAAAAATGTCTCACTGTCTTTTCGATATATTATCCCGTTATTTAGATGGAGGTTTAAATGTTGAAATTCCAATGATTGTTAGCAACCATGCTGATTTGCAGTGGATAGGAGAGAAGTTTGGTATTCCTTTCCATGTATTCCCTATAACTAAGGAGAATAAGTTGGAACAAGAGAAGAAGGAGATGGAATTGCTTAGAAATGAGAGGGTGGATTTTATTGTCTTAGCTCGTTATATGCAAATTATTTCGGAGGATATGATTAATGAATTCCCTAATAATATCATCAATATTCATCACTCCTTTTTGCCTGCATTTATTGGTGCAAAACCTTATCATGCTGCTTACGAGAGAGGTGTAAAGATTATTGGTGCTACAAGCCATTATGTTACAACCGAGTTGGATGCAGGTCCGATTATTGAACAAGATGTTGTAAGAGTTACCCATAAAGATACTGTTAAAACTTTCATTCATAAAGGGCAAGATTTGGAAAAAATAGTTCTTTCTCGTGCCGTTGAAAAACATATTGATAGAAAAGTGTTAGCTTTCAAGAATAGAACTGTTGTCTTTAGTTAAAGTGACTTCTACATAATTGCTGTTTATAATGCAGTATGTATAGATAGTGGATGATGAGTTTTTTAAGAATCCACCTTAATAAATATTTTCTTTTAGTTCCTATAATGTTGTCGTTGAGTGAATTAGAACAATTTATTGAAAATAATAGAAACGAAGATGTTAAGAAATTAGCTCTTCGTTCTTCTTCTTTATTAGGAGAGAACCTTAATTATGTTCTGACTCAAATATCGGGGTGGCAACGTTGTCGTGCAAAAATTCCATCATGGAGCAAGGTTAAGGGAGTGAAATTCCCAGTTCAACTATCGATGGAACAATGTTCTTCAGAGCAAACTGCTTATTTAAAGTCCCAATTGATCAAGGGTGAAACTTTAGTAGATCTGACCGGGGGATTTGGAGTAGATTGTGCCTTTTTATCTCAATCGTTTCAGCAGGCTTTTTATGTAGAAAAGAATTCCGAATTGGCAGACATAGTCACTCATAATTATAGAGCGTTAGGTCTAACAAATATTTCTGTAAACAAAGCAGATGCAGTTGATTATTTGAAGACAATGAAGCCGGTTTCCACAATTTATATAGATCCTGCAAGGAGAGATGATTATGGAAGAAAGATGGTCTCTATTTGCGATTGCTTTCCCAATCTTTCTGAACTAAGAAATCTTTTATTCGAAAAAGCTGATGATGTTTGGGTAAAGTACTCTCCGATGTTGGATATTTCTTTGGCAATAAAAGAGTTGGTGAGTGTGGTAGAACTCTTTGTCATTTCTGTTGAAAACGAGTGTAAAGAGTTGTTATTTCATCTCAAGAAGGAAGGTAAAGAAGATCCTAAGATTACTTGTTTTAATCTCCAACGAAAGGGAGATTCCAAATTTGAATTTACCTACAACGAGGAGAGTTTACAACCATTGTTATTAGCAGATAGAGTTGGAGATTATCTATATGAGCCCAACAGCTCAATATTGAAAGCGGGTTGTTTTAAACGTCTTTGTGAGGTTTATAAACTCCGTAAATTAGATGTAAATAGTCATCTATATACATCAGAACAACTACAATCTGATTTCCCAGGAAGAATATTTCATGTAGAAGAAACTTCAACATTAAATAAAAAATCACTTAAAGACTTTTTGGCGGGAGTAACAAAAGCCAACGTTACCTTGCGAAATTTCCCGATGAGTGTAGATGAGTTTCGAAAAAAGATGAAAATCAAGGAGGGAGGCGATTGTTATCTCTTTGGGACAACAATTGCCGGAGTAAATAGCATACTCAAGTGTACAAAAATCAGTTGAAGGTGAGTTTTGTTAATATTATACTTTAGTATAAAATAAAAATTGAGGGTCGTTTATTTAAGTCAGGCAGAGCCGACTTTTTCCACTCATTAATACTCTTTGTTTTGATATATTCGCTCTCTAAAGTAATATCGCAAGCGATGCAAAGTTTTGTATTTCCTTGACAAGTTGAGAGTATTTCGGACAAAAGTTTTTGGTTTCTGTAGGGTGTCTCAATGAAAATTTGAGATTGATTTTCTGTTTTTGCTCTTTTTTCTAATTGTTTGATACGTTGAGTTCTTTCGTTGCCTTGAATTGGCAAGTATCCGACAAAAGCAAAGCTTTGACCATTAAATCCGGAAGCCATTAAACCCAATAAAATGGAGGATGGACCTACCAGTGGCACCACTTTGAGATTTTTTGTTTGGGCCATTTTTACGACCTCTGCTCCTGGATCAGCAATAGCAGGACACCCGGCTTCTGAGATTACACCCATGTCAAAACCTTTTTCCAATGGTTCTAAGTATGAAGAAAGTTCGTTGGGAGAGGTGTGTTTATTGAGTGTATAAAATTGCAATTCATCTATATTGATGTTGGAATCGACTTTTTTTAAGAAACGGCGAGCAGTTCTTACGTCTTCCACAATAAAATGTTTAATCTCTCTTATAATATCGATATTAATAGCAGGTAAAACATTCGATGTTTCACATTCACCTAAAGTGTTGGGTATTAAGTATAGAGCATGTTCCATTGTTATAAGCGATAAAATAAAACCAAAATCTATGCAATATAACAATTTTTTTTTGAAAATAAAAAGTGTATTTTCTATTGCAATTTACAAAAAAATGATTTATCTTTGAATCAAACAAAAGGAGATCATTAACGTATTGTCGCATCGTCAATTGATTGTTAAACTTAACATTTATTCTATTCCGGATGTCCCTTTCAATCAATGGCGGGCCACACCTTCGGGTTGCATTATGCACGGTGGATTACAAAGATTGGTCATACATCCAAATCCTGTTTTCGGGAGTTTAATTTAATCACGGTGCGGCATCTTTATAGGAGTCACGGTTAAAAATTTAGCCGTGACTTTTTTGTTTTTATATTTTCTCTTGTTACCCTCTTCTTTCTCTCTATTTATTAATTAGTGTCTTTGATTTTTTTTTTTATAAACTATTTTACGTGCAAATATGTTAGAAAATATTTCCTTTTCTCGCTCAATAATTGTAGTTTTGTTGCTACTAAATTGGAAAGTATGAATTCGGATATTGATTTAATAAATTCATTAAGAGACGAGTTGAATAGGCATAATTATAACTATTATGTTTTGTCGGCACCTACCATCTCCGATTATGATTTTGATATGAAAATGAAGGAGTTGCAGCGATTAGAGGCGTTGCATCCGGAGTTAGATGACCCAAATTCACCGACTAAAAGAGTGGGTAGTGATATCTCAAATGAATTTAAGCAGATAACTCATTCCTATCCGATGTTATCTTTGGCAAATACCTATTCAAATGCTGAAGTGACAGACTTTTATATGCGTATTAGAAAAGCTTTGGGAGTTGATTTTCTTGTTGATTGTGAGTTGAAATATGATGGTACATCTATTTCTTTAAGGTATGAAGATGGACGATTGGTGCGAGCTGTAACGAGGGGAGATGGAGAGAAGGGTGATGATGTGACTGAAAATGTTCGTACAATCTCTTCAATTCCTTTGGTTTTACAAGGATCCGGTTATCCCGAAGTGTTTGAAATCAGAGGTGAGATTTTGATGCCTTGGTCGGTATTTAATGAGTTGAATGCAGAACGTGTAGAGAATGGTTTGCCTCCTTTTGCCAATCCACGAAATGCTGCTTCGGGTACATTGAAGTTGTTGAACTCGAAAGAGGTGGCTAAACGGAAGTTGGATGCCTATTTGTATTATTTTATCAGTGATGACGAAGATTATTCTTCTCATTACGAAAATTTGCAAAAAGCAAAGGAGTGGGGATTTAAGATATCTGACGCAAGCAAGCGATGTTCAACATTGGAAGAGATATTTGACTATATTCAATATTGGGATGATGCTCGTAGAGAGTTGCCGGTAGCTACAGATGGAATAGTCTTGAAAGTAGATGCAGTAGAGCAGCAGAATTTATTGGGATTTACCTCTAAAACTCCGCGTTGGGCAATTGCATATAAATTTCAAGCAGAAAGAATTGCTACGCAGTTGAAGTCTGTTTCGTTTCAGGTGGGGCGAATGGGTACAATTACTCCCGTAGCAAATTTGGAACCGGTGACACTTTCCGGTACTGTGGTAAAACGCGCTTCGTTGCACAATGCCGATATTATCGCAGGATTGGATTTACATATTGGAGATAGCGTTTATGTCGAAAAGGGTGGAGAGATAATTCCTAAAATAGTTGGGGTAGATGAAGAGGCGAGGAAGAGCGGAGTGGGAGAACGAGTTCATTTTATTTCTCAATGTCCGGAGTGCGGAACAGAGTTGAAACGAATGGAGGGAGAGGCTGCGCATTATTGCCCTAATGATACAACTTGTCCTCCACAGATAAAGGGACGTATTATCCATTTTGCCAGTAGGAAAGCTATGAATATCAACTTGGGAGAAGAAAATGTGAATCTTTTTTATGAGTTGGGAATGGTGAAAAATGTGGCAGACTTGTATTCGTTGAATTTTCAGGAAATAGCCTCTTTACCACGTTGGGGAATGCAAAGTGCAAAGCGTTTGGCGGAGAGTTTGGAGCAATCAAAATCGGTTCCATTTGACAGAGTGTTGTTTGCCTTGGGTATTCGATATGTGGGTTCCACTACGGCAAAGAAGATTGCGTCTGCATTACAAAATATAGAGGCAATATCTTCAGCTTCTTATCAAACATTAATGGATATAGATGAGGTTGGAGAGGTTATTGCCAATAGTGTTATGGAGTTTTTTGCAAATGAGCAAAATCGAAATATAGTGAATCGGTTGAAAGAGGCCGGGTTGCAGTTTGCCTTAGGTCAAGCAGAAGAGCAAGCGAGCAATAAGTTGGAGGGCTTATCCATTGTTATCAGTGGAACGTTTGAACGTTATTCTCGCGATGAGTTAAAACAATTAATAGAAGCTCATGGAGGAAAAAATGTCTCTTCCATCTCGTCTAAAACTGATTATGTTTTGGCAGGAGCCAATATGGGTCCTGCAAAGTTGGAAAAGGCAAATGCGTTAGGAGTGAAAATAATGAGTGAAGCTGATTTTATTAAAATGATTGAATAGGTATGTTTTTGAATTGGAAACGGAAATATATTAATTGGCAAATCAGTAAGATTGCAAAGAAGTTGAAACGCCAAAAGAGTTTTGTCTGTTGGGATGATGCAAATAAAATTGTATTGTTAATTTCTTATGCTGATTTGAATAGAAATTTTCTTACGTCAGCTTTGGAATTGCTGGAAGAGAAGGATGTTCATATATGGTGTTTTAAAGAAGGAAAGGAATTGCCAAAGTTGGATAATGATTTGGTAACATTGTTTAATAGTAAGTCAATCTCTTTTTTTCAAAAGCCTAATAAGATTATTATTAACAAGTATTGGGCGCAAGAGGTAGATTTGTTGTTGGATTTGACAACACAAGAGGTGCTTCCATTAAAATTTTTAGCTGGAATTTCAAAAGCTCCTTGTCGTTGTGGATTGACGAAAGATGATTTTGATATATATGATTTTAAGATGGATATGAATGGGAAAGTTGCTCCCATCGATTTGTTGCAGCAAATTTTACATTACCTCAAAATGATAAAATCGGCATAAGTGACAATGATATAGTTTGTTCATGGTTAGAATCATTTTTAAATAAAATGATATGTTCGAGATACATGTTATAAAAAAATGATATCATAGAGTAATGATAGAATAATTTTTTATACCTTTGAAGTCGCAAATTTAAAAGAGAGAATTTAGGAAAATGATACATACAAAATTTACAGGATTAGGAATTGCTTTGATAACACCTTTCAATGAAGACGAAAGTGTCGATTATGAGCGACTAGGTCGTTTGGTTGAGTATCAATTGCAAAATAATGCAGACTATTTGGTTGTTCTGGGGACAACGGGGGAAACGCCTACATTGTCCGAAGAGGAGAAAACAGAAATTGTTGATTTTGTTGTTTCTAAAGTGAAGGGGAGAGTTCCTATTGTCTTAGGAGTCGGAGGGAATAACACAGCAGCCATTGTAAAACGTTTGCAAACCGAATCTTTTGTAGGTATTGATGCGATTTTGTCTGTTGTACCGTATTATAATAAACCGTCGCAAGAGGGCATTTATCAGCACTATAGTGCCATTGCTAAAGCATCGAAATTGCCGATTATTTTGTACAATGTTCCCGGTCGAACAGGTGTAAATATGTCCGTTGAGACTACAATACGATTAGCGCGTGAATTTGATAATATTATCGCTATTAAAGAGGCTTGTGGTAATATGGACCAAATCAATGACATTATCAAACGTAAGCCGAAAGAGTTTATGGTGTTGTCCGGAGATGATGGCATCGCCTATCCATTGATTACAATGGGGGCGCAAGGTGTGATTTCAGTTATTGGTAATGCCTTCCCGAAAGAATTTGGACGAATGATTCGTTTGAGTTTACAAGGAGAATATGAATCGGCACGTGAGATCCATCAGAAATTCACGGATTTGTTTGATTTATTGTTTGTTGATGGAAACCCTGCAGGAGTAAAATGTATGCTCTCTTTGATGGGTTATATTGATAATAGATTGCGCTTACCACTTGTCCCTACACGTATGGATACATACGAAAAGATTCGTGACGTGTTGAAAAGTTTGGATGTTAAGTGTTAAATTCGCCCCATGAGATATTTTATTAAATTCTCTTATAAGGGAACAAATTATCATGGTTGGCAGATACAGCCCAACGACATTTCTGTCCAGTCGGTATTGACGGATGCAATGTCGTTGGTTTTTCGTTTTCAGGTGGAACTAACCGGGGCCGGTAGGACTGATGCCGGAGTTCATGCTGTGAATATGATTGCCCATTTCGATCTCCCTTTTGAAATTGAGGATTCTTCTAAAATTGTTTATCGCCTAAATAGTCTGTTGCCCAAGGATATTTCAATAGATTCTATATTTGAAGTAGAAGAGTCAATGCATGCACGTTTTAGTGCAAAATCCAGAACCTATAAATATTATGTTTCTACCAAAAAGTCTCCCTTTGATGATGAGTTTTCGGCAAGAATTACTTTTGCTTTGGATGAAGAAAAAATGAATGAGGCAGCCCAAACGTTGTTTGATTATATTGATTTTACAAGTTTTAGTAAAGTTCATACCGATGTAAAGACGAATAACTGCAAAATCTATCATGCAAATTGGGACAGACAAGGTGATTACCTTGTTTTTACCATAAAGGCTGATCGTTTTTTGCGAAATATGGTGAGAGCCATAGTTGGAACATTGATAGAGGTTGGGAAAGGAGCAATCACTGTTGATGAATTTAGAAATATTATTGAAAGTAAAGATAGATGTGCTGCAGGAATGTCTGTACCTGCTAAGGGGTTATTTTTGGTTGATGTAGAGTATTAAAAACTTGGTAATCAGAGAGCGTCGGAAGCTTAATTATTTTCTGACAACTTCTATAAATTTTAATTTTATTTTTTTTGTTATCAATTTTGTTTTTGATGCTTTTGAATTTATTTTATTTATCTTCCTTTTATTTATATAGTTACGTTGTTTGCATTCTTTCTTCTTATTTGGTACCAACTTAATAAAGTGTCTTCAAAATCATATCGACCTAATTTATAGAAATTGCCTTCATAATTATTAATAAGTTTTTTATATCGGTAAGTTGGCTCAATACGATTATTTTGTATCTTTGCAATATGAATACTAGGCGATTGGCTTTTTTGCTGGTTTTACTTTTAACGTTTCCTTTGCTATTTCTTTTGGGGTGTTGTTTCCATCACCATGGATGTTGCAAATCGTGTGAAAGTGGGCATGGAGAACCTTATGTAGTTCTTCATTGTTGTCATGCACCTAATTCAGATTGTAAAGATTGTTTAGTTTGTTCGATTTCAAGTGTAGATTGTTCTCTCTATTCAGTTCGAACTAAATGTAGTTTAACAGATCTTTCCTACTCTCCAACTGCGTTGGTGGCTGATGGTTCTGTTAGTTTTTTTTCACCTCGCTACGTGCTAACTTTTAATGAGTGTAATACAGATTGTTTATATAAGTATGAGTATTTAAGTTCTAAAAATCTACGAGCACCGCCAATCGTTTAGTTTGTATGAATTTTTTGGTAAAAAGAATCAATTTAAAACCATTTCTCAAAGAATTTAAAAATTTGCAAATGTCTCTTAGAAAAGACTTTAAGCAGAGACTATATTAAAATTAATAAAATCAAAAATGAAAAATCAGATTAGAAGTTTTTGGGTTGTAATCGTGACGTTATTATTAAGTTCATGTCATGATTCTCAATCACATCATCATAAGGTTGACGAACAGCATCATGAGGATCATCACGGAGTTGTTATGTTTTCTGAGCATGATGCACATCATATAGGTTTACAGGTTGATACAATTCGCTTAGCATCATTTTCTAATGTACTTAAAGTGAGTGGAAAGATTAGTGCAACCCGTGATGGCGAGCAAACGATTGTTGCGCCAACAAGTGGAGTGGTTTTCTTTGCAGGTAAAAATTTGACGGAAGGTAGGTATTTGAAAAGTGGTGAAACATTACTTTCTATCTCGTCCAAAAAGATGCAAGATGGAGATGAGGGTGTACGTTTGACTGCAGTTTATGAGGCAGCGAAAAAAGAGTATGACAGAGCGTCAGAGTTGATAAAAGACAACATCATTTCTCAGAAGCATTATGACCAAGCAAAATTGGATTATATGCAGGCAAAAAATGCGTATGATGCCTATTATGAAAATTCATCGGAGCATGGTATTAGTGCAAGTAGTTCCATTTCAGGTTATTTAAAGTCTTTGTTAGTCAAACAAGGTCAATTTGTAACCGTGGGAGATCCTATTGCCATTGTTACACAGAACAAAAGAGTGCAACTTAATGTAGATGTTCCGGAAAAATATGCTCAAGATTTACCTTCAATCAGAACTGCAAATTTTAAGGTCGCATACGATGACTCTATCTATAAGCTCTCTAATATGTCAGGCAAATTGCTTTCATACGGAAAGAGTACTTCCCAAGGCTCTTTTATGCTGCCGGTCATATTCGAGTTTGACAATATTTGTAATGTTTTACCCGGAAGTTATGCTGATGTCTATTTGTTGGCTCGTAAAGAAAATAATGTGATATCCATTCCTCATTCAGCACTATTGGAAGAGCATGGACTATATTTTGTCTATCTTCAGACTATGCCGGAACATTATGTAAAACGTGAGGTGAAATTGGGACAATATGATGGTGAACGCCATAGAGTTTTAGATGGATTGGCAGAGGGAGATATTGTTGTAATAAACGGTGCAAAACATTTGAAGATAGCTGAGTCTTCAGCCATTATTCCGGAAGGACATAATCATAATCATTAAAACAGCATGAGCCATGTTAAATAAGATTATTAAATTTTCATTAGATAACAGACTCTTTGTTCTTTTGGTTACTGTTCTATTAGTAGTTTACGGAGTAAAGAGTACATTGGAGATGGATGTGGATGTATTTCCAGATCTAAATGCTCCTACCGTTGTGGTTTTGACAGAATCGAATGATTTGGCAGCGGAAGAGGTGGAACGTCTGGTCTCATTTCCCATAGAAACTGTGATGAATGGAGCCTCTGATGTACGTAGAGTTCGTTCTTCTTCTACCAATGGTTTTTCTGTCGTTTGGGTAGAGTTTGATTGGGATACTGATGTGAATATTGCACGACAGATTGTGACAGAAAAGTTGCAAGTAGTAAGCAATGAATTACCTAAAAATGTTGGAGTGCCGGTGCTTGCTCCTCAATCATCTATTTTAGGGGAGATGATGATTGTTGGGTTGACGTCAGACTCAACTAATCTAAGGGAGTTGCGAACAGTGGCAGAGTGGGAACTCCGTCCTCGAATTTTGGCTTTGGATGGGGTTTCACAAGTAGCCGTTATAGGGGGAGAGGTGAAAGAGTATCAGATCCTTTTGCATCTTGGAAAAATGAGTCAATACAATGTTCGGTTGGATGAGGTGTTGGCAGCAGTAGAGCAAATGAACATCAATGCATCGGGAGGTTTATTTTATGAATACGGGAACGAATATATTCTGAGAGGAGTGGTTTCCACCAATCGTGTAGAAGAGATTGGGAAGAATGTTGTGAAACTATGCGACGATGCCCCGTTGTTGTTGGAAGACATTGCCGAGATAAAGATTGGTAATAAATTCCCAAAAACAGGTGTTGCTTCATTTAATCAAAAAGATGCTGTATTGTTAACAATTACCCGTCAGCCCAACTCCAATGCTGTTGAAGTGACAGAGAATGTTGATAAACTACTTTTGGATGTTCAGAAGCAGTTGCCGCCGGATGTGAAAATTGCCTCTGATATTTTTCGACAATCAGACTTTATCGATAATTCGGTCAATAATGTTTTGAAGTCTCTTTTAGAAGGTGGATTTTTTGTTGTATTGGTATTGGTGCTCTTTTTGATGAATAGTAGAACAACCATCATTTCATTGATAACAATTCCAATATCAGTTTTGGTTGCCTTTTTGATTTTGAAATTTATGGGATTGACTATCAATACGATGAGTTTAGGGGGAATTGCTATTGCAATCGGGGCATTGGTTGATGATGCGATAGTGGATGTAGAGAACATCTTTAAACGATTAAAGGAGAATGGTTTAAGACCCAAAGCAGAGCAGTTGTCGGTTTTGCATGTAGTATATGAAGCCTCAAAAGAGGTGCGCAAACCAATTCTTAATTCTACATTGATTATTATAGCCAGTTTTCTTCCGCTCTTTTTCTTATCCGGAATGGAGGGGAGAATGTTGATGCCTTTGGGAATCTCATTTATCATTGCGTTAAGTGCTTCTACGCTTATTGCTTTGACGTTGACTCCGGTTTTATGTAGTTATTTCCTTTCTATTAATTTGAGTGAAATAAAGGAGCCAAAATGGTTGTTAAATCTGAAAAAAGGTTATCAAAATTTGTTGTATTGGGCCATTCAGCATGCAAGAGTTACTTTTGTGACAATATCTATTTTGTTTGTCGTAGCCTTGCTACAGTTGATTTCGTTTGACAGAGATTTTTTACCTCCATTTAATGAAGGCTCATTTACGATAAATTTAGGCGTGAAACCGGGAATATCCCTGGAAGAGTCGGACAAGATTGGTCGTCGTGCAGAAGAGTTGCTATTGGAGATTCCGGAGGTAACATGTGTCGGACGAAAAACAGGACGTGCCGAATTAGATGAACATGCTTTAGGTATAAATATGTCTGAAATGGAAGTTCCCTATCAATTGCAAGAACGATCCAAAGATGAAGTTATCGCAGATGTGCGTCATAAATTATCTCATTTAAAAGGCGTTGTGGTGGAGGTAGGTTCTCCTATTTCACATCGTATAGATGCCATGCTTTCCGGAACAAGAGCTAACATTGCAATCAAGATTTTTGGGTCAGATTTGAATGCCTTGTATCGCATAGCCAACGAGGTTAAACATAAAATTGAGCAGGTAGAAGGCATTGTCGATTTAAGTGTTGAGCAGCAAGTGGAGCGACCTCAAATTCAGATAGAACCCAAGAGAGATATTTTGGCTCGATATGGCATTACTTTGCCCCAATTCAGAGATATGATAGAAGTCTTGTTGGCAGGGAGAGTGGTATCGCAAGTTTATGAAGGGAATCGCAATTTCAATTTGGTAGTTAGAGCAGAAGAGTCTTATCGAAATTCCATAGAAGAGATTGAGAATATGTTGGTTGATACAAAAGAGGGTAAGGTTCCATTCTCTAATATAGCTACAATCTCTTCAAAATCAGGACCCAATACGATTGCACGCGAAGCAGTATCCCGAAAAGTGGTTGTTTCTGCCAATGTCTCCGGAAGAGGTTTAAGTGGTGTTGTGGAAGATATTCAAAAAGAGATTCAAGAATCAGTCTATTTGCCGGAAGGATATTATGTGGAGTATGGTGGGCAGTTTGAAAGTGAAGAGAGAGCCTCAAAAATCATCATTTTGATATCCATTCTTTCTGTTATAATCATATTTATTTTGTTATACAATCAATTTAAACGGGTTGATTTATCAATGGTTGTTTTGTTAAATTTACCTTTAGCTTTGATTGGAGGCGTATGGGCCATCTTTTTCTCCGGAGGAATTTTGAATATTCCTGCTATTATAGGTTTTATCTCTTTGTTTGGAATCGCTACACGCAACGGACTCTTGCTGGTGGATCGCTATGAATCATTAAGAAGGGAGGGAAAATTACCTACAGAGGTGGTAGTACAAGGCTCATTAGATAGATTAAATCCAATTTTGATGACAGCTTTGACTTCCGGATTGGCGCTTTTACCTCTGGTTTTCAACGGAGATTTGCCAGGGAATGAGATACAGAGTCCTTTAGCAAAGGTGATTTTAGGAGGATTGTTTACATCAACCTTCTTTAATGGATTTATTGTGCCTATCACCTATACGTGGGTGAATAAACGAAAGACAAATAATTAATAATTTCTATCTCAGAATTAAAGATGAAAAGAAATAAGTTGACCCTATTAGTTTTTACTTTATACTTGGTTCGTATGGGTGTTGAAGCACAATCGTATGTAGATTTATATCCGATTGTTGAGGCTAATAATTATCAATTAAGCATTCTTAAACAAGAGGTAAAGGCCACTTCCTTAGAGAATAGAAGTGCTATTAATTTACCCGATCCTCAAGTAAATTTATCCTATATGTGGGGAGATGAAAATGTCCCATCAGATAAACGAATGTTGAGTATTAGTCAAGATTTTGATTTAACAACAATATCCGGAGCACGCAGGCGATTAGCCAAAAGTAAAGAGGCATCATCAGAAGCCTATTACAGAGTGGAAAAACAGGCAGTTTTAGAAAAATTTTCGCAGAATTGCATCAAGTGGAGATATTTGACAAAACAAATAGAGCAGAGAAATGCTATGGCAACCATTTTGTCTCAACTAGCAGAATCCAATCAAAAAAGATATGCCTCAGGAGAATTAAATATTTTGGAATTTAATAAGTTTCAATTCTCTATAGCCGAATTCAATACCCAAATAAGGTTGCTGGAATTGGAGCGGGAAAATCTATATCAACAGTTGTGCTATTCCAATGGAGGCATACAAATTGATACTACGTTGTTACAATATGACTTTACACCAATACCTGTTGATTTTACAAGTTGGCTAGATTCTATATTGGTTTATATTCCGGAAATGCATTATTATCAACAAAATAAAGAAATAAGTTCAAGAGAAGAGAAGTTGGCTCGACTATCATGGTTGCCACAATTGAGCGCAGGATATCAATCAGAAATAACCGATATTGAAGCGATGCGAGGAGGTACTATTGGGGTATCGTTGCCATTGTGGGCAAATAAAAACAAGGTGCAATCCCAACGAGCTAATTCTAAGGTTGCTGATTTGAGGTATGATGAGGCTCAATTTCGGATAAAAAGTGAACTATCTATGTTATACGAACAAATAGTGGCAATGGAAGAGTTGTTATCAGAATATCAAAATTCCATTCATTCATTTTCTGTTTTAGAACACGAAGCAAAAGCCTATCGTTTAGGAGCTTTATCAGCCTTGGATTATTTAGAGAGTACGATGAGATATATTGCGTTATATGACGATGTTTTGGAACTTGAATATTTAATTCAAATGAAAAAATTAAGCTTGATGATTTTGGGAAGATAGTAGTTTGTTGAGAAAAAAAAACAAATTTCGTATAGCAGATGAAAATACCTTTGTATATTTGTGGCTATGAGAAAAATTGAGATGGTTGACCTCAAAAGTCAGTACCACAACATAAAAACAGATGTAGATGCAGCGATTCAAGAGGTACTTGATTCGACTATCTTTGTGAAGGGGGGCAAAGTTGAGGCCTTCCGTGAGCACTTTGCAAGCTATTTGAATGTTAAGCATGTGATACCGGTTGGTAATGGAACAGATGCATTAATGATTTCATTATTGGCTTTAGGTTTGAAACCCGGTGATGAGGTTATTGCTCCTTCATTTACTTTTGTTGCAACGGCAGAAGTAGTAGCCTTGTTAGGTTTGAAATTGGTCTTGGTGGATGTTGATCCGGACACATTTTGTATATCATTGCAAGATATCGAAAACGCCATTACTGAGAATACCAAGGTAATTATTCCTGTTCATTTATTTGGGCAAAATGCTGATATGGAGTCCATTTTACGTCTGGCAAGAGAGCATAATATATATGTTGTGGAAGATGCATGTCAATCCATTGGGTCTTATTATACCTTTTCAAATGGAGAAAAGTATCATTCCGGATGTATAGGAGATATTGGTTGTACCTCGTTTTTTCCTTCTAAAAACTTAGGTTGTTATGGAGATGGGGGAGCAATATTTACTAATAATGACGAGTTGGCAGAGAAGATGCATAGCATTGCAAATCACGGTATGAAAACACGTTATCACTATGAGCGAGTGGGAGTAAATTCTAGATTAGATACTATACAAGCCGCGATTTTAGATGTTAAATTGTCTCATTTGGATGGTTATATCTCTTCGCGTGTGGCAGCCAGCAGATATTATCATGAACATTTGAAGGAGATAGATTGGTTGCGATTGCCGATTGTAGGAGCACAAACGACTCATTCGTATCATCAATTTACAGTCATTGTAGATAATTATAATCGAAATGAGCTTCAAGCTTATCTTAAAGAGAGAGCTATTCCAACAATGGTTTATTATCCAAAGCCTTTGCATCTTCAAGATGCATATCGGAAGGAGGAGTGCAAAGAGTTACCAGTGTCTGAATTTTTATCAGAAAAGGTGTTGTCTTTACCTATGCATACTGAGTTGGATGAAGAGCAGTTGGCATACATTGTAGAATCAATTAAATCATTTCCGGCATCTATAAATCAATAACCATGGACTATTTTTTGCATGAAACTTCAATTATTGATGAGGATTGTCAAATAGGTAAAGGAACAAAAATTTGGCATTTTTCACATATTATGTCCGGTTCTCAAATCGGAGAGGGGTGTAATATTGGTCAGAATGTTGTGATTTCTCCTAAGGTGATAATTGGGAATAATGTTAAAATTCAAAACAATGTTTCTGTTTATACAGGAGTTCACTGTGAGGATGATGTTTTTTTAGGTCCTTCAGTTGTTTTTACGAACGTCATCAATCCTCGAAGTTTTATATCTCGAAAAGAGAGTTTTTTGCCTACAATCATTCGTAAAGGTGCATCAATAGGCGCAAATGCAACAATTGTTTGTGGAAATACTATTGGAGAGTATGCACTAATAGGTGCAGGGTCTGTTGTGACAAAAGATGTGTTACCCCATGCATTGGTTGTGGGGAATCCGGCAAAGCAAATAGGTTGGGTTTGTCGCTGTGGATGTCATTTAGAGAAAGATGAGTTGAAGAAAAAAATGGTGTGCAAGGAATGTTGTGAGGAGTATGAATTGAAAGATAATAGTATAATTTCTAAATAGATTTGAGATGAATAAGATAAGGTTTGCAGTTGTTGGTCAGGGACATATTGGTAAACGACATGCTGAGATGATTCGTCGAAATGAGTGGGCTGAGTTGGTTGCTGTTTGCGATGTGTTGCCCCAAGAAGAGGTCGGGTTAAGTGATTTAGATGTTCCCTATTTCAGGTCGATAGATGAGCTTTTGAGTGCAGGTTTAGAATTAGATGTAGTGAATATCTGTACGCCGAACTATTTTCATGCAGAGTATGCATTGTTGTGCCTAAATCATAATCTACATGTTGTTTTAGAGAAACCTATTGCCTTGCGTCGTTCGGATGCAGAGCAGATAGTTTTTAAATCTTTACAAGTCTCTAAGCATGTCTTTTGCGTAATGCAAAACCGCTATTCCCCTCCATCTGTATGGTTGAAACAAGTGATAGACGAGAAATTATTGGGCGATATTTATATGGTTCAATTAAATTGTTTTTGGAACAGAGACGCTCGTTACTACAAACCTGGTAATTGGCATGGTGATGGGAAATTAGATGGTGGAACGTTATTTACTCAATTTTCTCACTTCATAGATATTATGTATTGGTTGTTTGGTGATATTACCAATATTAAAGGGAATTTTCATGATTTCAATCATCAGCAATTAACCGATTTTGAGGATAGCGGAGTTGTTACTTTTGATTTTCTTTCAGGAGGAATGGGTTCATTAACCTATTCGACAGCTGTCTGGGATACAAATTTAGAGAGTAGTATTACGATTGTAGGAGAGAAGGGGACTATAAAAGTGGCCGGGCAATATATGAATGAAGTTGTTTATTGTCATATCAAAGATTATGAAATGCCTGTTTTGGCTCCAAGTAATCCTCCTAATGACTATGGAGCATATAAAGGGTCTGCTCAAAACCACCATTATGTGATTCAGAATGTTGTCGAGAAATTAAATTCCGCTGGTCAGATTACAACCAATGTTTTAGAGGGATTGAAAGTTATTGATATTATTGAGCGCATTTATCAAGTCCGTGATCTTCAGTGGAAGAAAAATTCTCGTTAGAATTTTCTAAAAAAAATAGAGAAAATAGTTCATTTTCTCTCACTATTTTACTAAATTTGCACTCGCAAGTGTGATTGTCCCATGGTGTAATGGTAGCACATCAGTTTCTGGCACTGCTTGTTCGGGTTCGAGTCCTGATGGGACAACTAAAAACATGACAAAAGCAATTTTGTCATGTTTTTTTATTTGATTAAATCGCTGATTTTTTTGAGTGATAAATAAATCCAATTTTTTGCTTGTATTTTATCATTTATTCATCCATTAATTTTGTTCTTTTGCTCTATATAAGAGTAACAAAGATTAGATAGATTTTAATTAAAGTTACAAAGACGATCGTCGATGTAAAACTTTTGATTAAAACCTTTTTATCTAGTATTTCATCTATACCTTATGCCTTAGTTATCATGTTCTTGTTATTCAAGGCTTCCCCCTTTGGAAGCCTTGTTGTCTTTTTATCAATTATAGACATTAGTTAATAATGTCTATAATTGAAAATATTCATCTGTATTTACTACTTTGCACTAAATATAAAGTCTCTTTTGAAGAAAGTAAGTTAGAATCTTTTGCTCTTAATTCAATTTTTCTCATAAAAAAACATTGAAAA
This sequence comes from Paludibacteraceae bacterium, assembly GCA_017630395.1. GTDB lineage: Bacteria > Bacteroidota > Bacteroidia > Bacteroidales > Paludibacteraceae > UBA1181. The sequence continues at coordinate 88,448 of JAGBVI010000070.1, forward strand.
ACCCTCTATTTTCGCACTATTTAGTATTGTGACAAATAAATCTAATTGTTTGACAAATTTTTCCAATTGTTACAGTTTGTTATATCACTATATTTGCAATGTCAAGAGAGACAAACAGAATTTGCATAATGATTCTAGATTTTATATATATACTATTCGTTGATTTTTTTAATTTTAGTTCATTGCTTATCAAACTTAAACCGTTATTACACTAATTGTTATCATGTTCTTGATCCTAATAAGACTTCTTCTTGAAATTAATTAAAAGGGGAAGTCTTGTTATTTTTAGTTAGGCAATGTTATATAAATTTAAATATACTGCAAAATAAATATCTGTAACCACCCGAAATAGATTCAAAATAAATCTTAGAAGTTGTTTAAATTTTATTTCGAGCATATTTGAGAGAGATTTTTAAATCTATTTTTAATCTTCTTTTGTAGAAAACAGTGGACTATTATCAAAAATAAGAATTATAAAATTGGGTCAAAAAGAATCTCAAACAAGTTGAAAAAAGCAGAGTTTTAGGCTTAAAATAATTTAATAAGACTTAAGCAGTTTCTGAATATAAGCGCAGATATAACGAAATTGATACAAGTTACCTTTTGTCAAGCAATAATCATATATAAGAAACTGCATTTCAAATACATCAATATCCAGATTTATCCAAAATTTTTACGAAAAATATAAAATATAAATTAGAAATGTAATCCCTAAAAGTTCGATGGAATCGGTATTTTTTGTCCATTGAAAAAAATGTCCAATTATTTGACAGATAAGTCCAAATCTAGGAAATAAAAATCTTATTTCTTTGCAATGTCGAGAGAGACAAAATTTATTTTGAAAACAATTCATTGTAAAATATACTATTCATTGATTTGAAATATTTGTAGTTCATTGTAAATTGCCTATTGTATTGTTCATTGGTTTTAGTATTTCGCAATAGGCCGACCAAAAAACATTCATTACACTTACTTACATGTTCTAGAGATCCAGCAGGTTTGCCCCCCAGTGATGGGCGGTACCTGGGTGATCTAGATTTTTTTTTCAATTTTATTTTGTTTTTTACATATTTTATGTACTTTTACACGTGTAAAGTGTAGTGTGTTTGAATTTTAATGATAGATAGTTATAAATGGCTCAACGTTTTCAATTTAGATATCTGATAATTGGTTTGTTGCTCCTATTAAATGGTTGGGACATCCAGTTGAGGGCGGACAATGTTTCTGTTCGTCTTGATCCATCTGTGACTTATCAAACTGTTGAAGGAATAGGAGGAGGTATAGTTTATTACTTAGATTGGGTTACTACACACAAGAATAAGGAGGCTGTTTACGACACCATTTTTACAGGATTAGGAATTTCTGGCTTGCGAATAGCTAACTGGGCGCAAGAAGATACAGCTGATTTTAAGCATGAGAAAGAAATTATGTCTGAGGCTAGAAAGCGTTTAGGAAAGAAATTTTTTACACTTATGTCTTGTTGGTCTGCGCCAGCTTATCTTAAGGCTAATAATTCTCTAAGAGGGACAGGTTCCGGTTCTGTGAAAGCTTCTTTGAAAAAACAAAATGGCAAGTTTATGTACAATGAGTACGGAAAGTGGTGGAGAAAATCAATTGAACGATATCAAGCTGTTGGGATTACTCCTGACTACGTTAGTATTCAGAATGAGCCCGATATGGATGCAACTTACGAGGCTACATTGTTTAATCCAACAGAGAGTTGGGATGTTGCCTCTTATGGAGCTGCGCTTTCTGCTGTTGCCAATAATTTTAATGGATTGTCTCCTCGTCCGAAATTAATTGGACCGGAAGTGATGGGTATTGGTTGGCAACAAACTCAAAAATATGTTTGGGAGTTAGATCAAAATTTGTTAGGAGGTTATTGCTTTCACTATTACCATAGTGGTTTAAATGATCATGATGCCTTAGATTTACGTTATAGTTATCCGGATGATTTTACAGATGCAATGAAGGGGCTTTTTACCGATTATGGGTATAGTAAACCTATGTTTATGTCTGAAAATAGTTCTTTAAGAGATCGTCAGCAAAATGATCCGGTCTTGATGGCGTGGTTTATCTCTAAAGCATTCAATGAAAATAGGGTTGCTTCCTATTTACATTGGAATTTGTTATGGGGAAATGAAGGTGATGGTTGTATTAATCTCGATTTTGATGAACAGGGGTATAATTCTGAATTAGGGTATGTCATTCAAGGTGATTATCATGCGTTAAGACATTATACCAAGTATGTTCAGCGAGGCTGGAAGGTCTTTAATTCTTCTACTAATAATAGAGATATATTGGCAACGGCCTTTAAGTCTCCCTCAGATGATGCTTATACATTGGTGATTGTGAATAAGGGGCAAAAATGGCATAATGTGTCGCATAACCTTTCTTTGATGGGATTTCAGATGGAAGTGGTTCAATCTATCCCATCTAATGGAGTCTGGAGTTCTCCAATAACCGACTTTTCTAACGGATTGAATGTAGCACCTAATTCGATTGTAACGATAGCGTATCGAAAAAATCCTGAATTATGTATTTGGGGCGAAAATGGTGATGGTATTTGGTCTGAGGCTGATAAATGGAGTGGAGGGAAAGTTCCTTCTGAGTGGGATTATGTTCAGATTAAGTCCGGTGTGTGTGCTGTAAATGATTTGTTTCATACATCCGAGATTGTTGTTCAAGAAGGGGCTGAATTGAACATTAATGAGCTATCTGTGGCCAACGATTTAAAAGTTCATAAAGGTCTCTTGTCTCTTAATAGTGGACCTAATAACATATCTCTACGTGGGGTAATTACAGCAATTGATACCGCAACAATATTCGTCGATGAGGATGCTTATACATTGCTGCTTTCCGGAGAATTGAAAGGAAACGGAGAGATTATTAAAAGAGGAAAAGGTAAGTTGCTTTTGGAGAGTGAGGCGAAAAATTTCTCGGGTTCATGGAAGGTTGATGGGGGAATCTTGGAAAATTCAATTAACCAAGCCTTTGGATATCGTCCGATTTATGTCTCAAATGGTGCTCATCTTTCCGTATTATATGAAGATTCGATTGTTGCTTTGGAGTTGGAACGGGGCGGAACAGTTCGATTGAAATCCGACTTGCGAGTGAGAGAAGCGGTGATTGCGGATTCTGTTCTTGCTAATGGTACTTATACCGCCGAAGATTTTCCTGGCTTGTTGGAGGGTGATGCTAAATTGATAGTCTATTATCCTTATCCGGCTTTAGATAAATGGGGAGATGGAGCTATGACACAAGTTGTAATGGAGGGGACAAAAATTGTTCCATTCTATTTCTCCTATGCCAATGTAAGTGATATACGCGTAGAATGGAATCCATATCAGCCGATAGGTGTGAATGTTACTTTTGATGGCTCAGAACAAGATAGGTATATATCTGTTTCCGGAACATTAAAAGAAGATGGCCTCTTTAAATATACTGTCGTTGCTATGGGCTATAAAGATAGTACTTTAAAGGTGGAAGGATTGATTTCAACTCCTGCTGCTATTACTACAGATTTAACCGATTCGTATTCTGTTGCTCAATTGCAAATTAAACTTTCTTCGGATGAAACAGGTGTTTATGCAGAGTTGTCACAACCTATTTCAAGTCCTGTTGATTATACTATACTTGATTTGCAAGGAAGAGAAATTTACAGAGGAAGAATAGAATCTGATGATAATTTACGTCATCCATTGAATTTCAATTTCCCAATGAAAGGTCTTTATATCTTCTCTTGGGTTTCAGATGATGCCAATGGGGCAGTACGGTTTGTTGTTGAGTAAGTAGATATTCGCAAGTGAGTTTTAACGAAGGTCGTGTTTGTAAATTTATTTATTAGATTTTTTTTGTTTATTTAGAGCTTATTTTGTTGCGAAAGAAGTGGGCAGTGTAAACACTATGACTTACAAACAAAAAGCAGGTTGTTGAAAGCAAAATTGTAAAATTATCCCCTAATTAATACTTTTTATTACAACCTATAGAACCTGCCTTAGTTATTGAAGTAAAGGAACAAATAAAAACTAGAAAATAAAATATATAGATATCACCTTACTATATTTCCAACTTTAAATTCGTCTATTAACCTAAAATACCTTATCTTTGTGGGTGTGTTAATTAAGCGATGGTTTCTGTAATTCTGAATTATGGGAATGTTGTGTGTTAATGAAAGGAGAATGTTGATTTTTTTTTCTACTGTTTTCATTATTGAAAAATGAATAGAGTAGAGAAGTTGGGATAAATTATATAATAATGAAAGCGTACCAAACTTTGTTATTTTTAGTTTCGGTTCTACTAATATTGGTGGGATTGTGTTTTGTGTTTCCAGAAAATATATCTATAGGCGGATTAACATTGCGTTATCCAACTTTGGAGCAAGCTTTGCGTAAGTCGAACGGAGATAGGGAGTCTGTTGAGGAAAAGTTGAGAATAGCAGAAGAGGAGTTGAAGATGCAATTTGTGCGAGATTCTATTCTCAGAGATTCTTTGGACAGAGTTTTTGCCGAATTACATGCCGATTCCTTAAATTATATAGATTCGCTGAAAGCCTACCAAAAGATGTTGTTGAATGGTTCGGTGAAAATTTCGTTTCCAAATAATGACATCTCAAAAATCTTTCCATTTTTTAGAATGTTGGAGCAATGCAAAAAAGGGAAAGATTTAGTAAGAATTTTGCATTATGGAGATTCACAGATAGAGGCAGATAGGATATCAAGTTACATCAGAGAACAATTGCAGCAAAATTTCGGAGGTTATGGTCCGGGTATGGCTCCTGCAATTCAACCCATACCTTCGATGTCTGTTTCTCAGTTCGCTTCGGATAGTTTACCACGATTTATAGCCGATGGAACAATGCGACAGAAATTGTCTCATAATCGTTACGGAGTTTTAGCTCAAATGGCTCTTTTAGATGGAAGAGTTACGTTGAACTATTCGGCTCGAAATTGGAAAAAGACACAGCCCCGTACCAAGAAATTTTCTCAAGTCCGTTTGATAGTAGGAAAAACATCAAATGATTTTTCTGCCAAGTTGGTTGTTGATGGACTTCAGGATTCTGTGCAATATATATATGACCCATCTGAGGAGGTTTCTATTTTGAAATGGCAGTTAGATACAACCATATCTAAATTCAAATTGGTATTATCTGGAAAGGCAGAATTATATGGAGTTGCGATAGATGGAAGAAGTGGAGTTGCTGTTGATAATGTGCCATTAAGAGGAAGCTCAGGAACATTTTTTCACAGAATATCTCCATCACTATTGTCTCGTTCAATGGATGCGCTTAACGTACGTATGATTTTATTGGAATTTGGAGGAAATGCCACACCATACGTAAATAGTGATGAAAGTGTATCCGATTATAAACAGATGATTGCGCGTCAAATTCGTTATTTAAAAAGTCATTATCCAAAGGCTCAAATATTATTAATTGGTCCGGCAGATATGTCAATGAAAATAGATGGAGAGCTACAAACATATCCATTCTTAGAAGAGATTGTGAATGCAATGGAAGAGGCAGCCTTAGAAAATGATGCCTATTTTTGGAATATGTATCAGGTTATGGGAGGAAGAAATTCGATGGTAAAATGGGTTGAACATCAGCCGGCATGGGCAGCCTCTGATTATATTCATTTTACAGAGTCTGGCGCAAATAAGATCGCAAGCTTTTTTGTCCAATCGTTTATGAATTATTATGAATATTATCAATTTTTGAGAAGAAATAAAGAGTGGAGTGGTGTTGAGTAAGATGAGAAGGATATTATTGTTTTTAGGAGTGTTCTTTTATGTAAGTCAGGCGATAGCAGTTCAAGACTCGCTTGAAACAGAAAAGCGAAAAGCATTCGAGTTTATTGCCGATTCGTTAAACGAAATGATTTTTTTAGGGAATAATCCAGATTTTCGTTGCAAATTTTACGATAAAATTGATTCCTTTCGCGCAACAGGAAAGGGTCGAATAAATATTCTTCATATTGGAGGATCTCATGTGCAGGCAGATATTTTTTCGCATACGGTACGTTGTCGTATCGATTCGTTAAATGGAGAATTTAAGCCAAGTAGAGGTGTATTGTTCCCTTATCAAGTTGCAAAAACCAACAACCCATCCAATTACAAGGTAACATATGCTGGAGAGTGGAAGTCTTCGCGCAATATTAAAAGAGATAGAGAAGCTATTTTGGGAGTAACAGGTATGGCTGTATCTACTGTGGATTCTATTGCAGAAATTCGAATTAAATTGAATCCGAAAGACTCAGTGGACCGATGGAGTTTCTCTCGATTGAAGTTGTTGGGATATGCAGAACATCCCAAAGTTATACCACTGTTAAAATTGGGAAATTCATCCTTTTTGCATCCTATTTACGATTCTGTTACATCTACATATACCTACTTGCTTTCAGTTCCCATGGACTCTTTGAATTTGATAATATCTCAAACAGATACCATTTTACATCGTTTTACGTTGACTGGTTTTCTGTTAGAGAATGATGAGCCGGGCATTGTGTATCACTCTATCGGGGTGAATGGAGCTTCGGTACCATCATATCTTTCTTGTCCTAATTTTGAGAGAGACTTAAGTTTGATTCGTCCGGATATGGTTATTTTTGCCATTGGAATAAATGATGCAATTCCACAGAATTTTTCTAAAAATAATTTTATAGCCAATTATGATTCGCTGTTGTCAAAATTCAGAAATGTTTCTCCGGATTGTTTTTTTGTATTTGTGTCGAACAATGATTCGTATCGCAAAATTAAAAGACGTTATCGAAGAACACGTTATCAGTTGAATACCAATGGTGTTTTAGCGAGAGAAGCTTTTGTAACGTTGGCAGAGAAACATGATGGTTCGCTATGGGATTTGTTTTCCATAATGGGCGGCTTGGATTCGATAAAAAAATGGGAAGGAAGTGGTCTGTCACAAAAAGATAAAGTACACTTTACCAAAGCAGGATATACTTTAGTTGGGAATCTTTTTTTTGAAGCATTTCTTAACTCCTACAATAATAAAGATTAAAACGAACAGATATGTTATTGGAATTTTTAAAAGATACATTTGCATTTGATCCTAATTCACCGTTGTTATTTACGCAACTCTATTTTTGGGTCTTTTTTATCTTTGTATTCGCCATTTTTAGTTTTTTACATAATAAAATATTAATGCGGAATGCATTTTTATTTTTTGTTAGCGTGTTCTTTTATTATAAGACAAGCGGTTGGTTTACATTGATATTAATTTTTGCAACTTTCTTTAACTATATAGATGGTTTTTTGATTCATAGAAGCAAGACTGATGGAAAAAAGTTAACATGGCTGATTGTAGGGTTATTGGTGAATTTGTTAACTCTATCTTATTTCAAATACTCATATTTCTTTTCTGATATGATTAAGGACCTTTTTGGGGTAGAATTACCGGTCTTTAATGCCTTTGCATGGATTGGAAATCAGCTGGCAGGCACTCCTTATTTTTCGGTAGATCAAATTTTGCTTCCGGTAGGAATTTCATTTTATACTTTTCAATGTATTAGTTATTTAATGGATATTTTTAGGAAGAGGGTAGAACCGGTGAAAAATATTTTGAATTTTGGCTTTTATGTAACTTTTTTTCCTCAGTTGGTGGCCGGCCCGATTGTTAGAGCAAGTGCGTTTATTCCTCAAATTTATAAAAAGTATTTTTTGTCTAGAAAACAGTTCGGAATTGCAATGTTTTGGATTGTTAATGGTATGGCAAAAAAGATAATTTTGAGTGATTATATTGCGGTGAATTTTGTGGATAGAGTTTTTGAGAATCCGACAATGTTTACAGGTTTTGAAAATTTAGTTGCGTTGTTTGGCTATTCATTACAAGTTTATGCCGATTTTTCAGGATATACAGATATTGCCATTGGAACAGCTATGTTGATGGGCTTTTATTTGCCTAAGAACTTTGATTCTCCATATAAAGCAACCAATCCGGGCGGATTTTGGAAACGTTGGCATATCTCTCTTTCTCAATGGTTGCAAGACTATTTGTATATTCCATTAGGAGGTAACAGAACAGCATCAGTTGGAACCTATGCTTGTATCTTTACCATTTCTTTGGTCGGAATGATTTTATCGGGAAGTATTTGGGTTGCCGTGGCAGTCCTCTCTATTGCTTTGATTGTAACCATTAATTGTTATAAGTATCCTGAGAAAAAGAAAAATCTGACATCCAATATGAACCGTCTTAACACTATGTTATTAGGAGGCTTATGGCATGGTGCAAGTTGGAATTTTATGATTTGGGGTGGTTTAAATGGTTTAGGAATGATTGTGTATCGTTTTTGGAAAGATATGAACGTATGGGTACGTACATTTGCTATATCACTTCTGACTCTATTTTGTCTTTTGATGGCTAAATTCTTTCCAGCTCCATTTTGGAATATCGCAGTTGTTTGGTCAGGTATAATTTGGATAGGAACCTTGATTCGTTGTTTCTATAACCTTTTGGGCGGAAAATCAGAGATGAAGACGTTAGAGATGTGTTGGGCAGTTTTCCAAACATTTGTTTTTATTACATGGACTCGTCTGTTTTTCCGAGCAGGCTCTAATTTAAATCCGGCAGAAGCGAATGAAAAAGCTTGGAATACAGCCAAAGATATGGTAGGACAAATAGGCGGACCTTGGGATTTTTCGTTGATACCCGATATTGTTGTGGGGTATTGGAATGTGTTCATTTTGATTGTGATAGGAATGATAATTCACTGGTTCCCAGTTAAATTTAAGCGTTGGTACCGTATGAATTTTGCAATGTTACCAATCTGGTTGATGGCGATTGTTGTTGCTTTTGCAACCTTTATTGTTTATCAATTTGTTACAGCTGATTTGCAACAATTTATTTATTTCCAATTTTAGAAGCAGTCTAAATTTTATTAAAAATATTTTAGAGTTTCACTCTCTTAATTTTCAGTGTCTTTGAGATTCTTTTTTAAGCTGTTTTTATTATTCTTTATTTTTGTAGTCTACTATTAACGACAAAAAAATAATAAAAATATTCTTAGAAATCGCTCTAAATTATGCTTGAAATATAATTTAAACAACTTCTTAGGATATTTTGTAATGAGGGTTCTTATCAACTATTATGTGATATTTAATAATTGTTGTACGATTGTGCGATGATGTATGATGTCCGGTAAGGGTCGTTTATAAAGAGTCAACAATAAAAATAATTTATGATGAGAAGTGTGTTTGATAATTATATTTTGTTTACCTTTGCAGAAAAATTGAGAAGTAGTACAAATTTATATTCCCATAATTAAGAAAAAATGGAAAATATACCCCCATTTTCGGTTTTCGCTGGTTCTAATACTAAGTATTTGGCGGAAGAGATATGCAACTGTTTAGGTTGCAAGTTAGGAAAAATGAACTTACAAAAATTTGCGGATGGTGAGTTCGGTGTTTCATACGAAGAGTCTGTTAGAGGTCACTATGTATTTTTGGTACAATCTACGGTGCCTAATGCGGATAATTTGATGGAATTATTGTTGATGATTGATGCAGCTAAGAGAGCTTCTGCAGATAAAATCATTGCCGTTATTCCTTATTTTGGATGGGCAAGACAAGACCGTAAGGATAAACCACGTGTGGCAATCGGTGCAAAATTAGTTGCAGATTTATTGATGGTTGCAGGTATAGATCGTTTGATTACGATGGATTTACATGCAGATCAGATTCAAGGGTTCTTTAATGTTCCGGTAGATCATCTTTATGCATCAACAGTATTTTTACCTCATATCCAATCCTTAAATTTGGAAAATTTAGTTATTGCTTCTCCTGATGTTGGAGGTTCAAAGAGAGCTAATTCTTATTCTAAGTTCTTGGGTTGTCCGATGGTACTTTGTCACAAAAGTAGAGAGAAGGCCAATGTTGTAAGTGAAATGACAATTATTGGAGACGTAAAAGGGAAGAATGTTATTATTTTAGATGATATGGTAGATACAGCAGGAACTTTGACAAAAGCTGCCGGTATCATGTCAAATGCTGGAGCCGTTTCAGTTCGTGCGGTTGTTTCTCATCCTGTAATGTCAGATCCTGCTAGTTCACGTGTTGATGAATCCAGTTTGGAGGAAATTATTTTCACTAATTCAATACCATTCAACAAGAGTTGCCGTAAGGCACATATTTTGTCTATCGCACCTTTGTTTGCTGATACTATTCAACGTGTGATGGATAATCGTTCTATTAGCGAAAATTATTTGACATAATAGTTAGAATCGAATTATAAAGGTTTTGTGTCAGGATTAACGACTTTTGTTTGTTGATTCTGACACTTTTTTTTATTTATGTTGCAAGATTAGTGCAATAACAAAAAATATGTAATCTAAAAGATGTAAAAAAAATTTGTCATGAATTAAAAATGTCGTATCTTTGCACCGCTTTTCGGAATGTGTATTATTACATTCCATTAGTGTGATGGGAAATTAAGCCATTTCTAAAAAAACAAATTGTAAAACTTAATTTTGAGTAACACAAATGAAAACTTTTGAATTAAAAGGTGTAGATAGAGCATCTGTTGGAAAGAAAGCAGTTAAGGCTCTTAGAAAAGAAGGTATGATTCCATGTGTATTGTATGGAGGAGAGAAGAATGTTAACTTTCAAGTATCTGTTGGAGATGTTCGTAAATTGATCTATACTCCAGAGATTTTCTTGGTTGCGTTAGAGGTTGAAGGAGTTGCTTATAAGGCAATCTTGAAGGATCTTCAATTTCATCCGGTTAAAGATAATGTATTGCACATTGATTTCTTGCAAGTATTTGATGATAAGGATGTTGTTATGGAAGTTCCTGTTAAATTGGAAGGATTGGCAGAAGGTGTACGTATGGGAGGTAAGTTGAGCCAAGAGTTGCGCAAGTTGAAAGTTAAAGGAAATTACAATAATATTCCTGAGAGATTGGTTGTTAATGTAGAAAAGTTAGGTCTTGGAAAAACAATCCAAGTTGGTGCTTTGTCATACGACAACTTGACAATCTTGAATAGCGTTAACAATGTGGTAGCTGCAGTTAAGTTGACAAGAGCTGCAAGAGGTGCTGCTGCTGCTAAAAAATAATGTAAATGAAATATTTGGTTGTTGGTTTGGGTAACATCGGAAACGAGTATGCCAATACCAGACACAATATTGGATTTAAGGTATTGGACGCTTTTGCAAAGGCGTCCAATATTCTTTTTGATGAATGTGCGCGATATGGTGCTATTGCGAATTGTAGAGTTAAAAACGCAGAACTTATTCTGTTGAAACCTTCCACGTACATGAATTTAAGTGGAAATGCTGTGAGGTATTGGTTGAACAAAGAGAATATACCTATCGAGAATCTTTTGATTATTGTTGATGATTTATCACTCCCTTTCGGTGCAATTCGTTTGAAAGGTAATGGAGGTTCAGCAGGGCATAATGGTTTGAAAAGTATCGAACAACTCATTGGTTCTAAATACTCTCGCTTGCGTTTTGGTATTGGCAATGATTTTCCTAAGGGGATGCAGGTGGAATTTGTTCTTGGTGAGTGGTCTGATGAAGAACAAGAGGCTTTACAACCTCGTATTGAAATGGCTTGTGAAGTGATTAAAAGTTTTTGCTTGGCAGGCTTGCAGAATACAATGAATCTCTACAATAATAAGTAGAGTTCTTCTATTTCTCTTTGAGGTTTAGTTGCTATCTCTATTATTTTTTTTTGAATAGATGTTTTTAGAGGTTGAAGTGAAGAATTTAATTTAAATAAATATACAAATGGAAGAAAGAAAAGTTAGAGTGCGTTTTGCACCCAGCCCGACAGGTCCTTTGCACATTGGTGGTGTAAGAACTTGTTTGTATAATTATCTATTTGCCAAAAAACATGGAGGAGATCTTCTTCTCCGAATCGAAGATACAGACTCTCAGCGATTTGTTCCTGGTGCTGAAGAGTACATTATTGAAGCCTTTAAATGGTTAGGAATTAAGTTTGATGAAGGTGTTGGCGTTGGTGGAGATTGTGGACCTTATCGTCAGAGCGAGCGTAGAGACATCTACAAAAAGTATGTGCAACAATTGTTGGATGCTGATTGTGCTTATTATGCTTTCGACACCCCTGAAGAGTTGGAGGCTAAACGTCAGCAAATCCCGAACTTCCAATACGATTCTCATACCCGTTTATCTGGTGTGAATTCATTGACTCTTTCTGCAGATGAGGTAAAGAAGAGAATTGAGGCGGGGGAGAAATATGTGGTGCGTGTGAAAATTCAACCTAACGAGGATGTTGTGGTGAATGATATGGTAAGGGGTAAGGTGGTTATTAATTCTAATGTATTAGATGATAAGGTTTTGTATAAATCTGCAGATGAGTTACCAACTTATCATTTGGCTAATATTGTTGACGACCATTTGATGGGAATTACCCATGTAATTCGCGGTGAGGAGTGGTTGCCTTCTGCTCCTTTGCATGTACTTTTGTATCGTTATTTTGGTTGGGAAGATACAATGCCTCAATTTGCACACTTGCCTTTGTTGTTAAAGCCGGAAGGCAATGGAAAATTGAGTAAAAGAGATGGCGACCGTTTAGGTTTTCCTGTTTTCCCTTTGCAATGGAATGATCCTGCTACAGGTGCAATCTCTTCCGGATATCGGGAGTCTGGTTATCAACCGGAAGCAGTGGTTAACTTCCTTGCTTTGTTGGGGTGGAATCCGGGTACAGACCAAGAGATGTTCTCTATGCAAGAGTTGATAGAGCTATTTTCTATCGATAGGGTAAGCAAATCCGGAGCTCGTTTTAATTATGAAAAGGGTATTTGGTTTAATCATGAATACTTGATAAACAAATCGGATGAAGAAGTGGCTTCTTTATTCCTCCCTATTTTGAAAGAGAAGGGGTATGATTGTGAAATAAAACGTCTTACTTATATTGTTTCTTTGATTAAGGAACGTATTAATTTCCCAGCTGATTTATGGGAACAAGCTAACTTCTTCTTCGAAGCTCCAACAGAATATGATGAAAAATCTTTGAAAAAAAGATGGAAACCGGAAAGTCCTCAATATTTGACGGAACTTTGTGACGTATTGAATGGTTTGGACGATTTCTCTAAAGTAGAGGAGAATGAGAAACTTGTTTTGGATTGGGTGGCTTCTAAGGAATATCACTTGGGAACAATGATGAATTCGTTCCGTATCACGTTGGTAGGAGCTGCAAAGGGACCTCACATTTTCAATATTATTGATATTTTAGGAAAAGAAGAGACGTTATCTCGTGTTCGTCGTGCACTTGAAATAATAAAATGACACTATTATATAATATTGCAATGTTGATTTACCAATCATTTATTTGGTTGGCATCAAAATTCAACAATAATAAAGCAACACTGTTTTTATCAGGTAGAGAGAATGTTTTTGCTCTTTTAGAGCAAAAACGTTTACCTGGTGAACGCTATGTTTGGTTTCACGCCGCATCCTTAGGGGAGTTTGAACAAGGAAGACCGATTATGGAATCGCTTAAAAATTCTCATCCTGAGTTTAAAATTCTTCTTACTTTTTTTTCTCCTTCCGGCTATGAGGTGAGGAAAGATTATCAGGGGGCTGATATTATCTGTTACCTCCCGATGGATATGTCGTGGAATGTGAAACGTTTTTTGGATATTGTGCAACCTGATTGTGCAATTTTTATCAAGTATGAGTTTTGGATGAATTATCTTTTGGAATTGAAGAAGCGTCAAATCAAAACTTATATCGTTTCTGCAATATTTAGAGAGTCTCAACTTTTCTTCCGAAGTTATGGTGGTTTTTATCGCCGACTTTTAAAATCTTTCTCCCATTTGTTTGTCCAAAATGATGAGTCGGTGCGGTTGCTTCATTCTATTGGGGTTGATAATGTTACTAAGGTAGGGGATACTCGTTTTGATCGGGTAGCTGATATTGCAGCAAAATCTAAAGATTTACCTATTGTTCAGGCTTTTAAGTCCGATGCTAAAGTTTTAATTGCAGGTAGTTCTTGGCCTAATGACGAGAATATTCTACTTCCTTTTTTTAATCAAAATTTATCTCTTAAACTGATTATTGCTCCTCATGAAATAGATGAAGGACATTTGCAATCGATTATTTCTCAATTAAAGCGTCCGTATGTCCGATATTCACAAGCTACTATTGAGAATGTAAAAGAGGTGGATTGTTTGATAATAGATTGTTTCGGATTGCTTTCTTCAATTTATAGGTATGGCGAAATTGCCTATGTTGGGGGAGGTTTCGGAGTGGGAATCCACAATATTTTGGAAGCTGCCGTTTATGGTATTCCTGTTGTTTTTGGTCCTAATTTTAGAAAATTTCAAGAGGCTGTGGATTTACATCAAGAAGGTGGAGCTTTTGTTGTCGATAGTTACGAAAGTTTTTCTCAAATTATGAGTGAGTTTTTAGAGGAAAATTCGTCTCTTTATTCATCTGCTTGTAAGGTTTCTAATGACTATTCTCAAGCCAATAAAGGGGCAACATCCAAAGTGGTGAATGCAATTTTTAATCAGAGATAAATATCTAATACTTTTTGAGGGATTTTATAGCTTAACCTCGTCAAAATTTAATTCTACGATTGGAGATTAAATAGAATTTATTATTTTTGCTTTGATATTTTAGAACTAAGGATTGTTAGTTGTGAGAAAAGTTTTACTATACATACTTTTGTTTATAGGATTAGGTTCTTTCTTTCAAGATGTGAATCTAGTTGATTCTATATCAGAGGATTATGTAGTAGAGAGTAGTGAAAATGTTGCAACAATTGAGCGAGATACAAATGAAGATTTCTCGGATTTCTTTCAGTTTAAGAGTTTTTCATTGGCCTCTCAATTTGTTGTTATTTCTGTAGAGAATTACTTTTCCTACAGAAATTTCACCTCTTTTAAGTATTGGTTATCTCACTCTTTTTATATAGAACATTGTAAAACTCTACTAAAATCGGTTGTATATAGTAGAAAATTATTTTGCTCTTTTATTGCAGAAAGAGGGTATTATATATATTGTTTGCGCAAGATAATTATTTGAATTTCAGGGTTATTCTTATTTTGATTATTTCCGTGATCGGTGTGATGATTTAGAGAATTCGTTATAGTGTTTCTATACGCTTATCTTGTTCTCGTTTTAGTAATTATTCATCTAATTTGCAGGAAATAGTTTCAATCTTTTTTTAGCTATTATCTTAGATTTCATTTTGCATTTATGTGAAATAGGTTCTATGTTCTTATTGTTTGCTCATATGAAAAGGACTTAGACTCTTTCAGTTCCAACTTTTGTTAGCGAAATGTTATTCTATGAAATTTAATCTATTCAATCAGATAGATGATAATAGCTTTATATAACTTCTATTTATTAATAATAAAATAAATTCGGTTAATTATAGAAGTAACTAAAATAACTTATTAAATTTCAAATAATTATATTTATGGAAAATTTTGAATTATTAGATAAAGATATCCTTACTATTTCAGAAGGTCGTATTGTTAAAGGAAAAAAGACGCCGTTATTCGGAATCGTACTATTTCTTGTCGGACTTTTAATTACCGGAGTATCCTCTATGGGAGTTATTGCTGTAGATGGTTTGCAGATATTTGTTTTTTCTGTAGGGTTGGTTCTTCTTGTTTATGGTATTGTAAAGATGTTTGTGAGGGGAGATCGTTTTGTAGATTCTGTGTCCAATTTACAATTAGAAAAAGAGGAGTTGTATTTTGATATTTCAGAATTTGAAAAACTAAAGAGTTTTTATAATGATAAGAAATTCTCGAAGATTTCAGATTTAAAAGTAAGTCCTCAAGGAGGAGGGGTTTTATTAACCATTTATGGGACAAAAAATGGAACCTTGTATTATAGTCAACTTTCAAAATATGTTCCCTACCAATATGTTCCAATTACCAAAACAATAGAACATGAATCTAATGAGAATGTAGAGATATTGAATTTAATTAATCACTATAAAAAATAATATCTATGTTAGTTTTAATGGTTGTATTGTTTCTGTTGGGGTATGCTGCCATCGCAATGGAACATCAAATCAATGTCAATAAGGCAGCTTCTGCATTAGTGTTATGTTGTTTTCTTTGGACAATATACATATTTATAGCTCCGGATATTGTAGCAAACACTCCTGAATTTAAGAACTTTTTAGACAATGAATTTGGAGAAGAAGGTTATTCTAATTTGGCTGTGTTTGATTATGTTACAAGTGTTCAAATTATTGAACATGTTGGTGATATTGCAGAGATTTTGTTTTTCCTTATGGGAGCTATGACGATTGTTGAATTAATCGATGTACATGGCGGTTTTTCAATCATAACAGACAGAATCACTGTCAAGAACAAACGAAAATTGCTTTGGATTATCGGTCTTATAACTTTTTTCATGTCGGCTGTATTGGATAATTTGACAACTGCTATTGTGATGACAATGATGCTGAGGAAGATGGTTTCAGACCCTAAAGATCGTTGGATTTATGCAGGTATTATCATTATTGCGGCTAATAGTGGTGGAGCCTTTTCTCCGATTGGAGATGTGACAACAATTATGCTTTGGGTGAAAGGAAATATCTCTACCTCAGGTGTTATTCCAGCATTGATTGTTCCTTCGTTAATATCTCTCATAGTTCCTCTGTTATTTGCCTCAAAAAAACTCTCTGGAGAGTTGGTTTCGCAAAATAGTAGTGAAACTTCTGTAGAAAAGGGAACTCAAGATTATATTACGAAAAATGAAAGATTGATCATCTTTGCGATGGGTATCTCTTGTTTATTGTTTGTTCCTATCTTCAAAACTATCACTCATTTGCCTCCATTTATAGGAGTTCTGTTGGGATTAAGTTTGATGTGGATCTATACAGAAATAATGTATTTGAAGAAAAGGAACATGCCGCAGGATTATAAAGCGACTATCTCAGTGGTATTGAGTCGTATTGATATGACTACCATTCTTTTCTTTTTAGGAATCTTGATGGCTGTCTCTGCATTGCAATCTGCCGGATTATTGGCTCAGATGGCGCAATGGTTGGATGTAGTTTTTGATAAAAACGTTTACATCGTTAATCTTATTATCGGATTTTTATCTTCTATTGTAGATAATGTTCCTCTTGTGGCCGGTGCTATGGGAATGTATGAATTGGCCGAAGTAGGAAATTATGCTGTAGATGGAGATTTTTGGTTATTCTTGGCTTATTGTGCCGGTGTTGGGGGAAGTATGTTGATTATAGGTTCTGCAGCCGGTGTTGTAGTGATGGGATTAGAAAAAATCTCTTTTGGTTGGTACCTTAAAAACATCTCACTATTAGCTATGCTGGGATATTTGGCAGGTGCTGCTGTTTTTGTTTTATCTTCTATTTATTTATAGTATCATAGTTTTATATTATGGATTCAAAAAAAATAATCGGTTTGGCTATTTCTGTTGTATTAACATTGATAGCATGGTTTATCCCATTGGATAGTTTTGGTATTCCGGGGTTGACTATTATTGAGCAACGCGTGATTGCCCTCTTTATTTTTGCAGCATGTATGTGGATTTCAGAAGCAATTCCAATTTGGACTACATCTGTTTTGGTGTTGGTGCTTATGTTGTTGACTACCTCTGACAGTATGTTTAATTTTATGCGTGTGGATGATTCTACATTTGGTACTCCAATCGGTAATAAAGCTTTGATGGCTTCGTTTGCCGACCCAACCATCATGTTGTTTATGGGAGGTTTTGTGTTGGCTATTACAGCTACAAAATACAAGTTGGATGCAGCTTTGGCTAAGGTGATGTTAGCTCCTTTCGGAACTCGTTCTGAGTTTGTGTTGTTAGGTTTCCTTCTTGTTACCGGTGTGTTCTCTATGTTTATGAGTAATACTGCGACAGCAGCAATGATGTTGGCCATCTTGACTCCCGTATTATCTTCTCTTCCTGCTAATGGTAAAGGTAAAATTGCCTTGGCTTTAGCTATTCCTGTAGCTGCTAATATTGGTGGTATTGGTACTCCAATCGGTACTCCTCCAAATGCTATTGCTAAGGGTAACTTAGAAAACCTATTGGGTATCAATATCGGTTTTGGAGATTGGGCTATGATTATGATTCCTTTGGCTTTGGTAATATTGTTAATCATGTGGTTTGTTTTGATTAAATTGTTCCCATTCTCTCAAAAAAATATTAAAATAGAGATTGAAGGTGAGTTTGAAAAGAGTCCTAAAGCCTATATTGTATATATTACATTTGCATTAACAATTTTATTGTGGGTTACAGACAAGTTGACAGGTGTTAATTCTAACGTAGTGGCTTTGATTCCGTTTGCGGTGTTTAGCGTTTGCGGAATCTTCACCAAGGAGGATTTGCGTTTGATTGATTGGGATGTACTTTGGTTGGTTGCAGGAGGTTTTGCTTTAGGTATCGGATTGGATAAGACCGGTTTGGCTCAACATTTGGTTAATGCAATTCCATTTAATACATGGTCGCCAATGGTGGTGATTTTAGGTTCCGGTCTATTGTGTATAGTGATGTCCACTTTTATGTCTAACTCTGCAACAGCGGCTTTGTTGATCCCGATTTTAGCTGCAGTTGGTTCCGGTATGCAACAAGAGTTACTTCCTTATGGAGGCGTGAAAACTTTGATTATAGGGTTGGCGCTTTCTGCATCGTTTGCAATGGCATTGCCAATCAGTACACCTCCTAATGCCTTGGCATACGCAAAAGGCTTCATCCAGCAAAAGGATATGGCTCTTGTGGGTATAATTGTAGGAGTTATCAGTATGATTTTGGGATACACATTATTGGTGTTCGTCGGTAAAATGGGCTTGTTATAAATTTTATCCCATACTATCAAGAAAGTGGCAGTTCGTTTTTCGGGCTGCCATTTTTATTTTTATGGTGAAATTGTTATTGGCTAAATCTCTTCCTCCTCATGTGATGGGTGTAGAGTGTTAGGGTAGGGCAACGTCCTTGGTGTTTGTGTGTTATTAAATTCGCCCGGAGGGGAAAAAACTTAATGCGAACAGAATAAAACTATAGTTTATTGTAATTGATTTCGTGTCACCAAATATTAATCATTATATCTCTTGAAATTCTCTGCCTGTTCAAAAATTTCCTTAAACACTTCGTCGTTTGTAACAGGAGGATACCCATATTCAGCCAAGACCAGAATTAAGTCCATTTTTAGTTCTGCCTTAATATCATTTCGTTTCGCCCAATCGGTGTACTTAGATTTGTCGTCTACAATTTTTTTTATTTCTCTGGACAACGTTTTTGCCTTCTCTTCAGGATAGTCAAACCCGAATTGCTTAGCTACAGCGTTTAGGATGTCGTAGAAGGCTTTTTCTTCGTAAGTTATTCCTAAATCTTTGAACGATTTCTTCTCTTTGTTAATTTCTTTCAGTAACTCAGCCATTTGATTTGCCACTTCTGTAAGAACTTCGTCTGCAAAAATTGCACTGTCGCTTCGGTCATTATATTTGTCAACGAGAGCGTTCAATCGCTTTGTGAAATCGGTCCCTTTCAGCTTGTTCACCTTTTTAAATTCTGTTATCACCGTCTTTAGAAGACGTTCCATGAGTTTGACTTTGGTATTTGGCATTTGTAGTTTTGCCAATCGCTCCATATACTCTTCGCTGAGTAGATCAAGATTCTTTTTATCATTGCCAATTTGAATAATCTCCTCAACGCTCTCTGACAGAATGGCCTCTTCTATCATCTTACCCACACGCTTATTCATTTGTGCGGCATCTGGCGTTTCTCCCTTAGTAAGTTTATATATGATTGAGCGTACTCCACAGAAGAAATAAATGTCTTCTCGCTCGTCTGCAGATATTTGTTCGCTATTACAGCACATATTAAATGCCGATTTCAACTTCTTCGTATGCCCCATGAAGAGGTTTTCTGTTTCTTTGGTTGTTTGTGCAAACTCAGCACCTTTGTTTAAGCAGTCCAACTGTTCTAATGGAGTTCCTGTGGAGAATTTCTTATGGTCGAACTTTGCGAACATACGACGAAGTATATCGAGCTCATCTTTTACCATTGCAATAGATTGCTCAATCGTTTCAACATAATCTGTGTCCGTCTCACCAGTTGCATATCGCTTTAAGGCGGTATTCATATTATTCTTTATGCCAATATAATCCACCACTAAGCCCTTGTCCTTACCAGGATATACTCGATTTACGCGTGATATTGTTTGTACAAGCGTATGTTGCTGCAAAGGCTTGTCGATATACATTGTGTCGAGGCAAGGAACATCAAAACCTGTAATCCACATATCAACAACGATGGCAATCTTGAAGTTTGATTTAGGGTTTTTAAACTGAATATCTAGTCTCTTTCTATCCTCATCCGTGCCAAGAAGGTCGTATAGTTCTTGTCCATCATCTTTGTTGCGAGTCATCACTAACTTTATACGCTCAATAGGCAGTGGTGCATTGCCATAGGTAACCATTGGTTCTGCCACCATACTATATTGAGGTAGCGACATCGTGTTGCATGTTGGCAATGTTGCCCACTCTGGGCGCAACGTAATAATTTTTTTGTATAGGTTGTACGCAATAGTACGATTAGAGCATACAAACATTGCCTTACCTTCAACGGTGCTACCTTCGGCGATTCGTGCTTCATAGTGGGAAATAAAGTCTTCTGCAACAGCCTGTAATCTGTCGGGATCGCCAAGAATGCGTTCCATCTGAGTAACAGCCTTTTTACTCTCCTCAATCTGATACTCATTCGTGCCCTCTTCGGCGCATTGTTGATAATATTTCTCTATCTCTTGCAATTGGGTGTTATCAACTAGAACCTTTGCGGCACGTCCTTCATATACTATGCGACGAGTGATATCATCTGCCACCGATTCTGTCATAGTATAGGCATCTACCACATCTCCAAATACATCAATAGTTGCATCAATAGGCGTGCCCGTAAAACCTACATAAGTTGCATTGGGCAACGAGTCGTGCAGATATTTCGCAAAGCCATAACTGCGCTTTACGCCGCTCTCTGTTTGGCGCACTTGTAAAGTTAGATTTGTTTGTGAGCGGTGCGCCTCATCTGAAATGCAGATGATATTCGCTCGTTTTGACAGTAGCTGTGTGTCTTCGGTGAACTTATGTATCGTCGTGAGAAATACGCCACCGCTTGTTCGCCCAGCCAAATACTCTCGTAATTTCGCACGGCTTTCTACCTCCACCACGCAGTCGTCACCAATAAACTTTTTAGCTGTTCCGAATTGTTCCGAAAGTTGGGTGTCGAGGTCGGTACGGTCTGTAATAAGTATGATTGTCGGACTCGCAAACTCACGGCTCCGCATCAACATTCTTGTTAGGAAGAGCATCGTGAAGCTCTTGCCGCAGCCTGTGGCACCAAAGTATGTGCCTCCTTTACCATCGCCATCTGCATTTAACTTTGAGTGTTGGAGTATGTTGTTGAACAACTTGTGTGTCGCAAAGAATTGCGGATAGCGGCAAACTATCTTCTGCTCACGCTTTGACGAGTCGGGCAGAAATACAAAGTCTTTGATTACGCTGAGTAGCCTATCTTTGCGGAATAACCCCTGTACCATCGTAAGTAATGAACTTACTCCATCTGTCGCCTTGTCTGTCGCCTCCACCTTACGCCACGCATAGAAGAACTCGTAAGGGGTAAATAACGAGCCATACTTGCTGTTTACGCCATCGCTGATGACAACAAAAGCGTTATATTTGAACAGTTCGGGAATATCTCTACGATAGCGCACGGTCAGCTGCGTGAAAGCGTCTTTGATAGTAGTTTCTTCCTTTACAGCACTCTTGAATTCCAACACCACCATCGGCAAACCATTGATATACACGATACCGTCGGGGATACGTTTCTCCGTTCCTTTTATCTCTAACTGGTTTACGATGCGGATGATATTGTTATCTTCAGAATGAAAATCTATAGGTTCTATAAATAGGTCTGTCTTTGAGGCATCTTCGCGTTTGATGGAGAAACCCTCGGTAATCAGACGATAGGTGTGCACATTGTTTTCGTATAACGAACCACCAATATCTGCCGTCAGTCGTGATATTACGCTTTCCACTTCCAACGAACTTATTTCTTGTTCAGCGTAACGACTTCTTAGGTAAGCCTTCATATCGTCGCGAAGCAGTACATCACATAGTTCCTTATGAATCTCCTCGCCGTTTGTATATATGTAGCCCTCTTGTTGGAACAAATCCATTATTGCCATTTCAAGAGTATGTTCGTTGAAGTGTGTCATAGGCGTTAATCTTTTTTGTTAGACAATAATTCTTCTATCTCATCGTCAAAATCTGACCTAAACAAACGGTCTTGTATAATACGATATTTTTCAAATTCTGATTCTGCAAACTTTTTGGCTTCTTCTGCCGAAACGCTCCCATTATCATTTAGTAATGGCAATTCGTCTATCATCAGAAATTTGTCAATGTACTTCGCCCAATCTTCCATTGTCATTGGGATATGGCGTTTTGCACGGTTTTCTGCCAAATCAAGAAAAGCATTGACAATTCTTCCTAAGCTATCCAGCTCTTTGCCATTCAGGTAGTTTTTAGCAATGGAAACATCTGTCTTGACAATCTTTCCTTTGGGAGCATTCTCCCAAGAAGTCAAACCCATGTGTTCTTTTTCTGCATTAGCACGTTTCTTAATCAGTTCTGCTGCCGTATTTCCATGGATGGCATAGTGTAGTTTGTTCTGTACTTTTGCAAAGAAAAGGTGTGTTGTCGGTGCATCTTTATTATAGTCGATGGCTGTAGCATAAATATCTGTCACCTTTTGATACATCTTGCGCTCACTCAAACGGATTTCACGTATTTCTGCCAACAGATGTTCAAAGTAGTCTATGGTCAGGAATGCTCCATTTTCCATACGCTTTTTATCAAGCACATAGCCTCGAATAGCAAACTGACGAAGTACAGCTGTTGCCCATTGACGGAATTGGGTTGCACGTGTAGTATTGACTCTATAGCCGACAGAGATAACGGCATCAAGATTATAGTATTTCGTCATATAATTCTTACCGTCTGCGGCAGTTGTTTCCATTTTGGAAATAACTGAATCCTCAATCAACTCACCATCCTCAAAGATATTCTTCAGATGTTTGCTAATAGCAGGTATTCCCACATCAAACAAGGTACCCATAGCCTTTTGCGTCAACCATAGAGTTTCGTTTTGATAGAACACTTCCACCCCGTTAGCCTGACTTTGTGCTTGAAAAATCAGGAATTCTGCCGTACTATTTCTAATGGTAAGACTCTGCGTTTGTGGAAGTTCCTCGTCTTTGAACCGCCATTCACAACCGCAGCTAATGCAGTGATAAACGTCTCCAGTTTTCTCCACGTTTTGGGATTGGCACTTAGGGCAAAATAATATTTTGTTCTCTTCTGACATAACAATTTCTTTTTAATAATTCTCGTCTAATAGGGAAACGAAATATGCTCCACAACCTTTCCCCTCAAATATTTCCATTTCGAGAGTATGTTCGTTGAAGTGAGGCATGGGTCTATGATTTATTTGTCAAATTTAGATGCGATTTCTTTATAAGTGATAGCTTTCTCCAAGAACCAGTTGTAGGCTTTGGGCCAACAATCACGTTTCTTGGGATTGATATTAGTTGAGATGAATATGCGACATGCCTTCTTTGCCTCTCGCCATTCCACTTCGCTATTCAACATCGTAGAGATTTCATCTTTATGTATTTTGAAACGCTCAAACAATTCTTTGTCATCATTGATGTATATTTCTGTGCCGATGTTTTGCTTTTGAGTGTTAATGGTAAGACCTATATGATACGCAGAACTGCCAATACTCAAATCATACCAATGTTGGGGAGAAGCTTTACGTGAACGGAAATGATGTTTAAATGTATCATTATTACTCATTGCATCATTAAAGCCTGTCCAAAATTCAAGTTTCAGCAAATCAGTATTGGATAAACCTTCAATAGACTTCATTGTCTTAGTCCATTCATTGGGCTTTTCTACGATGTTGAAGCGTGGTGCTTTTTCTGAGTCTCCAATCTGCCACAACTCTATCTCCAATAAGAAGAAACCGATATTGCTGTCTGTATGTTGGTTCAGCCATTCTATTGCCTGACGATGTTCGTCACGTGCTCGCTTCACCACCCAGACAATCACCTCAGCACCTTTACCTGAGGCGTATGTAATCAGTTTGCCAAGATGGTCGTGATTGGTATCTTCCAATTGGTTCTCGATAATCACACGACGATTAGTCCCCACTTCTTTTGCGAAGACATCCACATTGAAACTTCCTACAGAAGATTCTCTTTCCTCCAGTTCCAATTCAATATCTATAGCATCACCCAGCAACGTGAGATTCTCTTCCTGCGCTAACCACTTTGTGAAGTCATTTGCCTCATGAGGCCATACCGACCTTAAATCGGTAATTCTTATCATCTTGCCTAATTTATCCATTTTGTCAATTGTTTCGTTCTTTAAGCATATATTGCCAGTACTTGGTTCTCTGTTCCTTGTGTATCGTCTCGCCATTCACGTAGCTGTAGCCCTGTTGCTCAAACAGTTCCATGATGGCCATTTCTAAAGCGTGTTCGTTGAAGCTAGACATATATTTTTGTTTTAGATTGTTATAATAGTATTATTTTCATTGTAACAACAAATAATCAACTATTTATTTTGCTCTACATGTATGGGTGTTGAATTTATTAAGAAGTACTTCATCTTTTCAATATTTTTGCTTATCATATTATTTGGACTAAACAAAACTACAAAAAGGAAAAAATCATCAAATTCTCTAAACAGAGTAATTTCTGGGGTAGGATAATTGGGGGAATTGAAAATCCTTATTCTTATTAAGTCGGAACAAATCTCTTCAATAGTTCCATTATTATTGTCACATAACAAATTGCTGTTTTGCCATGAAATCAATTCATCTAATGTACATATTTCATCACTCTTATCCCAAAAATTAATATACGCCCATTCTTTATTTTTAGCAGCCTCTTCAAATGAAAAGCCTCTTCTATACATAACAGCAACCATATTATTTCTTCTAGCACCATCTATAACCCAGCAAAATGGAGCTAATGCTATAACCCCATTGTTTCCTGCATATGGAATTGCCCATTCGGACTGAAACATACTTAATTCATGCAGATTAAGAATGTCTATTTCAATGTTGTCTTCTCCATAATGAGCACGATTTATAGCAGCTTTAGTAAAACCTTTTTCTGAAACTATTATTCCATAGTTTCCACCAACGTCTTTAACCATCCCAATAAAAGACTCCACCGTTTTAACATCAACCTTTATTCCATACTTCTTGGCATCAACAACGTAAACCGTCCCTTTATCTGTTTGTACTAAAACATCTATTTGTCTCATTCTTTTTGAGTAAAGACCTTTGATATGTACATTATGGCTAATATCTGCATTTCGAAACACTCGACGACATTCTTCCAACACAATTTTCTCATAATCTTGCCATTCCATATTATTCCTACTTTATTGTCCCATCTTTGCTAATAGCAAAGATTGTAATTCCGTTAATATATTGATTTCTTTATCTTTTAATTTAATCTCATTGTCAATTATAGATACGTGATTTTCAAATTCCTTCATTTTTGACTTAGATGGAATAACTATATTTATATTATGTAAATCATCTTTTGTTATACTGCCAAAGATAGTTCCTTCATCATCAGAGACATTGAAAACGTTGGATAGGTTATACAGTTGATAATAAAGATAACTTTGACAATCTTCTTTGCTTCTTAAAGATGCTAAACCTCTTCCAATACAACAATCATGTGAAGCGATATTTATGTCTCCAACGGGAGCTCTGACGCTTAATAGGACATCTCCTATTTTTGCATATCTTGTAGGATTTGTTGTATAAACTCGTGCAGTTGGATATCTTCTTCCAAAATCGGTTCGACCTTGATAAAATATCATTCCATTACCATCAGTATTATAAGTTTCTCCTTCTGGAGATTGTCCCATTATTATATTGGC
>JAGBVI010000071.1 GCA_017630395.1 Paludibacteraceae bacterium
GTCTCTATAAACCACAAGACATATTTTGTTGGAAAACCAAGTGCCGTCTATGAGCAGATTCACTTTATTACCACATTTTATTTTCCATGTTGGATAGTCGTCAAGATATTCATCAAACCATCTGGACAGTTGTCGTGTGCTATACCCGCTAAGTTCGGATATCTGCTTCAGTGTTTGTTTGCCCGTTATCCACCATTTGAACCATACAAACCTATTTGACTTTGATATATCCTTGCGACGAAGTGTAAAAGAACTATTGCAGTTCTTGCATTTGAAACGCTGTCTGCCTGCTTGTTTGCCCCATCTTATAACTTCCAAAAAAACACATTGTGGGTATCTTTCTTTCCTCTTTTTTGACATAAAAAAATAACTTTGATGAAAACGTTTTCATCAAAGTTACTATATTCAATTGGTATACATTAACTTATAATGATTTTACCAACTATTTTTGTCTATTATACCGTTAAAATTATTTGTCTAATTATATGTATAATTTCAGTATATTGGATCATATTATCTAATTAAAGATTATCAACTTTTATATTATTCCAACGTTTGATAATATATTCCTCTCTGTTTTTTGAAATGGGCAATGTAACTAAAGACAAGTAAGCATTGTCCCATTTGATTAAATATTTCATCTTGATTAAATTATTAAATGCTTCTTGCAATCTATTTTCATAAACAAAATTTATTGTTTCAGTGATTGATTTTGGTGAAAATAGATAATTTAATATAAATTTGTCATCGTTAGTAACATGATACGAAGAACATATAGAGATAGAACGTGTATCTACTATAATATCATCATTTAAGATTAGTATTGGCGATTTTCTATACAATATTTGCCATTCCCTGATTTGTGAATACAAGTTCATAAGAGATTTGTCATCATGTTTTATCAATGAATTAGGAGCAATATTATCAAAGTACATTGAGATTGCATTGAGATTTATTTCTGTATTTTTAGGGAAAAGATATTCGCAATTTTTCATAGGTGCCAATTTTAATCCATAATGGGAAGGTGTTTCCCAATACAAACTATGTCTGTCATATCTGATAATTGAATAATTAGGAGGAGTTAGATGTTCCAGATTTTTAATTAATTCAGTTAGTTCATCATATTCTTTTGCTGAATCGCCAGGAATAATTGTCAACATATTCCACAAAATATGCATTTTATTTATTTTGGCATATTTTAGATATGCTATATTATCAATAGCATTGGTGTTTTTTCGAAGAAGTTTCAAATGAGTAGGATGAAGACTTTCAATGCCTGCTGTTATGATTAATATTCCAGAATCAGAAAGATATTCCATTTGTTTATAGGATAATGAAGATACAGTATCGCACATAAAAATGGCATCAGGACATTCTTTTCTGAAAAAATCAAAAATTGGCTTCATATGATTTAGGTCGATGACGGCATCTGTAGCATAGAATATTCTATGACCATTATTATAGGCATTGTTGATTTCTTCTATTACATCATTAGTTTGACGTTTTCGATAATCCATACGTTTTCCATTAAATCCACAGAATGTACAGTGAGATTTTTTTCCTTTCCAACATCCACGTGATAGTTCGAAGGTGTAATTTAAACGATCTTTATGATATTGGGGAAAATACATAAGTTCTTCATAGTATCTGCTGTGATCAGGTCTAATAATATCGTTATCCATAACAATTGCAGATTCTATTGATGAAGATATGGCTTTATCTTTATCATATACTCCGTGTGGAAGATTTTTTGATAATGAATTTTTATAAAGTATTGTTTTGCATAAATCTACGAGGGTGGTATCTCCCTCTCCTGAACAGGCATAATCTACAAAATCAAAATTCTTAACAATTTCACCAGCCGCTTCCCCCTCACATTCACATCCTCCAATAATAGTAGTTACATTAGGTATTGTATTTTTTATTTCTTTTAGCACAGCTAAAGATGGAAATAATTGAACAAAAGTTGCAGAACAGCAGACAATTTTTATATTGGAATGTTGTTTTACAAGAGATACTATTTCTTTGATAATGCTTTGTGTTATATTTCGTAACATAGGTATATATTCTATGAATTTTTCAACATTATCAATATCTTTACAATGAGGGAACCTATTGTTTTTATATAATTCACAAAGTGTATTAATCATTTTCTTTTCTCGATATTCATTTTTGCCAAATATTATTTCTGAGAAAAAAAAATCCCCGATCCTATCATACACATTGCAACCAAACCAATTATATAATTCAGTAGGTAAAGCAACGGAAAAAGGGATACAAGGATAATGTACATCTGTTTTAATTCCACCTTTGTTTAAAGTATTTTTTAATATAGAGACACCCATTGTAGGTTGATTTACAACAACAAATGGCATACTTAGAATTAAACATTCTATGTCGTTAAAAGAGTTTTTATTTATATTGTTGTAGAAATTTTTTATCCCAAAAAAACATTTGGATTGCAGCTGCTTCATATTTAGAATTATTTATAAATTTATATCCGTAAGGCGTTTCAATAATACGATTTATAGATTGAAGTTCCTCGAGTTCTTTTTCAAACACATCTTCGAAATTACAGCCAAAACTATCATAAAATAGATTTCTATCAATCTGCATATTGTTACAATATAGCATATTGCAAATTGCTAGTTCCATTTGTTGTATAGGTGTATGCTTATAAACAATGTATCTTTTTTCGTTTTTGTCAAAGTCGTCAGAAAAAGAATCACATTTGTATGCTAATGATGGATTAAATCCAATGGCGTGATTCCCTAATCCAAATAGGTTTAAATTACTTAATGTATCTATTGATGTTTTATGTCTAATTAATTTTTTTCTTTTTTCTGGAGAGTAAAATATATTATATTCCGTATCAAGATTGCCAGAAGCATGTTCCCAACCATATTTTTTAAATATATCGTATGCTGATAACAACTGTTTGTTAATTTCAAGAATCCTATTTTCATGTTTCCATTCAGATATATTGTGAACATCACGATAGGAATATATTGTTACACTTAGGGGTGCTAATTCTATAATTTGTTTTACTGATGACTCTACATTTGTTGTTGTTTGACCATTCAAACCAACCATCAAATCAATATTTATATCGTAGAATGATATCTCTTTTGCTATATTAATAATTTGCCTTATTTTTTGAGGCGATGTTATAGGTCTATTGGCATTCCTCAAGACATTTTCATCCATAGATTGTATGCCTAAACTAATACGATTTATGAATGTTTCCCCCAATTCATATAACTTTTCCATATTTATTGTATCAGGTGATAATTCAAAAGTTCTAGATGAATTATTACAAAAGGATAGTTTTTCGCTTAAAGAATTGAATAGATGTTTTATATTTAGTACTGACATTATTGATGGAGTTCCGCCACCAATATAGAAACTGTCTATAGGTGTATTGATATTATCTGACCAAAAGTTGAATTCTTTTATGATTCTATCGATATAAGGTGTAATATTATCATTTCTACGAATTTTGGAATCATACATGCAGAAAGAACATCTTTTCATGCAATATGGGATATGAATATATAATGAATTGTGTTTTGGTTGGATAGTCGCAATTTCTAGTACATTCCACATATCATGAATTTCTTGTAGAGAATGTTTACTTGATTTAGTATCAAAAAAATGTGGAGGTACAAGAAGTTTATGTTTTTGTGAAATGTATTGTAATTCCTTAAATTTTTGTAGTGTGCTGATTTGTAACAGTTTCATATCCTGAATTCAACAAATAATTTTCTATATAAGATAAGATAGATTTTGTAACTAAACATTCATGTTGATGATAATCTGTCATTCTATTAAATAAACATCCACCATTACATAGAAAATTATATTTGCAATTAGTACAGTCAATTGGAGATGTTTTATAATGGTATTTTATATATGTATAAATGTTGTGGCAAACATTATTGACGCTATCGTTTGTATAATCCCCAACTATTCCATTGTTGAAAGTTCTATCGCAGAAATATATTTTTCCATCATTTGTAAATGAAAGAATATTACAATCATTTTGGAAACAACATGATGATGATTTAGCCGTAGTAAGCATCTGGATATATTCATAGAAATTGGAGATTTTAATTTGTTGTGACTCATCATTAATCCAGATGTCAAATAGTTTTTTTATGACATTTATATAATTTTCATCAGAAATCGTAGCATCATAATTGTCAGTACTTCTGATTCTGCTAAATTTGAAACTTATCCCTGAATTTTTGAAATGATTATACAATTCTGTAATGTCATTTATATTACCTTGATGTAATTGCGTAATAGCTCCGATATTAACACCATGTTTTTTTGCCCAGATAGCTTTATCCCATATTATATCTGATGCATTAATTCCATTGCTAAAGCAACGATCAGATGATTTATAGTCGTATGAGAATCCAATTGTATTATTAAAATATTTCTTTATAATAGATAAATATTTTTCATTTAACAAAACTAGGTTTGATTGTATAGAATTAGAACAAATTATACCATTGTCATTAAATATATGCATATAATAATTTATTATTTTTAACATATGTTCGGGCGTTACTAACAATGGTTCTCCTCCATGCCATAGAATATCAATGCGATTAATATTTTTTTCAATACAATATTTGAGAATCCAATTAAAGGCTTGTGTTGCCATGTCATAAGATATAATAGGAGGATTTTTATCCCTTTTATGGTAAATATGACAATAATGACATGCAAGATTACATGCGTATGTAGGCTTGAACATGAATTGCATGAATTTAATTGTGTTAATATTATTCTTTTCTATATTCTCCATATTTATACCCTTGTTTTGTAACAATTTTTTCGATATATGTCCACAAATCTTTATTTGTTTCCCCTCTGTATCCACAATCAGAATGATAACAATCAATATTCCTTTCTCCAAAACATCCACCCATACATGTTTTGTCAAAGAACTCACATGTGCTACATTTTTGAGGAGATGTACGTTTGGTTGATATGGTTTTAAGATGGGAATATATCTTGTATGGACTATCATTGTAATAATCACCTAACTGATCTACAAAACGACATCTTGAGAATAGTCTTCCGTTTGCTTCAAAAGCAAGATGTAGATAAGGTTTGGTAACAGTTACACATATGTCAGATAGTCCCATAAGATATAGTCTTACCATCATGTCAAAATTTTCAAACTTAATACTACGATTTTCATCATTGGTATATAAATCAAATAATCGTAATACGGCTTTTCCATACTCTTCAGTTGTAATGACAGTATGTTTTATATATTCATTATCTACATGAGCTGCACGATTTACTCGAAAATCGATATTATTTTTTTTGAAGAAATTATACATTTCTTCAATATAATTGATATTGTTTTTTGTTAAGGTACATACCAAACCAACTGAGATTCCATTTTTTTTAAGTGTTTCTATGTTATTGAGAACAGTAGAAGTTGAGTCTTCTCCATTTTTAAATACCCGAAAGTTTCCCATATAATCAAAAGAACCACTTATGTAGTTGTTAAATTTATTTTTAATTAATTCGATATTATCTTTTCTGGTTGATAGTACCAGGTTAGATTGAATTGTATTATGTATCTGAAATTCAGTTTTAGGAAAATACGCAGACTGATATTCAATAGCTTCATTTATATAATTGCCACCCATAACTAATGGCTCCCCTCCAAACCATTCCAACCGTATTCTTTTTACTCCTACTAAATCTGAATATTCCTTAATCCATCTATATATGAATTTTATGTCATTAATAGTCATATCACTCTCTTTGACTGGCATATCTTGATTAACATAACAATATTTACACGATAAATTACATCTAGTTGTCGGAGAAATCATTACATATATGATATTGTATTTATCTGGTGTTTCCATAACTAATAATATTATTTATATTGTTTAAAATGAGGCTGTAACAATTGCAATTGCAGTTGTTGCAGCCTAAAAAGTTTGGTATTAAGTACAACTGAGTTATTGTGGCATTGCCCAAGCATCAGTATGCCAACCAGAAAGATTTACTATTGCACCATCTTGCACGATAGAATCTACGATTTGATTTATTACATTATTTTTCATATTGTAATATATTTAAATTATCCTACTCTTTTAAGGCTTTTCGGATTCCGCCGTTTGTTATTATATTTTTTGTATGTATTTGCAACTTACATAACCATAAGAACTTTTATATTTTATTTTAGCAAAACCATTCGTAATACTATAAACTTCAATAATTTGATTATTACTAATTGTTCCTAAAACTTGTGAGTTTGCATTTGGTAATTTACGTACGTTCAAGCCGGAATTGGCTGTACATCTATAGCGGGTTGTTGTAGGTTTAGGAGTACTTGTTGTCTGAGTTTTAGCGGTTTGCTCTATCTTAGGACTGTATGTGTTATGAGAAGATGAATAACTATTGTTATCATAATTACAATATATTGTTATACCTAATGCTAATAGTATTGTTATTATTAGAGAATATGCGCTATGAAATATAATCCCCAATATGTATATTGGGATGTTTAATACTATCATCATTAATCCTGTTACTAACAAACCTCCATAATACATAACAAGAGCTGCGACAATAGCATATATAATAAATTCCACAAAACCATCATCAATCCATGTATAGATGGCTCCTATTATAATTGCTATACATGCAATAAAAAATCCTCCAATTGATATATTGTTAGCTAGAGCACTGCAATTGTCTCTTAACCATTGCCCGATATTACCTATGAAATCATTGAATCTTTGCCAACCAGATCTATTGTCATAGGTATGAACCGCAGTCGGTGTGAAGCTACTAAGGGGGCGGGATTGCCTTATAAGATTTCCATATTTGTCCATCTTTGCCATATGACGTTACTTTTTTCTATATGGAACAATAATGCTTGTTGTAACTTGTAATGGATATGTGAATATCTCGGCTTGCTCACCTCCTATCTTAGTATCATTGGTATTGCAAACAAGTGTATATTGCGTTAGATAAGGTATTAAGCGTTGGGTGTAGTTTGGTGTATTCCTATTGAGTAAATCTAATATTATTTTTACACCAATGATAACGACAAAATTAACATCAGCCGAAATGCCAGGTTCAAAACTTACTTTCTCGAGATCTTCTTCTGTTGTGTAGAACATACGGTTTTGTGTCACTCGTCCAGAAGTATAACCCATTGCTACGAGAAAATCCTCATAGTCAGGCATTCCATCGGGGAGGCAATAGAAAATCTCGCCAGCAAAAGCCCTTTCCCAGCATCCGATAGAAATGAATGGCATATTAGTTTTTTTAGCAATATCATTTGCATAAAGATCTCCTTCTCTATTGTCAGCACCACCTATGGCTATACAATCTTCATCACAGAATGACAATAGTTCATCTCTGTCAACCTCTTGAATTGTACAATTATATTTGTGAACTACAGCATATGGGTTAATCTGTAATATTCTGTCAGCCAATGCATCTGTTTTATAACGACCGACATCATAGATACCGCATTGATGTCTACATATATTATGATATCCAAATATATCGTTGTCAACTAACATGAAACTTCCCACACCAGCCTTTGCCAACTCAACGGCAACAAGACTTCCAACAGAACCACATCCAATAAACAGTGCTTTCTTTTTAAGCATAATCGATGATTCCAATATCCCTGTATTTCGCGAAAACACATCGAGTTTTAGTGCATATAATTCTTGCTTACATTCAATAAGAGAATCAAGCTGAATTATGTGCAGTTTATTATTCTCCCAATATCCTATGACATAATTATCATTCAATTTATATCCACTGAGGATTTCGAAAAAACAGTTCCAATAGTCTTCTGGCACTTCATCCCAAATTGATTGTAATTTTGCCTTGAATTCAGGTTTACTAAGAGATGGATCGGGATTCCAACTATTTGATTTATTTTCTCTGCTTTGTTTGAATCTTTCAGCCATCGTGAGATTTTGCTCTTTTTTAGCGTTGATATAATGAATCCTTTTATCAATATTGCTTCCCAAAAAGGAGAAAGGATTCTTACTGACAATATATCCCATTGTATTAAATACATCGCCAAATCTTTGATGATTTGTACAAACCGTCTCAGTATCACATGGCAGAATGTTGTAATAATGTGTATTTTCAACATAATATCCCATTAAGGGTCCTACATATTTTTTATGTGGAGATATTAGTGAATCAGGTAATGCAATTCTGACATTTGGAATATGTTTGATGTTAAGAGCCTTCATAGCAAATATTTATTTATCAGTTATCAATCGTCTAATAATTTGTTTCATATCATTGACAGCCATACGAATAGTATAAGGTTCTGACATTTGGTTAGCCTGTACATTATCAACAGATCTTTCAAAACCAATATTGTCTCTTGAATTGAAAGTAGGTAAATCTTCTTCTTTCGTATAATTCAAAGCAAGCAATTCCTCTGGGATAATTGTTCCATCATCCAAGTACCATTCAATGTTTTGGTAATGTCCTTTTTGGTCGACATGATACATAGTAATACGCATTGTGGGGTCGCAATTTACCAATCCAGAAATAGCACCCATTACGTTGTCTTTGGCGAATTTAAAATTTGTTTCATCATCAGTGGATGAGAATGTATCCATGCTACCAGGATGACGATGCCACAGGCCAAGTAACTGTATATTTCCCTTATATTGTTTGGCTATTACGTTTGACAGATAGTTTACAAATACTTCATTGTATTCGAAATATGCTGTTTTATGGATAGAACTATATCCAGGTGGAATAGATTCTAACACAACCCATGCTCCATTATTCAAGACATGACCAATCAATATTCCACCAGTTTCAACTGGATGTTTGTCGACTACTTCTGAAACAATGGCATTGAACGCACGTTGACTGAATATTACATAATTTTCTTGTGCCATGATATATTATATCCCATCAGGTTGATTAAACAATGCTGCATCTAACTCACCTTCCATAACAAGTTCAAATGCTGCAAGCCACTTTACCGCTAGTCCTAATACTGTAACAGCAGAAGATGACAAATTGGCATCGTTAGCTAAATCTCCAGCGCGAGTTGTGCACAAATACCAATCGCCATCCATATCACGCAACATATGATGAGGATGATAACCCAGAGCTGATACTATATCATTGTATGATGGCTCAATAGGATAGACGCGTAATGAACCGCCCATCGTAGGTGTGGGAAAGTTGTGGTTATATACAGCTATAACATGCCATTCTACACCATCACACAAACCTGGTTTTAAAATCCCTTCCCATGCTAACGATCCGTCATTTAACTCAATCAACTCAAAATTTCTAAACGCTGATTGTTTCATTAGATCTATCTCATCATTCAATCTTTGCTTGTCGTATTCCCACCATTGAGCAGCAAGCTTTCCGTGTTTAGTAAGCATTTCAGTTTGATTTTTGCCAGAAACATCACCACCATTGCCAATCTCTACAGGCTTGCCTTTTGCTAAAGCCTCAGCGACCTCAGACTTTTTTTTCTTGATCTTTGAAGGATCAAGAGCCAACTTTCCATGTTTAGTAAGCATTTCAGTTTGATTTTTGCCAGAAACATCACCACCATTGCCAATCTCTACAGGCTTGCCTTTTGCTAAAGCCTCAGCGACCTCAGACTTTTTTTTCTTAATCTTTGAAGGATCAAGGGCTAGTCCTCCCTTAGGGACATAGATTTCGTTTGTTTTAAACTCTTTCATTTTTCTCATTATTTTATGAACAATTTTATATATTTCTCTTTCCCTCTCTTTTCAAGAGAGTATAATGGTTCTATCGTATTGAATGTAAGTAGTTTAATGCGGAAGTATGAATTGTCTGAAAAAAAATGAGTAATTTTGGTAATTCGTATTACTATTTTTCTTTTCTTTGCTGAGAATATTATACTCTCTTGAAAAGAGAGGTTATTTATAAATTTTATAACAGTCTCATAATCATCTTATTGGCTTTATCTATCTCAATATTATCCATTGATGACAGATAAATGCGAGTCGTTAGTTCTGAGTCGTGTCCTAATCCGTCGCTTATGACTGATATGGGAACATTTTTTTGTTTTGCAATGCTTGCCCATGTGTGCCGGGCAACATACATCGTTAATGGCAACGATAAGCCTAACATTGCTCCAATCTTCTTTAGACACCTATTAATATTATGCGCATAATAAATATATTGCTTGCGTTGCTCTTCTACTTCATTAGTATTAATAATAGGTAATAGAAATGTAGATTGCTCGTTTTTATATTTATTGACAATTTCCTGCATACAGGCTTCCCATTTTATATGTAGCAGTTGTCCTGTCTTGTGCCGTCGGTAGGTCAATACTCCATTGCTTAAATCTTTTTTACGAAGATATGACATGTCAACAAACGACATTCCTCTTGTGTAAAAAGAAAACAGAAACATATCTCTCGCAAAATCTAATTTCCATTCCGATGATAAATCCAAACTTTTAATCTGCTTCATTGTCTGAACCGAGACAGCTCTTTTTCGTGTTCTGTCAATGCCGGTATAGACATATTTGAACGGATATTTCTGTAGAGTAAGACCTTTGTTCACGGCTCTGTTGTATACAGCACGCAACGTTCGCATATAAAAAGAGGACGTGTTTTTTGAAATTCCTTTTGCTTTAAGATATGCTTCATATTCAATCATTATCTCATGATTAAATTTATTGAAGGTCAAGTCTTTACCTTTTCTAAACTTTCTGAAGCTATCCAATGACGACTTGTAGGTCTCAGATGTCCTGATTTTTCCTAATAATTTTAAATTAGACGCGACATCTTCCATAAACACAAAGATTGTGTTTCCCTTTTTTCTATTTTCTGACATATTCATACTTTTGTTTTTATTACGTTGAATTTTCAGAAAATAAACTTTTAATAATATCTATCGTAACCTCTCGCAGATTCGCCGTCTAAAATATTTCCATTCGAGGGACTTCGCGGACAAATCTCGTGGACAAACTTTAGCGCATTTTCGTGTTAATTCGCGGACGATTTTCGTGGACATAAAAAAACTCCCGTGAATTTCTTCGCGGGAGTTTTTGTATTTAGTGGAGATTTTATCAATCTTCGTCTTTCTTGCTTTCTTCGTAAGCTTTCAAGAGTTTTGTTTGAACGTCAGTTGGAACTTGAGCGTATTCTGCGTATTCCATTGTGAATGTACCACGACCTGATGTCAATGAGCTTAATGAAGTTGAATATCTGTCCATTTCTGCGAGAGGAACTCTAGCACGGATGATTTGATAGTTGCGGTCAGCATCCATACCCATGATGATAGCACGACGGCTTTGGAGGTCTGTGTTAACTGCGCCCATCATATCTTCTGGCATACGAACTGTCAAGTCGTAGATAGGTTCCATGATCTTAGGACCAGCGTTTTTAAATGCTGCTGAGAATGCCATACGACCTGCGATCTTAAATGCCATTTCGTTTGAGTCAACTGGGTGCATCTTACCATCGTAGATGTAGCAGATGATGTCACGAGCGTAAGAACCTGTAAGAGGACCTTCTTCTAAACGTTCGTTGATACCTTTCAAGATAGCTGGCATGAAACGAGCGTCGATAGAACCACCAACGATACAGTTGCAGAAGATGAGTTTACCGCCCCATGGGAGATCGTATTCATCTTTACCACGAACTTGGAGGTCTGATGGATCTGTGTAGCCTTCATA